>NC_013132.1:0-600000 GCF_000024005.1 Chitinophaga pinensis DSM 2588
TTTTTCAACATTTTCTACTGATATTCGTCGTCCTGTCTGAAAATCTATCAACCCCCCACGTTGGTTAGATTTACAATTCGAGAACAATCCTTAATTTAAGAACAACATTAATTTACATTAGCTCAATGAATAAAACTTGCGAACAAGTTTGGGAAAGGTGTCTTAATATAATTAGGGATATTGTGGAATGGCAACCATTTAAAACCTGGTTCGAACCGATTAAACCCATCCAACTTGAAAACAATGTTTTAACCATTCAGGTACCAAGCCAATTCTTTTACGAATACCTTGAAGAACATTATGTGGGACTATTGGGTAAGACAATCAAACGCGAACTAGGAAAAGACGCAAGGCTTGAGTATCGTATTGTAGTGGAAAACGGCACACCGCATCAGCATCCAAAAACCGTAAACATGCCAGGGCAGTTTACCAAAAGTAAGAAGGACAGCGAAGTAGATTTTCCGTTAACCATACAGAACCCTGTAAAGAATCCGTTTGTAATACCAGGAATCAAACGCGTACAAATCGATTCACAGCTGAATCCTCACTACACGTTCGAATCTTATATTGAAGGTGATTGCAACCGCGTAGCTCGCAGGGCAGGTAAAACGGTGTCCGAAAAACCAGGTGGTACTTCCTTTAATCCACTGGTAATATATGGCGCTGTAGGTCTCGGTAAAACACACCTTGCACAGGCGATCGGTAATGAGGTTAAACGTATACATCCGAATAAAGCGGTGTTATATGTGAGCGCAGAAAAATTCATCAATCAGTTCATCGATCACTCGAAGAATAGTATCATCAATGACTTTATTCACTTCTATCAGTTAATTGATGTATTGATCGTAGATGATATACAATTTTTTGCGCGTGCAGAAAAAACTCAGGATGCATTCTTTGCTATCTTCAACCACCTGCATCAATCCGGTAAGCAACTGATCTTAACTTCAGATAAACCACCTAAAGACCTCGATGGTTTGCAGGAAAGATTACTGAGCCGTTTCCGCTGGGGACTCAGTGCCGACATGCAAATGCCGGACTTCGAAACACGTATGGAAATCCTGGAGATGAAAATGCGTAACGATGGTCTGGAAATGCCCAAAGAAGTAGTAAAATATGTTGCTTATAACATTCAGAGCAACGTACGTGAACTGGAAGGCGCATTGATCTCTCTCCTCGCTCAATCTTCTCTTAACAGAAAAGAAATTGACCTGGAACTGGCAAAACGTGTACTGAAATCTTTTGTCAAAACTTCATCAAAAGAAATCACTATCGAAAGCATCCAGAAAATGGTATGCGAATACTTCGATGTGCCTTATGATAAGCTGCTGCAAAAAACACGTAAACGTGAAATTGTACAGGCCAGACAGATCACCATGTACCTGGCAAAATCATTTACCAAGAATTCACTGAAAACTATCGGAGAACATTTTGGCGGACGTGACCACACTACCGTGATCCACTCCTGCCAGACCGTAAAAGACCTGATGGATACAGATAACGCATTTCGCGATAATGTCATTGAACTGCAACAGAAAGTGCAGTTGGCAGCCATGTAAGATGCCCCCTATACAATCAAGCTCTTTTGTCCCGGGTAACTCACCCGGGACTTTTTATTTCCCGCTGCTTAACAATTTCATAATTCTCGGCAGATACAGCAGTTCATAACAACTAATAACTTTGTGCTACTGTACAATATGCCACAAGAAGGTCAACACACTTTATGGAGTGCTATCAGGAAAGGCGATGAAACCGCCTTCCGCCAGTTATTCGAAGAATGCTGGGAGCCCTTGTTCACCTATGCCAGTCGTATCACCATCGATCATTCTCTGGCCCAGGACAGTGTACAAAGCCTATTTATACATATCTGGGAAAAACGTGACAGCCTTCCCGATGTTACTGCCATCCTGCCATATCTGCGCAGCGCACTTAAAAACAGATTGCTGAACGCCCTCCGTGATGAACATGTCTATCAGAAACACGTAGACCTCTTCACACAGGTCGTCGATACCAATTCCCCTTCTTCCGCAGAACCGTTACACCTCAAAGAAACAGAACAACAGTTGTTACAGTCCATCAACCGCCTCCCCGGCAAAATGAAAGATGTCTTCTATCTGCATCGTATAGAAGATCTCTCCGTTGCCGAGATCGCCTGTAAACTGGGTACCTCCCCACAAACAATAAGAAATCAGATCAGCACCGCCATACAAAGGTTGAAAACAACCTTTGTTTAATTAAGAATTAAAAATTAAGGATTAAGAATTAGTTAGCCTTCCCTATAACTTATATCTCAATGAAATATTGATCACAGCTCAATCATAACATTGATTAACAAAGCATTTATCAGTCACCTGATTTATTTAATTCATGCTATCGCATCTGACATTTCTATTTTTTCATTCAACAACTCGCCAACCCGACCTAATCATTTTCACTAACTACCTTCATAAGCTTGATCTATCTATCTATCTATCTATCTATCTATCTATCTATCTATCTATCTATCTATCTATCTATCTATCTATCTATCTATCTATCTATCTATCTATTTATCTCCCACAACTCTCCGCTGCATTCCAATTCTTAATTCTTAATTCCTAATTCTTAATTTTTTTTCTCTGTTTCCTCCCAACGTTACCAAATTGTTAAGCCCCCCTCCCCCAATAGTTATCCTCCTCATTTCCCGTGTCTTACTATCAAACCACAGAACAGTTTGGACAAAGGGACATTATTATTATTACTTGAAAAATTCCGGCAAGGGGCCTGCTCTCCCGAAGAAGAGGCCCTGCTGTACAAATGGCTGGATGCGCTGGATGCAGAAGACACCCTGCCGGCATTATCTGCTGATGAAATACAAACAATCAAAATGAACATGCAGGAGCAGATATGGCCGAAGACTGTCAACCGCTACCGTCGCATAGGATTACGCATCGCCAGAGTAGCCGCCGTAATAGTACCCCTTGTTATCTCCGGATACTTTGTACAAAGGTTCTTTCATCGTAACCATCGCTTAGCACCTGCTGGCATGGCATGGCAGACAGTAAAAAACAACAGTGGACAATTACAGAAAATAGTACTACCGGATCAGTCAGTAGCAGTCGTTGGTCCTTACAGCACCATCGAATATCCTACGCATTTTCCTGATGACGCAAGACCAGTAAAAATAAGAGAAGGAAAAGCCTTCTTCGACGTCGTTAAAGACACACGCCCCTTCAGCGTAGAAGATAACAGCGGTGTCCGCACCACTGTACTCGGTACCTCCTTTACAGTAGAAGCCAGCAAAAGCATGCACATCTCCCGGATAGCAGTCGCTACCGGTAAAGTGCAGGTGGAACAGAAAGGCTTCGCCACCGCTGTACTCGGACCATCACAACGACTCACATTCCGTGAACAATCAATTGAAAAAGACAGTATCGCAGCTACTGACCTCCTCGCGTGGACAAATGGAGAGATCATTCTGCGCAATGCAACCTTGCAGGAGTTATTATTGACCATCAAAAACCAGTACGGCATTACAACCACTACCGCATTGAATACAAACCAGGGTAATTACAATTTGCACATCCCTGCTACAATGACCTTGCAGGAAGTCCTGGACATCGTTGAAAAAATCAGTTACAGACCAAAAATTCAATTTACAATGCAAGACAAACAACTTATAGTCAATTAAGAATTAACAATTAAAAATTAAGAATTGTACTCTCAATTGCCATCAACACATGAAAACGGCCTCAGAAGATTCTGAAAGAAAATTTAAATCATACCTTCTTACAGATCTTAAAAAGGAACCGTTAACTCGTCAGGCTAACCAATTCTTAATTCTTAATTCCTAATTCTTAATTCCTCCATAGGCCGTCCCTTTCACAAGGGACCTGACACACTATTGCCTTTACCTTAACACAGACATATATGCAAAAAGACAAACTACATTTCTCTTCACGGCTTCGCTCAGTATTCCTCACGGGACTGTCGATGCTCGTGCTGGCATCTACCGCCTTTGCCCTGCCAACAGGTTCTCAGGCATTACAGAAAGTCCTCCAGCGTTTCCAGGTGAAACAAGGTAGCCTGTCCGCTGCCCTGAAACAACTGGAATCTACTGCGCAGATCAGCCTCGCCTATGACGAAGCTGCCCTCCGGAAAATGCAGGTACACGCAGAGACTTATCAGAAAAAATCTGTTATCAGTATCCTCCAGGATCTGTTAAGTCAATCCTCTCTGAAATTTGAAGAAAAATATAATACCGTATTAATCTATGATAGCGCTGATGCTCCGACTATCAGTATTGCAGCACAGCAGGCGCAGGAAAAAGTAACCCTGATCGGTGCCGTATCTGATAAGAACGGTCCCTTGATCGGTGCTACTGTGATGGTAAAAGGAACCACTAACGGTACGGGTACAGATGCAGCTGGTCAGTTCAAACTGTCAGTAGCTCAACCCGTAAATAACCTGGTACTGGTCGTAAGCATGATCGGTTTTAAAACACAGGAAATCGTTGTTGGCAATCAGCACAGCTTTCAGATTGTACTGGTTGAAAACAGTCTGAACCTGAACCAGCTGGTAGTAGTAGGTTATGGTACACAGCGTAAAAGCACCGTATCAGGCGCTATCGCTGATGTACAACTGGATAAACTGAACTCCCGTTCCCTGGGTGATGCAAACGAGGCTTTACAGGGTAAAGCTCCGGGCGTAACCGTTCAGAACAACGGTGGTGATCCAACCTCTTCTCCCAAAGTATACATCCGTGGTATGGGTGGTATCAACGGTGAATCTGCCCTGACAATCGTGGATGGTTCCATCTACACAGGCGGTCCGATCAACCCGAATGATATCGAATCTATCAACGTACTGAAAGATGCGGCTGCCGCTATCTATGGAGCAAGAGCTTCCGGTGGTGTTATCCTCATCACTACTAAGAAAGGTAAAGAAGGTGCTGCAAGCGTATCCCTAGATGCTAAAATGGGCTGGCAGTATGCGGCTAAGAAACTGGATGTACTCACTGCAAAACAGTTCGCTGATGTAGAAAACATCGCTTATGCTGCTGCTGGTACGCCACTCGCTGACGCATTCAATGCTACTAAATACCCTGATGGTCAGATCACCCGTACTGACTGGCAGGACGAGATCTTCCGTACCGGTAAGATCAACGATTATAACGTGAACGTAAAAGGTGGTACCGATAAAGGTAGATATTACATGGGCTTCGGTTACCGTCGTAATGAAGGTATCCTCCTGAATACACAGGCAGAACGTTATACCTTCCGCATGAACTCTGATGCAATGGTAAAACCATGGCTGAAAGTAGGTGAGAACCTGTCCTTCACCTATACAAACGGTAACGGTGCTAACACCACCAGCCCTTATACTGGTGCGATCTTCACTGCTTTGGGTTACCCTCGTCATATCGCTCCACGTACACCTACCGGTGCATTCAGCGGTATGCCTGTTGATTACGCTGGTTCTTATGGCGACCTGGCAAACCCGGTTGCAATCCTGGAAAGAATGGATAACAAAACGCCGACTACCAACATCAACATCAACCCATATGCTGAGATCTATTTCACCAGGGATCTCGTGTTCCGTTCCAACTTTGCTTTCACCAGATCACTGACTGACCAGAAATCATTCTCTACACGTGCATTGGAGATCGGTAAGATCAACACCAGCAACGGCCTGTCTGAATCAGTAAACAATGGTACCAACCTGCTGGCTGAACAGACCCTGACTTACACCAAAACTTTCAACGGCGTACACAACGTTAATGCAGTAGCTGGTTATACTTATCAGCACGATGATTACACCTACCTCTTTGTATCTGCCAGCAACTTCGGTGATGAAAGAGATGTATACCGTTACTTCGATAACGCCGGTACCTGGGCAAAACCATCCAGCGGCAGATCACAGACCGCTGTAGAATCATTCCTGGGTCGTGTGAACTATGACTACAAAAGCAAATACCTGTTCACCATACTGGGCCGTCGTGATGGTAGCTCGCTCGTAGCGCCACAGAACCGATATCAGAACTACTACTCTGTATCCGGTGGTTGGGTACTGACACAGGAAGATTTCATTCCTAACAGCTCCGTACTGAGCTTCGCTAAAGTACGTGCAAGCTATGGTGTACTGGGTAACCTGGGTAGCTTACCGGCTAACGCCATCAACATTAACCTGAAATCAGTGAATATCTACACTGGTGCAAATGGTACCCAGACAACCGGCCTCGCTGAAGACGCACTGTCTAACCCGAACCTGACATGGGCTGATTCCCGCCAGATCAACTTCGGTACCGACCTCGCTTTCTTCAAAAACAGCCTGTCCCTTACCGCTGACTACTTCATCAAAACTACCGAGAACATGATCCTGCAGGTAGACCCGCCAAGTACTGCAGGTGTTAGCACCGGTATGTATAAAAACATGGGTAAAGCCCGCGATAACGGTATCGAACTTGGTATCAACTATAACGGTCGTGCAGGTAAAGAATTCACTTATGGCATCGGTGCTACATTGACCAAAGTGAATAACAAACTGCTGGAACTGGAAGATGGCAGAAACGAAGTAGTATCTTCTTCTAATATCAACGTACGTAGTACGCTGAACCCGATCGTAACCCGCGTAGGCAACCAGATCTATGCATATAACGTGATCAAGACTGCCGGTATCTTCCAGACACAGGCAGAGGTTGACAACTATAAAAACAAAGATGGTCAGCTGATCCAGCCAAACGCAAAACCAGGTGATCGCAAATTCGTCGATAAAGATGGTAACGGCACCATCAACAACAACGACAGAGAAATCGTAGGAAGCCCGTTCCCTTCTTTCTCTTATGGTCTGAGTCTGAATGCTGCTTACAAAGGATTTGATCTGAACGTATTCGCACAGGGCGTACAGGGCAACAAACTGTTCAACGCACTGAAATACACCAACATGAACGCCAGCATCGGTACTAACTACAATATGCTGACCGGTATCCTGGATGCATGGACGCCAACACACACCAACACAGATGTAACACGTATCATCTCTACCGATAAAAACGGCAACTACGGTAACACATCTGACTGGTATATCGAAAACGGTTCTTACCTGCGTATCAAAAACATCACCCTGGGTTATACACTGCCTGCGCTGCTGAGCAACCGTGCACATGTAGGTGCTGTAAGACTGTACTTAACAGCGACCAACCTGTTCACCATCACCAAATACAAAGGATACGATCCTGAAGTAGGTATGGACGAATTAGGTATCGATAAAGGCCGTTACCCACAGGCTAAGAATGTTCTGATTGGTCTGAACGTTAATTTCTAATCAACACAAACTGACGATTACAATGAAGCAACTCATAAAAAATATCACCCTCTCCCTGGCGGGTATTTCCCTGCTGGCGGCTTGTAACAAAAAGCTGGATATTACACCGGAAGGTGCGCCTACCTCCGGTAACTTCTGGCAGACGGAAACCGATGCCATCTCCGGCGCTAACGCCATGTATAACCTGTTTGACGATGAAAACTTCTATGGCCGCGGCTACTGGTGGTTTATCAACGCCAGCGATGATATGGTGACTGGTCGTGTAAAAGCAGAAGGCGATAACATCAAAAACTTCAACAGCAACTTTATCGGTGGTTCCTATACGGAAGGACAATGGAAAATGAGATATATCGTGATCAAACGTGCAAACGATGTGATCATGCATGTACCTTCCATTCCAATGGACGCGAAACTGAAAAACCGTCTCCTGGGTGAAGCGTACTTCCTCAGCGGTCTGATGTACTACGAACTGGCTTATACTTATGGTGATGCCCGTGCCGGTGTACCTATCGTAAAACGTGACAGCTTAACCGGCGACAAACCAATTCCCCGTTCTGCTAACGTAAACCTCGTATATGACTACGTTGAACAGGAACTGAAACAGGCCGCTGCATTGCTGCCTTATTTCGACACCTATTCTGCTGATATTTATGGCCGTCCGCACAAAACAGCTGCTTTCGCATTCCTGAGCAAAATGTTCCTGTACAAAAAGGACTATGCCAATGCAGAAAGATATGCTGACTCTGTAATATTGAGTGGTAAACACAAACTGCTGGATAAATTTGCAGACGTATTCACCATTGCTAACAACTGGAGCAGTGAATATATCTGGTCTGTATACTCCAATTCACAAGGCCCGAGCGGTTGGGGCAGCATCCTGCCAGGTGTAATGCTGGAGAACAAAGGCTGGGGTAAATATAATGGCTGGGGATATTATATGCCTACCAAAGAACTGTATGACTCTTATGAAGAAGGCGATATCAGAAGAGAAGCGACTATCCTGAAACCAGGTGATCACGTTACCTTCTACGGAGAAGACATCACCTATTCTTCAACAAACAGTCTGTCAGGCTACCAGTTCCGTAAATACATGGAACCATTCTCTTATCCTGCCGGCCAGCACCTGAGCCCTAACGGAGACCATCCTACTACTGACCTGAACCTGCCACTGCTGCGTTATGCAGAAGTATTGCTGATCAAAGCGGAAGCTGAAATCATGCAGGGTAAAAATGCAGATAAGGAAATCAATATGATCAGACATCGTGCTGGTCTGAAAGATGTAACCGGCGCTACACTGGCTGAACTGAAAAAACAACGTCGTGCAGAACTGGCAGGCGAATGGGCGAACCATCACTTCGACCTGGTACGCTGGGGAGATGCACAGGCCGCCTACGCTAAACCATTACACGGTGTTAACGGCAATGAGATCTGGCCTGCACGTACCTTCAACCCTGCTATTCACAACGTATGGCCTGTGCCAAGAAGTGAAGTGACCAGTAGCGGTGGAGTAGTAAAACAGAATGGCGGCTGGGAATAGTCAGTCAATTAAGAATTAAGAATTAAGAATTGGTTTGCCTTACTTTGTAAATCATTTGAAGCATTGTAAATTCCTGCATATTCACATTAGCATACTATATGAGAATATGCAGGAATTTGCCGATTCGCAATTCTTAATTCTTAATTTTTAATTCTTAATTTTTTAATACTTATACATTTTCAACAGTATGCTTAAATCTTACCTGCTTTCTCTTTCTCTACTAACGACTATCACAGCTACCGCTCAGACCAGCACCTATGCACCGATCAATGCACATTCGCATAATGACTATGAACATCCGATTCCGTTCCTGACGGCTTATTTCCGTCATTACGGATCAATAGAAGCAGATGTTTTCGAACGCAACGGTCAACTGTTCACCGCTCATACCGAAGAAGCGATCCGTCCGGAACGTACACTGGAGAAGTTGTACCTGCATCCTTTACGGGAGCAGATCAAAAATAACGGAGGTACCGCCTATAAAAACAGTAAGGATACTTTACAGCTGATGATCGATTTCAAGACCACCGGCGTGCCTACCATGAAAGCACTCGTAAAGATCCTGGACCGCTATCCGGATATCACAAAGAATCCGACAGTAGTCATCACCATCAGTGGCGACCAGCCGGCTCTTGGACTCTGGGGCCAGTATCCTGACTACATTCACTTCGACGGGAAACGCGGATTCACCTACACCGCTGCACAGGAAAAACGTATCCCGATGTACAGTGTAGACATCAAACAATTTACCAACTGGAATGGTAAAGGCGTAATCGTAAAAGAAGAAAAAGTAAAAATTCAGCAATGGGTCGATAGCGTACACCAGGCTGGCAAAAAAGTGCGTTTCTGGGGCATGGCTGACAATGTGAACACCTGGAAAACCCAGATGAATATGGGCGCTGATTTTCTCGGCACCGACCTCGTGGAAGATATGGCCAACTTCCTGAGCAACAGACAAAACCTTGAATACAACGGCACTGCCGCTCCTCATACACTGTACAATGCCCGTTATGTAAATAATGACAGCATGGGTAAAGTGACCAACGTTATTCTCCTGATCGGTGACGGTATGGGCCTTGCCCAGATTTATGCCGGTTTCACCGGTAACCATGGCCAGCTGAATCTCCTGCAAATGAAGAATATCGGTTTCTCTAAAACCTACTCTTCTGATAGCTACATTACCGATTCGGCAGCAGGTGGCACCGCAATGGCGAGTGGCAAAAAGACGAACAATCGCTATGTAGGTGTAGACGCTACCGCTGTACGCATCCCTGCCATTCCTGATATCATCGCCCCCAAAGGATATAACAGCGCGCTGATCAGCGCCGGCGACATTACAGATGCTACTCCTGCCGCATTCTACGGACATGTGCCGGAAAGAAGTATGGAAGACTCTATTGCCGCTAATTTCCTTAACAGCCCGGTAAGCATTATGATTGGCGGTGGTGCAAAACACTTCAACCAGCGCAAAGATGGCAAAGACCTGCCTAAATTGTTACACGATAAAGGTTATACCTTCAGCACCAACCTCGCTGAACTGAACAATATCCAGTCTGATAAATACCTCGTACTGGACAGCCTTGCAGAACGCTCCATGCTGAAAGGCAGAGGCGAATTCCTGACACAGTCACTGGAAAAATCGATTGCTTCCCTGCGTAAACAAAATAAAGGCTTCTTTATTATGGCTGAAGGCGCACAGATTGACTATGGAGGTCATGCGAACATTGTACCTTATGTAGCGACTGAAATGATGGATTTCGATAAAGCGATCGGTGCTGCTATGAAATTTGCAGATGAAGACGGTCATACACTGGTAATTGTAACTGCCGATCACGAAACAGGTGGTTTGTCCTTACTGGATGGTAATATCTCTAAAGGCTACGTAGACGGTCATTTCAGTACCAATGATCATAGCGCTGTAATGGTACCTGTATTTGCTTATGGTCCTCATTCACTGGATTTCAGAGGGGTTTATGAGAATACAGAGATCTTTGCAAAAATTATTGCACTGCTGCAGTAATATGCTTTATTAATATAAGAACGGCCGCTCATAATACATGAGCAGCCGTTCTTATATTAATAAAGTTTCTTGAAACAAATCCTGTAAAAACACTCTAATTATAATGATACGGAAACGGCTTTTGAATTAATTCTCTCACGTTCTTCTTTTATGCCTTCCAATATTTCTAACCAATACAATCCACTTTTCCTTTTCTCAAGAACACCAATGACCCGATCACCTAATTGAGGTGAGCCAACAAGCATACCAGCTATTTTTCGCCCTATAATGCGAGAACTAACTAATTTCAAATATTCGCGATCATGTGCCTCATAAAGATCCATAACTTCTAAATACTCCTCGTAAATCTCTATTGTCTTCAAATCAAAGTATACAGAAATTATGTGTTCTATATCACCTATATCTTTTATTCTACCTGGCCTGTCGTCATTTGCAATTAACTTCAGCAATACCAGTCCTTCAATTGGGCACACCTTTAGCGTCGTACCTTCACCTAGTGAATAAGTTTCAGCCTCAGGAAATACCTCCATAAAACCAGGTACATCTATTATGAACAATCTCGGTTGCCCTATTTTAGTTTCCCTGTTCTCATTTTCAATATCACCAAATGGTAATAAATCTAATTCAATAATATTTTTATAGAATAATTTAACAGCTTCCGTTTCATGTGCTGTGAAGTCTCCAGATTCAAGTAAGGTATTTTTCACCTGATAGAATTGCTCTTCGGTTGCCAGAAGAATTGCAATATCGACATCATTAGTTTTTCTTTTAGGTGCGAAATTGGGATCATGCGATAAGCTAATGTCCCTGGCTAATGCACCAACGAGATAAAAGTCTATATTAAGTTTTTTCAATACTTCCTGCAGCGCCGTTAACATCTCCAATACCCCTTCATTAAAGAACTTACTTTCCATTTAAGTAATGTTTTTTTATTCTCCCTGCTACTTCATAATCACGACTATCAACCTCGTTAATCAAATCAGCATATACCAGCAACGGTGGTACCACATGCTTTTTTTCACTGAATGTAACATTTTCAGAACTATGAGGGGGTTCCCCCCAAAATTTGTCGAATACTGTTATATTACCGTTGCTGTCAGGAATGATTCCTAACATCTTTATTAATTCATTGGGAGATTTTCTTGTATAAATAATAAACTGCTCAGGTGTGAGATGCCCTGTGAGGATTGCAGCCCCTGGCTCTCCTCCCCAATAGGTTTCAGAAAGGCTAAAGTGTTCCCAGCCAAACATACTTTCAGGCTTTAAAAATCTAAATCTTCCCAGTAATAGCTTAGGTCTTAATGTCGCATGGTACATATCTGTCCACCGCATAACCAATTGATCATAGTTGATGATTTCTTCAACATTACCTACCTTTTTTGTATATCCACTATTCTGTAGTTCGCCTAATAATAGTCCAACATTTCCCAAGGCGATCCCCGCAGCAGAAGCGATGTCCCTATAAGAGGCCTGCAGTAGGGTTGGTGTATTTATGATTGCCAACAAAAATTTCAGGCCAGAAGGCTTCCAAAGCTTCCCTACAACATTAACGCGTGTCGGTGTTACCTTTTGTTCAGTTACATAAATAAGTATACCATTGGATCTTATGTAGCAATTTCCGGCTAATTCGAGATAGTTTATTCCAAATTTTCTAAATTGTTCTTTCAGTGGCTGTGGAATATATCTTGATATTAGTAGCCATTGGTTCTTATTACGCCCAAATCGTTCAATGATAGACAAAGCGTGGCTCTGTCTTATTTCACCTTTTACTTCCACATTAAAGTGATGTTCACCTCCGAAATCAAATGTTATTATAGCATCCTGTTTGGGAATCTTTTTCGCCACATAAGAAGTCTTAATTTTAACACCGATAAGATCACGAAGCACCTTAACTCCTTCATTAAGAATGTCTTTTTCAATATTTAATTCTCTCATAAGTCAATTATTGTCTGGCTACCCCTTATTCATGAACAATCAAAAATAATGAACATCCTCATAATAACCATGAATTTTGTTCAATAAATAAGCCTTGTTCATGATTCATGAACAAGGCTTATTTATTGAACAAAACGAAAAATCTTTATATAAGGGAACCTCTCTCGAATTCCTAACTAACTGTCTTTCCTTATAAACTTTTCCAACACTCTTCTTCTGTCCCCGGAATTGCTTTCCAGGTACTTCAACACCCCTCTTTTCACAAACTTCCGCACATCTTTTTTCAACCCCGGCATATCCAGTTTATCCTTACTGCGACCATCATACGTCAGCGGTTCCCCCTTTACAGCAGCAAACAGCACGAGCATTTTTCCGATCCGCTTTTTGTTCACTTTCAGTTCCACGCCTTCTTTTTCACCCACTTCCACAAAAGCATCCTCCAGCCCTTTTAACACACCTTCCACCAGGGAGCCGTGTCCTTTAGTTGCTTCATTATTAGCGAAGGAGCGTATATATGGTGCAGGATAAACCGTATAAATATGATGATATCTAAGAATAACATGGAAGATATAACCGTTGATCGCTGTTTTCAGTTCAATCGGCAACCAGGCATTCATACTGCCATAATCGTGTTTATCCAGCAGGTCATTGAATAATTCAGAGATCCCCGTTCTGAAATAAAACACATTCCGCTGTAATTCCCCCCGGTTATCCACACTGATTATTTTCAGTCCGGGGTTCAGATAAGCCAGCTGCTGCAGCATGATATTCATAGGAATATAAGCCACCTGGTTATGCTTGAAAATCTGCTCTTCTAACTGAAAGTCCACTTTAATACCATTCGGCTCTCCGTCAGCCGGATGCATTTCTACTTCGTATATGCCGGCATGAGAGGTGATAGAATGTATCTCTCCATTTACCACAATACGTACCAGCACAAAGCGGCTGATGGCGATGAGTAATGCAATTTTAAAATTCTTTCCGGAGGAGATTTCCTGCAAAAAGGCGACCTCATGTAATAATTCATCCACCGGCATACCTGAAAGAACCACACTCACAAAACTATCAGGATTGAACGTGATCTCTACGGTAGATAAGCCTGTTACATCTTCCAGATAATCAGTGATCAGCATTTTCATCAGACGTCTGATGCCATAACTGTTCACCGATCCCAGGTACATCACCGGTCGATTGCGGATAGATTCAATAACAGGAAGAGAAGGCCGTCCGTTCATATTTTTCTGCTTTACTTTCTGCAAAGTAAAGCAATCATTTCACACCACCACCAGTTTGTTCTTTATCGCATACAATACAAGTCCTACACGTGTTGAAACGCTGAGTTTTTTGAACAATGCCTCACGATATCCATCAACAGTGCGCTCGCTGACAAACATCTCTTTCGCAATTAGCTGGTAGCTTTTTTCGCTACAGGCAAGCCGTAGGAATTCCATTTCCCTGTCGCTGAGTTTGGTGATCGCATTCAATGCTGATTTGTCGTCTATCAGCGCATTAATTGACTGCATCACCTTACGGGTGACCGTATCATTGTAATAGTATCCCAATGTAATTACATCATCAAATGCCTGTTTCAGTTCACTGGGTTCTGCATCTTTTAGTATATATCCTTTAGCGCCATGCCTGATCATTTTTATGATTGCTGTTTCGGCATCCATGGTACTTAAAGCCAGTATACGGATATCAGGATGATGCTGATGTAACCACTCAGCAGAAGCGTAACCATCCATATCCGGCATATTAACGTCCAGCAATACGATATCAGGTAACTGCTCAATGGTCATCTTTTCAATCAGTTCCTTCCCACTGGCAGCTTCAAACAATACTTCATAATTGGGGAACAGGTTAATCAACACGGACAATCCTCTACGGAACATCGTGTGATCGTCAACAACAGCAATGAATTTTTTCTTAGACATGGGGTATGGTTATAGTAATGATAGTTCCCTTTCCGGGCTGACTGGTAATATCGGCCTGTCCTCCCAATATTGCGGCTCTGCCGGTAATATGTTGTAATCCGAGTCCGCTTTTTTTACTGAGGGCTTCTGCTACATGAAATCCGGATCCGTTATCACAGATACTGACATACAACGCCGTATCCATATAGCGACAGGTGATCAACACTTCTGTTGCAGCAGCATGTTTGAGTACATTCTGCAGGGATTCCTGTATGATGCGGAAGAGGATCAGTTTTACCTGTTCTTCCATGGGTCTTTCCATTCCTTCCACCAGGAGACTGACTTGCGTGACGCCACTCCGGTTAATGCGTTCTATTTCCTGGTCAATATTACCTGCAAAACTGAATAGCTGCACCCGCTCTGTACTTAAACCTTTTGCTACATCCCGGAGAATGCTCATTGCCTGACCGATCGTATCCTTTACTTCCTGCAATCCGGCATCCGGTTGTTCGGCGCGTTGCCCGATAATATTGAGCTGTACTTTCGCTAAACTTAGCAACTGCCCGACATGGTCATGCAATTCCTGGCTGATATTATTGAATGTTTCTTCCTGGATCTCAAGGGTAGCCTGCAATAATTGCCGGTCAAAGGCATGTTTCATCTGCATTCTTTCTGCTGCCACCTGCTGTCGGCGGTTATTATAAGCCCAGATCATGATCAGCAATAAGATACCCAGGAACAGTAATACGGCTATTACTGCGATGATGATAATAACGATCTGTTGATTCGAATCCTGCATAATACAAATGCGACGCAATAAGAAGAATAGAGAATAATATTAACTACAGGCAAAATCGCACGATACAGGCTGGTGTTACCAATCACAATATTATTACTTCTTATATATTGCTGCAATCCGAGCAATACAAGCGTAATGAGGCCAAACAGAAGATTAGCGGCGCTGATCCAGGAATAAGGGTCTTTGAACATACCTGATTGTATATCTCCATGAAGCGCTAACCTGAGTAACACAAAGCAAGAGAAAACAATATTAAGGATTTCAATCAGAATAACAGAAATATTATTGAACTGTTGACGACCTTGCAGGAAGAAAAAGTTGATAAAAATAAAAAGTATGGAAAGCAGGCTAATAATGATATAAATAGGCTTTTCATTTTGCCGGAGGCGTAGCATCATACCATACAGATAGAGCGTCAGTGGTGTAGACATCAGGATGTACCAGTTATAGATAAAGTCACTGCGTGTCCAGCCTAACAAACGATAATTGGTGCCGACTATTTCTACTATGTTGGTTAACAATAGCAAAGGGATAAACAGGACAATCCGGCAATGAGAAAGCCCCTTGTAGCAGATGATTGCTACAAGGAGGCTTAACAACTGAAAATACTGAAATAGGTCTAATGTCATGGTAAATCAGGGTTGCAGACCGCCAAAATCGTATACTATCGGATATTGATACTCTTCAACAGGAGGAGGAGGAACCCCCGGAATTACAGGGAGCGCTGGAGACAAAGAATAGGGTACAACAAAAATCGTCGTCCTGTCTTCCAATTTGGATACGTCAACATGAGGATAGAGATCTTTTATTTCTATCAATACTTCGGGGGTATACATACCCAACACCAGTTTAAAATAATGCTCCCAGCCAGCATTTTTTTTCTCCAATTCAATCAGTATTTCTGACACAAACTTTTGCAAATCAACGGCATTAAAATCTTCCGCGTATGTGATTTGCCGAATCTTAGGGACTATCATATTGGGAATCGGAAATGGTCTGATGAGGAAACCGTGTGTTCCCATAGCGTTGAGATAATAATACATGCATGTTTTTGCAATAGTAAAAGGTAGACGAAGCCCTTCTTTGGAAGATCGTGTGTAAATGAATGAGGACACAAAACGATCTTTCTCTTCAGGCGTCAGTTTGTCGAATTCCGGCAGAAAGGGGCCTGCAAAAGATTCCTTTTGAACAAATTCATCGGTACTGGCAATAAAGTTCATGTTGTTTGGGATTTGGTGTGTTATTGAGGTTAAATTATCACAGGCAAGTTACCTCCCTGAAAGCATTCAACAACACCCAACTAACAAAAACGGGGAAAAGAAGTTTATACCCGGGAAAAACGCCCCTCCCATCACACAGTAAACTAATTATCAATACATAACCTCTTATAATATGTCAATAAAACTTGTTCACATTCCGCCAGTAGCGTAATTTTATCATCAGATACAACACCCCAAAACACCCCCTCATGGACCCCGTGACTGTAATATCCGAAACACCAACTGCCACAGACCTGTGTGAAGAGGCCATTAATGAGAATCTGTCTAAAGGACTCCCTGTCAATGACGAAGACTATGCGGTCATTGTAGGTGTCAGTCATTATCTCAGTCTTGCACCGCTGGATGCGCCTGTTACAGACGCCTGCCGGCTGAGAAACTGGCTGATAAAAGCCGATGGTGGCAATATGGATCCAAAACATGTGTTCTTCATTCCATCTGCTCCTGGCAGCAATACGCCCGACCAGCTGGCCATTGACAAAGCATTATCTGACATCATCCAGATGGCCACCGCCAAACCAGCACGCCGGCTCTATTTTTACTTCTCCGGTCATGGCTTCGGGTCTAACTGGGAGGTAAATGGTATGTGTCTGCCCATCTGGTCACCCAGTTTCTATAATGCGGCGCTCTCCTCAAAAGCCTATCTGGACCTGCTGGTAGAACAGGACCTGTTCCAGGAAGTGTATTTCTTTCTCGACTGCTGCCGCGACAGGAAGATCAACACCAAGCCATTACACTCTATGCTGGGCGGCGAACGTCCAGGTGGCGCTAACACCATGGCAGTCGTGTTGTATGCGGCAGAATACGAAAATCCGGCCTGGGAAGGTCTGATGAACAACAATGGTAATCTGCAGATACATGGCTATTTCTCCCGTGCGTTGATGGAGGCATTGAACGGCGGTGCGGTCAATAACAATGGCGATATTACGATATCCGGTTTCATTGACTACGTCCGCGAGAAAACAGAGTCATATGCACAGGAACGCAACCAGACGCAAACCGTCCGTTCCGATATCAGGAACAACAAAAACGGACTAAACTACGTGTTCCACCGCACTGGCAGAGTACCCGGCACGGTGTTGACGATCACATTTAAATCCGCCGGCGATATCGCCCTGGACGGTCCCGACCTGAACAACATCAAATCTGGCACGGTGCAGGCAGGCGATTCCTGGCTGGTACCACTCGGTAAAGGATATCACCAGATTACCAATAAAACAACCCGGTCTTCCGCTTTCATCACCATAGACGGTACACTTAAATCTATGAATTATGACTTCTGAGACGCCTACTTATAAACTCACCGTCTCCGCCGTTGGTGTAATGTCAGATTTTGCCCATCTCACCGTATACAACGGCTTCCTGGAAGATATCGCCAGAGGATATGAACAACTGAACCTGGAGCTGAAACCTGGCTTATACAGTATCACCCTTAAACTGGATGGCAATATCATCAAGGAACATGTACGCCTGACGCAGGATATGGATTTCCAGATCCCGACACCACCGGTGTATGCCTCGCTGGTAGCGGATAAGTTTAAGTCCTCACATGAATATTATGCGACCAACGCGCATAAATATAGCCTTGAGCCTACCGTCGGAAATGCAACGGAGGAAGGAGGCGCAATTTTCCTCTTTTTCCGGTATACGGATGTGGAAAAAAGAAGAGAACTGAATAATGAACAGCAGTCCCTCGGACAAGGATTCTCGCTGCTTGACGCAGGCAGGAACGTCATATACAAACTGGAAGGCAACAACATCAAAGAAGATACAGACGCCGGCTGGCTGGCCTTTCACGCAGTATTGCAGGAAGGAACTTATTACCTGCATTATACCGGACATCAAGGTAAGCCAGGCATAGCTGATGACCAGGATCTGCCTGCCCGTGAAATACCCATCCAGGTATTCAAAGCCAGCGATCAACTGAAAGGATTATCAGGTGAACGCTGGCAGACACAAGTCTTTCTCACCTTTGGTTATGGTCCGATCTTCCCTTCCATGAGCATTTTCATCGCATCCCGCAAACAGGGATTTGTGAATGACGATGAAGGGAACTATCGGATAGACGGACTCCGGCATAAGTTTCACAACGGTGTGTACATTCTCCCGGAGAAAGTACTACTCGAATTTGAACAGGGTCAATGGACGTCTCCGATGAAAGGACTCTTAGCTGCTTATGTTTATTTTAGTAGTCCGGAGCTGGATAATGAGGAATTATTCAGGAATGTCACACAGGATATCCCCATCCTCCTGGGACAGGACACCCCGGATGTACAAGCCCTACAGATCATGGCCGCCCAGTACTACCGGGAGCCGATTCCACCCATTTCATTAAGTGCGCCTTGTATGTTCCTGGCAGGTATCCGCGCGATTATCAGGGCTTCTATTAAAGCGCCGGATGTGATTGTGGATGATAGTCTGTTAGAAGACATTACCGACAAGTTATACAACGACATGGTCTGGACTTCCTATCAGCCGGCACCGATACCGGAGCCGATACTGGAATCCATGGCTGCTCCGCAAAGTGAAGTCACTTCCAGCATTTTCAGTGTAGTAGAAAAGATTATCGGCAATGAAAAATCGCCGGAGGAAATCGGGGAGCGTTTATTAAAATCGCAGACGGTGAGTACCCTGCTGTATTACATTGACAAACTGGATCACGAACTGGATGTCAATGACCTGGCGACCAGATTACAAATCCCTCCCAATGTAGTACGCAAAACAGTACAGCATATCCTCAATTTTTCCGAAAGCATTAAAGATGCTGAGAGTAAGCCGGAGCAATTTACACTCCGCAATATCAATAAACTGAAGAATATCCAGTAACATCACACACATGACACCAAACAGCTACGCAGTACATATCGGTCTGAACGCAGTTAATCCGGATAGTTATGAAGGCTGGAACGGGGAATTGTTTGCCTGTGAGAATGACGCTGCGGTATACAGAGCAATCGCTGAAAAAGCCGGCTTCCAACAGATCTATTCATTACTGACAAAAGAAGCGACGGCAGTTAACGTATTGCAGCATCTGCAAACGGCAGCCGGACAGTTACAGTCGGGCGATCTTTTTCTGATGACCTATTCCGGTCACGGGGGCGTATTGGCAGATACCAACAAAGACGAGACGAACAACTTCGGTGAGATGGATGGATTTGATGAAACATGGTGCCTGTACGACCGGCAACTGATAGACGACGAACTGTTTGCCTGCTTCGGTCAATTCAAAGAGGGCGTACGTATCCTGCTTTTTTCAGATAGCTGTCATTCCGGTTCTGTCGCAA
This sequence comes from Chitinophaga pinensis DSM 2588, assembly GCF_000024005.1. NCBI lineage: Bacteria > Pseudomonadati > Bacteroidota > Chitinophagia > Chitinophagales > Chitinophagaceae > Chitinophaga > Chitinophaga pinensis. The sequence continues at coordinate 20,068 of NC_013132.1, forward strand.
AAAACACCGCTCCTGTTAATAACAATGCACCTATAGATCCCGCTACTTATACCCGGGCCAGATTCGCGCCATTGGGTACCATGATACGTACCTATAATGCGCATAAGGCGGAATATGATAGTATACAGGCGCCACTCCACACACGACCGGAAGACATCAAAGCTTACGTCGTTCAATTTGGCGCCTGCCAGGATGACGAATTAGCGAGGGAAGTATGGGGGAACGGTATGTTTACCGCAAAACTGCAAAAGGTCCTGAATGAGCCTGTAAATAGCTATACGGAACTATTCACTGCTATCAAGCGGGGATTTTCCACCGAACAGCATCCTAACCTGTTCCACTATGGCAACAAGACCTATGAATTTCTGTCACAGGTACCATTTTCTATTCAGTCCGATGCCGGCGTAAAAGCGGAATAGGCTTATTGCTGACCATCCTACTGGAAATAAAAATCCGGAAGCCCTGTCAATCGGGACTTCCGGATCATCAGTTATTTAATAACCTTATCTCTTTGCTTTGAATTCTGAACCTTCTTTCCATTGCGGGAACTTGTCTTCGTTAGACAAAGTTACCCCCACATCGAAGAGGAAGCGCACATCTTCCACCATACCAGACAGTTCCCAGCTGGGATCCAGTTCATCAAACGGAGAATGGTAATGGTCACGGCCATACATAGCAGCATGATCCGGCGCCCAGGCAGAATTATGAGTCAACGACTGGTTACCGCTACCTGGATACAATGCAGGAATACCCACTTTAGCGAAATTGAAGTGGTCAGAGCGGAAGAACCATCCACCGGAAGGATTGGCTTCAGGTATGAGAAAACGACCTTGTTTTTCGGCAGCTTTTGCCGCATAGTCATCCAGGTCAGACTGTCCTTTTCCGATAATGGTAATGTCTTTCGTACGACCGAAGAAGTTCAGTACATCCATGTTAATATCCGCGACGGTGGATTTGATCGGGAAGATGGGATGTGTAGCATAATATTCTGAACCCAGTAAACCCTGTTCTTCACCCGTCAGTGCCAGGAATAATACAGAACGTTTAGGAGGATGTTGCAGTTTCTTGAAGGCGGTGGCCAGCTGCAGCAGCCCTGATACACCAGATGCATTATCGAGTGCCCCGTTATAGATGGTATCGCCTTTCACGGCTTCGCCTACACCCAGATGATCCCAGTGAGCAGAGTAAATGATGTATTCATTCTTCCGGTCTGTTCCCGGCAGCAGTGCGGCTACGTTGTGGGAAACAGATTTACGGGTCTTGTTATGCAGCGTGAGGGAAGCGCTTACCCCTAAAGATACCGGTTTGAATCCCGGACGTTTCGCCTGATTGATAATCGTGTCAGATACACCTGCCAGCTGGAACAGCTTCCTGGCAGATTCCTGGGTGAGCCATCCTTCAATCGCCGCGCGGCTCATGTTATTATCAGCCGTCTGCAGGTCCAGTTTAGGTTTTGACCAGCCGCTGCGCACAACGGTCCAGCCATAACTGGCGGGCAACACATCATGAATAATGAGGATACCGGCGGCTCCCTGACGGGCAGCTTCTTCAAATTTGTATGTCCAGCGGCCATAGTAGGTCATGGTGCGGGTCTTTCCTTTGAACAGCGTACTGTCATAGAAGCCCGGATCATTCACCATTACTACAACGGTCTTACCTTTTACATCCAGTCCCGCATAGTCATTCCAGTTATATTCCGGCGCTACGATACCGAACCCGGCAAAGATCATTTCGGAGTTATTAATAGACACCTGGTCCTGTACACGTTTGGTACCGGCCACGTACTGATCGAGGTAAGACAGTTTCAGATCGCCGGTTTTCCCTTTGATCCGGAGGTCGCCTTCCGGCTTGGACAGGATTTCCACCATAGGGACATCCTGTAGATAACTGGTACCATTACCCGGTTCCAGGCCGATTTCCTTAAATCGTTTTTCCAGGTAGGCGAGGGTTTTCTCTTCACCTATGGTAAAGGGTTTACGGCCCTGAAATTCGTCGGAAGCCAGTACGGCGATGTCGCGTACCAGACCAGCGGAGTCAATGGCTTTAATGGCGGTTGAGTCGTCTCCCTGGCCCGTCTGCTTTGTGCCTGTATTACAGGCGGCGGCCAGTGTAGCCAGGAGTAAAAGAGAACGCAGGTCTTTCATGAGCAAGTTGTATTTCCGCTAAAGATATTAAATTCATGAAAGGTCCTACCTGCGGATGTTCACTCTTTGCGTAAATAATTATATGTTTGCCGACCACACCCCTCCCTAAATCTAAACTGTATGCAATATTTCGGAGAACGATTAAAAGCCGCACGTAAAATTAAAGGCTGGTCCCTGCAGGATCTGGCCAATCAGACAGCCAATTCCATTACAAAACAGGCGCTGAGTAAATATGAAGCTGATGTAATGCATCCCTCCCGTAAGATCTTATTGTTGTTATCAGCTGCATTGGGGGTAAAACCAGGTTACTTTGAAGGACAACCGGCATTCAGACTGCCGGATTTTGAATTTCCGCGTAAAGGGAACGTACCATCTAAACAGATCGACAGTATTAAGGAGAAGGTGAAAGGCGTACTTGAGCGTTATCTGCAGGCAGAATCTCTGCTCAACATGCCGGTTAGATTCAGCAATCCACTCAAGACCTTTCCGGTAGCGGATGAGACGGCAGCGGCTGCTATTGCTGTCAGGCTACTGGATAAGTGGGACCTGGGCAAAGGCCCTATTCACAACATTACAGGGATGCTGGAAGAAAAGTCTATCCGCGTCATTGAAGTAGATGCACCTGTTACATTCGACGCCCTGGGCGCCTGGATTGACAAGGTACCGCTGATCGTACTGCATCAGGACCGGCTGGCCGACATCAAGCGTTATTACGCACTGTATGAATTAGGTCAACTGTTACTGACAGTGCCGGAGACTGCCGACAAAGACAGGATCTGTCAGACTTTTGCGACCGCCATGCTGCTGCCCGGCGACACGCTGGAATCACTGCTGGGCGCTAAAAGGACGGCCATTGCTCCCGGAGAACTGATCTGCATCAAGGAGCAGTATGGTCTTCCGATGCAGGTCATTATGCGGCACGCCATCTTCAAAGACATCATCGACCGGAAAGAAACAGCTCCCTTCTTTCGTATGATCGCGGAGAACAAGGACGAAACCGGCCTGGGATGTTATACCGGCCAGGAAAAGACGGGACGTTTCGACAGGATGGTCCGTAGACTGATGGCAGAAGAAGTCATCCCTGCCCAGAAAGCGGAAGCACTGACCGGTATACCGGAAGAAGCGCTGAAACGGCAACTGGAAGTATTTGCGGGGGTATCCTGAGTACTGTAATTTTTTATGAAAAAGCCTTTCACGTAGTACGTGAAAGGCTTTTTCATTTTCTATCATTTTCCTACGGGAAAATTACCCTCCCCTGAAACCGTGTATTTCCCATTGTCTGATGCCTCATTCTGAGGCTACATTTGTACTGTACAAACACCCCGTCACCTTAATCCTTACGCTCATGGACCCCGCATTACTTACACATCACCTGGAACAGATTGATAAAAAGATTATCAGGAAAATCATTGCCACTGCCGCAAAAGATCATGTGGTACCTGTTTATCCCCAGGCTGCCAGCTCCCGATCTAACCCCAATAAGCATACAAGCAAAAGAAAAGCGCCCCGGTAATTTCCGGAGCGCTTTTCCATGTGTATGTGGGCTATTACTAAGTGTTATTAATGTGCAGCTACATCTGATACGACATTTTCTCCGGCATGCGCATGATGTATTTTCTTGTGATGCTGTTTGTTGTGTTTGGCCGCTTTCTTCTCTTTCTTTCCCTTATTCCACCATACCAGGAAACCGGTAACTGGTAAACTTGCACAGATCAGGCTTGCGAAGAATGCAAGGATTTTGCCTGGTAATCCGGCGATCGCGCCTACGTGAATATCATAGTTCATACCGATCAGTTTCTCACCGGCATTTCTATCCTTTGCTGTTTCGTGTAACAACAGTTGACCTGTGGTTTTATCAAACTGCAGGTCATCCCGGTCATAGTAGGTTTCTTTTCCCCAGTATACAGACATCCGTATAGTCGCCTTATTTGCGGCAGGTGTTGCCCGTATACCGATACGTCTGGCTTCCGGGAACTGCTTTACAGCCGTAGCATAAGCAATATCCAATGGTTTAACATTGGCCAGTGGCAGCGCCAGGGTATCAGAAAAAACTTCTTTATGTTTCGGCGGCGTAACGCTACGGGAAGCGACCACATAGACGGTCGTCTGGAACCATTTAAAGGCCCATACCATCCCTGTCAGAGCGATTACCAGGGCTACAGCCATGGCATAGAAACCTAAAACATTATGGAGGTCGTAATTGACGCGTTTGAAGTTGCCCGACCATTTGATCTTAAAGCTCTGTTCGCGGGCTTTTTTCGACCATTTCTTAGGCCACCAGAGTATGAGTCCGGTAATGAGCAGGATAACGAATATAAAGGTGCTCCAGCCTACTATCGGCTGGCCGTATTTATCATTCAATAGCAGACTCCAGTGCAGGTACTTCACGATCACGAAGAAATCTTTCTTCATATCACGCACGGCGGTTACCTGACCGGTATACGGATTGACATATGCTGTTTTATAATATGCGGTGGTACCAAAAAGCGTCAGGGCATTTTCGTCGCCGTCTTTGTACGTAATAAATTCCCATGCACGATCAGGCTGACGATAGGTAAAGGTGCTGAGTACCGGAAATTCCTCTCCAAGAGCAGCCTGGGCCTTTTCCTGTAATACACTTAGGGGAAGTGCTGGCTGCTGAGCAGGGGTGACAAACAGAATATCATGGTGTACCCATTCACTGATTTCTTTCTGAAACACGAAAATACAGCCGGTCAAAGCGACGATAAATACGACAATCCCGGATGCCAGTCCGAGCCAGAGGTGTAACCAGGCATTGAGTTTTTTTCTCCAGGATGGGCCTTTTTTCTTGCCGTTTGCTTGCGTATTGTTCCCCATGTAGCAGACAAAAAATGTTAAGAATGAGTTGCTTCCGTACGGTAGGGGCCGGTCACATCAGTCGCATAGAGTCTCCTTACCGATTTAAGGGACAAAAGTCGGGGAGCTAAAATGGAAAAACAAGACGAAACGGGAATTTGACTTACGCAAAACGGAAAAATAAAAAATTGAACACTGGTAATGAGGCTGCAGTACCGTTCTATAATTTGGTAGTACGATGACCCTACCATTGTCCATTTCAACCCAAATAGGGCAGCCGATATTGTTTACCCCCGGCCTGCCTGCGGCCTATTCCAGCTACGCGCTGCAGGGCACCCAGCCGTATTATGCGGTGAGTGACAGCTTTGGCTGTATCCTGTTCCAGCAGGTAGCCAATCACAACTATAAGGCGTGGATGAGTCATTATATCATTAATAAACCGACAGCATTCAAAGTAAAAGGAAACGTGGACGACTTGCTGCTCCACCATACTTTAAAGGGAAATATGTTTTACGAGCTGAATGGCCACGAAAGCGAAACTTTTCAGCATCAGATGAACATTGTCGTAACACCGCGTCTTCGTCACATGGTCAGGTTTAAATCACCTGGTCTGTACGTCGCCCTGGAAATTCAGATACCCATAGAAGAGCTAAGAAGTTATCAGGAAAGTTTCCCCGTCGTACAGGAATTACTCAATAAATTATCGAATGAAAATACCATTACTCTCCTGGATCAGAATATGATTGCCCATGAGCGGCTTCGCAACATTATACAGGACATAACAGAACGCCAGTTACCTAAAGCTGCCAGCGAAAAATACAGAGAACAGAAAACAGGAGAATTCATCATTGAATCACTTGATATGCTTACACGTTATTTAACAGATGCCAACGGCCTGAGTGCCGCCGATCACGAAAGAGGTGAGCGTACAGAAGTACACCTGCTGAAACATCTACAGCAGCCATCACCTCCAACCCTCAAACAGCTTTCAAGATTTGCCGGTACAAATGAAAAGAAACTGGAAGAAATTTTCCGGAGTCGTCACGGTATTACGGTATACGACTTCTTCCAGAATGCACGTATGCGTATCATTTACCGCAAACTCACGGAAACGACTGTACCCTTGCAGGATCTTGCGGAAGAATTCGGTTACACGGATTATTCCAGCTTCTCTTACGCGGTCAAGAAGCGATTTTCATTGAGTCCGAGAGAGCTTCGGAAAAACAGCAGTATCAACTCTTGAGAGAAATTCTTTTTTTCCAAAGTTCGTCGTAGAACTCCTAACATGAATCGTACAGGCATGACGTAACTTTAAAACAGAAAGAACAATATTATTCGTTTTCGTTGCCATAACGATCTAAAATACGACAAGAACATTTAATGGTATATTGAGGAAAACAACGTCCTGGCTGTCTAGCCGGGACCTTTTTCTTGCAATGTTACCATTTCAATTATATCGCAACATATACCAGTTGTCATATGCCAGTTAAATTCTCTTTACGTTGATTACACTCCCGTTAAACATACTTAACCCAGGTACATGAAACCGTTTAAAAGCACGCTTTTGTTTGTTACCCTATGTTTCCCCTATTTCCAGATCGCCCTTGCCATTGGTGAGGGCGATCGATTTTCGGGTCGCTGGTCTATGCAACCGGTACCGGTCCAGACGCGATGGGCAACAGCCGTCTCTCCCTCCAATGCGCTACCGGAATATCCACGTCCACAAATGGTACGCTCTCAGTGGGAGAATTTAAATGGTCTCTGGGACTATGCGATTACGCATTGGGATGCCGGTATGCCGCATAAATTCGATGGAGAGATACTGGTACCTTTTGCGATTGAATCAGCCCTCTCTGGTGTGCAGAAACAATTACTGCCGACGCAAAGACTCTGGTATAAGCGGAACATTCGCAAACCTGATACCCATGGTGGCAAACGCGTATTGCTGCACTTTGGAGCGGTCGACTGGCGGGCAGCCGTTTTCCTGAATGGAAAACTCCTGGGGAGGCATATGGGAGGCTATCAACATTTCTCTTTTGATATTACAGCGTCTTTGCAGGAGGGAGATAATGAGCTGGTCGTCACCGTGCTAGATCCTTCCAATCTCGGTCCTAATCCCTGTGGGAAACAGAGCCTGCGGCCCAGGAAGATCTTATATACCGCCGTCAGCGGCATCTGGCAAACGGTCTGGCTGGAAACGGTTCCACCTACTTATATCACAGACATTTATTCCACTCCGGATATCGATGCCCATTGCCTGAATCTGCGGGTCAATACGTCGGATACTACCGGCGTTACTGTTGACGTCACAGCTTATGCCGGTATTGTCGTTGCTGGTCATACGCAAGGCCGGGCAGGCAGTATGCTGGACCTGGGTGTTCCTTATGCACGTCTCTGGAGTCCGGCAGATCCTTTTCTTTATCATATGACTGTTCGTCTGTTACGGGATGGTCGTGTCATTGATTCGGTCAAGAGCTATTTCGGGATGCGGAAAATTAATGTGCAGGCTGATAGTAGCGGTATGCCCCGGTTATTCCTCAATAACAAATATACCTTTCATCTGGGCGTACTGGATCAGGGGTATTGGCCGGAAGGGCTGTATACCGCGCCGACTGATGCTGCTTTATTATACGATATCAAAGCCATTAAAGATATGGGCTTCAATACCATCCGGAAACATGTCAAACTGGAACCCGACCGCTGGTATTACTATGCGGATAGTCTGGGGATGTTGGTATGGCAGGATATGGTTCCTTGTGCGGATGACGATTACTACGCCACCTCTCAATTCGAGCAGGAAAATGCGGAGAACCTGCGTCAGCTGCATAACTTCCCTTCCATCGTTATGTGGATCCTGTTTAATGAAGGATGGGGGAAATACAATCAACAAACACTCACAGAGTCGATGAAACAAAGTGATCCTTCCCGTATTATCAATGGTCATTCCGGGGAAAACCTGGATGAATACAGCGATACACCCGTCAGTGATCGTTGGATCAGTAGTGAGGTGGCAGATGTGCATTATTATCCAGGGCCTTATATCTCGCCGGCGCTGCCTGGCAAAGCCAGGGTACTAGGAGAATGGGGAGGCGTACGTGTGCCGACGCCAGGACATCAATGGGCGCCTGCGACCAGCTGGGGTTATATACAAGTAACGGCTGACCGGTTTGCACAGCGGTATGCGTATATGATGGAGCGGCTGAAGAAGTATGAGGTGCAGGGATTGTCAGGGGCTATCTATACCCAGCCGTATGATGTAGAGTCGGAGGAGAATGGTTTTATGACGTATGACAGGGCGGTGATGAAGATAAAGGCGGAAGAGATGCGGAAGGTGAATCAGACGCTGACGCATCAAACAGCCGGGCAGTAATAGGCCCGGCTGAGATGGTTCGATTAAAATGCGGTCGTGAGATAAGTAGTTGTTACAGAACAAGGCTGATCAGCTATTGTAATAGCCGCGCCGTTAGGGGCCACCAGAGTAATTACGCCGGTTGGAGAACCTACACTATAAAAAGTGGTCGTATACAAGCTACCACCGTTAGTGATATAGTATACGTCTGCCAATGAGGTGCAGAAAAAGGTGGTTGTATAATATGGTAAAATACCACTTCTTACCATAGTCGTATACTTCCAGGCGGAAATACTGGTAAACCGGTTTGTTTTAAATGCAAAGATGCCTGCGCTAACTGATAGTACAAGCAGAGCGGCCAACAAAAACTTAGCTTTTTTCATACTGGAATTTTGTGATGGTGATTAATGTGGAGACGCTCGAAGATACTTTCCACATGGCAGGTTTACTTTGGATATAGCGGATATTAAAAAGCAGGGCTTATCCGTAACGACAAGCCCTGCATCGTACTAAATGATAGTAGTGGTACGTGTGAATGTTGTCACACAAGGATAGAATGGTAAGGTCATGGTTAAAGGACCTCCTATTTGTGTTAATGTAAGTGTGGTATATGGCACGGTCAGCAGATGCCAGACAGTAGTGAATACACCCAGCTGCGTATGTACCCATCTGTTGGTTGATGTACAGAGATTACCGGTGACATAATAAACAATACCGTTTCTTTCTACGGTAACGATGGTGGTAGTCACGAATACCTGATCGGTTGTAAACCTTGCCTTAAATGCCAGCATACCTCCGGCAACAGCAAATAATGCGATCAGCACTATGATGATCTTGGCTTTCTTCATATAGAGGGATTAAATCATTCTCAAAAAGTGCCTACTCTTTTCTGATGGTTTTCGGCATACCCATAAAGCCGGCCGGCAATGTTTTAACGTAAGATGAAATGGAAATGAAATATTTAGCTAGGAATGTATTTGAATACAGGTCTTCTCAAAATGTTCGATTCCCTAAAGATCCCCATTTTATTAATACTGGTACATAGTACTGAGGTATAATAATTGCTACGAATTATCGCTATCTACTAAGCGTTATACGGCATCTTCAAGCTACTTTAAAGTTACTCCATCATTATGAGATATCTGTTTATCCTGCTGCTGCTCGTTTGTACACTTTCTGTTGTCAATGCCCAGAAGCCTCCCATCACTAATATGACTTACAAAGGATGGGACATGCTATTGAATTATAATATCTCCGACAATGGGAAATACATCTGGTATACTTACGGATCGGAGGTGGCAGGGAGTTCGCTGGTGGTACGATCTGTTCATGGGAATTACAGCCGGATATTCTCCGGGGTAATGGATGCTGCATTTACTTCAGATAATCAACATCTTGTTTTCTCCTCTCCACAGGGATTGGGCATACTAAAGCTTCGTAATAATACTATTACATATGATAAGCGATTGAGTAATTATACTTTAGCTGCAGGTGGTAAATGGATCACGGCCAAGGTCTCCGATACGCTGGTATTAAAGGACCTACACACTACTAAAGAATACGCATTCAAAGGGGTTGTGTCTTCTTTGTTCAATGAATCTGGGAGTGTCCTATTGCTCAATTTCAGAGATAGTCTTGTCTGGTTGAATTTAGCAACTATGCATCTGCGAAAGATCAGTTCCCGTTCTAATATTGATAATCTCGTATTTGCACATGCTGATACAGCCATTGCTTTTACAAGCGGCACACAGCCGGATGTACAACTACATTATTTTAGTAACGGTATGGATAGTGGAAGGTATGTTATTAACGCTCCTGCACTAGCGAATATGCCTTTACAATTCAGCGAGGATGATCAATTGCTGTTTTTCAAAACAGTCAAGGTGCGAGATAAGCAGCACGAATCTTCTTATAGCAAGGTAAGCATCTGGGATTATCGGGATGTTCGGTTACAGTCACAGTCTGCGCCTGATCCATATAGTCCTTATACGGCGGTTGTTCCTGTTAGCGGAGGTACTGTCACTTATCTTGAGAATATTGATACTACGCTGGTGTCGACGTCAGGTAATAAATATGCACTAGTTTCTAATGTGGTAAATGAAGAAGATGGCTATTGGAATGATCAGCAGATCAGGAGCTATGATCTTATATCTCTTTCTAATGGGCTGAAAAAGAATATTATCCATGCTCCTCAGCAAGTAAGAGACTTCCAACTTTCACCAGGAGAGCTGTTTGTGATATGGTATGATATTACTGGTCAACAATATTTTACTTATGAAATCGCTACTGGAAAAACCCGTTGTCTTACGGAATCTATAACCGTTTCATTCATACGTGAGCGGATTAACCGGAAGGAGATTTTCACTTACGGGATTGCAGGCTGGTTGGCAAATGATCAGCGGGTACTGATATATGATGAATATGATATCTGGATGTTGGATCCCTCGGGACAAACAGCACCCGTAAATATTACTAATCACTACGGCCACCAACATCAAACGGTCGTGCGGGTCGTTTATCCACATCAGCTGTCAATATTGTCAGTTAGCGATTCTGTGTTACTTACTTGCCTGGATCGCAACAAGAATAACGGCTTCATGTCTATTACACTTGGGACCAATCCGGCGGCTGCACCTATAAAGATGGATCCCGTTGTATACCATTTCCCCGCGCTGGTTGTCTTTGAGCCACCTCCGCCGATAAAAGCCAGGCAGGCAAATATATACTTGCTACAGCGGCAAAGTGCTACTCAGGCGCCCAATCTTGTCATCACTACAGATTTTAAAACCTTTTCACCTTTTTCTGATATACAACCTCAACATAACTTTAACTGGTTAACAGCCGAGTTAGTACATTGGCCTATATCAGATAGTCTCACCGGAACAGGTATCCTATATAAACCCGAAAACTTTGATAGTACAAAGAGATATCCGGTCATCTTTACTTATTATGAGGAACGGAGTAATGAATTGAACATCTTTCCGCATGTCCGCCTCAGCTCAGGCACCTTGACGATTGCCTGGTATGTAAGCAACGGATATCTTGTTTTCGTGCCTGATATTTATCGGCCTACGGGGAAAAGTGGCACTGCCATTCTTCAGACTGTTGAATCGGCCGTGAGGTTTCTTTCTCTTCGCACATATGTAAATGCAGCTAAACTAGGCTTACAGGGGCATAGCTTCGGTGGCTATGAAACCAATTACATTATCGCCCATTCTAATTTGTTTGCTGCAGCACAATCTTCCGCCGGACCTGCGGAGTTGTTTGGTCTGCATGGTGGGCTCGGGTTCAGTGGGCGCAGTTATCATTTTATTTCTGAAGTGGGGCAGATTAATCAAGGTGTTGCACCATGGAAAAATCCTACAATTTATATAGATGGTTCCCCGGTATTGTTTGCGGATAAAATAAATACGCCATTATTAATGATGCATAATAAAGAAGATGGAGCGGTGCCGTTTTCACAGTCGGTCGCATTGTTTACGGCATTGAGGCGATTGGGGAAGCCGGTGTGGTTGTTGGAATATAAAGGGGAAGGACATGTGTTGTATGATTGGGAGTGTCAGGTGGATTTTACGAAGAGGCAGGAGGAGTTCTTTGGGAGGTATCTCAAAGGAGATTTACCTTATACAAATCTTTCAAAACATAACTAAGTTCAATAAATTTATTCAGAGGAATGTTATTATCAGTTTCGCTTTGCAACTTCTAATACCAAATGGCCTATGAAATAGTTACAACTAAGTAATCATACTCAGCTGTCATTTCAGAACCCATTAAAGTAATTATTCATCCAAAAAAAATACACTATGAATGGAACTACAGGACAAATCTGTCAGCAAAGCGGCATCTATCGCTGCTCTAATCATTCCTCAAATGAAATTCCATTATCTAAAGGAGAAAAATTCCCTCCTTGCTCATCAGGTGGCGGACATGGAGCAACATGGGTCTTAGTCAGAGCATCTTGAGTTTTTTACCGGACAACCAAAGATGGCCGTCCGGTAATTACTGAAATTTGACAATAAAAATTAAATTCAGTAGGCATTTTATCATTCACCTTTTTACTTCTAACCAATGATGTAATAGAATTATGCCACTCAATTCTTCCTACAAATACCTATCATTAACAGATAAACATAGAAGATATATAAAAGCAAGTTCGTTAACTGGACATATTCCTGAAAAGTCTCTTGCTTCTGAGAATACAAAACAATTCGTGCATGGCAGTTACAAAACATTGTTATTTGATCCTCAATGGAAGGCAAAAAGGAATGAGATATTGACTCGGGATCAACAAAAATGTATAATTTGTCAATCTCAGGACAATCTACATGTCCATCATAGACAATATCATTTTGACACCCAGTTAGGTAAGTTCAAACCTCCCTGGGACTACTCGAATCACCTCCTGATCACTCTATGCGAGCGATGCCATCAACGTGGCCATAAAAAGTACAAAGTCCCTACTATCAAATTTTAGTATTATGAGCTTCATGAACTTCAATCGAAACACACCATCACTCAATGGTACAAACTCAGAGGATGTCACAGCATCAGTCAACAGCCAACATCCTGAAATACCAGAAAATATCTTTATAGATACTAATCTTACTCCAGCCAAGACTGGCTTAGAAAGGGAAGAAAAGATCGACAATAACATTGACCTACTTTTTCGGTTTCTAGACAGAAACCTTGAGAATCAGGGATATGAGGATGCACTGATTAACCCTGATATTACAAATTTAAACGAGAACATTGCATCTATAAAGAATGATTTACATCGCACCATAAAAAAAGTAAATATATTCTATGACAGCTTTATAAGAGAGATAAACTTTCATATTGACAGTCGTAGCCGTAGCGGAATGATCGACACAGTCGAAGAATTAATTATGAAAAAACAGATTGCAGAGGATCATGTTCAAAAAATACAAGATATAGAAATTGATGCAAAGAATGGCCAAGGGGATAGCCAAGGATTAATTTTAAGCTATACACGTGGATTCAAAAATGGGCTTGCTGCCATCTCACATCATAATATTATTCGCAAAAAACTATAAATAATATTAACATGAAAGATTGGTGGATTAAATCGGGGTGCTTCTTAACGGGATACAACTATAGCATTGTCAGCTCAACAAGTGAAGTTGTTGCAAAAACAGTAAAAAAATACACATCCGCACTAATTATCATGTGTATCCTATGGGCATTTATTGGTTACTGTTTTACTACGCGTTATATAAAAGGCAATACCTGGCAAGCAATAATTGGCGCGCTCATTCTAATCATTTTGGTCATACAGATTGAACGCCAGATCATACTCGCATTGAATAAGAACAAACTCCTCTTTATATTTAGAGGCACAATAGCATTAATGATGGCGATTATTGGTTCGATTATTATAGATCAAATCCTCTTCAAAGAAGACATCGAACAGAAGAAAATTCTAGTACTACAAAACAAAGTTAACGAAGTGTATGGTTTTCGTGCTGCCGAACTTAAAAGGCAAATCGCAGAAATTGATTCAACTATTTTCAAGAAAGAATCAGATGTGAATGTTTTGAACGAAGATCTTGCAAAGAATCCCACGACAAAAGTAGTAACCACACAAAGGACAAACATACCCGTACCGACTACTATGTTGGATTCTACTGGAACATCGAATATAATTAGAACATTACCACAAACATCAGTTACCGTCACTACGATTCCCAATCCCAAACAAGAGCTAATTACACCTATAAATGATCAGATCAAATATCTTCGTGATCAAAAAAAACTAAAGGATTCAGCTCTGCTCCAACTCAGAGCGAACTTAGAACAAGATATCAGCTCAAAAGTGGGCTTTTTGGACGAGCTGGATATCATGAAAAGACTGCTAACCGATTCCAGCGCAGCGCTAATTGTATGGATAATATGGTTCTTACTATTACTAGGATTGGAATTACTAATTATGTTCAGTAAAATGGGAGAAAAACGTAATGACTACGATGCGACAATCCAACATCAAATGGCACTTCGGCTGAAACGACTGGAACTAATGGATAGAACCACAAACAAATATTAAATTTTAATAAGTAGAAGAATTATAGGAAGATTCCAATTTCTGCTTATTGCCATAAAATCTCAATAGCTTAGGGTAAGCACTATTTATGAACCTACTTCATGCTATTGAGATTTCTTATTATAGAACGTCAATTAGCTCCTTATCACCTTCTTTAGCGAATCAACATTGATACCACCAATGATAATTTCCCTAAACTCTTTCTTCTTGTTATATACCGCTAGATAAGGAAACCCTGGCGCTTTATAATAACTAAAGAAAAAGCCATCAACATCCTTTCCAATCGTCACATTTTGGAATTTATCCAGCTTGAACAATGTGTCATACATCTGGATCTCTTTAAAGTCAGCTACAGTCACAAAGTAAAACCGGGTATCCTTCAGTTCGTCCATCCGTTTTGTCAATTCTCTTGTTAATGCCTGACAATATGGACAGTCAGGTCCGAAGAAAAACAATACCACTGGTTTGCCTTTAGGAATAGATGCAGTGTTGATCTTAACAGCGGTATCTAACAGTTGAATTTTGAAATCGGGCATTTTCCTGCCGATTCCTGGCGGCAAAGGCCGTTGTCTTTCGCAACTAAATATCCCTATCAATAACAGGGCTACAAACAATACTCTCATCTTTATGATATTTTATTATTGGCTGCTTTCCAGATATAATCTATCAGTAACAGTCCGAAAGAGAAAAATATTAATATCGGCAGCATCTGGAATCGCAAGGCGATCTGGGATGCGAATACGCTAAATCCAAAATTGATGATCCATAAACCGAAGGCCAACAGTAAGCCGACTGACAAGGATTTATTGTATTTGAATCCTTTCAGCAATACAAAACCAAACAAGCTGAATATGAAAACAACGTTCATCATTCCTACAAGAATAGGATAGAAGTTGAGAATGGTGACTTTCAGATCCTTGAAATGAGTTTTTAACTTGCGGGATTCAAATCCAAACCACTGTTGGCCAATAGGCGCAATACTGTCTTTACCCATATTATAGGTATCCAGGAACTCGACCGGTGGCGCATAGTACTTCATGGTATTAGGAACCAGGTAGTATTGGGTAAACGTAACTGGATACTGTTTTATCAGGTAAGCACCATATTCAGAGAACAGTGGTCCTACGGACGCCCATTTCTTCAATATATGCGCTGTGGAATCTTTCTTGAACTTTTGATACATATATTGCTGCAGCGGAGACTTAGGATCCCACATATACCAGGTATTTGCAATCATCATTTCTTGTTGATGCATGAAGATGTTGCGGGTTGTATCAAAGTAAGTTCGCACCATCTTGTCGAGTTGTTTAAACTTCGCAGGCATGGGCGGTGGAGGTTCGTCTTGTACAAAGCGATAAGCATACAAGGCATTATTGGCCATCTGCCAGCCGCTAAAAGGAGAGAATTGACGAATACCAGTAAGCCGGTCATATTGATTGCTGGTATGCCAGACAAATCCTGCTATCAGGACCATGCTTGACAACATGCCGACTACCTTCATTCTCCATGGCTGTCGGCTAATTAGAAATGCAATAGCTGCCACTATTGGGTAAAACAGCGCGTTATATCTCACAGTAAAGGCCAACAGGATAATTACAGCGTGCCAGATGATCAACCCTTTATTAGGTCGATGTAATATCCATAACAACAATGTAAACCAGATCAGACTTAGACTCAGAAACAGCGCATCACTGGATACATAGTTAGCGATGAAAAAAAATACGGGATTAAAAAGCATTCCTGCTAATAACAAGCCAAATATCACTTTCCCAGGTTTGTAGAAATAAGCCAGTGTTAATACCAGCATTAGCGCACTGGATTGTAGCAGCAGGTATTGGAAGCCCACTAATGCTGTATCCCAAATAGTAAAAGTGCTGAAGAATCTTAAAAATTTCGAATAGCCAATTGGATAGGTATTGATGCTAAAATTGCCGTATGCAGATTCCAGGTAAACATAAGAATCACCATCAATAAACCCTGCAGATGGATAGAAATGTTTAAATATCAGGAATTGAAGAATGATTGCTAGTCCTGCCAACCAGATCAATGCCTTATTCCAGGGTTGCTCCCATATAAACTCCTTAAACGAAGGGACTTTTTTAGGGGCGGTAGCAACAGGCACCTCTTCACCGGATTTCTCTTCGTGATACTCTTGTTCGGTATTGATTGCCCAGATATTGTCTTTGGCTGTGACACCAGCAATGATATTATCCACAGCGACCATAGCAGTAAGCATGGAATGGTCTGCGTTATTATATTTATGCATACCATTGCGTCCTACCAGGAATATATTCTCCAGCTTATCTGTATAAGCTCTTACTTTATCAAATTGCTCGTAGGCACCGAAATATGCAGGATAAGTCTTTTCCACTCTCAGAACAGTACTATCTAATACATTGTCTGTGGAGGCCAAACCTATTTTCTCTAACTCCCGGATTGCCAGAGCGGCGATTTCAGTATCTGGTAGTTTCCAAAAGTCGTCTGTTTCATTACAGAAGAACTCCATTCCTACCCAGGCGGTGTCAGGGTCCTTAACCATATATGGGCTCCAATTGTTAAATAGTTGTAGACGGCCTACTTTCACGTCTTTCTCCTGGATGTATATCCAGGTATCTTCTAATTTCAAAGGCTTCCATTCACCGGTGTGCTTATCTAGGAAAGATAATCTCCTTAACAAAATACCCACCGTAATGAAATCCCTATATTGGAGTTTAGATGCAATATCTCTCACGGGAACCGGTACGTCACCTACTATGCCGCCTATTAACTCCTTAACAGGCATTGTACTGAAGAAGTATTCACCTGTCAATCTCATTTCTTCACCAGTCTGCCTGTTTACAGCCGTTACCACTGTCACCTTATTATCTTCTGTATAAATATTCTTTACATCACAATGCATGTGGATAATACCGCCCATTTCCTGTACCTGTCTCGCTACCTCCTCCCACAGCTGTCCTGGTCCTAGCTTAGGATAGAAGAATTTTTCTATCAGACTCGTTTCTGTTCCTTTCTGTGCGACATCCCCCTGATTCTTTGTCTTCTTTTTTGATAATTCCTGTATTGCGTGTTCAATAGCCTTATGGATGCTTACCCCTTTGATACGCTGTGCCCCCCATTCTGCAGGGATCTCATTACATGGTACTCCCCATACTTTCTCCGTATAGTCTTTAAAAAAGAGATTATATAAAGTCTTTCCAAAGCGATTAATCATGAAATCAGCCAGACTCTTCTCTGGCTTCTTAGGGAATAACTGCGCCCATAAATAGGATATGAGAATGGCGATCGTCCGGCCAACACCTAGCTTCCTCAAAGTGTCTACGGATAATGTAATAGGATAGGTAAAGAACCTCCGCAAAAAGTAAATCCTGGAAAGCCGGTTGCGCACCAGCATCACTTTATCAGGATCATCGCTCTTAATGCCAGGGAAGTCTTTTCTATTTATTTCTCTCGTTTTATTCTGATATGAGATCTTATGTGTATCATTCCCTTCTTCCAATGGCAGTATATTCAACCACCATTGCATCACTCTGTCTGATTTAGAGAAAAAACGGTGGCCGCCGATATCCATACGGTTGCCTTTAAAGTTAATTGTCTTTGAGATACCACCTATATCTCCGCTTTTCTCTAATATAACAGGGATAATATCAGTACGCTGTAACATCTCATAAGCAGCAGTCAATCCAGCAGGACCTGCTCCAATGATAATGGCTTTTCTTTTTGACTCCATAATGTGGTATTGATAAATGTGAAACAGGGCGCCTCAAGAGGGTCATTGGTTAACTGTTCTAAAATACCACAGTATTTATTCTCATTTGTTAGGAGAAAGCGGATAATTATATGGCTGGGTCGGGAATTGGGTTTTCTTCGGCCGGCTTTGATTCTTGCCGGCTTTCTTGGATGACAAAACCTAATAATAGCACTGCGAAAGTCAGCGTGAATATAAATGGAAATGCCTGGTATCTTAATACTATTGGCGACGCCAGTACACTAAACGCAAGGTTACCTAGCCAGATCATTAGCATTACCCATAGGACTTTCCGGTAGTATGGGCTGACTTTTGAAAAACCTCCCAGTATTACAAAACCGATGAATCCGAAGAAGAAGATCACATTGATCATGGCTAGTAACAAAGGGAATATAGCAGTGAGTATGATGTTTTTGTTTTTGGAGAAATGATGAACCTTGTTGGATTTGTATCCAAACCAGCTGACTGCACCAGGATCAACAGTATCGCTACCCATGTTGTAAATGCCCAAGAACTCAGTTGGAGGTGAGTAGTAATTTAAAAAATTAGGCCAGATATAGTATTTCAGAAATGCACCGGGATGTTGTTTGATCAACCATGTACCGTATTGGCCATATAGAGGCGATACAGAAGCCCAACGCTTTAGATACGGCGTAGTGCTGTCTTTTTTATACTTGTCGGCTAAATAGAGCTTTAAAGGCGCCTTTTCATCCCATAAGTAATAGATCCCAAGTTCGCCGTCAGGACGTTGCTTGAGTTTACTAAGCGAGTCCATATGCTGTATAGTGAAATTATGCAGCTTCACAAATTGTTTAGGGATGTTTGTCCGTTTAGGGGGAACATGGGCATACATAAACAATGCATTACTGCCCATTTGCCAGCCTCCAAAAGGGGAGAATATCGAAACACCGAGTTGCTCTTTAAAAGTCAAGGTAGTATATGTGACGAACCAGGCCACAGGGAGTAATACAATAGCTATTCTCAACAACTTTTCCTTTAGTACGCCTTTGGTCATAAAAATCACCAAGATGCTGATAATTGGATAATATAAAGCGTTATATCGCACAGAAAATACAAAACCTAGTATTAGTGCATGAAATACGAACATTCTTATATTGGGTTCATAAATGAGCCAGAACAGGGTAGTTAGCCAGAGTAAGCTGAAGGTCGCGAATAGTGCATCGCTCGATACAAAGTTAGAGATGTATAGCCAGAGGGGATTCAGTACTAGTAGAGCGAACAATGTACCAATGAGCCATTTACCAGGCGCTAGTAAATATTTGATTGAAAATAAAAAGAATAGTATTGAGAATTGTAATAGCATGTATTGGAAAATAACCAGTCCTGCACTAGATCTATTGAAGACGCTTATAAACCGGAGGAATTTTGAATAGCCGACTGGCCACATGTTGATATTGACGTTATTGAGTGCGGCGTCTATGTAGGAATAAGAATCAGGGAGGAAGTTGGGATAAGGATAAAGCCGAAGAATTAATATTAGAAAAAATATCGCCAATATAGTAGAGCCGAACAATAACCATCTATTATCTTTTCTATCTAAAATATCATAAACAAAAGCTTTAGAAAATAATGGGGCTTTAAATTTCATATAAACTTAGGTTAACACGTTAATTTTAATAGGAAAGTTAGTTAAGGAGATAGAGTTATAAGTTACGAGATAGAGAATATTTCAACAGAGCATGTTAAGACAAATGTGTGAGCTGTACGCGCTGGTCATGGTTGTAAATTGCATAGCTCTTGACCGGGAGTATTAAGATAACTGTGAAGGTTAAAGAGGCCATGCAGAGGCTGCTGTTTTGAATTGCCAGCATTCTCTGATTAAAATCCTATCTCTAAACTAATCAGTTATCTGGTGGACAAGCTACAGCAGCCATTCAAGAAAGCTGGCCAACCGTCCGAAAAACGGTGAAATCAAATCCAGTAAAGATCTCTCCGATCTTTCCATGAAATGTACCGTTTGGGTATTCAGGAGATGCTCAAAGCTGAAATGGAGGAGCTATTAGGTTACGAGAAACCTGCACCAGAAGGTGTGGAGCACCCTAACAGCCGCAATGGATACAGTAAGAAAAGTGGAGCGTTAAGATAACTGTGTAAATTGTTTGTCCTGACCATATTTGTAAGTTGCATCGCTCTTGACCCAAAAGATTAATAAACTGTATTAACATAATGGGGTGGTCTCTTTGAGGCATGGTCCATTTTTTTGAGCCTGCATCAGACTGAGATAGACCACTTTTCGACAGCCTGTTCACCCGGTAATATGCTTCTGGCTTCGGTATATTTTCGGATTCCCCGGTTTACATTTTCAATCAGATTAGTCGTATAAATAATCTTAAAAATTTTCAGGGAAAACTCAAAAAGGTTGATAGATAATCCCAATTGCTATGCCAGAATTTGACGATGTAGGAATATTTGGCACCCCAGTTATCATCAAGTGCTGTAGGGTTGCCAGTGCTATATCACCGTCTGGAGCACTATAGATCTCGCATAAAGCAATAGTGGACCGCTTCTTGTCTTTCCAGACCACAAATTTTAGTGAGTTCCTTAGTTGATGAACTATGCAGACCTGAGTTTTTCCGGAGATACACAGACTTGATCGCGTCAACAAAGCCTTTCAGATTACCAGTACTTGTGATCAAAATATCTTCGACTACACGAGCCCTTAGATTAGTCAATACACTCTTCCAGAACACAGCGCTTTCATTTTGACAGATCCACATCCCTAATATTTCCTTATAACCATTATTATTAAGGCATACAGTTACACATTAACATGGTCGTTACGAACAAAATCCTATATCTACTAATTAAAAACTTCACCTCACAAATAACAAAACAAATCAGGCATCTATTTTTGTATCAACAATCGAAAGAAATTCTAAAATCATTTATTAAAACAGCGTTAAGCATTAAAAAGCGAGAAAAAAAATAGTTTTTAGAAATTTTCATATAAAAACTTCTTGGTTTAAAACCCATAGAACTGCATTCTTTAGAGAATACTTATTAGAAAGTATCTGATTTTAATATCAAAATATCCGGATATGGGGAAACCGAAAACCAGTATAAGAGAGTAGGTACTTAAACAATAAAAAAGAAAAAAATGAAAAAGGCAAAAATCATTCTAGCAAGCATCAGCATTCTCGCTTTAGTAGGCGGAGCATTTGCTTTTAAAGCAAGAACAGAAATAGGTAGATCTTATCTATGGACGAACTCCTATGTACAAGGAACTGTTACTTATCAATTACCAGGTCTTAGTTCTTTCTGTATAAACACTACAGCAATTAACTTAACAGATGTAAGACCCAATCCTACACAACTTCCTACCAGTACTTATAGGACAACTGCACCAAGCACTACCATTACTACACTAACATCAGGAACATTCACAAAAACAATTCCTTACCACACATGCGTTTTCACTGAAAATGTATACACAACAGTTGTGATATAATATTGTGATTGAATTACAATGTCAACAAAATAACTGGCTATATGAAAAATCTCTATAGCCAGTTATCTCACATCTCACAAAACATCAACAAATTTATACTCTTAGATAAGAGTATCTCCGCTTAAAATAAATTTAAAACATGAAAAAGCAAAAATCATCTTCGCTATTATATGCATACTAGCTCTGAGCGGAGGAATATTTGCATTTAAAGCAAGAACTGAAGAAGGAAAAATGTATGCCTGGACAAGTGCTTATATACAAGGTACCATTACTTATAAATTACCGGGCAACGCGTCTTTTTGTATTAATACAACTTCAGTCTATTTGACAATAGTTCGCCCGAATCCAACACAATTTCCAATCAGCACTTACCTCACATTAGCGTCAAATACAACTATCACAACACTAACGTCAAGCATATTTACAAAAACAATCCCGTTGCACACTTGTTTTTTTTATAGAATCTGTTTATACGACAGCTGTAATATAGCATCATAATAGGATTATTATTTAATTAAATAATCTTTTTAATAAAATCATTAGCCAATTTTACCATTACAATTAAAAATATAAAATATTATCACGCAATTATATTGAGTTCATACTCAAAGCAAGTACATTACCAATAGGGCGCTGGGGATTACGCATACATTCAATAACCTCATTGGGCGTCTTTCCATTCAATGATGGTGTAGACATCCCGGAAAATAGGACAGCTTAAAATGGACAAATTTTGTAATTTTAAGCTACCCCGATATGAAAAAGAGCACATTTACAGAAACTCAAATTCTGAACTTACTGAAAGAGTTCGACTCCGGTCGAGACGTTGTTGGCATTTGCCGCGAACATGGCATTTCTAAAGCTACCTTTTACAATTGGCGCAAAAAATACAGTGGGATGGAATCCCAGAAACTTAAGCGTCTAAAGGATTTAGAGATAGAGAACGCTCGCTTAAAGAAGCTATATGCTGATCTAAGTCTTGATCATGCTATGTTAAAGGACATACTAACAAAAAAGTTCTAAAGCCCTCTCAGAAAAGGGAACGAGCTAATTATTTAATTGAAGTGGATTTGCAACAAAAAAATGGACAAATTATTAAGCTGCTTGTTTTAGGTAAGCATCCGGTAGACAGCATCTATGTGATGATCTTTGATGTAGATTCTGGACCATGTTGACCCACCGTTCTGATTCATGTTGACCCACCATTCTGGGATGCTGACCCACCCATAATTATTAATAAAATAGCTAATTGCCGAATAATTCTGGGATGTTGACCCACCTTGGGTTGCTGTGTTCACAGCTCGGATTGCCATTCTGGCATGTTGACCCACCTGCGGACAGTCATTAGTAAGGGCTTTTGTTATTATTTGCTCCTAAAAATGTGGGAGCATGACACAAACGCCCATTGCAATGGAACAATTAAGACAGCTTTTACAACTTCACAATGATGGAGTTGGAATACGGGAGATGGCACGCCGCATAGGTATTAGCCGCAATAGCGTGCGTAAATATCTGTGTCTACTCTCTGATGATTCTACTCAGCAACAGCATCCGGATAATAAAGCTCTTGCTGAAAAGGCGTATACCAATGACAATACCGTTCACGATATGCATCGACTTGAACAACTGGTTGTCCATTTGAAATACGCGCAGGGAGAATTAGGCAAAGTTGGAGTCACCCGTCAACTGCTTTGGCGGGAATACTTACAGCAGCATCCTGATGGATACGCTTACAGCCATTATTGTCATCACCTTAACCAGTATCTTAAGAAACTGGATGTGACAATGCATATGGAATATTCCATTGCTGATATGATCATGATCGACTTTGCAGGTAAAAAGCTCCATTATATTGATCTTGCTACCGGAGAACTGATCGAATGGGAAGTATTTATCGCAATTCTACCTTTTAGCGGGCTTATCTTCTGCGAGGCAGTACATAGTCAGCAAACAGCCGACTTTGTTCATTGCATCAACGCTATGCTATTATTCTATGGAGGAGCTCCTAATACGATTCTCTGTGATAACCTAAGAACCGCTGTAAAGCAGCCAAATCGCTATGAACCATTGTTTACTGATATCTGTACACAACTCAGTGAGCATTATGCCACTACCTTTAGTGCGACCAGACCATACAGCCCACGTGATAAAGCGATGGTCGAGAAAGCTGTAAATATCATATATAACAACGTATATGGCCCACTTAGGAAACGGGAGTTTACCAATCTTAAGGCACTTAATGCGGCTGTGCACGAGCAACTGCTGCTACTCAATAATAAACCTTACAAAAGCACCCCATACAGTCGCTGGCATTATTTTGAACAGCAGGAACAATCCTCTCTGAAGCCACTACCGCCACAACCATTTAGTGCCAAAAAAGTGGTGCAACTCACTGTTCAGCGTAACTATCACGTTCAGCTCTCAGAAGACCACAGATACTATAGTGTTCCCTATGTCCATGTCGGTAAAAAGGTTAAAGTACTTTATGATCAACGGACGGTGGAAGTCTATCTGGATCACCAACGCATTGCACTACATCGAAGAGACGGTCACAATAAAGCATATACAACGCTAGCCGAACATATGCCGCCTCATCACCAGCGTATGCAACTGATCAAAGGATGGAACCGCGAGGATCTGTTGCAACAGGCAGCTCGTATTGGAACATCGACCCATCAGGCAGCAGGGCTAATGCTTGAAAACAGTATCTATATCGAGCAGAATTACAAAGCCTGTTTCGGAATGTTGATGCTGCAGAAGAAATATGGTTCAGACAGGTTAGAGGCAGCCTGCAATAGAGCATTGACTGGCACTCGCGTAAACTATACGCTCATTAAAAACATCCTTGAGAGAGGAATGGATAAATCGGCTCCTGCTTCAGAAGCATCATCTATACCTCTACATGATAATATAAGAGGTAAAGACCACTATCAATAATCACTAAATAATAAACAAAAATGAACACGACACAAACACTTCAACAAATGCAATCACTTCGCCTACAGGGCATGTTCCAGGCGTATCAAACTCAATTAGACCTACCCATGAATCAACAACTTGAAGGTCATGACCTGATTGCCCATCTGGTACAATCAGAAGAGCAAAATCGTATTAATGAGAAGACCGCATATTATCTGAAGCTGGCCAAGCTGCGTCTGCCTGCAACCATTGAACAAATAGATTGTAGTCCCAGACGCAATTTAAGCAAACAGCAGCTCGCACTACTAAGCGAAGGCCGCTATTTACAGCACGGAGAGAATGTACTGATTACAGGCGCAACTGGTTGCGGAAAAAGCCATCTGGCCTGTGCCTTAGGGCATCAGGCATGCCTTCAGGGTTATAAAACAACTTACTTGAACATGAACCGCCTTATTGAGAAGGTTACCTTATCTAAACTTGACGGTTCCTACATTAAACTGCTTAATCACCTGGAACGACAAACCTTAATCGTGCTGGACGACTTTGGCTTAACGCCAATGACACAGGAAATCCGGCTTACTTTGCTGCAACTGCTTGAAGATCGTTATGGTAAGAAAAGTATCATCGTCACATCACAACTACCAGTCTCTAAATGGCATGAGTACATTAATGATCCAACGTTAGCTGATGCTATCCTTGACAGAATGACAGCAAATGCACATCGTATTGAACTAAAGGGAGACTCTATGAGGAGAAAAAAGGCATCTGAGAATCAGTAACACATCGTATTTTTACACAGCATCAAGCTCTTACTTTTATTGCCTGCTTCGCAGGTGGGTCAACATCCCAGAATAGTGGGTCAACATGACCAGAATTTACAGCCGCCAGCTTATAAAAGCTGCTACTTATCATGACTGGCTGGGCATACAGAAAGTATCTGCATGAGGATGATAGTGCCAGCATTTACTTAGTGTTTAACAGCCCCTTTATCACGTCTGTGTTGACAGCTGAATGAAAAATGATCCTGGTGCCTGATAAATATATAATCTCAGCAAATGGGAGTGTCACATCTGGGACAACCGCCTTCGCAGGTTTGACCTGAATAAAATGCTTCCAGCGGGGAACCTTTGCAGGAGCAGAAAACTGCTTCCTCCAGTTCTTTAACATAGACAGCGTGATTCCATGATTATCACAAAACACTTGCATTTTTACATTCGACTGGCTCCATTGCATTGCGATACTCTTCTTCTCTGATATTGTAAACGAACGTATCGTGGAATTATTGGATGATTGCATATAGGGCATATTTAAACAATGTAAACGTAAAGCCTCAGATTCACATGCCGAAGATGCTGTCTACCGGATGCTTACGTGATCGGAAGGAAGAATTACCTCTTTGCCGGAAGCCATGAGTCACCAAAACGAATCGCGATGCTTTACAGCCTGAACGCGACCTGTAAGCTGCACAATATTAATCCCAGCCTTTGGCTGAAACATGTTTTAACAGTCATCAACGACCATCCCATTAATAGAATCAAAGAACTTCTTCCGCATATCTGGATCACAAAGCAAAAGTAACAATCTCAAAGATCATCACATAGATGCTGTCTACCGGATACTTACCTCATAACTGGAAACTTGACCGAAGTTAAGCCACTCCTGAATTATTACATAGATGCAGTTGCTCGTAGGCATACTTTTCTCTTACGTCCAATATCGAACTGCTTTATCCAGTTCTTCAACGCATTTACTGATATTTGTTTTTGTTCACAGAATACCTTCATCTTCAGGTTACTTTGCTGCCATTCTGAAAGTAACCGCTTCTTTTTCAGTGACAGACATACATACCGCTGCTTCTTCTCTTGGTTGTGATAAATCTTGGATCATAATGAGCGCAAACTAATCACTTCCGATAATTAGGAGAAGATGCTGTTGCTCGTGGGGATATATCTTAACACTCTCAATTTTTAATTCCAATATTACAATTCAAGGGAATGTATCTTTAACCTTTACAGATGTCTTAACACCCCCAATTTAAGGTTGGGCTTTTGAAGAATCTAAATCAAGTCCAGAAATATATCCTTTAACATTAGCAGGAACACCTGTTGTCATCCAATACGGAGGAAAGCTTTGTTTTAAGTAATAGTCAAAAAACTGTTGTTGTCTGATGGTAAAGTCCAGCATATTATCAATATTACTTAGAGTATGTTCTTCTTGATCATACTCCAATAACCATACTCGTTTCTTCAATCTTCTCATAGCCATATATAACTCAATAGATTGAGCAATCGGCACTGAAAAATCCTGTGTATTATGCATTAAAAGCAAAGGGGTACTAATTTTCTTCACATTGAACAACGGCGAGGTCTCCACATAGATGTCTGGTCTATCCCACGGAGTTGCACGCAAGTTAAGTTGGCCTTCTTCATGCAAATTTGCGAGACTTCTTCCACCAAAACCAATTGCGCCAAAACCACTTATAAAATCCGATGGTCCAGCAGAGGCTTGAGCTGCCGCAAAAAGATCACTATGAGAAACAATATAATTTGTCTCGAACCCTCCAAAACTATGACCTTGCAAAGCCATTTTTTTTGCATCAATCCAATTATATTTTGCAGTTAAGTAATTAGCTGCAGATACAATAGAAGATAAGGCACTCTCTCCACGATAAATGGAATGGCCCCATATATCTGGCACAAAAACCAAATACCCCCGACTAACATACCAAGGAATATTCAATCCTCCTACACTTAAACCTGGTCGAAGAAACTTGAAGCACTCATTACTTCTCAATTCATAATAATTAAATATAATTGGATACTTTTTCGTACTATCAAAATTTTCCGGTTTATAGAGTATCCCCATTCTATTTGAGCCATCCAATGCTGTCCATTGTATCAATTTAGAAGTCACCCAATTATATGTCTTTTGAGGAGAAAAAAAAGAGAGTTGCTTAAAAAAGTGAAAATCTTGGGTTAAAAAAAGATTAGATGCTAGTGTATCACTCTGCTTCTGCAAAAGAAATATATTAGAGTTGCCTCCCTTTATTGGAGGCATAGGTGAACCAAAATACAATGCCGGAAAATAATATACATATGGGCCTAACTCACCATTTAACTTACTCTTATTCCAGCTCAATTTTGCTTTAAAAATCCCATTCCATTTATTAGATTCTTTGAGCCCAGATATGAGAATAGAATCATTTAGACTAAAATTCTCAAGTTTACAAGCTAGTCTTAATACCACTTTCTGCTCTGTCCCCCAGCCATCCGTTAAACAGACTGCCTTATTATTTCCTTTCGGATCGACAAGCCATAGGTCATATCTATCATATATTATTACGGCGTTTTCATCCTTAGTCCATCCTCCAAAATCAAATTGTATTGGCCGACGAAGACCCATATCTCTGAAGTCCCTTCTTGAAGATATTCCTTCCGTTAGATCTATCGTATTCTTACTATTGATCTCATAACAATAAATATGTTGCGTAATTGTATCCATATACAATACATACTTTTCAGAACGCGACATATCCCAATAACCATACCTAGAAGAATCTGGCATGAATCGAATTTCCTTATTTCTAGAAATGTCAAATAATCGACAATATGACGTTTCCTCATTATTCCAATAAGCATCATCTTCATTTGTTATTCTTCTTTTTACAACATAATTCCCGCGAGGATAATTCACCAAAGTAGAATCCAAATGTTCAAGTTGGATGAACCTTTTCTCCTTACGTAACCAAACACCAATATAAGATTGAGATGTCTCCTCATTTAAATGCAAAAGCTGTTGAGATTGTAACCACCGATCTTTATAGTGCCAAATATTCAACCTATCAGTAAAAATTTTCTGATTGATTATCTCATTTTTTCTTCTTCTCAATTTAAGAAATAAAAAATTATCATCATTGCCAAACCAGGGCTTTTCATCTGATATATAATAGCCATTTGCAAAATTTGCTATTTTAATGATACCACACTTTTCAATACGCCCATTCACTTTTTTATATATAGATACTATATTACTATCAGCAAGCTTCGAATTAAACGCAACTAAATCTCCTTTTTCACTAAAAGATATATCACTTTGAATGACTTCATAGCTACAAAATGTCTTACTCTCATTTTTTAAATTAAAATAAAAAAGACTATCATTGATTTGTCCCCAACAAGCATCGTCATTAATATCAAATTGAAATCTACTAACTTTCTTAAAAATCTGCTCTTTATAATTTATCAAATTCTTCACGATGATACAGGTATCAAAAAAAATAGCTGCCCATTTTTTTTGGGGAGAACATATAAAACTCTTTGCATTTTGATACCCATGCAACTTATTTCTCTCCAAATCAAATACGCTCACAGATTTTGCATGCCTAAAAATCACACATCGACTATCAATCGAAAAAACGGCACCTCGAGAATCATCAAAGGCTCTTCGAGAAGTCCCATCACGTGATAAGATAATAAGAGAATCACCCACCGCAGATAGATTCTCATACCAAATGTATCTTCCATTATTGGAAATATCATATTGTCCAAGAGTTTGCCAAGATTTAATTGACTCATAGTCAAAAACTAATTTTTGCGCAACCGCATTAGAGCAAGCAAAAAAAAGAATAATAAACAGAACTATTGGGTTATATTGAACCTTATAATAACAAGACGCGATCTTCATATCAAAAATAAAATAGAATTTAAATACCCAATATCATAACCAAGTGTAAAAATTAGTTTGGAAATAGCAACTATTTTCTAAAATCGAGTTTATTTAAAAATTTTAGTTTGAAGGATAACCAGCATTTTGAATGAGGTTAACATTGTATCGCAAGTCATATAATGGAATTGGGAAAAGCTGTTTATAAGAAACCCAAGTACCTCCTTTATGAGGTGAGACGCCAGTCATTACTTGATCGATTTCACCTATTCTTTTCAGATCAAACCAACGATGCCCCCATTCAGCGAAAAGCTCAACTTGTCGCTCATGATAAATCTGATTTAATAACCTATCTGTTGAACCTAGTTGTATTTCTTTAAGGCCAGCTCTAATACGAATAATATCCAGATCGGCTTTTGCTTGTGACAATTTATTTAAATGCACCCTTGACTCCGCTCTTATAAGATATTGTTCTGCGACTCTTAGAACAGTCAAGTACTCTTTGGATACATCATTTCTACTGTAATACTTATATTTTGATATATACAAATATTCTGTCTTTGTCGATGTATCTTGGGCAATTCCTAGCCATTTATTCTTTCTTTGATCATCTATTTCAAATGCGTGATTTAAGAAATCACTTACCCAAACAGGATTAAAATACTGATCTGGTTTACCATTTATCAAAGTGAACATTTCAGCATCTAATGTATTCAATCGAATTCCATCTGACACCGGTTGAAGCTGCCATATAGATTCTTTACTATTCTTAGCAAATACCTCATTTAAAGCTACTGTATCATAATAAGATTTTTGGCTTAGTACTTCAGTAGATTTTAATTCAGCATTTATCCAATCTTGCTTATACAAATAAACTCTAGCAAGCATGGCTTTTGCGCTAAATTTGTTAGGTCGAACTCGATCAATACTAATATTTCTGACATTAGCTTCCAAATAATTACTGCTTAAAAAAGTCTCTGCATCAAGAAGATCCTTAATGATTTGGTCATATACTTTATTTCTATCTACACGTGCCGCTTTACTATTTAACTTATAATCTCCAGTGAGAAGTAAAGGTACATCTCCATACATGTTCACTAAATAAAAATAAATAAATCCACGTAAGAAATACGCTTCCCCTAGAAGATGTTTTTTAACATCAGGAGACAATTTTTCGGAAAATCCAATAGCCTCCAGCGCGATATTAATACGATAAATAAACTTGTAATATACCGACCAAAAATCATACGGATATGTATTGGTATACATATCATTAAATGAGCTAATTGGCAAAGCATTAAATTCGTCTGCAGCCAGTCCACAAAATAAAGATATTCCTGTTCTTCCTTGTGCAAATCCTTCTCCTTGCCTTTGTAGATCAAAAAAAACACCTGTCAATACTCCTGCTGCTCCACTATTAGATGAATATACAAAATTGGCGGCTACTTTATCAGGCGGATCTCCAACATCCAAAAATTTAGTACATGCACAAATAAATAGACATAAAATAGCAATGCAAAGTATCTTAACTATATTATTCATACTTAGTGATTTTAAAAACTCATCTGAAATCCTGCATTCAATACTCTAAGTGGAGGGATTACATCTACGGACTGAGTTTCAGGATCCCATCCTTTATATTTTGTTATAGTAAATAAATTTTGGCCTTGAATGTATATTCTACACATCTTTAAATGTAAGTTATTGAGCAATTTCTCAGGCATTAACCATGATAACATAACATTCTTACATCTCAGGAAAGAGGCATCTGCATATCCACTATTACTTGCACGAACCCAGAATGCATAGTTATCATACAGAGCAAGGTTTTGACTAACTTTTTGAAAAACAGCAACATCGCCAGGTTTACGCCATCTGTTAACTATTGATTGCGGCTGATTTCTAATTTCGCCAGGGATCCAATTAGGGTCATATTCACTATTTCTGCCTACCTGCTTTGTAAACTGGAAAAAAACATCAATCTGAAATTGTTTTATCTTTATGTTATTTTGTATCCCTCCAAAAAAATCAATAGCTGGATTAATAAGACTATATCCCCCATCAGCATCTATCGCATCTACAGGTTTACCTTCACTATTTGCAAATTGATAAGCCCCTGTTTCTTCATTAACACCCAGTGATTTATATGTAAGAATCTCTGACAAAGGCCTACCAATCCGCTTAGTGCCCAAAATATTCTGATAATCAGTCACTAATTTATTTCGACTTCTAGAAAAATTAATTGACGTTGCCCATTCAATCTTTTGGGATTTAACATTTTGACTAGTTAGCACAAGTTCGATTCCACTATTACGAATAGCTATAGGAAGATTTCCCGTAAGTGTAGAGGCTCCTGATATAATGGGAACATCATAGCTTAAAAGTTGATTATTCGAATAATTATTATAATAGCTCGAGTTTATAAGAATTTTATCCTTCAAAAAACCTAATTCCAACGCTATTTCAGTCTTACGTGTACGCTCCCACGCAAAATCAGGATTATATAGTCCTTGAACACGCAAGCCTTTTTCACCTTGATATAAATTTTCCACAAATTTATACTGATCTAAATATTGATAATCTCCAATTTGGTCATTACCTGTAATACCATAGCTTCCTCTTAACTTTCCAAAACTCAATATTGAAAAATTTTCTTTAATTAAACTCTCCTCAGAAAATAGCCACCCAATACCCAATGATCCAAAATTCGAAAATTGATTTCGTGGACCAAATCGACTGCTTCCATCTCTTCTCAACGTAAAATTAATTATATATTTATCCCTTAAGTTATATCCAAATCGTCCAAAGAAAGCTAAATACTTATACTTACGTCCTATACCACTTATTGTATATGACTTTGCCGCACCAGGATAACGAACAAGAGCATCCTGTAAAATACCGTCGGTATATAGCAACTTACCATCTGAGGAACTTCCAAGTAACGTTGCTCCCAACAGAATATTTATCTGACTTTTACCAAGACTTCTATGAAAAGTAAGTTGCGGTTCTGTAATCCAGTTGGTGGATTTAACATCTGTGTATGCTCCAGACGCTGTAGCCGTCGAAGCTTGCTCAGGAGGTAGCCCAGCAATTAAATAAGCAGAAAATGTATTGTTCCTTGTTTCTGTGTAACCTAAATTTGCCTTTAAAACTAGTCCTTCAATAACTCTGTAACTTAAGTCAATATTTCCAACCAAGTTATTAACCTTGCCATCAACCATATTCGTCATTAATTGCGCATATGGATTATCCCAAGTTGAATTCGCCCAATTAAGAGTGCCATCGAGATTATACCCACTAGGAGCGTTAGGTGGTAAGCTTATTTTAGTTGCAAAATCAAATCCCGGAAAATTGGTTTTGTCTATGGTATAGTTTCCTGTAATAGATGCTCTTAATCTTTGATCAGGAGAATTACCTGTTATATTAAAATGGACACCTCCTCGATTACTTGAAAAATCTCCTGGAAATATTGTTGTTTCTCTGTGAAAATTTCCTCCAAGAAGATACTGAACAGAGCTTACCCCTCCAGAAAAACTAAGTTGTCCATCTGTATAGCTGGCTGTTCGGCCTAACAATTCCTTTTGCCAATCAACATAACTCGCTGTATCCCATAAAATTAAATCCGGCGCATTTTGCAAAGAAGGAGCCATATCATCATTTCTAAATGCCTCTCTTCTCATATCTAGATACTGCTGAGTATCTAATAATTTCCTTTTCCTGGGAAGATTTTGTAATCCCCTATTTAAACTTACGTCAATTTTTGTTTCACCAATCCTTCCTTTTTTCGTGGTAATCAGTACAACGCCATTCGCTCCTCTAGCACCGTAAATGGAAGTTGCGTCAGCGTCTTTTAAAACATCTATACTTTCAATGTCTCTCGGATTGATAAAATTCAATGCGGAAATGACCGTTCCCAAGGCTCCATAAGTTCCTCCAACAGGAGCAGAAACAACAGGTTGATAAGGTACTCCATCTACTATAAATAACGGTATTGTTCCATTTTTCAAACTATTTTGCCCCCTAATCTGAACTTTTACCTGTCCCCCAGATAGTCCTGTAGTCTGTGTAATAACCATTCCCGGGACCTTTCCTTGTAAAGCTAATAAAGGATCTGATACCGGGCTTCTAGCGATCTCATCGGACTTTATTGAAATAACATTGCCAGTATTAAATCTTGGCGTAATTATTCCATACCCAACTACTACAGTTTCATCAAGTACTCCAGGCAATTCATCTAAACGAATAATCAACGTTTTCTGAGTTACTTCTACCTCTTTATATCCAAATCCTATGTGACGAACTATTAGCATACTATTATCACTTACCCCCACCAACAAAAAGCTCCCGTCACTATCTGATTTAGTGCCCTTATTGCTTCCTTTAATCAATATTGTCGCTCCGGGTATCGGGTTTCCTTTATTATCTATGATTTTTCCTGAAACATTCACATATTTATCACTAGTTGAATGTTTCGTCGTAAATTGCGTATCAAGCGATATAAGAGAGACTATATGTTGTCGATATACCCACCTAATGCCTCTCCTTCCAAGCGTTTCTCTCAACACGTCATCTAACATCATTTTTTCAAACTCAACACTCACTATCTCATTTACATTAACGGCATCAGTTGAATACATAAATCTTAGTCCCGTCTGCTTTTCTATCTGCTTAAACACACTCTCCAACGTCTCATTCTTCGCAATAACCGTCACCTTCTGCTTCCCGGTCTGATCTATCTCAGAGAACGCAGAAAAAGAAAACCATAATAAAAAGACAGACATAAACCTGACTAGCAGGTTACTGCGAGGCGTAGAGATGTACATAGATGGTTGGTGTTAGTTTTAAATAAAAAGCATAGCAATAAGCGCCGTTCAGATACACGACAAATTCACACACTCACAACGATAATATTCAAGCTAGTAATTCAAAAAATTGGTTGGTTGATTGGAACTATTGAGCCATTCCCAAAGTCAGTCGGCGATCAAAATAAAAAGTACTCCCCAGATTTAACAGAAATTTAAACACCTCCAGATGTTACAAAAAATCTACTCACGTTAACACGGCATTAACTTCTCGCAATTTGAGATTCAGTAGTTTAGCAAGCGTACAAAATACAGTTCATCATTGTCTGTGAATCCTCAAATCAATTATTATCCCTTGAATTCCGTATACAGCTTATTGTATAACTATTCATTCTGATATTGGTATGCATGCACTAGACGGTTACAGCGATGAACATCTCTTCACCCTCCTGCAGGATGACAATGAAATCGCCTTCAACACTATATTCGGCCGTTACAGCCGTCGCTTATACATTGAAGCATATAGTAAGCTACAAGATGAAGATGAAGGCAATGACATTGTCCAGGAAGTCTTTTGTTGGCTGTGGGATAAACGCCGTGTGCTGGATACACCACAATGTCTGAAGGCTTATCTGATACAGGTAGTCAGGAATAAATGTGTCGACCTGATCCGTAAAAAGACCAGTACCAGGGGGAAAAAGCAACAATACATATGGCTGGCGGATACCTATACTACCACCTCGCCTATAGAAACAAAAGAACTAGGCAGGCAATTGGCCATTGCTATTGACAGCATCACACCTGCCAGCAGACTGGCTTTTGAACAGTTGTATCTCCACAAAAAAAGCCTGAAAGAAATCGCAGACCAGATGGAGATTAACGTTCAGTCGGTAAAAAACCACATCCACCGCGCGTTGAAAGTCCTACGTGAAAATCTGAAACACAGCTTATCATAAGTACCTTTTGAGTTTTTTTCCGACTCTAAAAGTGCTATGATAGACGAAACCCAGATAGAACAACTGGTACTGGATGAACTAGGCGGTATCATAACCCCGGAAGACAGTGCCACCCTCAAAAAACTGCTCGAAGAAGAACCGGAAGCGCGTATTATCCGAAACGCCATCTACGACCAGTTTTCAGGTCCTGAGGAACAGGCCTTCCTGGCGCTGTCACCTGAAAATCTGCCCCTTGAACAAGTATGGGCAAAGATCCGTAAAAGAAAATGGATCCGCGTTATTGTACGCACAACACTGACCATCGTACTCCTGGCATTGGCAGCCCCGAGTATCTACATATTATTCATCAAGCCGGAAAAGCTGGATAAGCGCACGGCAAACGTCCATGGATTGTCCCTGAAAACTGTTGCGCTGCAGCTGCCCGATGGCGAAATCGTCAATCTGGGCAGCCCGCAGCAACAAGTTACCCTTGGTGATGTCACCCTCAACGCACAACAAAAACAACTCTCTATCAAAGCCAATAAATCAGGAAAAGGCATCGCCACAATCACTGTCCCTTCAGGAAAAGATTATAAAATTAAACTCGCAGACGGTACAGAAGTACAACTCAACTCTGATTCAAAAATGTTATTCCCCGTTTCTTTCAACGGCAGAACACGCGAAGTCACCATCGAAGGAGAAGCGTATCTGTCCGTCGCCAAAGATGTCAAAAGACCTTTTATCGTCCATCTGCCTAAAAGTACTATTCACGTACTCGGAACGGAATTTAATGTCAATACCTACGATAAAACATACGAGCAAATTGCGCTGATCAAAGGTGCAATCAAACTCAAGACTGATTCTACGACGCTCATGTTGAAACCAGGATTCTCAGTAAGATATCAACAAGGTCAGAATTTGCAGATGATACGTTTTGATCCGGAAGAAATTTTAGCATGGCGGGTGGGTACTTATGTGTTTCGGGCAACGACTATAGACGAATTATGCAAAGTGATGAAAAGATGGTACGGAATAAAAGTCGTTTATGACAATCCGAATACCGGCCAGCGCCGCTTTACAGGATACATCGACAAATCCAGGCCCATGCGGCATTTCCTGGATGACTTAGAGTTCACTGGACACTTCAATTATTATTTTGATAATGACAGTGTCTTACACATCAGATGACGTTACAGGATCTTTATTTTTTGTTATGCAGTTTTGAATCTAAAATGATGTTATTTCACGAGGAAGAATTATTATTGTCAGTGAAAAACGGGGATGCAAATGCTTTTGCTTCACTCTACGAGAAATATCGCCCGCAATTATTGACGGAAGCATACCATAAGGTACGCAACCAACATGAAGCGGAAGATATGGTACAGGAGATCTTTACTTCTTTATGGCAACGACGTAGACAATTGACGATCAATATCTCTCTGAAACACTATCTGTTCAGAGCC
Organism: Chitinophaga pinensis DSM 2588; assembly: GCF_000024005.1. NCBI lineage: Bacteria > Pseudomonadati > Bacteroidota > Chitinophagia > Chitinophagales > Chitinophagaceae > Chitinophaga > Chitinophaga pinensis. The sequence continues at coordinate 56,431 of NC_013132.1, forward strand.
GTACATCTGCAATATGCCTATAAATGCCGACGCAATGAAGTAGCGCGTAAGTTCGTAACACACACCTACTACACAGCCACGGATGCTGCCCTTCCTCAAAATCTGGAGAACAAGGAACTGGGCCAACAAATCCGTCAGGCCGCTACTTATGTGTCAGCGCCTGCCTGCAGAAAAGTATTTGAACTACTTTATCTGCAGGACTGGAGTCATAAAGAAATAGCACAGGATCTGAACATCCAGCCACAGGTAGTAAAAAACCAGGCAAGCCGTGCACTGAAAGTGATCCGTACCCGTCTGAGAGAAGTTGTCTGAAGCAACACATCCCGTCTATTTACGGATACTAAATAACCATATATGGGTACTACACTTTCTGGCACTAATAAGCTACTACTATTCGAAAGATTAAATCCCTCCTATGTATTACCAACCGATATCCCGGAGGAATTTGAATCACTGATCATTCCGGCAGCGGGCGCCTATTTTCGTGAAGATGCAGAAGCGGAAATATTATCCCAGAACATCAACTTTGGTCCCTTTACACTCTGGATCCATGATATCTGGGCAAAAGAAAATATTGTACTCTGTCCTTTTATTCCGTCACATATCTGGTCCCTGCACGGCCTCTATGAAGAAAGCCTGCATCTTGAAAGTCCGTCTGCACCCAGCTATCTCCTGGAAGAAAAAGAATTTAATCTCTTCAATCTTCCGGCTGGTTTACACCGCATCCCGATGGCGGCAGGAAAAAAAATCCTGTCCGTACATATCAATGTCGAACAGGAAGTACTGAAAGCAATGGTAGAAGAATTTCCTGGATTGGAGGCTTTAACAAAATTAGACAGGAAAGAAGCGGGCGCATTAAACGCACATCCCTACAACAGCAATCCTATCTGCGATTTCCTTATAGAGAAAATGCTCTCCTGCAGATACACCGTGAAAAGAGCATATCCATATATCTTCAGGATCTGTATCGATCTGCTGAGAAATATCGCGGCACAGGAAGCGAATTTACACCAGCCGCTCATGGTTGACAGTGTGCTGAACACTGAAAGTACCCACCAACTGTTGAACTACATCAGGGAACATCCTTTCAAGAAAAATACCATCACCCAACTCGGTTACATGTTCGATACCACACCTAAGAAATTGTCATTCGAATTCAAACAGCACTTTGCCGTATCTATACATGACTTTATGCACACGGCAAGGATGATGATGATCTATGACATGATGCAGGAACAAAAAACGGCCATGTCGGAAATTGCCAAAATCTCGGAATTCCCCAATGTGATGAACATGATGATGCAGGTAGCCGATTATTACTCCTGTAGCCGAAGTGCTACATATCAATGATCGCACGGACCGTATCCAATGGCAACGATCCTAAATTCGCACGTTTAATCTGTCTGTTTTTATCATAAAATACAAGCAGCGGATATGCCTGTCCGCCATAATAGCGGAAGAACGTATTATTATAATCTAACCCCAGTTTCACATTCGGGAATTTTTCCACGTTATACTTCTCCTGGTACAATTTCACATCATGAAAACTACCAGCACTGATGAACAAAAGGTTAATATCCTTCAACGTATCCATCGCTGCTATCATTTTCTGTGTGAAAGTGTCACAAGGCAAACAACCAGGGCCGTAATAATACAACAAGGTAGGGCGTCCTTTCGCCAGACTGTCAGTACTGAACTTCGACACCGTATCTCCCTTTAACAACACAATGGGAGGTAAGGCTTTGGGATCTTTGGGCATATCGTCGGCATGAGGAGCAGGAGTACAGCTGGCGAGTCCCAGGGCAAACAAAAGGAGTAGCTGTTTCATATCGTATAGATGGTTAACGACGGGTAATATAAATGCATTCACCGGGATAGTACTTAGGAGATAGCGATTATCAGAAATTGTCTTTATCTCCTAACTATTCCTCCCGACGTACCACCTAACTTTAAAAGACCCGTTAACCACAATCAGCGCCCTCATGAGTAACCCAAGTCTCAAAGATTACATCTTTAAAGATCCCAATAACCGCCCTTACGTATGGACTGCCATTATCGGAATCTTATTGCAGTTGTTATTCTTTAAATACCTGTATCCCTTTGCCAGTTATATTAATGGCGACTCCTACGCCTACATGGAGACCGCACACCTGAACTTATCCATCAATACCTATCCTGTCGGGTATTCTATGTTCATTCGGTTATTTAGTGTATTCACCCACTCTGATACGGCATTGGTCGTTTTTCAATACCTGATGTTACAGGCAAGCATCTTATCGCTGGTCTTTACCTTATTCTACTTCTATAACCCGCACAGATATACCAGGATAGGATTGTTCGGATTTATGTTGTTTAACCCGGCTTTCCTCTATCTCGCTAATTATGTATCCAGCGATACCTTGTTTCTCTCCCTTAGTCTGACCTGGTTTACGATCTTACTCTGGATCGTCTACCGCCACTCCAGGAAACTGATGATCTATCACGCATTAGTCCTGTTTCTCGCCTTTACTGTGCGATACAACGCACTATACTATCCGCTGATAGCCGGCATCGCTTTCCTGCTGTCCCGGCAGGCATTGCTGCAGAAAATACTGGGCCTGGCGATCTGTGTGATCCTGATCGGCAGCTTCATTCAATACAACAAACACCAATACTACGAACTGAGCAAAAAGAGCATTTTCACACCGTTTACCGGCTGGCAGATGGCCAATAATGCAATGTATGCCTATAAGTTTGTGCCTAAAGAACAGCGTAAACCGGTCCCCAAAAAGTACCAGGTACTCGACAGGATGATCAGGGAGTATTTTGACAGCACGGTCGGTAATCCCCGGCACCCGGAGGAAAACCTGGTCGCCAGTACGATCTACATGTGGACGCCTGGCGCCCCATTACGGACCTATATGCAGAACCAGTTCAAAAAGGACAGTACTGCCCCGGAATTAAAAAGATGGGCCAGTGTAGCCCCCTTGTATGAAGAATATGGCAAATATATCATCATGCAATACCCCTGGAAATTCGCCCAATTCTATTTGCTCCCTAACGCCCTAAAATATTACGCCCCTCCCATTGAATTCCTGGAATATTACAGCACGGGCCAGGAGATCGTCCATCCCATCGCCCAGACCTGGTTTGAATACAAAAGCAATAAGATCGAAACAAAATTCAAGGACTTTAAGGTCGATATCCTGAACTATTACCCCATCCTGGTAGGAACAATGAATGTGATCTTTTTCCTGGGTATGATCGGCTTCCTCTTACTACAGGGCTATAAACAGCACCCGCTCATGGGAAAAGGATTATTGTTGGTTGTCTGCCTCTGGCTGACCAACTTCGGCTTTAGCGTCTTCGCCTCGCCGATCGCCCTCCGCTTCCAGTTGTTCCCGATCCTGGTGATGACCTCCTTTGCATTCCTCTTTATGGAATATCTCATTAAAGAGGCTACAAAGAAAGAATAAACCGAACCATTGGGCGACGTTCCTTGTTATAAAGCAAACCACCATAAAATGTCAGCATTTTCACATGGAGATGCGAGGTTGCTTCCATTGGAAGGAAAGCGTATTGGTAATACGAATACCGCCCGAATACCCGAAGAGTATCTTCAATTATTATTGCCCTACGCCAATGTACACTGTTGGCAGAATGGCCAGGTGTATGTATTGTCCCAGCATATGTTACTGGGGGCCTACTCCCTATGGATCCATGATGTTGTAGCAGATGGGGCGCAAGACATTCTTCCCTATGTGCCGCACCCGCTTTACACACTACATTATATGTTTGAAAGCGGACTGGACGTAAGAACGCCGGATGCGGAACCGTTCCACCTGGAAGAAGACACCTGTAATCTCTTTTATCTTGAACCAGGCGTAAGCCGGCTGCCTTTGGAAGAAGATCTGAAGGCATTATCCGTATTAATCAACATATTACCCGAACATATATCCGCGCTGACAAAAGACTTTCCGGATCTCCACAAACGACTGCAGCAACATCGCTTAGGTAACCAGGTGATCAACAAACAACCGTTTACCGTAACAACTGTCAACCGGATGCTGATCTCCAGAATACTGACCTGCCGTTATCTCCGGGATGACGCCGCTGTATTCCTGGAAAGATGCTGCGCCGATCTCTTCCGTATATTTTGTCGCCAGTATAATGTGGCCATGGTCGTTCCTCCAGCAGAAAACGACAACTACAATAAAGTCTTCGAATACATGCGGACATACCCTCATGCCCGCTGTGACCTGAGATATTTTTCCCGGATGTTCCACATACCAGAACATGAGATGGAAGCAGGCTTCCTGAGCTATTTTGCCATCAGCATACATGATTGCAGTCATATGCTGAAGATGATGACCGCCTTTGATCTGATTATACAACATGGTCAATCCTTTGGTGATATCGCAGTGCGGATTGGAATGGACACGGAAAGGATGATTCAAGCGATAGAAGCATATTATAATATCAAAGTTGCTGCGCAAAGAAACTAATAGAAAAAGCCTCCGCAAAATTGCGGAGGCTTTAACAATCAATAATTCCTACAAAATTGATTCTTTCGTCACTTCATTGCCTGGTGTATCCACAGCAATGATGGTAATAATCGTTCCTGTCAATACTAAATTTTCAGTAGTAGCAGTATATGCCCAATCAAGTCCATTGACCTGCAAAACAGCATTTCCTTGCTCAATGACACCACCAGCGGCATTACGAATGACCACCCTGACGCTATCAACCTTAAAGTCGTCATACGCCAGGATAAGAATCGGATCTCCTACTGCGCCATGATAATCGTCAGTACCGATTGACTCAATAATAGGAGGTCTCATGAAGTCCTTCAAAGCCATATTATAAGCACTTTGGTCAGGTCCTGCAAGCGCAGTATAATAAGCTTTCAATGTAGGATCTTTCAATACGGCCTTGGCATAAATCACACCTCTCTTGAAGCGGCGTTGAATGGCCAACTGCTCTGCGGTAGGCGGCACACTACTTTCACCTCTTTTTGCACTCATTACCACGCGGCCCGAGCGCCTTGTTCTGAAAGTCAATAAATCTGCAATAGTGCCTGAAGCACCTTTTGTCAACGGATTATTATTAGATCTAGCCATTGTTTTTAAGTTTTAAAGTTTAAGAAAATCATTTCATTGTAACCACCGCTCCAGGTGAAACAGAAGGCGTCTCTCTCCTATTCCTGACGCAGCCCTGATGTGGCGGTTGACAATACAATGTTACGGCAAAGCGACACGCAGGGGAAGCTACAATATGTGGTACCGCGTCAACGCATCGACGGTGACGCGGTGAAGCAGGGACGAACGGTAGGAAGACTTTTGCTGAAAATATTTATATCAATTCGACACTGCCGTTTAAGTATTTTACTTAACTTAGTATAAGTATCATTTTATAACCGACTCTTATTAGCTGTTTGTAGACCCAAAGCATAAAGACAGAACTAGCCGCAATAACAGTGTCCAAAGAACTAACTATCCTGGAAACGATGATCCCAGCCTGATAACAGTCAACCCAATAAAAACACATAACATGAAAAATTTACGAACGATGTGCTTAAACGCACACTTTGCCCGATTGTCCGATCTCGTAGATCGACTGCATTTGCTTTCTGGTAAACCGCAGTCAGATAATCATATTTGCACGTCCCTGTTCCTTCGACTTAGTATCCTACGACTTTCTCCCCTACGACTTCGTTCCCTGCATGCGATTGCCACGCTATAGGCTTGCGGATTCAGGACTTTTCACCTGATCGCAGTGTCCATCCCCAGGACCATTAAAAGGGAATATCACCCATCTTACTTATTGACAAATAATTCAAACGCCGTAATCCAGGTACAGCTATGCTGCGCTACCTGATAGCGTATTTGCTTGTATCGGAGTATCGGTACAAAACACTAATATCATGACATCACCTAAAGAAAACAGACACGTCATTAAAAGAGTCCGCAGTCATTCAAAAGAAACACTGCACAACGATAAAAGATTTCAACGCGTTCGCGACAACTGGAAGGATTTTACCAGGGCAGCCCGCTATGCAAAGCTGATGCGTACCGTCATGGAAAGTATGCAACAGCCCGTACACGACAGAAGCAGGCATACTACGCTCACTAAAACATTCTCACAGATAATAAAATCAGACACTGATGCCCCTCCCGGACAACGCAACATCAGGCCCGGATTACTGCATCTGTTAACAGGCATAGAATTAAATACAGGAATTGCCTTGGATGATCTTTTCATTTTCAATTACGCCATGACTGAATGCAATATGCGGGATGCAACACACTACTTAGACCACACGATGTTATATCCTAAGATAATTCGAAAAGTATTACCTCCGGGTGTTGTTGATTTTGAGATCAATATCGGCGTAGCCGAAATAGACTTTGAACAACTTACCTTCAGGTGCTATCAGCAATCTTCTGCTTTGATACCGGTAAAAGGGAATAAATTTTCCGGCGTAAAAATGGAAGCGCTTATTGGCCAGGAAGTACCGGACCATTTATTTGTATTCCTGGCAATCAGTTGCTACGACAAGGATAAACAGTTTAAAACCGGCGCAATTAGGCTGCTGAATGTTTTCGGTGCGCCGGGATACGGAGAATATTTATCTGCCACAAAAGCAGACCAAATGCTGCTCCCAGAATCATGTTCAGCAACTGATACCGAAGCACCACCGGAGATGCCAGCACACTAAAACCATAATGTACAATCCAGTAAAACGTACCGATCCGCAGCGCACTTCTGAATCTGTTATCTGCAAATGACGGTCCTCCAACCCGGTAATAAGCGATCCAGCCGGAAATAAAAAACAGGATAACGATAAGCATTAAAGCAGGGTAACAGTCGAAGATCACCAATTCACGTACACCGGATCGTGTATAGACTTTATTGGAAGGATAGTGGAACCAGGCCTGTGCAACCGGCCACACCGTATCACGGCCATCGTTGTACACGGCCAGGTTCTCTACTGGTGGATAAGCATATTGAAAAAAGTTAGGTAACAGATAATAACGGAAATATTGCAGCGGATACTGACTGATCAGATATTTACCATAATCATTGTACAATGGCGCCACCGCTGCCATCTGACGAAGATGCATCGCATTATCTGCTATATTCACGGCACCAGGCGATGGTTGCAACGGAGAACCAGGATCCCATAAATAGAATGCCATCATCGGCCATCCATCCGGCCGCTGAGGCATCGGCACCCGTTGTAGTGAATCCAGGTAAGGGACTACTTTAGCATGGATAGCTACAAACTGCGCTGGTACATCCAAAGGCGGTCTTTCAGGCATATGCGCATAGGCATAAACAGCATTACTGGCCATCTGCCATCCACTAAAAGCAGAGAATTGCCTGGTTCCCATCACTTGCTGATTAACAGCTGTTGTGTATAGCATAAAACCACCGATCACGCTGGCCATAATCATACCGCTGGCAATTTTTACCCTTACAGAGAACGGACAGAAGACGATGACTGTAATACTGATGATCGGATAGATTAAAGCATGGTACCGCACTGTATATGCCAGCATCAACACCAGTAAGTGAGCCGCCAACAACCACTTCGAAGGTTGATATACAAGCCGGAATAACTGCGATATCCACACCAGACTGATACCGATGAAATAAACATCGCTGGTCACATAATTACTCAGATACAAAATGGCTGGATTGAGGAACAGTATACAAAAGACAATCCGGCGTACCCAGCGATGCACGTATGTCAGGTCTTGTAAAGTATAGAAGAAATAAAGCGCACAGATATGATAAAAGCAATATTGTATAAAAACAAGTATAGTATCGCTATGCGTAAAGAAACCTACAACGCTGATCAGCTTTGCATATCCTACCGGCCACATATTTGCATCCACATTTGCAGCAGCACTACGCAGGTAATTATAAGAATCCTGCATAAAGTTGGGAAACGGGTAGAAATACTTGAAGACAATGAACTGTAACAGCATGGTGAACATTGCCAGGTATATGTATCTCTTAAATTGCATTCTCATAATATGCAGGAATTTAAACTGGGAGATCAATTCAACAGTTTGGAGATAGAGAATATTTTTGAGCTGCTTTAAAGTTAATAGTTAAATGCTAACTTATGGGAACCTTACAAAAGCGTCCCCGTGTTAATCTGCTATCGACTCATCATACTGCTTTGCTGTTGTTCACTCCCGGCCTGGTCACAAAGACCAGTACTCACCAATGATAGCTGGCGGACCTGGACCACGCTTTCCCCCCAATATGGCATTCGGGATGACGGCCGCTACTGCTGGTATCAGTATGGAAGTCCTGCAACAGGGGATACCTTATGTTACCATGCCCTTGACAAGCATCAGCGCAGAGCGTTCCCACATGGTTTTAATCCCATATTTTCCGGTGAGCATTTCTTGTTTCAATTACCAGGCGATACCCTGTGCATTATGACAAACAATAGTTTGCAACAGGTCCCGGGAGTAAAAGCATACACCATTGCACACGAGCAATTACTGTTACAGCAGGAAGATACGCTCCGTTGGATTGACCTTGAGACCGGACATACCCGCTTTATATGGCCAGGTTCCGTCAATCAGCTAGCAGCTGATGGACATCAACTGGCATTCTTTACAGACACTACATTACGATATTACCAACCAGGCATGGACAGCGCGATTGTATTAGATCAACACTGTGCCGGCGGATTACAATTCTCCAACGACGGCAAATATCTGCAATATCAACTATCCCTACCAGTCCCGGCGCCGACAGAAAAGCTCCGTATCTGGAATTACCAGGACTATTATCTGCAAACACCACCTGCTATCCCCACCACGATGATCGTTTGCCTAGCAAGCGGACAATCATTTATAGTTAACTTACCCGGCACACAGATCGCCTGGCAACACGGCGGACGCTATATCATCACACAAAACAGTGTGAATCACCAGGAATATTATTGGAATAAAAAAATAATCAATACCCTGTACCTGGTCGATACACATACAGGAATACAAAAAAAGATTACTGCGAATACGGACAAGCTTTTACTACAGCCTTCCATCTCCCCTAATGAGCGGTTCATGACCTGGTATGACCATACAACAGCGGCTATCTACAGTTATGAAATTGCGTCCGGGCATATCCGGAAACTGATAAAGGGAATCGGAGTAGCACAATGGTCTGCCAAAGATAGTGTTGTGTTCATACACAGTGACCGCGATGTCTGGCAGATAGATCCTTCCGGAGAACGCCCGCCGGTAAAGTTGACCAATGGTAAGCAGCAGCATATGATCTTCCGTCAAGTCTATCCTGATATCTTTGTATCATTTGACACCCGTACCAAAGCAAATGGTTTCTGGAAATGGGAGCAGGGGAAACTGCACATTTGCACCATGGAAGACCGCCTTTTCTATATGCCCGTCTATCCCTTAGACCAATATCCACCCGTAAAAGCGAAAGACACCAGTGTCTATCTTGTAACGGGTATGAGGGACGGGACGAGTCCTGATTTATTTGTCACGAAAGATTTCCAACATTTCACATCATTCACAAAGATTCATCCGGAAGAGCGCTATAATTGGCTAAGGGTAACCCTGACAAAACACGGACTGTTATATCAGCCACAGGATTTTGATCCGGCGAAAAAGTATCCGGTCATCTTCCATTACTATGAAGGCAGTAAAGATTATCTGCACCGGTTTATAACGCCCGCTTTAAGCGAAGGCACACTAAATATTCCCTGGTATGTAAGCAATGGATATATGGTGTTTGTCCCACACATCATCACTAAGCAGCGACATCCGGGCAGAAGTGCTGCCCGCGCAGTGATCCGCGCAGCGAAATATCTTTCGACATTTGGCTGGGTGAATAAGGAAAGAATGGGATTGCAGGGACATAGTTTTGGGGGATATGTCACCAATTATGTAATTACACATACACAATTGTTTGCAGCAGCACAGGCTTCAGCCGGACCAACAGATTTTATCAGTGGGTACGGCGCTATCAGGAAAAGTACGGGAACTGCGATGCAACAATTGTATGAACAGGGGCAAAATAAGATGGGACGTCCGCCCTGGGAGATACCGCGTCTGTATCTGAAGAACTCTCCTGTTATTCGGGTAAATAAGGTGCACACACCGCTTCTACTGATGCATAATGACAATGACAATGCAGTACCATTTGCACAGGGTATCGAGCTGTACACAGCCCTACGGCGCTTACAAAAGAAGGTCTGGTTGCTGCAATATCGTAATGAAGGACATCAGTTATTCCGGGATCCGGATAAACTGGATTTCACCATCCGGCAACAGCAGTTTTTTGATCATTACCTCAAAGACAAACCAATGCCAGATTGGATGAAAGCTCACTGACCGGCATCATCATAGATCCCATTCAGGGTGATCCAGGCAGGACCGGTCACAACGGTGATAAAGTAAAACGCTCCTCCGACGGTCGTTGTCGACTGTGTTGTACCCGTATACAGCGGACGAGTGACATTAATAGGGAATTCATAAATATCAGTCCGGAACGTACGATAAGGCGCCAGGTAAGCATATGTGAGATTACGTGAAGCGCCATTCTGTGTAAAATCTCCGGTAGTAGGATAGAAGAGGTTACTAAGTTGACGGCGTTTTCCTGCCTTGAAAGACATCGTCCCTCCCAATATTGCCAACAAGGCGATAATCATTAAAATAAACCTGGCCTTATACATAACAAAGTGTTTTACGCTAAAGGTAAAATCACTAAAATGGAAAAAATGTAGGATGGGAAAAACGAAATTTGGAGATAGCGATTAATCATGGTACCCCTCGTTTTGAAACAAATGCGGATTCAGTATGATCTCACTCCGGGGGATAGGATACCATTGTGCATAACTGGCCCAGCTGCTACTTTTGGCGGCTGCTGCACTTTCCATGACCACGTCAATATAGTGCGTCCGTTTGAGATCCAGCCAGCGATGGCCCCATTCAGCAAACAGCTCAATACGCCGCTCCTGCTGAATGGCGGGTAGCAGCTGATCCGAAGTTGTAAAGGTAATACCAGGTAAACCTGAGCGGGATCTGATGACATCCAGATCTGCTTTTGCGCCATTGACGTCGCCTGCTCCCAGCCGCGCCTCGGCCCTGATCAGGTATTGCTCGCCCAATCTTAATATTACCAGGTTTTCCCTGGGGACACCCGTTCCATCAACTTTTTTATATTTATAAGGGTACAGGTCCGCGCCTGTTCCGCTCAACCAATATCGTCTGCGTAAATCTCCTTTCTCAAATGACAACAGCAACGCATGACTGATCTGTACGGAACGTTGCTGGATGAAAAGTACCGCATCATCTGTAAATGTTTTATCCACCGTTTGTAACTGCCAGATCGCCTCTCTGCTATCGGGTTGAAATACCTGCGTGATATTACTGGTGTCATACAGGTCATGGTGATCAATTACCAATGTCGCGGCATTAATCGCCTCCTGCCAGTTTTCCAGATACAGCTGTATCCTTGCCTTTAAAGCCACAGCCGCCCATTTGTTAGGTCTTATCCGCTCTCTCGTCACTGACACCATATCCGCCTGTAAGTAGTCTGTCCGCAGTAATTCCTGTGCATCCCTCAGATCTGCAAGAATCAGGTCATACACCTTACTGGCGGAGGTACGGTACAACGTTGCATTGACTTTATAGTCCGTACCGATAACCAGGGGGAGATCTCCAAAAAGATTTACAAGGTAGAAATAGCAAAAAGCCCTGGTAAATTTCGCTTCTCCCATCAGTTGTTGTCTGATAATAGGCGTAAGCTTTGTAGCGGCTTGCAGGCCCTCTATAGTGGCATTCACACGATAAATGTATTGGTAAAGAACCCGCCAGAAAGGAACGACTGTCGTTTGAATCTGGTTGCGATAAAGAGATAATGACAATTCTTCCTCTTGTTGCAGCAGGAATTCATCGGCAGACAATCCACAGCAATAAGAGATTCCTTTGCTGCCCATAAAAGCGCCTCCGTTACTCATATCGTAATATAGTCCGGTCATCAACGCCGCAGCTGTGACGTCCGAATTAAAGGCTGAGTTAGTGGTAACGTTATCTATTGGCGAACCAACATCCAGTAATTTGCGACAACTACTGAGCAGCAACATTCCAATGAACAGCCATTGTCTCCATCGCATAATACAAGATTTATAATGCTATTTTTAATCCGCAGCTGACCATCCTCAATGGCGGCAGTGTTGTCTTTGACTGTGTTTCAGCGTCAAGTCCTTTATAGCTTGTCCATGTGAATAAATTTTGTCCCTGCAGGTAACATTTCCCTTCCTGCAAATGCAGGCTTTGTAATAGTTTGCTGGGGAATGACCAACTGGCTTCCACATAGCGGCAACGTATAAAAGAGGCGTCTGTATATCCCAGATCACTCTCAATGGCTTGTCGATATCCATCCCGGAGACTCCCCGTCTGTGTATATCTTTGATAAGTAGCGATATCTCCCGCTTGCTGCCATCTGGATAATACGACTGCATACTGGTTTTGCAGATAGCCTGGCATATAATTAGGATCGAAAATTGTGTTCAGCCCTCGTTGTTTTGTGAATTGTAGTAATACTTCTAGTCCGAAGCCACGCCATTGAAAGTTATTCCGCCAGCCTCCATAGCAAACAGGCGCCATATCTATCGGTTTACTTTCTACCGCCTTATTAGCCGGCACAGGATGATGATTGGCATCGGCAAACTGATACGTACCTGTGGCAGGATCTACGCCCATAGCAGTAGCCACATATAACTGGGAAAGTGCCTGACCTTCTACAAATCCCACTGAACTTTGCATTGGAATAGTAGGATCGGGATAACGCAGTAGTTGATTGCGCCCGAAAGTGATATTAAATGAAGAAGCCCATTCGAAGTTTTTATTTCGGATATGCTGTGCGGATAGTACGAGTTCCAATCCATTGTTACGGATAACAGCAGGTAGATTGCCAATAATGCTTCCTGCGCCTGTAATATCAGGTAGTGGATAAGATACAAGTTGATTACTCGAGCGATATAAGTAGTAGCTGGCGTACAGCAGGATTTTATCATGTAAAAATCCCATATCCAGTCCGAACTCCGATTTGCGTGTCAACTCCCAGGCAAAATCTGCATTGAACAAACTGGCAGGCCGGAGTCCGGTAACGTTCTGATAAGTACCATCCACGTTCTTATACTGCCCGAGATATTGATAATCGCCTATCTGATCATTACCGGTTGTACCGTAACTGGCACGTAGTTTACCGAAGCTCAGGATGCGCTGTAAAGGCTTTGCAAAAGGCGCCTCCGTGAAGATCCAGGCAGCGCCGATGGCGCCAAAGGAAGCAAACTGTTTACGCGGACCGAAACGGCTGCTGCCATCGCGGCGTACGCTGAGATTAAGCAGATAACGGTTTTTATAGTTGATCCCCATCCGGCCGAAGAGCGCGACATAACGGTATGCGGCCGTTTCTGTTTTGCCATATACGGTATCGGCGTAATAGATATTGTTTAAGAGCGCATCACTTTTAAATCCATCCGCGTATAGTGCATCCTGGTTTTCGTTATATCCCTGGAGCGTACCACCTGCGAGGAATTGCAGGTGCCAAGCGCATTTATCAAGGGTATAGGTAGCCTGTGGTTCAATGATGCGGGAGATGCCTTCATAGTGAAAATGCTGGGAAGACCCTGTACGTGTATTACGAATAGCAGGCGCATAGATGGCGAGTGGCGTCAATGAGCTAGAGCGACCAGTAAGCCAGTTATAACCCACATTTGTTTTTAGGACTAATCCAGGTAAAAGCCGGTATTGCAAGCCGATATTTGCCAGCAGGTTCTTTACATCCGCATTAAATAAAGGCCCGACCAATCCGATATAGGGGTTTAACCAGCTGTAATTGAGGCTACCGTCCTCCAGGTAGGCGGGAGGAGTATTAGGAGGTAATAGTATACTGCTGGTAAAATCAAAGCCCGGAAGTGTCGTTTTATCTGCCAGAAAACTCCCGGTAAAAGTGGCAGAAAAGCGTTGGTCGGTGGAGTTCGCGTTTGTACTGAGATGAAGTCCGCCACGTGTATCTGCAAACGAACCAGGGAATACCATAGTCTCGCGGCGGTAGTGCCCGCTTATTAAGTACTGGTAAGTGTTGCTGCCTCCCGACATAGAAGCTTGAGTGCTGATGTTCTTACCAGTACCGCCAATGAGTGCTTTTTGCCAATCGGTATAACGCGCAGGATCCCATTTTAGCAGATCAGGGGCATTGCGTTCGGTTGGTTTAACACCGTCATTCCTGAATGCTTCATTTCTCATTTCCAGGTACTGCTGGGTATTGAGCAGCTGCACATGACGGCCGGTATGGGTGAGGCCAGTGGCTATATTGAATCGAAGCACCGTCTTACCTGCTTTCCCTTTGCGGGTATTGATCAGGATCACACCGTTGGCGCCACGGGAGCCGTAGATAGCGGTTGCATCCGCATCCTTCAATACATCGATGCTTTCAACGTCTTCAGGATTGATAAAATTAAAAGCGGATGCTTTTTCACCCCAGATCTGCGATCCGAGTCCGCCGCTGAGGATAGGGTTATAAGGAATACCATCAATAATAAATAAAGGTTGTGTACCATTTTCAAGGCTGTTTTGACCCCGGAGCTGGACTTTCATCGCCATACCACCAATACCACCTGTTTGCGTGACCAGCAAGCCGGGTACACGCCCTTGTAGGGCTAATAGCGGGTTAGTGCCTGACTGTCCGGCGATACTTTCGCCTTTGATAGCCGTGACATTACCAGTATTAAAACGATGTGTGGTAGTACCATAGGCGATGATGACCGTTTCATCCAGCGCCTTTCCCTGGATCAGTGTAGGACTGTCTGAGACGGGTGTATGAGTAGGGTTGGGTGGTAGTGTTGTAGATGGGATCATCCGGATGTTGATGGAGCGTCCGTCGAATTCCCAGGAGTAGTCTTTTGCCAGGATAGTGTTCAAGACAGTTTGCAGTGTTGTTTGTTTGAAATCGACATTTATGGTGCGGGAAAGGTCGACATCTGCGCCGTAACTGAAGTAATAGCTGGTCTGTTCCTGGATCTTGTTGAAGAGCTGTTGCAGCGATAAATGCCGGCCACTGATGGATACACTGTTTCGTCCCTGCTGTCCATGTACCTGCAACAAACAACAGGTATAGAGCAGGAGGAAGAGCGTACAGCATTTTGTGCGTTCGGGCATCCCCATATTGGAAGTTGTGGCTATTATGTAATAAGTAGCGGTAAAAAGGGAAAAGTACTCACCCTAACTATTTTTTTCCCTTAACAACGAGTTAACTCAACCGTATATCAGTTTAAAATACTTTTACTCATAAAGAAAATAGAGTCTTTATTATGAATTCCTTGAAT
This sequence comes from Chitinophaga pinensis DSM 2588, assembly GCF_000024005.1. Lineage (NCBI taxonomy): Bacteria > Pseudomonadati > Bacteroidota > Chitinophagia > Chitinophagales > Chitinophagaceae > Chitinophaga > Chitinophaga pinensis. The sequence goes on from NC_013132.1 coordinate 71,792, forward strand.
ATCAACCATTCAGAAGACGAACTATTTTTACTGTTTCAACAGGGAAATGAAGCTGCTTTTGGCGTTCTCTATGCCCGTTATGTTGACCTGCTGTACCTCCATGCATATTATCAGCTACAGGATGATGCCTTCGCTAAAGATGCGGTACAGGATGTACTTGTTTACTTCTGGAATAACCACGCAACGCTGGAAATCAGAACCAGCATTAAAACATACCTGACCGGGGCCATACGGCAGCGTTGTGCGGACCTGATACGGAAAGAAGTCAGTCTCAGGTACCGGCAGCAGACCTATGCTTCCATGACGACGTCTGTGACAGGTACATCTCCACTGGAAACGAAGGAGCTGAATAAGCAGATACAGAGCGCCATGTCTTTTATGAGTCCAACCAGCAGAAAAGCGTTTGAGATGTCATATCTCGAAAAAAAGACCAGCAAGGAGATTGCAAACATTCTGAATATTAAAGTACAGACAGTTAAAAACCACATTCAGCAGGCTTTGAAGATCTTACGCAAGCGCCTGAAAAAAAATTAAATTTCTCCCCAGTACTTTTACCCCTTCTGTTACTACATATAAGTGCGTTTATCACATTACTAGGATTATCATGCCGGTAGATCCCGAATACATTGAACAATTGGTATTGGAAGAAATAGCGGGAACCATTTCTCCTGAAGACAGTACCACCCTCAAAGATCTCCTGGAAAATGACGCTGATGCATATGCTATCTGGCTGAATATGCACAGACAACTGACAGGTAATCATATTCAATCCATACGAGAAAACCTTCCGAATACGCTGCCTGCGTCACAGATCATCGCTGTGGCTGGTAAACGTAAACGGCGGAAGATACTGGTAAAAACGAGTTTGAGCGCAGCAGCCGTATTGTTGCTGACGGCTGCTGTATGCTATAAATTATTGTTCCCGGCGTTCCAGCCAGTTTCGCCGGGCGCAATCCCATCTTTTGCCCTCAAATCTGTTATGCTGCAGCTGCCCAACGGAGCGTATTTCTTACTGGGCAGCGGGCAGCAGCAGTTCAAGGCGGGTGGGACCAATTTCCGGGAAACAGCCGGAAAGCTGTCCTGGTCCGGTGGAGGTACCGAATCCCAGCTCGCTACCATAATTGTTCCACCGGACGAGGACTACACTGTACAGCTGGCGGATGGGTCTGAGGTCATATTGAACGCGGATAGCCGGATGGATTTCCCGCTGACCTTTGGTAGCAAAAGAGATATCAGGATTAGTGGAGAAGCATATATACAGGTAGCACAAAAAGAGAATCAACCATTCCAGGTACATCTGCCTAACAGCACAGTGCAGGTGTTGGGCACCTCATTCAATGTGAACACTTATGAGGCCCGGCAGGAACAGGTACTATTGGAAACCGGGGCTGTTAAAATGCTGACAGCGGATGGGGATGTGCTTTTACATCCTGGTCAGGCGGTAAAATATCAACCAGGACAAGTACCAATTATCAATGATGTGGATACCGCAATAGCATTAGCATGGAAGAGAGGATATTATACCTTCCAGGCCACCCCAATAAAAGAGGTAAGTAAAGTGATGGAGCGGAATTATAGGGTGAAAGTGATCCTTGATAATGTAGCAACAGGGGAGCAGTTATACTCCTCGCGATTAGAAAAACAGGAAGACCTTGAAAAATTCCTGGCACGTTTAAAATCAATTGTTAAAATAGATTATCAATTCGAAAAGGGCGACAGCGTTTTGCATTTGTCATACAGACCGTAAACCATCAACACTATGCGTTCTACCTTATTTAAAGCGAACAGATTACTGCTGATCGAGAAGAACAGACAAGCTTATCTACCAGCGAGTAGTCTGCCTGTAGAATATCTCAAGCTCATTATCCCTTACGCCGGATTATATTTTCGGGCAGATGCCGCATGTGAAATTCTTTCACAGCATGTCAATGTAGGTCCCTTCTCCCTATGGATGCATGATATCTTTGCGAAGGAACAAATGATACTGTTACCCTATACACCGTATCATATCTGGACATTGCATTTCATGTATGAAGATTCCTTGATTGTGGAAGGCAATCTCAATTCCCCATATACACTCGAAGAACGGGAATGTAACCTGTTCAATTTGTACCCGGGGTTACATCGTATTCCTATGGCAGATAATACGAAAGTATTGTCCGTCCATATTAACATCCGGCCAGAGTTCCTTCCAGCGTTGGCAGCGAAATATCCTCAAATGAGGGATTTACTAAATCGCCCTATGGCTGCGCAAAGCAGCGCTTTGAATGCACATCCGCATCATGTTAACCTGGTATGTGACTATTTAATTCAGAAGATCCTGACCTGTAAATACACGGGTAAAAAAGCGCATCTCTTCCTTTACCGTTGTTGCCTTGATTTGCTGTTAAACTTCGCCACACAGGAGGCATATGCACATGAGCCATTCCTGTTTAGCAGTCTGGCACACCAGGACGCTTACCGGCAGCTGTTTCATTTTATGATCGAGCATCCGCATAAACCCTGCTCCGTAGCAGAATTAGCTTTGATGTTTGATATTCCTTTTGCAGAATTGGAAAAAGGATTTCTGCAGCATTATTCCGTCTCCATCCAGGATTTCGGACATATGGTGCAGATGATGATGGCATTTAATGTGCTGCATCAGAAACATTGGTCATTGGACGCGATTGCGGACGCAACCGGTTTCAGCCATTCAAATGAGCTGGCAGCGGCATTGGAGAATTATTACGCGTTCAAATTGAAAAAGTAGGAATCAATATTTGGCGGGTATATTACCATTCTCTTCTCAGCGCAACTATATGGCGTTAAATTATTGTTATGCATATCCCCTAAGATGGGTATGTGAACCTCAATATCAGTTCCCGATGAAGAGAATGTATGCTGCAGTGGTCGCCATTGCATTTTGCTGCGCGGCAAATGATAATAGTTATGCGCAGGCAAACCCCGATAATGCTACCTGGAAAATGCAACCAGTAAGCATCCAAACCAGGTGGGCGAAGAATGTCACCCCCCAGAATGTATTGCCAGAGTACCCACGTCCCCAGATGGTGAGAAGTGAGTGGCAGAACCTGAATGGACTGTGGGAGTATGCCATTACAGGCAAAGATGCTGCAAAGCCTGCTCAATTCGACGGACAGATATTAGTGCCATTCCCTATTGAATCAGCCTTATCTGGTGTACAGAAGCCTTTATTACCAACGCAAAGACTTTGGTATAAACGTAGTATCAGTAAACCTGATGTAACAGTTGGCAAACGTGTGCTGCTTCATTTTGGTGCTGTGGATTGGGATGCAAAAGTCTACTTGAATGGTAAAGAAGTCGGTGGACATACTGGCGGCTATCAGAACTTCTCTTTTGATATTACGGATGCTTTGAAGGACGGTACAAACCAGCTGGAAGTCGCTGTATTCGACCCTACAGATCAGGGTATTAACCCTCATGGAAAGCAGGTGTTAAACCCACAGAATATAATGTATACAGCCAGTAGCGGTATCTGGCAGACGGTTTGGATGGAGACTGTCCCTTCCGCTTATATTAATAACATTCGCCTTACACCGGATATTGATAAAGGTAGCCTGAAGTTGGAAGTACTGACTGCTGGAAAGACGGGCGATTATACTGTTGAGGCTATTGCTTCGAATGGTAAAAGGGTGAAAGGCAAACCAAATGCAGAGCTGTTATTACCAGTCCCAGACGCAAAGCTGTGGAGTCCAGATCAACCCAATTTATACAATCTGAATGTAAAACTGTTGTATAAAGGAAAGGTTGTAGATACAATAGGCAGCTACTTTGGAATGCGCAAGATTGAAGTAAAGAAGGACGAGAAAGGTGTTGATCGCCTGTTCCTGAATAACAAGTACACTTATCACTTAGGAGTTTTAGATCAGGGTTTCTGGCCAGAAGGTTTATATACGGCTCCAACTGATGATGCCTTACAATTTGATATTATGGCTATCAGGAACATGGGGTATAATACCATTCGTAAGCATATTAAACTGGAGCCTGCACGTTGGTATTATCATGCGGATAAAGCTGGTATGCTGGTATGGCAGGATATGGTGACTTGTGCGAATGATAAGCCTGAGGCGAAAGCTGCATTCGAAAAAGAAAACAAAGAGAATATTGCGCAGTTATATAACTATCCAAGTATTGTTATTTGGGTGCTGTTTAATGAAGGGTGGGCGCGTTATGACCAGAAGCGCTTGACAGAGTGGATGAAGAAAGAAGATCCATCTCGCATTGTAAATGGACATACTGGTGAGAACTATGACCGAGATGCACCACAGGACGTATCTCAGAAATGGGCGAGTAGTGACTTGACTGATATTCATGATTATCCGGGACCTGGTATTCCGCCAGCCTTACCTGGTAAGGCGCGAGTACTTGGAGAATGGGGAGGTGTAAGAGTACCTACGTTGAAACATCAATGGAACGATATGGAAGGATGGGGCTACATTCAGGTACCTGCATCGGCATTTAAAATGAAATATGATTCCCTGATCAAAAACTTAAAAAAGTTTGAAGAACAGGGGCTTTCTGGATCAATTTATACAGAACCATTTGATGTAGAAACCGAAGAGAATGGCATGATGACATATGACCGAGAAGTGATCAAAGTCGCACCTGAGGAGCTAAGAAATATACACGGTCAAATATTGGCCCAGGCGAAAAACTATGCAGCTACTATTGGGGTGTTTCAGGCAAAAATTGCAGATACCGCAAATCCTGATTTACAATATGCGACACTTCTCGAACAATTTAAAAATGGCAAAAAAGATTCTGCATTCTTAAGAGACCTAACATTAATGGCAGTTCGTTTAAAAGACGACATAAACATGTATAAACTTTGCAATACTTATCTATCTCAACTTTCAGAGCCAATGACATTAAACACACTCACATTTATTGACCGGTTTACATTTTCAATAAATGATGTAGGATTTAATATTATACAAAAAAATAAAGAGAAAGCCATAGAAATTCTCGGATACAAAAAGGTAAACGACATATTAAAATCATGCATTTTTGAAGACGAAATAAAGCCTTATGTGTCAGACATCAAAATAAATCCAGATTGGAATGTCTTAGAAAAAAAACTAGTCAATAAATATAATGCTCCTGGGGAGGAAATACTACTAACAGCGAAATCTACACATATGTTAAATCGAAAGGACTGGCCGAATTTTGTAGCTTCCACATCTGCTCTGGTAAATAAATATGGACAAAACATGTCTACCACTACTTTAAACAACTATGCCTGGACAATTTTTGAGAATGTTTCTGACACAAGTCTGCTGAAAGAAGCACTAGTATGGAGTAGAGCTAGTCTTCAAGATGAGATCAGCCCTGATAAATATGACACTTATGCTAACTTGTTACATAAGATAGGGCGCCAAAAGGAAGCGGTTGAATGGGAACAAAAAGCAGTTGACATGCAACCTGGCCCCAACGTGTTCACTCAAACCCTCGAAAAAATGAAACGCGGTGAAAAAACCTGGAACTAGCACGCTGTTTAACTCCTAAATACCCCTTAGCGGCTCACCTATCGGTGAGCCGCTTCACATTAACCTCATATTAACTTCTTTTTAGTTTTCATTTATTAGCTTAGTATAAACCATCCCTACTATGATGAATCACTATACCAACTTTATCAAAGATTTCGACGCACTCCCCATCGAAGACATTGCCAATTTTTTCCACGACAACGCCGGCCAGATCGACACTTTAATCCAGCTCTACCAGGCATACAACAAACGTATCCTGAACATACAATGCAAACGCATACATGAGCTTAAACAAGCCATCACCACTATCACAACAGACGACCAATGGTCTGACATGGAAGGACTCGAACTCACCTACGACCAGTTCATGCCCAACATCACCATTACGGGCGGATTTGCCTCCAATGCAACCGATCCATTACATACATTCAATATTGAAATAAGCGTCCCTGACGACCATTCCTGGAACCATTACGAAAACCACCTGATCAGCCGTTATCCAGGCCAGGAGCCAATAATAAAAGGCGATAGCACCATTCTACACATCGCCGCCCGCCCCGGCAATGAGACCACAACCATCCTCAGCACCCTCGAAGAAGTGTATTCATTCCTGTCCAGCCTCACTGTCAATACTTTTTTCCACTCGTTAACATCTCATTAACTAACTTCCCTTCCCAATTTATTAGCTTAGCTCCATAAAGAAAAAGTGAATGTTGTGACGGCATTTCACCTTGAAATCCATCACATTACCGGTACTGAATTAGCATTGTTCCCGTAGCCAGCAGATCAACCGTCTGGCTCATTGTTTAGCTCATGTGTTTCATCAAAAAGTGACCGTTAAAACGCGATTATGTATGTACCCAACGTTATTTGAAGAAAACAAGTTGCTGCTGATAGACCGCCTCGAACAGTCATATCTCCCGGCAACATACATTCCGACTGAATATCTGCCCCTTATCATACCTTATGCTGGCTTATACTATGAGCAGGACAACGATTTTAACATGCTTACACAGCATGTACCGTTAGGCCCTTTCTCATTGTGGCTGCATGATGTCTTTGCCCGCAAAGACATTGTGCTATGCCCATACGCACCCTTCCACCTCTGGGCCTTACACTTCATGTATGAAGATACCCTCAGAGCCGTGACCTTTAAAACAAACGGATTCACCTTAGAGGAAAAACAATGTAATCTCTTTAACCTCTATGCGGATATGCACCGGGTGCCTATGTTCGCCGGCCAGAAAATATTATCATTTCATATCAATATCCTGCCGTCTGCGTTTATGCAGCTGGTACAGGTCTACCCAGGACTACAGTCCTTAGCCAATAAAAGACTACAAAAACACTCCAGCATCATTAACGAAAAACCGTATCGTATCAACGCGGTTTGTAATATGCTGATCCAGAATATTGTTTCCTGCCGTTATATTGAATCCCAGGCCCGTCACTACCTCGAACGCTGCTGCCTGGATCTCTTCCTCAACTTCGCACAACAGGACGCTATATCCGACGAAGTGAGAATCCCCAATGAAGCACAGGCACGCCTCTATCATGACATTTTCGAATACCTGGTCGAACACCCCCATCAACCCCACACCGCTGACCAGGTCGCAAAAATGTTCGATATGTCAGGCGTTAAACTGGCCACCGCCTTCCGGCACCAGTTCAGCGTTGGTATCAACGCTTTTATTCACATGCTCAAAATGATGTTGGCATATAACAGCCTAATGCAGCAGTGCGTATCACTCAAAGAGGTCGCCCATACAGCCGGGTATAAAACCATCGACGAACTGGTACGCGAAGTAGAAAAGTACTACAACTGCAACATTGCTGCGCTGCGTAGAAGCATGTAACTTCATTTTGCATTGTTTCAGAAAGCTCCTTTATGGGGCTTTCTGCATTATAGCCCTTTCACCCTCCCTCCTAAGTTTTTCTCCCCATCTCCTAAGTTCACTTCTCACCGCCTCTCCTACCTTTGAAACGTACGAAAACTGCGTTACTACCATTTTAGAGTTCTCCAAAAGTTAGCCCATGGATCAGCCTATTTTAATACCACAAACGAATACCGAAGCTCCTGTAAAAAGAAAAGCCATTATTATCGGAGCCGGTCCCGCCGGATTAACAGCCGCGTATGAATTACTGAAAAGATCAGACATCATTCCTGTGATTTTGGAAAAATCAGGCGACATTGGTGGTATCTCAAAAACCATTAATTATAAAGGTAACCGCATGGATATCGGTGGCCACCGCTTCTTTTCCAAATCAGACCGTGTCATGAACTGGTGGTTGAATATACTGCCTGCTCAGGATACCGGGAATGACCAGTTCACCATCAGCTACCAGAATAAATCCAGGCAGGTAGCACCGGGAGAAAGTATCACCTCCCACGACAGCGACAAAGTAATGCTGGTGAGAGAACGCCTCTCCCGTATCTATTTCCTCCGTAAATTCTTTACGTATCCGATCCAACTCTCTATCGATACACTCAGGAAACTGGGAGTGGGTACCACCATCTCCATCCTGGTTTCCTATCTGCAGGCACAGGCGTCTCCGCGCAAACCGGAAAACAGCCTGGAAGATTTTATGATCAACCGCTTCGGTAAAACATTGTACAACCTCTTTTTCAAAGACTACACAGAAAAAGTATGGGGTGTACCTTGTCACGAGATCCCCGCTGAATGGGGCGCTCAACGTATCAAAGGTGTCAGCATTCGTAAAGCCATACAACACGCGGTACAAGCTGCTGTGAAAAAGAAAAAATCAAAAGATATCTCTCAGAAAGATACCGAAACCAGCCTGATCGAACAGTTCCTCTACCCCAAACTCGGCCCCGGCCAATTATGGGAAGAAGTAGCCCGCCAGGTACAGGAAATGGGCGGTACCATTCTCATGCACCACGACGTAATATCCGTAAACGCGCAGGATGGAAAAATAGTTTCCATCGAGGCATTTAACAAGAACGACCTCCAGACGGTAGAACTTAAAGGAGACTATTTTTTCAGCACCATGCCGGTGAAAGAGCTCATCGCCAGCCTGGAAGCTGATGTACCACAAAATGTAAAAGAAGTAGCCGCTGGCCTCCAGTACCGCGACTTCATCACCGTAGGTATCCTCCTGAAAAATCTTTCCGAACAGGATAAACGCTCCGGTAAATGGAAGCCGCTCCAACTGAAAGATACCTGGATCTACATTCAGGAAAAAGATGTAAAAGTGGGCCGTTTGCAGCTGTTCAACAACTGGAGCCCATACCTGGTAAAAGACCCCAATACGGCCTGGGTAGGTATGGAATTCTTCTGCAATGAAACAGATGATTTCTGGAAGATGCCGGATGAAAAGATCGCCGCTCTCGCAATTCGTGAATTACAGAAAATAGGCCTCGCCAACGCAAGCGATGTACTCGATTCTACCGTACTGCGTGTAGAAAAAACATACCCCGCTTACTTCGGCGCCTATGAAAGATTTGATGAGGTAAAACAATATGTCAATACCTTCCCGAACCTCTTCCTGGTGGGCAGAAACGGTATGCACAAATACAACAATGCAGACCACTCCATGCTGACCGCCATGGTATCAGTCGATAATATCATCGCTGGTGAAACGGGAAAAGACAATATCTGGTCCATCAATACCGAACAGGAATATCACGAAGAGAAAACTGAAAAAACGGGGCAAACAGCCTGATCAGTCGTATAACATGAAATTAGCCGGACAGGAGTGCCCGGCTACATGTATACAGACTAAAAAAATTCAATCAGGATGCAATGATAAGCCTTTCATAACGTAAATAAGTTAATGCGAGGTTAACAGAAATAAATTCCCCTTGTAACCACTTAAAGGTTTTATCCGGCGCTTCATACCACTTGTTTCGTTCAGCATCGCGATTACGCTGATCGTTGACCCGGCTGTAGGACAATTGGCCTGGCTCACATACCCGGGCCACTTTTCCTGCACAAAAATAAATTAGGAATTAACAATTAGGAATTAAGAATTGGTATAATAAATTCCTTCTCTATTCATTTATACCCTCCATTCTAATCTCCTGATCCGTAAACATGATTCCTAATTCTTAATTCTTAATTGTTAATTCCTAATTGATATTATGCGAACGCCATTGTTACCGCTGCAACAGCTGCTGGACAGCTTGCAGCACCCGCCACAAACCGACGATCCGGACGCCTATGAAATTGCCAGTTTTATGCACAGACAATCCCTTGCCGCTATAGAAGATATTACCCTCGCTTTTGAAGAATGCCTCGCCGCAGGTGTCAGCGAACCCACCATCAGAAAATATGTAAGCATCTGCCAGGAAAAGATCACTGCGCTTTGTAATGACGTCCCCTTCAACTGGCTCGAAGTAGAAACCGCAGCCCCCGTAGAATACGACGAGTGGCGCTACCTCTGCAATGACCTCTGTCACCAGCTGGAAGACCTCATTCTCTACCTTATGTTTACCTATGCCAAGTACTATAACAAAATGGCAATCACGCCCAACGTGTACCGGGAACTGATGCGGCAACGCATCGCTCCCGGTCTTTCCGTCATCCGGAACTGGTTTAGTGAAACGGATGAAAGTTGCCGGGAATTACAGCAGATGATCCTCAGCCTGTACGACGCCTTTGATCCGGAAACGCCCAACAGGATGAACCACTATCAGCTCGATTTTCTCCGCGAACTACAACAAGCCCTCCTGAAATATTGGGCACAGGAAGATAATACGCTCGATCACGGCTCACTACAGCAATTGCTGTTCACACTCAACTACAACAGCACCGACTATTATCATTATTGTACCTCCTATATCAGCCAGCAGTTAATGGAATTACCCGACGCACACACGCAACTGGACCTGCTGTCCTTTATCCATAAAACACTCTGCCAGTTGCCTGTAAAAACCGGACTAGCCTATAGTCACGACGCGCCCTCCATCATCTCCCTGCTGAAAGAATGGCTACAGGTAGAAACAAGACACCTGCAGATCAAACTGAAACGCAGTTCTTCCGGCAGCGTGAAGAAATTCAAAAGCCTGCCTGAAAATTTCAAATTGCAAACTTCCCTGACACTACCGGAGCTGGCAGCCTTATTCAGGATATTAAAAGAAGCGGGAATTGTGGAAAACAGGAACATGCAGGATGTGTTCCGGGTCATTTCCCTCTGCTTCTCCATTCAAAAGAAAGAAGCATTCGAAGGAAACTTATTCCAGTCACATTACTACCACATTTCTCCGGAAACTTATAAAAAGATGGAAGATCTGGCACACTCCCTTGTCAGGAAAACCTTCCAGCTGAGAAAGGAACAGTAAACCGCACTGTTCGCGGTTTACTTCTTTTTCTTTTTCTTCTTCTTCAGCAACTCCTGCTGTTTGTTGTGCTCGTCCAGCAACAGCTGCCAGTTATCATTCGGGATATCTTCTGAGAAACTGATCGTCTCCCGGTAATCATTCTTATCGATCTTCATCACCGTAATCTCCTTACCAAGGTATTGCTGGATAGCATCTAATACCGGCTTTTCCTCGTCGCTACAGAAAGAAACAGCCTGCCCCTTCTTTACGCCTCTGCCTGTACGTCCTACACGGTGTACATAGTTCTCCGGCACATCCGGCAGGTCATAATTCACCACATACTCCACATCCGGGATATCTATACCTCGTGCATTCACATCGGTGGTAATCAACAGTTTGATATCGCCCTTCTTAAACTCGTCCATCACCTGCAAACGGTTATCCTGCTCTTTCCCGCCATGCATCGTCAGGGATTTAATACCCACACGCTCCATAGCAGCAGCCACACGTTCCGCACGCACCTTCGTACGTACGAATACCAGGATCTTATTCTCCGGGAATTCCTTCACCAGTCTTTCCAGGAAAAAACGTTTGTCATCCATACCCACATAGGCCACCGCGTGCTGTACATTCTTAGACACCGGGTCCTGCGGAGAGATCTGGATCCTGATCGGGTTATTTACCACAGAATAAGCCAGGTCTTTAATATCCTCGTCGATCGTCGCTGAGAAGAAGAGTGTTTGGTGTCTCCTTGGCAGATGCTTCAATACATCCCGGATATCCCTGATAAACCCAAGGTCCAGCATATGATCCGCTTCATCCAGGATCAGGATGCCGGTCTGACTCAGGTCAATAAAGCCCTGACTGATCAGGTCAAACATACGACCCGGCGTTGCAATCAGCACGTCTACCCCCTGCGCCAGCTTTTTCAGCTGCGGCGCCTGGTCCACACCACCATGTAAGCCCAGTATATTGAGTTTGGTATATTTTGCAAGCCTTTCAAACACTTCTGAGATCTGAACAGCCAGTTCCCTGGTAGGTACCATTACCACACAGCGAACCTCTCCCTTGGTCTTCCGGGGATGGTATTGTTGCAGCTTATGCAACACAGGAATAGCAAAAGCAGCTGTTTTACCCGTTCCTGTCTGTGCAATGGCCAATACATCGTCACCCTTCAGTATGGAGGGGATCGCCTTAAATTGAATATCCGTAGGACGTTTAAAGCCTAATTCTTCTAAACTTCTCTTAATTTCCTCGGAAATACGGTACTGCTCAAACTTCATGCGGCAAAGATAGGCTAAAGCTGACAATGCTGCGGTGTACTGGCGCACTAATTGTGAATAAGCTACCTTTAAAGACAATTCCGCTCCCCCCATGAGAAATAACGTTTTTGTCAAATTACATCCCATCCATCGCGTCCTTATCAGTGCCGGCCTCGCCGGAGCCGTATTTCTGCTCACACAGGCAGTCTCCCTGACGCCACTCATACGGGGCGTACTCCTATGGGACGTATTTGCCCTTGTCTACAATATCACCTGCTGGGTGGTCATTTTCAGCCGTTCTGTAGAGGAAATACGGAAATATGCGCGTACCGAAGATGGCAGCCGCATCTTTGTATTCATTGTCATCTTATTGGCGTGTTTTGCCAGTATGCTGATGGTATTATTGCTGATGTTGTCTGATGAAGCCCAGGACGCGGGAAAAATATTGTATGTGGTGGTAGCCGTAGCCGGGATACTGCTATCATGGGCAATGGTACATACCATGTTCACCTTTCATTATGCGCATATCTACTATGATGACGATGAAAATGATGCGAAGAAACATGCCGGCGGCCTGGAATTCACGAAAGAACAGCATCCCGATTACCTGGATTTCGCCTATTTCTCTTTTGTAATAGGAATGACATTCCAGGTATCTGATGTGGAGATCAGCGCACGCAAACTACGCCGTATAGGATTGCTGCATGGCCTGATCTCTTTTTTGCTGAATACCTTTATAGTCGCTATGACAATCAACATCATCGCCGGACTAAAAAACTAAGCTCCCCAAGCCACCCAGTATAACAGCTGCCCGGAGTATGTTCCTTAACATAGATAATTCTCCTGCTATCCGAACATACTACATCTCAAACTCATGCGAAAATGCCTGGGTGGCCAGCATACCTGCCCGGTGTAGTTTTTTCCGCTCCCGCAGAGGGTGTATCAGCGAATAATACGCCTGTTTAAGATAAGGCCATCCAAAAGCAGCCGTATTGAAAATGATCATGATGGTAGAGAACAATTGCAGTCCCATAAAGATGGCAATACTGGTGTGTAATAATACAATGGCTACATAGCCATAAGGGCGGCTGCGGCGCCACCAGATAAAGAAAGGATAACCTGTTTCCAGTAATAATGTACTCCAGCACAACAGCTTCGCAAACAAAGGATAATTGGCCATCCAACGCATATCAAACCGCGCAAATTGTCCCTGCATCAGCGTCTGCCAGATAGCCTCTCCATTCCACCACTGGATACCCATGGCCTTTTCTGCTCCTGAAGCCACATACACTACACACAGGTGTATCTGCAATACCCTTAATGAGAGCGTATTCCATTCACTCTCCACCGGTTTGGTACTCAGGAAAAGCTTGTCCCATGCAAAGACTTCTCCCACTGGCATAATGATGCAGTAAAACAGGGCAATATGCATGAACGTTTCCACACCATACGCGCCCATAAAACCGGTATTAATAAAAGTAAACTGGATCGCCCAGGCGATAAACGCCGCATACCGGGTAAACTTTCCGATCAGTAAAGCACCCAGACTACACAGATAAGTACCCATCAGCACATACACCAATGTCGTGGCAGCGGTACCTGTTAGCTGAGCAAGGGGTTTTAACCAGGATAATTGGGGCATATAGGGGTCAACAATCCCACTGCTGACGGACCAGGGGATCAGTCCATCAGGGCCATATAACATGGCGATACTGCCTATCAGCCAGCCGCCCTGTATAAGCCCTAACAGCGCAATCGCAATCCTGAAAAAAGCCAGTGGCTCACCGGTAGAAGGAGCGAGAAAGAAACGTTTTATCATAACGGAAGGTTTTATCGGGTTACTCTGAAGTCTTTTACCAGGAAGGGCTCCCATTTAGGTTCACTCCCAGCACGGTATGCCGCCATGGCCGGCACACGTTTATCAATGACGGTTACACGCACGACGTTACTACTTGGATGCTGCCGTAACATATAGGCTGCACAACTCTTTGCCAGCAGGGACTGCGCCTCTTCTATACTAAAAAAATTGTAAATGGTCTGAATACGGCGGTTACACTCTGTATTAGGACCTTCCAGTCTTGTCACTTCCTGGTGACTTCCATCACCAAGGGTATACACTACCGCGATCTCGTTCCCTACATGCGGTGCAAAGAAGCTGAAAATATTCCCGCTACCGGTAAAGTCTCCGTAAGTAGTGATCTGTTTCAGCAACCAGGGCTTATCACTCGTCCACTCTTCCAGATGTGCAGCATGTAAAGCCACCACCATAAGATGAAAGCACGCAATGCAAAGCCAGACGCGTTGTTTTATTGTAAGCATAAAAAAGAAATTAAGAGAATTAAGAATTAAAAATTAAGAATTGGTTGACCGCCTCTATCACAACAATCAGATATAAACTCACATCCGGTTTTTCATTGAGAGAAAGAGCATTACCAAATACAATTCTTAATTTTTAATTCTTAATTCTTAATTGATTTAGAATCCAATCACCGCACCGCCAGCTACTTCCTCAATAGCCAGTTTATCAAACCTTGGATCCAGTCTTGCAAACCTGCTACGGATATCTTTTAAGATCTGAGGATCGAAGCAACCGATCAGATTCGGAAATCTCTTTCTCAGGATATCCTCCCATTTCAGACCATTGTAAACAGTTACACGGGCGCCGGCAGGGAATTGCGTAATATCTGCCGTACCGTAGAAACCACGGGTAAAATAAGGATAAGCACCTGCGGGAATGGATAAACGGAATTTGGAAAGGGAAGAGGTACCGATCACTTTTTGATCTACCACGTCAGGCAACAAACGGGATCCAGCTGTCAGGAAAGTTTTGGTAGCCAGCAACTGTTGTCCTTTACCTACTTCATATATCCCCAGATCAAAGAGCTGTTTAGGATCCACCTTCTGCGCCAGCGCACCTACGCGTTTAGCGATGTCCTCGTAAGGGATCATAGTAGGACAGGTCTTGATCCAGATCTTTCTGAACGGAATTCTTTCATAACCGATCTTGGCCAGTTCAGGGAATGGCGGACGACCACCAGGTCCGAAATACTGTGTCTCGTCAGATAAACTGCCGTAAGTTGCTTTGGTGATGTAATTGTTTGCTGGTAAACCATCCCAGGCTAACAGGTAGGTTTCCGGAGAAAGGTCTTTGAGGATAGCGTCCAGTTCATCTGTACCTGCCGTCCTGCCACCGGCATCAGTCGTGGAATTATCAGATGACTGTGGATTAGTTTGCTGTTCTTTTTTGCAGGAGAATAGCGACAGGGTAGCCAACGCAGCTACGCCTGCGAACAATAGATGTTTACGCATTTTTTTGGGGTTTGTGGTTAATAATGAAATTGATGATTCAAAATTCCATTAATTAACGCTTCCCATCAAGTGCAAAAACACCTGTTTTACTACGTATAAATACGCAAACAACAGAAAATCAACGGATGAACTGTGGGTTGCAGCTCATCCGTTATTCAATTTCTTTCAATCGTTCTCTTCCTATCGCAGGAAAAGGATACGACCGGACTCACTCTCTTTATAAGTACCGCTTACGCTGTCAAACGTATATGTACAAATAGTGAAGTGTGCCCATTCGCAGATGTAATCATAGTCTCTGATACCAGCTTCATAGAACTGGCCGTTGCTGGATCTGAAATACTTGGTTTCAGCTTTCGCAGCTTTTGTCTGCATGTTAGTCGCTACAGCAGTGCCAGCAGCAAGAATAACGGCTACCGCCATTAATGAGAATCTTAATTTTTTCATTATAGGTTTGATTTTGCAGGTGATGGGGCTAGCAAGCGGAAGAATATGTTTTATCTCAGGAACGAGATCTTACCGTACTTACTTCTTTTGTACGTACCAGTAGCACTGTCAAAAACATATGTACAGGTACCGAATTGAGACCATTCGCATACATAGTCATATCCCTCTACACCAGCAACAGCATAACCGCTGCCATTCCAGTAATATTGAGTTACCTCGCGAAGAGTATTTGTTTTTACAGTGGTCGCTAATGCCGAACCGGCGCCAAGAATTACAGCCAGTACTAAAAATGAGCATCTAACTTTTTTAAGTCTCATGGGTTTACATTTTGTGGGTGACAGGGTTAACAAGAATAAAACAGGATACCGAAATTTTCATGGATGATAAAAGGCCGTCTTTCCTTCATTGGTGCAACGAAGATATAATAACCTGCTGCATCCCGACAGCAGTTGTGAAATTGATATTATAATATTCCTTACCTTTGCGTCAGAATAACACAAAGTTTGACATGAAGTCCTTTCACAGTTATCAGAACCCCTCCCTCGCAGTGGACCTGGTCGTATTCGGTTATAGCAAACAACAGCTTGCCGTCCTGCTGCTTAACAGGAAAGAAGAACCGTTTAAAGACTGCTGGGTACTGCCCGGAGCCTTCCTGCAAATGGAAGAACGCTTCCGTGATACCTGTTCAAGGGTACTGAAAACCAAGCTAGGTATGGATGATGTCTATATGGAACAGCTGTACTCCTTTGACGAACCGGAACGTGATCCCCGTGGACGCGCCATTGCCGTCGCCTACTATGCTCTGGTTAACCCCGCGCGTGTAGCCATTTCAGCCGGCAATATGGCCAATGACGTAGCCTGGTTTAATATCAAGGAACTACCCAAACTGGGCTTCGATCACCATGCCATCTTTGAAATCGCCCTGCAACGGCTCCGTTCTAAGATTACCTATTTCCCGGTAGGCTTCGAACTGCTGGACGAATTGTTCACCATGCCCGAGCTGCATGAACTATATGAATGTATCCTGGATACCACGATCGACCGCCGCAATTTCAGAAGGAAGATCATGGACTCTGAATACATTATTAACACCGGGAATAAACGGGAAGGTGCACAAAACAGACATCCCGATCTGTATAAATTCAATAAGAAGCTGAAAAAGAACAGCTTCCAGATAAATGTATGATACCGATGAAATACAATAATGATTGGTTAATCCGCAAGTACAAGACGAAAGAAAAATTAAACTTCACCTTCTTCTGGGGACATAAAGGTGAACCCGGCAACGTGACAAAAAGCTGCTTCAGTCAATGGTGGCCCTCCGCTTTTACAGATGGTACACATACCTATGCGACCGCTGAACACTGGATGATGGCTGGCAAAGCACGCCTGTTTAAAGACCCCGCTATGGAACAGGAAATATTACAGACCTCAGACCCTGCTACTGCCAAAAAACTAGGCAGAAAAGTGGCAAACTTTGATACCGCCTTATGGGATGTTGAAAAATTCTCCCTCGTTGTACAAGGGAACCTCCTGAAATTTTCTCAATACCCTAAAATGAAGGAATTCCTGCTCAGCACAGGCGATAGCATCATCGTAGAAGCCAGTCCCCTCGATAGAATATGGGGTATCGGCATGGGCGCAAATCACGAACACGCGGCCAACCCTTTACTATGGAAAGGTCAGAACCTCCTGGGCTACGCCCTGATGGAGGTCAGAGACCAGTTAAAACAACAATGAGATGAACGAAAAACAAACAAAAAGCATCAGTAAGTTTATGAGTCTGGTGCTCAGACATCAACCCGAGACCATCGGGATCACACTGGATGAAAATGGATGGACAGATGTAGAGGAACTGTTAACCCGGATGAGTCAACACAAACACCCGATCACATTAGCACAGCTCCAGGAAGTAGTCGAAACCAATGATAAAAAACGTTTCGCCTTCAGTGAAGACGGTACTAAAATACGCGCCAGCCAGGGCCACTCTGTAGACGTTTCCCTGGGCCTTGACCCGGTAACGCCGCCTGAATACCTGTATCACGGTACCGTAGCCAGATTCCTGGACAGTATCAAAAAAGAAGGCCTGCAGAAAATGAGCCGTCAACACCTCCACCTCAGCAAAGACAGAGAAACCGCTGTCAATGTGGGCAGCCGCAGAGGTGCGCCCTACATCCTGACCATCAGAACAGGGCAGATGCACAGAGATGGCTTCCTGTTTTACCTGTCAGACAATGGCGTATGGCTGACGGACCATGTACCTCCTGCTTACATTGAAATTTAACCGCCATGAGTTACAAAGATTATATCAAAGACGCCCTCCTAGGTGTCGCTACCGGTGATGCCTTAGGTGTACCGGTAGAATTCCGGTCACGGCGCTCCCTATTAGAAAACCCGGTCACCAATATGCGGAGCTATGGTACGCACGGTCAACCGGCAGGTACCTGGTCAGATGATAGCTCGCTGACCTTCTGTCTCGCAGAAATGCTCTGCGGCGATTACGACCTGCAAAACCTGGCCAACCGTTTCGTGAATTGGATGCAGCATGGCTATTGGACACCACATGGCGAAGTATTTGACATTGGTTTTGCTACCCGCGACGCCATCCTTAACCTGGGCCGGGGTGTCTCTCCTGTAATGGCAGGTGGTATCCACGAACAAAGTAACGGTAACGGATCTCTCATGCGTATTCTTCCTTTGGTATTTTATATCAAAGACATGTCGATAGAAGAGCGGTACCGACACACACAGGAAGTATCCTCACTGACACACAGGCATCAACGCTCCATTAACGGGTGTTTTATTTACCTTGAAATGGCACGGGCCATCTTACAGGGACAAACACCTGAACAGGCATATCAGACGATCTGTGACACCATTCCGCCGTTCCTCAAAAACGACGAGATATATTACTATGACCGCGTACTGTTCGGCCATCTACGGGATTGTGCCGACACTGATATCCGGGGTGGCGGCTATGTCGTACACTCGCTGGAAGCAGCTGTCTGGTGTCTTTTACATACCAGCTCTTATGCGGACGCCGTCCTGACTGCTGTCAACCTGGGAGAAGATACAGACACAACAGGTGCTGTTACCGGCGGACTGGCAGGATTGACCTACGGATGGGCCACAATTCCGGCGGACTGGCTAAATGTTTTGGCAAAAAGGGATGCAATTGACGTACTGATTACTAACTTGCAGGCCAAAATTTACAGGTAAATGGCCCGGACGTTTGTAATTGGGGATATTCATGGCGCACTGAAAGCACTGGAACAGGTGATCGGCAAAATCAAGCCGAAAGCTGCTGATACGCTTATTTTTCTGGGCGATTATGTAGATGGCTGGTCACAATCCGCGCAGGTGATCGACTACCTCATGCAACTCGAAAAACGATATAAATGCATTTTCATCAAAGGGAACCATGACGCCTGGTGTGAATCCTGGTTAATGGGTTCCCTTCCTGATCCAACCTGGATCTTCAATGGTGGTCAGGCTACTGTTGAAAGCTATGCAGGCCTTTCTCCCGAGCAAAAAGATGTACACATCGCTTTCTACAACAGGATGAAGGACTACGTCATTGACACGGAAAACAGGCTGTTTATACATGCAGGTTTCACCTCTATGCACGGTCCGGCAATGGAACGTTACGAAGCAAGTACCAGGTGGGACAGAACCTTGTGGGAAATGGCTTGTACCATGGACAAGCGGATCAAAAAAGATTCAAAACTCTTTCCAAAACGCCTGCTGTTGTATCATGAAATCTATATTGGCCATACACCTACTATCAACTATGATGTAGATGTGCCAATGCAGGGATGTAACGTATGGAATGTGGATACCGGTGCAGCATTCTACGGTAAACTGACAGCGATGGATATCGCAACAAAAAAGTTCTGGCAAAGCGATCCGGTAAGGGAATTATATCCAAATGAAAAAGGCAGGAACCGTTAGTTCCGTAGTAATCGCAACTCTTTTCTTACAAGTGGAAAATCGCTGTCGTTGACGTCTGTTTCATAATAGTAAACAGTACCATCTTCCAGCACAATCCTTTTTTCCAGATCCTCATCGCTGATGTACTCACAGGCGGTGGGGATATACCAATAATCGGAAATACGCAGCCACCTGCTGTCGCTATACGACCAGGTACTGACAGTATACGTACACGCACGCATTGACTGCTCAAAAACAGATATTTCATCTTTACCATCCCCATTCAGATCTCCTTCATTTACCAGACGGATGTGTCTGCCCGTAATCACCGGCATCGCCTTGATATCGGCAGCTGAAAAACGTACGATATACTGATATTCCATATCCGATTCAACTTCTTCTCCATTTCCCTCACTACCTCTCTTTGCGTAAAAAACACCATACCCGGTATCCTGTCTGAAATCGCCGTCAAAATCACCTAAAATATGCACAGTATCCGGTATCAGCTGTAACTCTTCAGGAGGAGCATCCAGCGTCATTATACCCGTATCAATAGGCGGTTCTGCCATATTACTTACTGTCGTTGCACTAACATTCTCTTTGGGGGACTCTGCAGTGGAATGGCATGCTGATAAAAAAAGGAGACCTAAGGCATAAAGGGATCTTTGCATCTCACATGAATTACGAATTATAAGACTAAAGTATCACTTTATTTATTAAGAATACCGCTTTTTTGTCCATTTTAGAGTGGGAACGTTTGCGTAAATATTTACCCGCACTTCTGAGCGCTCAGCTATCAAATCCTGTAATTTCAGGATGAAATAAAAACCCCCGTCCCGTTATGAGAACACAACTACTACTGGCACTCGCGTGCCTTCTTGGAGAAGGTATGACCTATGCACAAACCCCTTTGTATGTTGCTCCCGGCGGCTCCGCCTCCAACCCCGGTACCAGCATCAATGCACCGACTACACTCGCCAATGCACTGGCGACTATTCCCGCTGGCGGTACCATTTATCTGAGAGGAGGCACTTATAGTTTATCCGCATCTGTCATTATTCCTGCCACCAACAACGGTACCGCTTCGGCCAACAAAAATGTTGTTGCCTATAGCACAGAAGTCCCCGTATTGAACTTCTCCGCACAGGCAATCGCTGATGCCAACCGTGGATTAGTACTGGATGGTGATTACTGGCATTTCACCGGTATAACCATCACGGGCGCAGGTGACAACGGTATGTTACTCGCAGGCAATAACAACATCATTGAGAAATGTATCTTCAGTAAAAACCATGACAGCGGATTACAACTCAGCCGCTATGTAACGAGTAACACAACGATTGGTTCATGGCCATCCAACAACCTCATTTTAAACTGTGAAGCATTTGACAACCAGGATCCTGATAATGAAGATGCGGATGGTTTCGCCGCTAAATTAACATGCGGTACCGGTAATGTTTTCAGAGGCTGTATCTCCCATCATAACATTGATGACGGATGGGATCTCTATGCAAAAGATGATACAGGTCCTATCGGTCCGGTGACCATTGACAACTGCGTAGCCTATAGCAATGGTACGCTCAGCACAGGCAGCACTTCCGGTAATGGTGATAAAAACGGCTTTAAACTCGGTGGATCCGGTATTGCCGTGAATCATATCATACGCCGTAGCGTAGCATTTAACAATGGCCACCACGGATTTACCGATAACAATAACCCCGGTAATATCGAAGTGACTAATAATACCAGCTACAATAATGCGGAATCTAATTTCAACTTCAGAGAAGGCAGTACGGCCACTTTCCGTAATAACCTGTCTTTCAATGCAGGCTCCAGTGACAAGAGTAATGGTACGGAAGTAGGGAGCAGTAATGTATGGTGGAAAAACAATGTCAGCACTAACAGTGGTGGTCTTGTAGTGAGCAGCGCCGACTTTATTGCTACCTCTCCATCCGTAGGCAAAAACACGGATGGTAGTCCGAATCTGGGCAACTTCCTGGCCCTGGCTTCCGGCAGCGATATGATCAATGCCGGTGTTATTACCAGCGGCATTACTTACAGCGGTTCTGCACCGGATATAGGCGCCCGTGAATCAGGTAGCACTACCAATCCAGGTACCTATTCGCTGAGCATCACGGCGTCTCCGTCTGCCGGCGGTACTGTTACAGCCAGTCCGAATGCCTCCTCCTACACAGCAGGTACGGTAGTGACGCTTACAGCTGCTGCTGCCAGTGGTTATACCTTCTCCGGATGGAGTGGTGCTGCCAGTGGTACCTCCGCCACCACCACAGTGACCATGAACAGTAACCAGGTTGTTACAGCGAACTTTACTGCCAATAACGGCGGTGGTAACACCTTGCGCATCGATGACGCAGCTACCACTACCAGCGGCTATTGTGGCGCTGATGGTAGTCGCCAGAACAGTTATAGCGGCGCTGATGGCGGTTACTATATCAACCTGTCTAACTCCGCAGCCAAAGGTGTGAATTACACTATTACAGTGCCAGCTGCCGGTACTTATTCCTTTGTATGGAGATATGCCAATGGTGGTGCAAACGTCTCTACAACTGCAAGACTATTGGTAAATGGCAACACCGCTGTATCCAATGTATCATTCCCCAAAACAAGCGCATGGACATCCTGGACAACGACAGCCGCAGTTACAGCAACGCTGGCTGCCGGTACAAATACGGTACGTATAGAGACTACTTCTTCAACAGAATTTGCCAATATCGACTGGCTGGAAGTAACAGGGAATAATCCGGCTGCAGGCACCTGTGGCAGCGCACTGCTGAACAATTTATCTTATAAATACGAAGCAGCAGAAACAGCTACTATCAGCGAAGCAGCAAAGATTTATCCGAATCCTGTAGTGAATAACGCTACGATCAGCTTCTATAACAGTAAAGAAACAAGAGTAGCAGTGAAGATATTTGATGCAAACGGCGCATTAATCAACAATGTGAGCAACCAGCGCTATCCTGCTGGCCACAACCAGATCAATGTTGACTGTAGCAGATTAGTCAAAGCGGTCTACTTCATCAGGGTAGAGCGGAATGGGAACAATGAAACATTAAGAGTGGTGA
The DNA here is from genome assembly GCF_000024005.1 of Chitinophaga pinensis DSM 2588. Lineage (NCBI taxonomy): Bacteria > Pseudomonadati > Bacteroidota > Chitinophagia > Chitinophagales > Chitinophagaceae > Chitinophaga > Chitinophaga pinensis. The sequence goes on from NC_013132.1 coordinate 94,608, forward strand.
AGCAGTAAAAAAATTAAGAATTAAGAATTAAGAATTAAGAATTAACATAGAGAAGAACGACCTATAGATAGTATACAGCTCCAACCTATTCGCCAAAATCTTCGCTGCATTTTAATTCTTAATTCTTAATTCTTAATTCCTAATTTCACACCGTCCAGTGTTCTTTACGGATGATTTCCTCCAACCGCACTTTATCTTCTATCATCTGTGGCTCAAGTCCCAGCTGCTGCATCAGACTATAAGTATTAATAACTCCCTCTTTGAACCAGGGCATTTCCCGGCTAAGGGTCATGAATTTCGAAAAGGCTTTCATATAATCACCTTGCTGCACAAGATAAGTGGCGTGTGCAGAACGGAAATGTGGATAATGATAGAATTCACAGGCAAGACTATCCCAGAGGGATTCCGTAACAGCAGCATCTCTTCTCAGCATGGCCACCGCATATACGGGAGAATGTACAAGATCGTTATCAAACCCTACCAGTTCGTGAATAGTTAGCGACTTTCTGGTATCACTTGTCATTTTAATCTTTAATACCTCACTATACATATCGTCGGCCCGTTCCTGTTGGTGGGTATGGTGCCAGATATCTCCCAGCAGGATCTTCGCCTTCATATGATTAGGTACCAGACTAAGTGCCTTTTCAGCCCTTTCCTGGGCCTCTTTGTACCGGGTCAGGATAAAATACGCCCTGGCTACCGCCATATGGAAATTGGCGTCAGTCAGATCTGGTCCCGTGGCATGTTCTGCCGCGATCTTTAATGCGTGCTCCGGATAGCGATCAATATTATAACGCTCAATTACCTGCCAGAGCTTCAGTGACTCTCCGATGGAGTTGTCTAATACCTTGTAAATGATCCCCCTTTTGTCCCAAACTGATTTTACCTGTTTCCATTCTTCAAATGCTTCCGGAAAGGCCAAAGCGAATGGAATCACCTCGTTTGTCTCTTCCGAACGTACCCGCATATTCATTTCCCCCTTTGGCCGGCTGGTATAACGGGAAGCTGCGGCCAGGAATTCTTTGTCAAAAATATCAATGTCTGTCAATGCTGACGCGGGAACGGCCCGCCTTTTCTTGTTGTTTCGAAGGCCAAATAGATTAGCGAAAAAGCCCATAGTCGATATAGCTGTATTGTTCCGCAAGATATATAAATTATATACATATTATTTATTATACCATTTGAATAAATTCTCACCCTCAGTCAACAAATATTTTTAAATTAGAGAAGGAAGCGAAGTATTCATATTTTTTCATATATCAACCAGAATGTCAATCTCAAGAAGAGCCTTCTTATCCCAAACCGGGAAAGTAGCGGCTGCCTATCCGGCTATGCTGGCATTAGGAATGCTGCCTCCCGCACCTGCCCACGCCTTCGCACTTCAGGGCACGGGGAACGGTAAACGTATTGTTATCCTTGGCGCAGGCCTCGCCGGACTTACAGCCGCTTACGAACTCACAAAACTGGGCTATCAGTGTACCCTGCTGGAAGCAAGGAACAGGGCCGGAGGCAGATGCTGGAGTATCCGGAAAGGAACCGTCCACCAGGAAACAGATATCCCTCCGCAAACCGCCCGGTTTGACGAAGGCATGTACTTTAATGCCGGTCCCTCCCGTATCCCGCATCATCATGAACTGACCATGCACTATTGTCGGGAACTACAGGTACCTATACAGGTGTACAATAACGTGAACGAGGCTACTTACCTCTTCGCCGAAGGCAAAGGCCCCCTTTCCAATAAAAAGATCAGGGCCCGGGAAATCCATAATGACCTCCGTGGTTATACAATGGAGCTCCTGGCTAAAGCGGTTGATCAGCAAAAGATCGATACGGCGCTTTCCAAAGAAGATACCCGGAAAATACTGGAATACCTCCGGGCAGAAGGCGGCCTTGATATAGATAAACTTTACAAGGCTTCCGACAGAAGAGGTTTTGCCGAACAACCGGGCGCCGGAGACAAACCCGGGAAAATAGGAGATCCACATAAACTGGCGGATATCATTTCCTCCGGACTCGCCGATCCCGACTTCTATAACGTGGCTGAGTATACGTATGAACTCCAGATGACCATGTTCCAGGCCGTAGGTGGTATGGATAATATCGCCAAAGCATTTGAGCAACGACTGGGTAAGATGATCCGGTACGGCTGTGAAGTGACGGATATCCTCAATCAGCCGGAAGGAGTAAAGGTTCTTTATAAGGATAAAAAAGGCGAAGGAGCCATACAGGCAGACCTCTGTATCTGTACCCTGCCACTCCCGGTATTAAGTAACATCAGGCATAATTTTTCCTCCGATGTGAGCCGGGCGATTGACTACGTCCCTTACATGATTACCGGAAAGATCGGTATGCAGTTCAAGAGAAGGTTCTGGGAAGAAGATGAACAGATCTTCGGAGGAATCACCCATACAAATAACGAACTCACCCAGATCTTCTATCCGTCTTACGACTACCTCAGTAAAAAAGGCATTCTGCTGGGTTACTACAATTTCCATGATAAAGCAAAACGGGTTGGGAACATGACACACGCCGAAAGAGAAAAACTAGCCATGGAAAAAGGTAGTCTGATACACCCCCAATACCGGAAAGAGTTTGAATCTTCCTTTTCTGTGAGCTGGCATAAGACGCCTTACAGCATGGGCGGATGGGGCTTATATACCGGCGCCACCCGGCAAACGCATTATAAAAGTTTATTACAACCTGACAAACAGGTATACTTCGCAGGTGAACATACCACCTACCTCAATGCCTGGATGGCAGGTGCGTTCGAATCGGCCAGAAGAACGGTAGCTGATATACACGCACGCGTAACAGATCAACGTATTTCCTATCCCACTGCCACCGGCAGCTGACGTATAGATATTCTTTACAACCAAAACGAATTGCTATGAGTACCACCAACTCCATGAACAGACGTAACTGGCTGAAAACAACAGCGCTGTTTACCGGGGGATTCACCATGCTTCCGCCAGTCCTCAGCCGGCTGCAGGCAGCACCTGTCGCCAGCAATAGCACTGCTTATGCCACAGACTTCACCATTTCGCCCAAATTGCCGGTCAATCTGAAAGCCCGGCTCTTTGCCAATGAAAACCCTTTCGGGCCTTCTCCGGCGGCTAAAAAGGCCATTATGGAGGCAGTAACAACCAGTTATCAATACCCCATCAGACTGATTCCCGAACTGGAAGAGAAGATCTGCGCCTATGAAGGTATCACGCCTGATATGCTCATGATCAGCTCCGGTTCCTCTCCACTGCTGTTAGGTACTGCCGTAAGTCTGTTAGGTAGTGGCGGTAATATCGTCACCGCCGATCCTACCTACGACGATCTGCCTACCCGCTGTGAAAAAGTCAATGCAAAATGGGTCAGGGTACCTTTAACAAAAGACTATACACACGACCTGGACGCGATGGAACGGGCGATCACGTCTGACACCAAACTGGTGTACATCTGTAATCCAAATAATCCTACTGGTACCATCGTTGATAAAGATAAACTCAAAGCTTTCTGCGAAAGGGTATCTCAGAAAGCCACCGTATTCGTTGACGAGGCTTACATCGATTATCTGCCGGATGCAGATAGTACCACGCTTATCGGCAATGTCAAGAAAGGACAGAACATCATCGTAGCACGTACCTTTTCTAAAGTATACGGTCTGGCAGGGCTACGTATCGGATATATCATTGCACCGCCTGCCATCATTGCCAGGTTACAACCGAATACCTCCTGTAGCTGGGCAGCTCTTTCCGCTCCAGCTATCAGCGGCGCCCTGGCCAGTTACCAGGACAAAGCCTATATGAAAGAAGTCGTGGCTAAAACAATTGAAAGCAAACAATTCCTGTACGACACGCTGAAAGCAGAAGGTTATTCATACATCCCATCGCATACCAACTTTGTCATGTTCCCACTCAAAATGGACGGAGAACGCTTCCAGGAAGAAATGATGAAACGGAGTGTCGGACTGCGTAACTGGAAAATGAATAATAGTCACTGGTGCAGGATCAGCATCGGACGAATGGATGAAATGCAGGCATTCGCAGCCGCATTCAAGGAATTATCTTAACAAAATCATTGTATGAAAAAATATCTGCTGACATTACTCTGTTCTTTCCTCGTACTGCAATTGCTGGCGCAATCCCGCCCCATGACAATGGCGGAATATGTAAAGGCAAAATCATTTACCGTAAAAGATCTCGATAACGATACCTATGTTAAGTTCAATAATGAATACGTACTGGACCGCTATGAGATGCGTAAACCCTATCTCATTACAGGCGATGACGGTCAGAAGAAAAGAATTGACCTCTATCGGCTTGTCGCCAAAGACAGTATGCTGGACATTGCCACCGTCATCTTCTACACCAACGAAGCCGGGAAGTTATACACAGCTGTCATGCCTTTATTCAACAGCAACCCTGATATCTGGAATCAATACTTTGAAGACATTCATGCCACCGACAAAGTGGAGAAGAACTATGTATTGAAACTCTCTTATGTGTTGTCCAAAGAATTCAGTTACCAGCTGTACAAGTCCATGAATGCCGGTAAAGATGTGAAAGAAGAAGCGGGCACTTATGGCACAGACATCTGCTTCCCTGGCGATCAAATGGTCAATCTGGCCAATGGCGCACAGAAAGCCTTACGTGATATCCGTCCGGGAGACGAGATTATCAGTCCGGATGCCAATACACACCGGACCAGCACCATCCGGGTAAAAGAGCTGGTACAACATACCGCAGAAAACTATGCCATCACCCGTTTGCTGGTCATGCACACAATTGAAAACAATACTGCCGGTATGCATGAAGTACTGTTATCAAACAAAGTATTACAGGCTACGCCGAATCATCCGGTACTGACGGTAGCCGGGAAAAAACAAATGGGAGCGGTTACGACCGGCGACCAGCTGCTTTGTATGGATGAACACACCAATACACTCGTCACATATACTGTTGTTAATAAAACGGAGTCTGCCGGTGGAAAACAACCGGTATACAACATCATCGCAGAAGGTGGAGACGCCTTCATGATGAATAATATCATGGTTTTGCAGAAATAAACCAGGTATCTGTAACGATAAAAGGCAGTTCACCTCACAGTGAACTGCCTTTTTTTATCAGATTGTTGCCAGTACTCTACCGGCAATATTATTAGGCACCAGCTGATACTCCTGGAAAGTGACAGAAGCAGCGGCTCTGCCGGATGACAATGCACGCAGGGTGTTCACATATCCAAACAAATCAGACAAAGGCGCCTCGGCCCTGATATACTGGGCACTCGCCTTCATTTCCATTCCTTTGATCACACCACGGCGTCTGTTCAGATCACCGGTGATAGCGCCGGTATGTTCTTCAGGCAAGGTCACTTCTACGCTCATGAAAGGCTCCAGTAAACGGGGAGCGGCTTTCAGTGCAGCATGACGGAAGCCCAGGATAGCAGCATGTTCAAAGTCCTGCGCATGAGAGTCTTTTACATGCATAGATCCATCCAGCAAACGCACTTTCATGGATTGTACCGGATAACCCGCCAATGCACCGGTCTTCATCGCCTCTTCAAATCCTTTCTTCACAGCAGGAATGAATTCACGGGGAATTGCTCCACCAGTCACTTCATTCACAAACTCAAGACCTGCTTGTCCGTCTTCACGTGGCGACAATTCAAACACAATCTCTGCGAAGCTACCAGAACCACCGTTCTGCTTACTATACACTTCCTTGTGTTCAATCGCCTGCGTGAACACTTCCTTATACGCAATCTGTGGCTGACCTTTACTGATCTCAACATGATAGTTGCTCGTCAGTTTTTCCAGTACAACTTCCAGGTGCAGCTCGCCCATACCTTTCAGGATGGTCTGACCTGAAGCCGGATCTACACTTACACTCAGCGTAGGATCTTCTTCTACCAGTTTTGACAGTGCCTCACTCAGCTTACTCACATCTTTTGCCACTTTTGCTTCAATCGCATAGCCGATCATAGGTTCAGGGAAACTGATCTTTTCCAGTAATACCGGTTGATCCGGATCAGACAGCGTATCGCCTGTGCGCACATCTTTTAACCCTACCACCGCGCCAATATCCCCGGCAGTGATCGCATCCGCAGTTTCATATTTATCTGACATGATACGCATCAGGCGACTGATACGCACATGTTTACCAGTACGACTATTCCACACGGAGTCACCTGTACGCAATACACCGGAATACACCCTGACCATTGTCAGTTTACCGGCATAATCATCAGAGATGATCTTAAATGCTAAGGCAGCAAACGGACTTTCTTCACTGGCAGTAAGCATTGTAGCTTCTTCTGTTTCAACATCCACTGCATGTATCTGCGGCATATCAACCGGCGCAGGCAGATAACGTACAACAGCATCCAGCAAAGGCTGTACGCCCTTATTGCGATAAGCTGCACCAGCCAGTACAGGTATTACCTGCATCTGTAAGGTAGTCTGACGTAAGGCACGATAGATATCTTCCGCTGCTACGCTAGCCGGATCATTCGTATAACTATTGAAGATCACTTCATCATACAAAGACAACTCTTCTAACAAGACCACACGTGCCTGCATCGCTTCTTCCTGCAAATGCGCAGGGATATCTGTAACGGAATAAGACTTACCATCATCACCACTCCAGACATACGCCTTCATTGCGATCAGATCTATCACACCAGAGAAATCATCCTCTGCACCAATCGGTATCTGCACAGGAACTGCATTTGCGTGCAACATATCACGGATCTCGTTTACTACGCGACGGAAGTCAGCACCTTGTCTGTCCATCTTATTGATCATAATAATGCGGGGTACATTATAACGGTTCGCCTGTTGCCATACTGTTTCAGATTGCGGCTGCACACCAGATTTCGCGCAGAATACAGCAATAGCGCCATCCAGTACACGCAGGGAACGTTCTACTTCAGCAGTGAAGTCAATGTGACCGGGCGTATCAATGATGTTCACCTGGTATTTATTATTATCTAATTGCCAGTAGGTCGTGATCGCAGCAGAAGAGATGGTAATACCTCTTTTTTCTTCCTGCGGATCGCTATCCATCACGGTATTTCCTTCATCAACGCTACCCAGCTTGTGTGTAAGACCTGTATAATAAAGCATGCGTTCAGTAACAGTGGTTTTACCTGCATCGACATGCGCCATGATTCCTATATTTCTGAAGTTATCCAATCGTTTCATTGTAGTTGATTTTAAAGCCAAATAAAAAAGCCTTCCGTTCTGGTAACGGAAGGCTTCTCGCAATATGCAAAGCACTGACGTTACCGGACTAGCGGTTTAAATAAAATTGTCAATGTTTTGATAACAGCTTTCATATTGCTTGTGATAAATAATGTTATAAATGAACTGTAAATAGCGGGAGAATGGGGGAGACAAAATAAAAAGGCCCCTTCGGATGAAGGGGCCTCTGAAGAATATCCAGACACAATAATTAACCTCTTACATCCGGGCAAGGATTTGCCTCCCCGTTCTTAATTAAGACAATACAGGTACTGGCAATTACTGCTCTTATTGCAGCACTTGCGTTGAACGCTGATTGATATGTAAGAATGTTATTCATTGTGATTAATTGCTTTTAAAAATCGTGTACAAATGTACGAAGAATTTCGATATAAAAATCAATCGATGCAAGGTATTGCTTTAACACGCATTTAACGCAACACTAACTGATTGAATGATACACGTTTAATTTCATTAAAGAGAAAGACCATAACTCGCCGTCCATTTTTCTTTAATCGCCGCCCTGGTTTCGACAAATTCTTTATCTGTTCCCTGTGCAATTGCATCAAGTGGATAGCGCAGCGGACGAGTGCCTTTTTCCATATTTACCAGTGCCAGTACACCGTCAGCAATTACCTGCGGATCCATGTTAAACTCGGCCATCTTACCAAATAAAGCCGCACCGATAGATCCAAACAATTGCTGTGCCGGCTCACCATATTCAGCAGTGATGTTTTCTTTATCTGCATGTACGCCTGCCTTTCCACCGTTATTCATCTCAGTCGGATACACACCTGGTTGTATAGATACGTTTTCGATACCGTACTGTTTTAACTCATGCTGTGCTCCTTCAGTGATCGTTTCTACAGCAAACTTACCCATCAGGTAAGGCACCATAAAAGGCAAGGTAAAACCGCTGGCGCCGGATGTGAGGTTGATGATCAATCCGTTCTTTTCTTTGCGCATTGCAGGTAATACCGCCTGATAAGTACGTATCACACCATATACATTGACTTCTTCCATCTTTTTGATCTGATCGATGGACCATGATTCCAGTAATCCAAAGCCGGATACGGCTGCATTATTTACCAGTACATCTATTCTGCCATGTTTTGCCAATACAGTATTCACCGCATTCTTCACAGAAGCATCGTCTGTTACATCCAGTTCTACTACATCTACGTTAGGTACTTCACTCAGTTCTTTTGCTGCTGCCGCATTTTTGTCTGTAACGCCTCTCATGGCAGCAATAACAGTATGTCCTGCTTTCGCCAGTGTAAGGGTCATTAATTTACCAAAACCAGTACTTGTGCCTGTGATCAGTATTATCTTTTTCATGATTACAATATTTTTGTTGTTAATTTTTTGCTTTGTTTACAACACAAAATTGCATCATATCAGCCCCTTGTTCCATTGACTTATATTCGTTAATTTCGTTGATAAATGTCAATGAAACGACCCCGCTGATCTTCTCATATAACTATACTCAGAAGGTACTTATCTTACCATAATGCTGCCTTTTCAACGTAGCATTAACGAAAGATGAGTATAGTGTGACGATAGTAGAAGGCTTATTAAAGGTGTATACAGGCGTACTATCTGAACAGCGACAACATATATCAGCTATAACCATATCAATGGATGCCTGATAGGTAAATTTCTCACTACTTCTGCATTGGAAGGCTGGTGATCCAGCTTCTTCCAGGTATCCAACCAGGTTTGCTGCTGCCAGGTATTTGCTCCAAATACCAGAAATGGATGTGCTACCGGCCATTCCTCCCAATACATTACATCGGGCTTTTTAGGCCATTTACGCTTGTCTGCCACATAGGGATACAAATACTCGATTCCCTTATGGATCGTCCTGCCATCAGGCAGCTGATATGTCCAGAGGGAATGCTCTTCATCCGAGAGGATCTGGCAGATGGTGACCATGGCGTCCAGGTTAAACAGCGAATACCCATAAGGTTTCGTTCTGGCCAGTTCCAGCGGGAAACTGCCATCCGCAGCCATCTGATTAGGTAAAAGGACTTCCTGGTACCTTTTCCGGCAGAACTGTAATAAGGTGGTATCTCCGGTAAAACGGGCAAAACTGGCCACCTGCATTACCCAGCAGGTACCATGGTTATTCTTTGCATTCATTTCATCCTTTGCATAGGGATGGCTGGTCAGCCATTGCAGATAATCCACAAACCAACGCCTGATATCCGCCAGTAAGGTCTTATCGAAAACAGTGGCTTCCTGCATCACCAATACTCCCTGCGCCACTTCCATCAGGTGAATCGTATCAATGATACCAATCCCCCTGCCGGTAAAACGCCCTTTAATAGCCTGTGCATATAACAGGTTAGGATGCATAAGCGTCGCTGTATCAGTAAACCAGGCTTTCAGGTGTACCTGTGCGGCGATGACATATCGTTGGTCGCCGGTAATACGGTAAGCGGAAGCCAGAGCGCCGATAATACGGCTGAACCGTATCATGGCCAGCCGGTGTGCAACAAAATTATCCGGGTTGGTCATACCGTCTCTTTGTACATAGGGGCTGTCCGGCTGACCAGCGACCGGCCACCAGTAATCACCTTCTGAATAAAAGTCGTGTTTACCACCGGCGCTGCGTACACAGCTTTGTGCTGTTACCGTTTCCGGGACTTGTTGTAAAGCCCAGGCAGCTTCTCTCAATACCTGCTTACGCAATATTGCAATAATGGATTTATCAGGCGGAGATGGTATAAATGCACCGCAGCAGAGGAGTAGCAGTAATAGGATTAAGTTTTTCATGGGTTATTAACGTGAACTGATCACATAATACAAAACTCGGCTGATATTTCCCTAACTTGCCCGGATGATGAACAAACTCCCGCTTATCCTGCTGGCTGCATTGCTCAGCGCCTGTGCCCAGTCATCGCTTCAACCTGTTATGGTAGCAAAAAAGATCTTCCAGGTGAATGCAGATGAAAAATTCATCAACGCCCACAGTACCGGTGATTATCGTGGTAGCCCAAGCGGACGTGATCTTCCTGCCGATATGCAGCGATCCTTTCTGCTCTTACAGCAACGTGGTGAAAATAGTGCCGTAGCGCTCAACCTCCGGCAAGGCAATCTTATCATCGATAAGTATCTCTTTTTCACAAAAGACAGCGGCAGCTGGAAGCTGTCGGGTATTGGTACGCCAACACTGGCACAGCTCCATGTAAGGAAACTACGGGCTATGCAGGCATTATCAGAAGCAGCCATTGACAGTACACTACGGGAAGCGCAACAGTATACCGATCCGGAATATAAAACCAGGGAAGAGTTTGATTTTATTGTTAATAGTCTGCAGTTGAAATTAGCACCTGACGACACCCTGATCGCACATTTCAATAAATATCGCCCTGCATTTGACAATCTGCTGGTAGCAGCCAGACAGGCGCTCCAGCAACCACACGATGAATACAATTCATTGGTCAATACAAAAACACCGGCATACCGTCCTTTACTGATCAGTAATATCACCACAGGAGGTTTCCTCCCGGCACAATGTATCGACTTTCATATTCTTTATGACCAGGTAGGTTATCTGTATACACCAGATGAAAAATATCTGCCTGAACTACGACCTGATAAAGTGATGATGGTAAGAAAATTAGGCAGGGGGTGGTATCTGTATAAAGTAGCGATCTATCTGTAATCAAAACTTCAGAGAGCTGGCGCAAAGCCAGCTCTTATTATTTAAACAAGTAAATAAGCCCCCTTCATAAAGATGACATTTTATTAATATTCTCATAACATACACTCACAAACCCTTTTATATTTTTGCTCCCGCCCATTTCACCTTATAGCATCATTGTACAACCTTATAAGGTATGCGAATTGCTTAACGCTGTAAAAAAATCCATACAGCACTTAAGCATTTTAACGGCAGTTGAAATGCGGAGAAAATAAGTATCCTTGACCCGGTATTGCAGCAGAAAGACAGTTATTCACCATCCACGTTTTTCCTTAAAAACCTATAATAAATGAAAAAAACAACCCTCTTCCTGTTAAGCTGCTGTAGCTTATTACTGTTAACACAATGTCAGAAAGCTGACGAAGAAATGGCGCCAAAAATGAAGAACGAAACGGAAGTAGCTGCTGTCGCAGCTGCCACTCCATGCGCCTGTTCTGAAAGTTCCACGAAGGTAAGCGGCACCTCCGCTCAGGCATGGGCAACACAGTTTGCACCATTGATCAAATTTGACCGTGCATCACCGGATTATCCGACTACGGTAGAAAACATTTTCGCCAGTTCTGATCCTTCTTCCGCTGCATGTGGCGGTAAGCTGGTACTGGTAGAAAGAACAGTTCCGCGATCAAAAGATTTTCCTACCTATTTCGATGTACAGGTACACCCAAGCGATGCAGACAGGATCTTCATCGACTACTGGTGGGCGTACAAACGCCAGGAAAACTGTTTCTCCAATCTCGGTGGACATGATTATGACCTGGAGCACGTTGTTATCCAGTTCAGACAGTCTACACAACGTATCATTTCCGTTACATACTTCCAGCATGGCGGTTACTACACCAAAGACTACAGAAGTAAAGCAGCTGGTACAAGGGTACAGGCATGGGTAGGTAAATTTGCACATGGTATGTACCACTTCGGCAGCTCTGTCACCTTACCAGGTTACGAATGTGCTTACTGGGGTGATTACAGAAACCCGAATGGTACACAGGATGAAGTGCTGACCGGCAACAGACTGGTACAAATGAGCTGTAGCGCATTCGAGTTTAACTTCAGCGGTAACTGGGGTGATCCAGGTAAAGGACCATTGTTCCGCGACAGATCTTACTGGAACTTCCCGGCTTGTTCTGGTACCGATGGTCCGTTCGGACAGGATGGTTGCAGCGCCTGTGACTTCGGTAATACCAAACAGATTGGCACTATTTAATCAATTAAGAATTAGGAATTAAGAATTAAGAATTTGCTGCAAATGTCAGTCTCGGGAATTATTGAATCTTATTGGTTATTGCGCTTATCCTTGTTCTACATACAAAAGCGGTTGTTTCGTAATGAGACAACCGCTTTTGTATGGATATTTACTATGCTGATACCATTAGCAATATTTCTTGCTAATTCTTAATTCTTAATTCTTAATTCTTAATTCTTAATTTCTCCCTACTGCCTCCATACCATCGGGAACTGCGATACACGCAGTTTGGTACAACCGTATGGAATAAGTGTAATTTCTTCGGCCGGCATTGTCTCCAATCCCCACATCATAGAGAATGGAACAGGGCCCGTCATTTCATTGTAAAGACTCCATGAAGGGATACGCTTCGCTTTTGTACGGATCACTATCGGTGCATGTTCCTGATTCCATGGATAGCTGACCAGACTGTCCTTCTTTTCCACTGCATACCATAGTTGCAGCTGATCTTCCGGTACTTCCAGCAACGCGTAATTCCATGGTGTAGTGGGATGCACTTCATAATAAGCGTTACCAAATGCCACCGCTTCTTTCTCAACGGCCACTTTCTTAACAGATTCTCCCATCTTCAATGCATAAGTCACCGGACCACGTTCAACAGACACCGAGTTTTCATACCATCTGCTTTGTGAAATATGCATAGGAAGTATCAATTCTACGATGTCTCCCGATTTCCAGCTACGCTCTATTTTTACGATCTGATTACCTGGCGACTGCTGGAATACCTGCCCGTTTACCTTGATGGTAGCCTGTTTACACCAGGCAGGTACACGCAGATGAAACGGGAAGGAAACTGCACTTGTCTTCTTACTGGTAGAAAAAGTGAAACGAACGGATTCCCCGAATGGATAGGCTGTTTCTTCTTTAAAAGACACCGGTGTTTGTTCACCTACATAGGTAGTCACCGTACTTGGTGCATAAACTAATGCGGCAATGCCTTTGTCAGCCGTAGCGTACCAGAGGTTTTGTGTGAACTTCGGCCAACCCTGATGCATATTTGAAGTACAGCAGGGATAACCCGTCAGCAAACCATAGCAAACATCTGTGCCTGCATGATTCTGATCAAAGTTACGCACGTAACGGGTCGCCATTACCTGATTGGCCTGCTGAAAATACTGGCGGTCTATAAAGTTTTCAAAGACCTGTGCAGGTAAAGCGTTAAAGGCAATTTTCTCCAGGTGATCTGCATAGGCCACATCTCCGGTGATCTCCAGGATGCTTTCCAGGGAAAACATCATCTCTACCGCCGTACAAAGCTCTGAACCCTGTGTAGGATTGTTACCATGTAAGGCTTCATCACCACCATACAGACCATGCGCCATCCCGTTATAAAAACGCAGATCTTTGAAGCCCGTCTGCAAGGCATCCAAATATTTCTTCTCCGGATGTTGCTGATAATAGATACCCGGTTCTTTAATACCCTGTGCCAGATTAACACCGTGGATACTGAATGGTCTGCGCAACAGATCGCCATGCAGGAAGGCTTCGGTATAGTCGAAGGTCTGCTTATGCACCAGCTCTGCGAGATCCAGGAGGAATTTATCTCCGGTGATGTTGTACAACCAGTAAACGACCATCAGATTATCGCCACCACGGTACTTTCCCCAGAAAGACCAATGATCAAGCGGATGTTTCGGCAGTTCGTTCAGCTGATAGCGGAAATAGTTGGTCAGCAGGGTAATCACACGTTTGTCGCCTGTAGCCGAGTAATATTGCTTCAGCACTTTGAGCATGACCATCTTGGGCCACCAATCGCGACTATTATCGCGTTGCAGGCCCGGTTCTGCCGGATAATCGGTAGCAGGACCAAAGTAGCCGTCCGGTTGCTGACTCCTGATAGACCATTCAATCCAGGGCTTTACTTTGGCGATCAGCGCGGTGTCTTTAAGGATGTAAGCCAATGGTAATAAACCATCAATCCAGTAAGGACCACGTTCCCATTGGTCGCCATCACCACCCAGCCAGCCATTTCTGTGATTCATGACCAGGGGGTACAACTTATCAAGTTGTCCGGTAGCGCCGTTTTTCTGATTAACAAGCATTGTGCGCAGCCATCCCTGTGGTTCAATGGAACCAAGGGGCAGTTCGATGTAAGGTTTTTCCTGCAGTGGAGCACGATTAGCAATGTACTGTTGGACCTGTGTGGTATGCCTCCTCGTCTGACCTGTAACGACGCAGGAGAAGCCCATAACAAATAGTGGAATAATAGCAGTGATCTTCATATTACGTTCTTAGAAGATGAAAGATGGGCGGGTTATTCGCCAGGAAAGAACGAAAATATAATTTATTGGCAGTTTATTATAGCGATTTATGAATAGTACGAAATGTAAAAGGGGGCGTTCACCAGTTGATGAACGCCCCCCTTGCCTTATATCAGTAAGATCAGTTACTCGACAGTCACAGATACTGTGTTTACATTCTTCAGACCACTGATACCGTCACCCTGGTAGGCTACTTTGTAAGTACCAGGAGCGGAGATCTTATAACCTTTGGTCAGATCAATCTCTGCAGATACAGTTCCTTTTGCAGGCACTTTAATGAATGATTCTGCCGGAGGAGGCATGATTCTTTTTGCCATTACACCCTGGTACTGCGCAGACTCCCCTTTGCTGTCCTGGATCTCGAAGAAGGAATTCAGGAATTTCTCTTCGAATGGTGTGTGCCATTTACAGAACTCAGCTTCCTTATCGGAATTGTTGGTTACTGTAAATTTCACCATGATCGGAGCACCTGCTTTTACTTTTTCAGGGGCAGACATTACGGTTGTCAGGGCTGCTGCAGCACTGGTATCTGCTGCTGGTGTTTCCGCTACAGTAGCAGTCGTGTCAGGTGCTGCTTGTTGGGTAGTGTCATTCTCTGCACTTTGTGCGTTTTGGGACTGCTGGCAAGCAGTGAATGAGAAAATTGACAGACATGCTGCCATTGTGATAAGCTGGTTTCGCATTTAAAATGAATTATGGGCGAAAATTAAAGGAAATATTCGAATTATTCTTATCATGACACCTGGTTTATTGTTAAGACTTTATCAATATTGGAAGATTCTTACACCAGTATTGCCCATACAGGGAAACATTTTTGATGTATACATAACAATATCATGATAACGGGTAAGGCTACACAGATCTGGCTCATTTTTCAAAAGACGCCAGACTGATCACAGGCCGTCCGCCATCTACTTTAATATAGCATTATCCACCTTAAAAAAGATTTTTGTGAGTTCGAAATATAGTTTAACTTGACTATGCAACTGTGAACATGCGTTAATCGTGCAAACAACCTCAAAAGGACCTTTAATTAAATCTACTACAAGGCCGTCGCCGGAAATTACTTTTTTAGCTGCTAATCTTACACAACAAAGGATATAATACATCCTGGCAAATCAATGTGCTTGTAATGACCGGTATAACACCCGCCGGAATGTGTATGTCATGCTATCCTGTAAATCAAAATCGCTAAACACCTTAATTCCCCGAATGATGAAAAATCCAATTCAAAACACACCCGACCAACATGGGTTTATTCTGAACGGGACAGAGACATTATACGTTTGTCATCTGCCTATGTTCAATATGCCTAATCACATGTACCAGGTAACACTGGAAATAACTATTCCTGCGGATGCTCTCGCACAATACCTTGCAGACAGACAATCCAATCCTGGCAACTTCTATGTGTTAGGTAATCTGCAAACAGATCTCTTCACCATTCCTGATGTCATGTTGGGAAAGATTAAAAACTTTCAGGCAGATATTTTCAGAGGTATGCCGCAGGACCCTAATTCGGATACACCACTTATCCATAACGTGCAGACTACCATCACCCGCATCATATATGCACGTCATTTCGATTACAGCATACCTTATCCGGAAGAGATGACTTACATCATTTTCGGTAACGAGAAAGAAGCATTCCTCGATCACTATCTGACAAAAGAAGAAGACTTTCTCAATATTCTCTCACTCAGCGAGACGCCAGCATGGTTACCTGTAGATCAACTGGCTATTTCTGCGAATGCTGGCTTCATCGGTATGCCGGGTACACCAATGCCGGAAAATCCTCCTTTATCAGCCGGCACTTATAAAATTACTTTCCAGGGACAGGATCAGGTATACGAACTACAGGTCGGAGACAACATCTTCTTCGATACAGAAATTGTAAACGTACCGATGGAAGAACACGCCATGAAAGGATTCTACACTTATTAGTGTATACAGTTGCACGCATTTCCCCCACTTAAAATACCACTATCATGAAACAACCTTCTAATTCGAAGAAACTATTTGCACGTCAGCTGCAACAACAACAAAACGAGATTCTATCCAAACTACGCGTCAAAGGCACTGGTTCTGATGACCTGGCCGGCTGGTTCCTTGGCCCTAAAGCAGAAAACACGGAGTTATTACACCATTTGATCCAGCGTGCTATGGACAATCACTGTAATGACCGTAAAAACCTGTATCCTAATGACCCGGTGTATGTAACAGAAGAAATGAAACAGACACCTGAATATCAGGAAACAGTCAGGGTATTACAACATAAACTGGACGTGCTCCTGGAAGAATTAAAAGGCTCCGTACCTTTCTGGAGCTATCGCTGGCAGTCGCATATGAACTGGGATACCACCTTACCTAGTATGGTTGGTTACTTCGGCACGATGTTGTACAATCCGAATAACGTGGCAGCAGAAGCATCACCGGTAACAACGGTACTGGAGATGATCGTTGGGGATGAACTGTGTAAGATGCTTGGTTACAACATCACTGATAATAATCCGGCTATACCGAAAGCCTGGGGGCATATTACCTGTGATGGTTCTATTGCCAATAACGAGGCGATGTGGGCAGCCCGTAACCTGAAATATTATTCCATCAGTCTCGCCGCCGCTATCAAGGATACGCCTGAATTATCCCAGGCCGGTGCCCTGCAATTAACACTGGCCAATGGTACTATTACCACAATTGGCGCAGCCAGCAGCTGGGATCTGCTGAATCTTTCCGTGGATGAAGTATTAAGTATTCCCGACAGACTACAATCTGAGTTCAATATCAATCTCGATCTGCTCACACAGATACTGAACAACTACAGTATACAGAACATCGGATTTGATGGTATCAATAAATTCCTGGATAGTGGCATTCAGTCACCATCTATGATGGCAGCTTCTACCTGTCACTATTCCTGGCCTAAATCAGCGGCGGTACTGGGTCTGGGGGCTAATAACCTGATCAAGGTATATGTAGATGAAAATGCGCGGCTGCATATTGGTCGACTGAGAGAAGAATTGCAAAAATCACTGGACAGGAAAAGTCCGGTACTGATGGTGGTAGCGGTAATCGGCAGCACAGAAGAAAGTGCAGTTGATCCGCTGAAAGACATCGTGGCTGTAAGAGAAGAGTTCAGACAAAAAGGACTGAACTTCGTCATACACGGCGATGCTGCATGGGGTGGATATTTCGCGTCTATACTGAGACAACCGGAACACGAGGTACTTTCCAAACGCGCATTATTGTATACGCCTACGCTCACCATGAATGACTATGTCACCGAGCAGTATGCGAATATTCAGGAGTGCGACTCTATTACGATCGATCCGCATAAAGCGGGATATATTCCTTATCCTGCCGGTGGGCTGTGTTATAAAAACGGCGCTATGCGTAACCTGGTAGCCTTTACGGCGCCGGTGGTATATCATGGGGGCATTGATCCTACAGTGGGCATCTACGGATTGGAAGGCTCCAAACCTGGCGCCGCTGCAGCTGCTGCTTATCTGAGTCACCAGGTGATTCCGCTGGACCAGAGTGGTTACGGACAGATACTTGGTAAATGCTTATTCAACAGTAAACGCCTGTACAGTGCCTTTATTACGATGGCAGAACCGGATGATCCGTTTATCATTGTACCATTCCAGCGTCTGCCGGCTGAAAAGCACGGGGAAGATCCGCAGAAAATAAAGGAACAATATGATTTCATCAAAAACGAGATCGTTCCAAAAACCAATGAGGAGATCATGTCCAATGCAGAAGCTGTAGAATTATTGCCGGAACTGGGCAGTGATCAGATCATCATTACCTACACCTTCAACTTCAAGGAAAATGGTGTATTAAACAAAGATGTCGACAAACTGAATGAGCTGAACCTGAACATCTTCCAGGCACTGAGTCTTTCTCCGGGAGAACATGACCATCCGTCTAAAACACCGATGTATGTCACACAGTCACAGTTTGACAATGACTCTTATGGTAAATCATTTGTGAACAGCTATAAGGAAAGACTGGGCATATCTACAGATAATGATGAACCGGTGAATATACTGATCTCCACCACCATGAATCCATGGTTGACAGATACCGCAGATGGTAACTTCATTCCTGAACTGGTGAAAGCATTACGTCAGACGGTGCTGGAACAGGTTGAAAAAGTAGTAGGAGCAATGGAACTCGCATAGTAAGTACTCAGGAAACATAAAGGGTGTCATCAGAAAAGGCCGCATCAGAGATGATGTGGCCTTTTTATCCTACCTTACCATATTGATTGTGCAACTTTAGTCGAAAACGATGACATATTTAGACCCTGCCTTACAGGAGCGCCTTGCCCACTTTCTGTCTACACCAGGAAAACTGACCGTACTAACCGGCGCCGGTCTCTCTGCCGATAGCGGTATCCCTACTTTCAGAGATAAAGATGGTTTCTGGACGGTGGGCTCCGACAATTACACAGCGCAGGAAATGGGTACCTATGAAATGTTCTGGCGTAAACCCCTGGAAGTATGGAAATGGTTCCTTCCGGCGCTACAAATCTGCCGAGAAGGATCACAGAAACGGTATTAAGCCGCCAGGGCATGATCATCGATATCAACCCAAACAATAATTACTTTTCAGATATAGCGAAAGAGAAGAAAAACGGGTATGTATTGAAGGGGAAAAGCAGTGACATACTGCCTGAGTTGGTGGAGTTTTTCAGCGCCCGAATTTCCTTGGAAAGTAAGTGAGTGTGAGCATAAAATACTGCTTGAGCACATTATGTGATTCTTGTGTCAATACATAATTGTTGCCGTAGTTATTGATACTCCGGTTCTGTCCCAGCAGGTCTAACGCGGAGAATTTCAGCTCCAGGTTATTACCTGGTAAGAGCCGGTAGGCAGCACTCAGATTCCAGATAGTAAAAATAACCTGTTCGGCAGCGGAGGAAACAACCATATTACTGGTAACATTACTGCTGATGGTAAACCGCTTCGTAGGCGTATAACCACCGCTCAATGAAGTGTTGTATTCGTAAGAGCTGATGCGGGCGTCATTCAACCCACGCTGTCTGGACAAGTAATAACTGGCGTTTTGAGAGAGATTAATGGCCAGTTTATCCAGGTGGATAAAGTATATGCTGATTTTATTTTTCAGCTGACTTGCATAAGAGACATTCATCACATCCTGCTGTTCATCATTCCGCACGAGGTAATTCGGACTATGTGACCTGATAAAGGAAAGTTCTTCCACGAACTGTAGCTGATCCCCGTTTTTCAGTTTCAGGGGTTTCTGTACTTCTCCCCGCAGTTCGATACTACGCCGGCCATCGAGATTGATGTTTTTGGTGATAGTGGTACCATTTTCATTGATATAGGAACTACCTGCAAAGAAATTATCTGTAGTAATGGCGGTCACTACAAGACCGTATTCAATACGGTTGCTGTTATGACTGTAACGAAAATTAAGCTCTTTTGTCTCAGCGGGCGCTAAGTCGGGATTGCCTTCTGTCAGGTAATAGAAATTGGTACTATCCACAATAGGATATAACATATCCACGGTCGCGTACTCGAAGGAGCGTTTAAAGGCCAGGTGATAGCTGTTGCTGAAACGGCTTATCTGTTCATTTACATACGATAAACTAACCGAAGGCACGAAGCGCTGGTAGTTCCTGTTAAACTGCTGGAAGGTATGAGAAGAGGTGTTCTGCTGTAAATAGATCTGTTCCTGCAGGTTTAGGAAAACAGACAATGACTTGGTATACTTATCGGCCCGTGTACGTTCGAAGGTCCGGGAAAACTTGATAGCCGGGTTTTCGTTGACCACCCTGTATCTGCTACGATAGGTGAGATAGGGGTCATGTATGAAATTCTTTGCAGCCGTGTCGTTGTCCAAGGCGCTATTGTCCGCGACCTGTGAGGAATATTCCAGTGCATTTTCCACATCGATATGTACGGTAGAAAGGAAATTCCCACGGCCGAACAGCAGTGGAGCGATGTTACCCCAGGCAGCGTCCATCCGGTGTCTCACATCAGATTTTGTGTTGAGCGATTTTCGTTCTACGTGCTGATTGTCGCTGGCCTTCGCAAAGGAGGTAAAAATGGACTTACTATACCTATTGCTTTCGTCGCGGTTATAATCGATAGAATAGGCCATTGATAAGGAGGTATTATTATCCAGATCATGAGAATACCTCGCATTGACGGCCAGGTGAGTATTCCGGGCATGGCTTTCAGATTCCACACTGCTCATACTCTGCAATCCTGTTTTAGTAGAAAAGCTGCTGGCATGGCTACTGGTGACATTGTCATAGGTCGTGTAAGCAAGAGAAGGCTTAATGGCCAGTTCTACGTTCTTTTTCGCCAGCAATTCTATCTGGTGAATATCCAGCTGTTGATTGATCTGGTTGTCTTTGACGGTGACATTGCTTTTCTGAAGGATGGCACTATCCGGCCCCAGGGAGGTCAGACTACTGATATCAGTAAGGTGGTTATTTTTATCTCTTTTGAGAAAATAATCAGCGCCAATTTCAGCCGGCAGGTAGGCTGGTCCGCGACCATCATGTTTAAAGTCGTGGTGATAGAATACGCCGGCGCCCAGGGACTGATTTAAACCGCCTTTACCAAAGTCCGGTTGATTATCAATATCCCCTTTCAGACTTTTAAAAGCACTATTTAATAACAGGTCTGTAATACCACCTGCTGTTTTATTCACATTATTGGCAATACTAAACAGTCCCCACTGATTACGAGGCGAAAAGAAGTTGATATTCATGCTGCCTTCATAGGTCTTTCGGGAGCCGTATCCGGCTGATAGTTCGCCAAAATGTCCTTCATGCATATCATCCTTTAGCTGAATATTTATTTCGGGAATGGAGTCATGAGGGTTGACCTGCTCCTCCTTCCTCGTCTTCTGATAGACCTGTATCTTTTCAATGGCGTTTTTGGGGATGTTTTGTGTGGCAATAGCAGCCTCGTTGCCAAAAAACGGCTTTCCGTCAACCAGTACGCGGGAAACGGTCTTTCCATTAACGGTAATCGCTCCATCCGACCACACAACGACACCGGGCAGGCGGATCAGCAGTTCTTCTGCAACTGCGTTTTTATCCAAAGTGAAGGCGCCTGCATTGAACTCCAGCGTATCGCCATTCATGCGTACGGGAGGGGGAGCAGTGACGACGATTTCGCTCAGCGCAGTATTTTCCGGCAGCAGATTGACATAATGCAGGTCGCTTATGGGATTTTCCGTGTCAAGCCGCAGGGTTTTAGTCCATGTGGCATAGCCGAGATAAGAGATGACCAGTTTAAAGTTTTGTCCCAGGGGGAGTTTGGGTAGGGAAAACGCACCTTCTGCATTACTAAGACCATATGCAAGCAGTTCGTTTCTAATGTTATAGATCGTTATACTGGCATTTTTCAGCACATAATTGTGTGTAGAGTCAAAGGTGATGCCTGATACATTACCGACGGGCAATGAATCCTTCTGCTGTGCCTTTACAGACACACACAACACAGTCAGCCATATGGTAAGCAGATATTTCAGAATGGCTTTCAAGGCGGTACAGGAAATGTTAGGTTATTAGTCCCTTTGCACATTAAGTTACTGCAAAAAATGCTAAGAGCATGTTAATAGATCTGAATGACTATTAAACGGTTAGGACAGACACCGTTTTATACTTGAGTAAGCGGATAAAAAGCAGTGACTTTTCATCAATTGTTTGTTATCTTTAAAAGGATATACCCCCTATTTGTTAATCGTTAATATGACTACACATGAAAAACTTGAAAGCCCTTCTTTCACTGCCACTTTTTACGCTATTATTGCTGTTCAGTTCATTTTCACCTAAGCAGGAGCAACAAGTACAACCTGCCATTGTGAACTATGCCTGGTACACGCCTTCCGGTCAGTTTGTAGCCTGGAGTACGCTGGCGAATGCTGAAATTGTGAGTAATGCGGATACCAATCCGGTGAATGGTACCCTGGTAGCGCTGGGGTATACTGATGGCGGATTCGGAGTACCTCCATCCGGTACGTTGGTATATCAGTTATACACGCACCCTTAAAAGGTATTTAGGAAAAAATAAGCCGTCCGGCAAATGACGGGACGGCTTATTTACTCATAATGTTGAGTAGATCTTTCTTATTATTCTGCGTGATTTTTCAACCAGATCACACGACGCTGATCAGCAAGATGTTTTACTGTAAACTCCTCAAATTTAGCTTCAAATCCTTGTCCGTCGGGAGATGCAGCCATCAGTCCCACCATTACCGGATGGTTGTCCTGTAAAGGCGCATTACGCGTCATGATATAGTTCTTATCATCAAATGAATAGTAGAACTCTACAGCATCCAGTTTCCTGATTGCTTTGATCCAGATGAAAGGGGGTACTTTATCCAGCGGAGTAACACTCCAGTCGCTTGTTGTATGTGTTACAACGGTGCTGACATTGAGTTTACCATCTACGAATTCCACACCGCTTTTAATATAGTTCTGGTGATCTGTTCTGATCATCAGTCCCATCTGATCAAATCTGGCTTTGTAGTTGCCTGTTAGTTTCACTTTCACTTCAAATTCACCACCATACGTTGTGTAATAGAAAGGCGCATCATCAACCGTAAATCCGTAGTGAGAAATACGCCAGTAATCCGTTTGCGGAGTAACAAACATGGTAAATGTTTTGTTATTGATCTTCCATTCAGCAGGTTCGTTATACCATTGCATTTTCTCTAGCGTTTGCGCGGAAGCGGCCTTCATACCGGTGATCATGAGCAGCCCAAAAATGATTCTCTTCATTTATTAGATATTATAAGTTTTTGAAAGACAAATAACCATGTTTAATAGTTACCTTTACAAAGGTAGAGTCCCGCCAGATATCGCACAATGGTTAAAAATAACCATACTTTAGAGATGAATGTATTAGAGAAACTCAATACCAATCTGCTGCAACAGAACTTTGCCGGTCAGGATACGGCAGCTGCACTGGCATATTGCCAGTCAATTGCTGCAATGTATGCCCGGCTGGAAAATGCCATCAGCGTCTTAAGTGATCTCCAGAACAATAGAAGTTACATTTATACAGGTAAGATAGCGCCTGCCCTGGGCATTGCTGCGCATCCCGCTATGAAAGAGATCGATTCTATCTGGGAAGGAGAGATCTTCAATAGGATCAAACCGGATCATCTGCTGGAAAAGCACTTACTGGAACTGAAATTCTTCCACCTGGTGGGTGGTGTACCTGTTGCGGAACGCTGCGATTACCAGGTGAACAGTTATTTACAGATGCAGGATGCTGCCGGCGACTATGTCCCTGTCCAGCACCGGATGTTTTATCTGCACAGTAATAGCAACGGGAGCATTAATCTGGCTTTGTGCCTGTATAACTTTGCCGGCAATCCACATCCTGCTGACCAATACCAGGGTATGATCGTCAATACCAGTACGGGGAAGGTGATTACAACGGATAACAAACGCTT
The DNA here is from genome assembly GCF_000024005.1 of Chitinophaga pinensis DSM 2588. Lineage (NCBI taxonomy): Bacteria > Pseudomonadati > Bacteroidota > Chitinophagia > Chitinophagales > Chitinophagaceae > Chitinophaga > Chitinophaga pinensis. Next base: position 118,502 of record NC_013132.1, read on the forward strand.
CAGCAAGATTCTCTCTTTCCGGGAAAAACAATTGCTGCAGCTGATCAGAAATGGCAAAAGCAGTAAGGAAATAGCAACCCAGCTGTCTATCAGTATAAACACCGTTAGCCGGCACCGCCAGAACATACTGGAGAAACTGCACGTAAAGAACTCCATAGAAGCCTGCCGGATCGCCGAAGCAATTGAGTTATTATAGGGATTTCCTGACAAAACAGCCCATTATAACAGCTGTTCCTGCTAAAATGACGGCCAGTTCTATCTGGCACAATAGATGCGCTTAACAGTCAAAATAGATGATATGTCAATACAAACTGCAATACTCGCCGGTGGTTGTTTTTGGGGTGTAGAGGAGCTCATCCGTGCACTGCCCGGGGTAAGCAAAACTATAGTAGGTTATACGGGGGGAGATGTGCCTAACGCAACCTACCGTAACCATGGTAGTCATGCGGAAGGGATCAAGATTGAGTTTGATCCGAATGTCCTTTCTTACCGTAAATTGTTGGAATTCTTCTTCCAGATTCACGACCCTACCACCCGCAACAGGCAGGGAAATGATATCGGAACCTCCTACCGCTCCGCCATCTTCTACCTGGATGAAGCACAACAGCAGACAGCGGTTGAGCTGATAAAAGAACTGAATGCCGCCGGTATCTACAAGCATCCGATCGTGACCGAAGTAGTACCCGCAGCTGATTTCTGGGACGCAGAAGAAGAACACCAGAACTACCTGCAGAAACATCCTTTCGGATATACCTGTCACTTTATCCGCCCGGAATGGCAATTAGCGACTTCAGAAGGTAAATAATCTGACTTTATATACTTCAGAGCCTGTATGGTGTTTTAAGCCCCCATACGGGCTATTTTTATAGCTGTACTCATGCGTTTCGAGATACTTGAATTCCTGCCTCCATATGGCCCTATGCCAATCGCCGTCACCGAAGACGGTTCCTCCTACTATTCCGCAGGCTTTCCCGTGCGGTTCTTCAGAACAGATGGAACGGACTGGGTAGGCAACTTTGCACCGGGATCTACAAAATACAACGAAGTACTCCCACTCAGAGACTCAGCGCATATACTTGTCATTGCAGGTGGAATCTGTTATGTCATGCACCCGGATCATACATCTCCTGTAGAGTCATTCGGGGAGTATTATGTAAATGCTATTCCAATGGAAGATGGCCGTATCATATTACAGGGCAACAGCCATCTCAGTATTATACACCCTGATGGCACACATTGGAATACGGGCGCTATTTCTTTCTGGGACTTTAAAGAGCTGCGTGTCAAGGGTAGTATTATAACTGGTCTGGCCATGACATACACAGGCTATTACGAAGATGTATTTGTACCTTTTACGTATGATATTGATACAAAAACGCTGACGGAGAAAGAGTATATATGGGAATAATCAGCAGTATTTACTCTCCCCGATATTGTCCTGAAAGGAAATACTTCAGAAATTTGTCCCCGTGATCAGCGAATAGGTAAGTTGTATCCGTTGTTGTTAACATAAAGTACGAGCCCGCATTGATTGTCATATTGTAAGGTGTACCACTTATTTTCACTTCACCTGTAAGGAGTGGGTATCTGCCTGTTAGTAATTTATTATCTTTATTAATTCGATGTTAATATATGTCAGAAATCTCTTACGATACCCCCGAAATACTAGAAAGTACCGAAAAGCCATTAGCGTTTTCCAATCAGTCATATCCTTATAATCAAATTTCTAGTGATAGAAGATTTGAAGAGTTGGTTTATAGTCTAGTGAAACATCAACTAGATAATGGCGAGTTCAGCCAGTTCGACTCTATAGCTTTAATGTCCGGAGTAAGCGAAAAAGGACGTGATTGTGCACTTTTCGAAAATGGATATTCGAAGGGTGTAATACAATGTAAAAAGTATGAAAAAAACCTTTCAAAGGATGAATTTGGTAAGGAGATTACAAAATTCTTTTTATACAGCTTACTCGAAAATAAAATATTACCTAACCCCGATACATTTTTCTATTATATAGCTGTTTCCAAGGGATTTGTGGGTGAGTGTAGTGACTTTATTGATTCGTTTAGCCATGAAGTTATATCTGAGCCCTCATTGGAAAACTGGATCAACTTCAATATGACAAAGTATGTCACTCTAGCTCCGTTAAAGCTACAACTTAATGAAACTTTACAAAAAGCGAGGAATGTGTTGTCAAGGATATCTGTACAAAAAATCATCCCTAGCGATCTTGACAGATATCTAAATAATGAAAACAGCAGGTACTTAAATAGCCTTTTTTTTGACGTCAGGACAGTTGTCGACAACAGCCAGATAAAAGAACTCCAGCAGCAGATCAACGAGTTGTTGTCAGGAAAACAAATCAATGTTGAAAAGCTTAATATTGAATTGAGTAGAGGTTCTATAAGCTTAAGATCTGAAAGAAACGAATTCTCCGAAATTCCGGACTCACATATTGAGCGGGAAGAAACCGAAAGGTTATTCAACTGGGTGAATGGCGAACTAAAAAAGGATAAATTTGGAAAGGTATTAAACTTTTGCCTACTAGCAGGAAACGCTGGAATGGGGAAAACTGTTATCCTGAAAGATCTTTATGACAGGCTTGTAGATTCACAGATTGCGACCTTAGGGCTCAAAGCAGACAAACTGGCCTCTTCCAGCGTTAAAGAACTTCAGGACAAAATTGGGCTTTCCTTACCTGTTTATGAATTTATAGAAATATGTAAACAGAAGTTTAAAACTACAGTCCTTGTTATTGATCAGATTGATGCCCTTTCTCAATCTATGTCCTCAGACAGATCTTATCTCCAGGTATTCAAAGATCTCGTAGACCAATACCTTTATGATGAAAACGTTCGGATCATTGTCTCGGTTAGAATCTTCGACCTCCATTATGATCCATCTCTCAGATTATACAAGGACATAGAAAGCATAACGGTCAAACCCTTAACCGAATCTCAAGTATTTCAGCAGGTAGGCAAACTGGGCATCGATAAAACCATGGTTACCGATAAGCTGCTAAATTTATTGAAAATACCCAATCAACTCAGTGTGTTCTCCCGGATCTATAATTCCAACCAAACCTGTCTAGGGATTGATACACTCCAGGATATGTACCAGGAACTTTGGAAACAAAAAATAAATGGTCTCACACGTAACGGAGCCATAGACAAACGACTGACCAAAGAACTCTTGTATAAGATTGCCAATAAGATGTTCTCTGATCAGCAGATAGCGGTTAGCGAATTACAATTTGACGAGTATAGTCAAGAGTTAAGCTATCTGGAAAGTGAGCGATTGATCAAGAAAGAAGGATATCAACTTCAGTTTTTCCATCAATCATTTTATGACTTTGTATTTGCAAAACAATTTATTGAAAACGGGGAAGACCTACTATGCTACATCAAGGATAATGGACAATCATTGCTTTTAAGATCAGCGGTGAAGATGATGTTGAATTATTTAAGAGAGTATTCTTCCTTATCTTATGAGAAAACGCTGGCTAACATCTTCAGCGATGACGAGATCTTGTTTCATATCAAACATATGGCCCTCTCGTCTGTTCTTTTTCATGAACAACCTACCTCCGGTGAAAGAGATATCGTATCAGCTGCAATCTCCGGCTCTTTTTATTTATGCGTACTATTTTTTGATCAAGGCAAGTCTGCTTATTGGTTCGGTTTCGCACTCGAAAGGAAGCTACTCGACATTTTGAATTCTGACGACAAAAAGATTACCGAAATTAAGGGGACTGATCCAAGAGAGCTCTCTTACCTCAAGAATGCAATCTTCTTATTTCTCAGAAATGCAGTAACAAACGACTACACTGGTGCTTGGGAATTCGTCTTGGGATTCAATGATTATTCCTACATCAGGAATATATTTTCCACGATCAGCAACTGGGATAATCCACTCTCTTATCAAGCTTTTGAGCGCTGCAAAAACCTTGTAGATATTGATCCTTACCGTTACTATGATATTATTGACAATATAGCAAGAGTGAATACGAAATATGCGCTAGAAAAACTTGCTCAGCATCTTGAAAGCAAACCCCCAAATAAAAATTCAGCACGAGACTATAAAGAATTAGACGTATTAAAGACGCTCGCCGAAAAAGCACCTGAAAAGCTTTTTCCCTTACTTTTTGATATAGTCAGCAACGAGCTAAATCAAATAATCTCGGAAAAGCATTTCGTAGTAGATTATCAGTATATGCGGATCGACTTACATGATACGGAAACGCGAACCGCGAACAACTATCTTTTTCGCCTATTAGGGCTCTGTCTCAAGCGATCCGCCACTATCGGTGCCCCCGAGTTCGGAGATTTTTTTAAAATGCACAAAAGCAGTAAACACAAACCAATACTAAAATTACTCATATTTGCATTTCGCTCGAATGAGGAAAGATACCCGGATCAGATATATCAGTTGACGGTTTATTTGCTTGCTTTAAATGACCTTCAGTATGATTCAACATTAGGCGTAGAAAACCGGATTGTTTTTGAAAAGGCATTTTTATTTTTCTCTGATCAACAAAAGATGGATTGCATCCAGCTAATAAAACAAATTGTATCAAAACACGAAATTTCGTTCAGGCGTAAAACTGATACAGAGAAAGCCTGGATATACTCTTCATGGGGAATTACCAAATATAGCTGGATAAAACGACTTCCTATTACAACCATCCTGCAAGATAAAGACCTGAAAACTGCTTATCAGGAACTCAACAGAAGATTCCCAAATTTTATTGACAAGGAGGGAACTGAAAGAGTTACTGCAAGCATCTCTCGTTCTCCATTATCGAAAAATGCCTACAAATTTATGAACAAAGAGCAGTGGCTGTCCTCGTTTAAAAAATATGACGGGACTATCGGATGTTTTCAAAGACAGTCTACAAAAGGGGATATCAATGAACATTCTACTGCATTCAAAGAAATCGTAAAGATCGATCCTTCACCAGAAAAACTTGAAATCATTAAGGCAGCATTAGCAGATCCCAAGGTAATGCCCATATATCCTATTCAAGGGATCTGGGGCTGGTCAGAAAATGGATCAGATCCAGATTCGGTAATACCTCTGTTCAGCAAAATATTAGCTATTGCTAAAAACAAGTCTCTTCGATACTACTGCCTCCATATTGCAAAAGAACTTATGGGGCGAGAAAAGGAAGATGATACCATAATCAACTTCCTCATTGATGCTGCTCTCGATTTTGGATCTGAGGAGGCTATTGAAATCGAAGATGAAAAGGAAACCTCGATCAATAATCTCGTCACAAAAGGAATAAATAAGTTTAGTGGATTTGCGGCATCATGCCTTGTATACATAAAGGATAAAACTTATGAAAATAAAGTTTTTGACATCCTACAGAAAATTCTTACTATCGGACCAGACTACTCCAGGGCAACAGTGCTATTTAAGTTTGCATATTTGATGAACGTAGATCCCACAAGAGCATTTAAAATTTTTAAAGAAGCATTGATAGGCGAGCATGATGTTCATGTTTTGGCATCTTCTATCTGGTCACTCCAATATATGGGCAACTATGATTTTGAACAGCTGAAAACCATCTATGAGCGATTGGTTTTAGCTAAAAATCTTGGTCGTGATGATAGCCAATGGCTTTTTACTATCCTATACGACTCTTATTTGTTCGACAAGACTGGTGCAGACGAACTGTTGTACAAACTGGTTGCAGATAATAAATATGCTAGTTTATCGGCGATTAACGAGATAATGGAGAACTATTACACGATCGAGGGAACCAAACACAAGAACGATCAGTTATTGAACTTCGTCCTTGAAAAATTGACAGAAGAAGATTTTGACCATATTTCATGGACTTTTGCTAATTCGCTACATCTGAAACTGATAGACATAAAACACTTCTTAGAAAAATACATCGAATCACCCTATTTTACAATAAATGATTCTTTTATCGAATATCTGACGTTCCAATGTAATCATTACCCATTAGATGCCGTCGAGCTTTTCAATCGTGCACTGGCAAGAAATAAATTCAGGAAAACGGATCATACCGGAATTCATTCTTCAGAATCCGGTACAAAATTTATCGTTAGTGCTTTCAATAGCTTAGTCAAGAATGATCAAGCAAGCGGCTCTGTGAGAATGAAATTGATAATTGCCTTTGACAATGTTCTTAAAGATTTCCGATTCAAAACAGATACTGAACGTGTGCTGGAAAATCTAGTCTGAATGCCCCAATTTTAATGGACTTATCCATCGAAGATTAAGCGAATTGTTGAAAAACGAAAGCCAAGCATTAGCCTGGCTTCCTATCAGTATTTTAGTCAGCAGGAATGTGAAGCCTGCTAATTACATCATTTATTTAGTTCGTAATAGCTCAACAGGCACTGGATTATTCTTCATAAATTCCTTTGCCTTTTCTAATTGTTTAATGAAAAATGGGCTCTTCCGCGGATCTGGCAGGGTCGATTCCTGCTGACCGGTAAGTTGCTCATTTTTGTCTTTGATTTTTTTGGAAAATTTATGTCCCATTTTTCCTATTTATGCGAAGTTACTATTATTTTTTTACTACCAGAAATGCCTCAAAATTCTCAGCAGATTTGAATTCATACCATCTACTATTTTTAGATGCAAGAATCTTAAAATGGGCTTCAATTTCCTCTTTGTAACTATTAATACCCATTTGATAAAGCCTGGTTCTGGAAGGAGTACTCCTAACTGCGTATATAGCTACCTTTTCGTAAGGTGCCGCAAAATCAAGTACAGTACTTGCGACGGTGGCCAAAATCTTAAGTCTGTCTTAATTGTTGGAGATCGTTAGATCATTAAAAGATTTTTCAGACTCATTATAGTCGCCAAACCCGAGATTGAAAAGCGGTATACCATCTTCTAATTCGCCCATCATTTCATATGTCACCACCTTTTTTATCGCGCCATTCGGGCCTATGCTTTCAAATTCAAATTGTGCAGAAATGTTGGCTTTTATATAAGGATATTTCTCTGTATTCAGAGCGTCACAAATGTAGGTTGTGATACTATCCAAATTTTATTCATTTTGTTCATTCTATTGTAACACCGTCATCATTGTCACTTTGGGTGGCATTACTTTAACATGGATTATTATTGTGCTTAAATTCGTATGTACTTTCATTTACTTGTCGATTTTAAAGCACATTATTTGTCAAGTTAATTTGACTTGCGATGTATCATTTGCGATTACTTAACTGATATAATTCGCTTGATTATTCATTATTTTTCAAATCATTCCAATGCTGCCATCTAACAGAAAGAAAAAGCTATTTATAACCGGAGAGGTTGATTATTGCAGTTGTGCTGAGAAATGCAATGAAGAATCGAAAGTACTGCTAGATAACTTTACAAGCGAATATAATTTAGACTGGTATGAGGATTGTTTTTAATCAAACTACCGGTCTCCTGACATTGTCAACTGACGAGACAGAAATTAATTCTAGATATTTCATTGTAGGTAGTTTTTTCCGATAGAGCAAAAACTTGGAAATGGTCCTGAGACAATCAATCCACGCTTGACGAAATAAAAGAAAGACCAGAATTAACTTGACCATAATCACATAATCACTCAACAACAACAAGTTAACTATCTACCATCGTCAAATCAGTTATTTGATTTGAAAAGAAAAAGGAGACCATCTCTGATCTCCTTTCTTTTCCGGTCGGGGCGGCAGGACTATTATCGAACTATTTTATTAATGATTTGATCAAACTTGGGAGTATAAAATGCTTTCATTACCGTAGCAGTTCTTCAATCTTACTTCTAAACCAATTAGTTTTAACCAGATCACTAACCGTATATTTATTAAGTATAGATTGAAGATACACTTTACTATAGTAAGTTTTCATACTGAAAAAAGGATAAAAGGTTTCAAAATCATCACTTTTTAATGCCTGTAGAATAGGCGCTATATCTTTGTTCTTTTGAACACCATCCTTAAAATCACTATACCCTTGCCGCGCCACTTCAACACTAGCAGCTATGGTAATTAATTTTTCATTTTTCTGATTTGTAATTTCTTTGATATACGCTGCTTTATCAAAACTGGAGCCGACAAGTTCAGCGATATTATTAGGATGATAAATATAATTCTCGAAAGCATAGTAATGAAGTATGCGGAGATTAGGATGTTTGTCTTGAAGCCTCGTTATCTCATCATCCATGATATAATCTCTATCCCTTATACCCAATTTGCCGGGATCTCCCTTGATATTTAGAAATACATCTCTACTGTCCTTCTCTGGAAGAAATAGATACTTCTTTCCACTTAAAGCCAGATTATAATGCGCCGCATTTTGATTTTCAACTACTACTAATTGGTAATCACGAAGGATATTTTGCAAAGTTTCCTTTGGCAAAGCAATAGTGTAAACTTCCAAGTTCTCTTTAGGCTCCGGAAGTAATTGCTGTGGTAAATCAAAATTCAGGGAATCCAGATCAATGATACTTGCGTTATCCGCATGTCTCGCAAAATCAATGAAACCTAATGCATGGGAGGCAGTCCATAATTGTGCATCTTCAGGTATCCAAACATCAACGATTTCAGCCAACAACCTAGCCTGAAGAGCTGTGTTAAGGTGGCAGTCCATCTCATCGATATAAATAATTGCATCTTTATATTGTTCCTTTCTCACTATAAAATTCAAAAGAAGAATTATTATCTGTTTTTCTCCATGACTGAGCAGGTCGTAGTTAATTTTAGAATCCCCTTTTTTGAAGATCAGTCTGGCACTTTCCTGGGTCGTTGCATTTTTAAATTCTGCAAGCTGTATTGTAGTGAGCTCATCTCCACCCAAAATATTGATTAAGGATTGATTTAACGGTTGAATAAAATCCTTGAATATTTGTAGTGTATCTGCGGAGCGTCCACTAAAAACCGGTTCTCTTAATGCATTATCGATCTGTTGTATATATTGAGCGAGATCATTATTGAATCTTGCGTCCGGGTCTATAAATGTATTGGGAGCATCTGCATTATGAGCGATAGCTTCGCTGGACCCTTCTCGAGAAATCCTGGGTACAATCCTTACACTACTTCTACCAATAAACTTGTTTCTCAATTCTGTTATTGGTCTTAATAGTTTGTTACCTATAAGCATAGCGCCCTGACTATAAACCAAAGCAACCTCTACGTCCGGAACAACATTATTCTTACCGTAATATAATTTAGTAGTAGGGTCGTAACTATTAAAATGATATCGCCCAGCAGCACTCCTTTCCAAAAAATCGAAGGCATCAAAAACAGATGATTTACCGGAGCCATTAGCGCCAATTAAAAGTACCAGTTTTGAACTAGTGGGTATTTGATCAATGGTGAGATCAGAAAACCTCTTAAAATTCCGGAGTTTCAGTTTTGTAATACGCATGAACCAAAAATAATATAATCCAGATAATTACGGTTTACCCATAAAACAAAAAAGGAGATCATCTCTGATCTCCTTTTTCTTTTCCGGTCGGGGCGGCAGGATTCGAACCTGCGACCTCCTGCTCCCAAAGCAGGCGCGATACCGGGCTACGCTACGCCCCGAATTCCTCACATTTCAAAACACATAGCCCTCTATATTATAAATAAAAAAGGATAACATTGCTGTTATCCTTTTCCTTTTTCAGTCGGGGCGGCAGGATTCGAACCTGCGACCTCCTGCTCCCAAAGCAGGCGCGATACCGGGCTACGCTACGCCCCGAGACCCGACTAAACATCTTTGCTTTGTTGCCATCGCTTTCGATGTTTGGGATTGCAAAGGTATACAGTTTTTTGATTTAGCCAAAAAACTTTCAGAAAAAATATAAGATTTTTTGAAATAACTTTCCGGCACGCTTAATGAAAAATAGCCAAAAGGCTTGCTGACAAAGAAAAAGATCAAATTTCATGCGTCTGAAAAAAATTTTGCTATCGGGTAGCCTTTTGCTCTCTTTAGCCTCCTATGGACAAACAAAAAAACTGCCGCTACTCCGTGAGCAGTTACTCGATGATCACTGGCTTTTCAAAAAAGATAGTCTGCCGGGCGCAGAAAAAACAGACTTCCCGGAGACAGGCTGGAAGACACTCCACCTGCCGCACGACTGGGCTATCGAAGACCTGCCCGGACAGAACGACAGTACCATTATCGGCCCTTTTTACAAGTATAGCCCGGCACAGGAGCACGGCGCTTATGTTGTAGGGGGTACCGGCTGGTACCGGAAGTCTTTTGCGTTACCGGCTATTCCCGCCGGACAAACCGTTGCCATCCGGTTTGAAGGTGTTTATATGGACAGCGACGTCTGGATCAACGGACATTATCTCGGTAATCACCCCTATGGGTATACGCCCTTTACCTACGATCTGACACCCTATCTGGCTGCACCGGGTAAAAAGAATGTGGTGGCGGTCAGGGTGAAGAATGAAGGAATTAATTCCCGCTGGTATACCGGTGCAGGTATCTACCGTCATGTGCACCTCGAGGTGCTGCCGGCAGATCAACTGGTAAAGGAAGCCACTTTCATCACTTTCCCGGAAGCGGGAAAAACCAAAGCGATTGTACAGGTATCAGCGGCTATTATCAGTCAACAGGATGCCGGCAGAATAGTCGAGATCAGTCTCAGGGATAGCAGTGGTCAGGTCGTTGCAACCGCTGCGCAGTCTATCCAGTTAAAAGCAAAAGATACCATCTCCTTCATAAAACAGCTTACGGTGCTGAATCCGGCGCTCTGGTCGCCTGGCAGACCCTATCTCTATACAACCGAAATTAAGCTGTCTGACACCGTTAAAATAGCCAAAGAAAAGGTGTTAGATGCGCTGAGCTTCCCTACTGGTATCCGGCGGATCAGTATCACCGCAACAAAAGGCTTCCTGCTCAATGGAGAAAAAGTATTACTGAAAGGGGGCTGTCTGCATCACGACAATGGCCTGCTGGGGGCAGCCGCTTTTGACCGGGCGGAAGAACGAAAAGTGGAACTCATGAAAGCAAACGGGTTCAATGCGATCCGTACCAGTCATAACCCGCCATCTGAAAAATTCCTGGAGGCCTGTGACCGCCTGGGTATGCTTGTCATCGACGAACTGTTCGATATGTGGACAGAACAGAAACATCCGCAGGATTATCACCGTTTCTTCGCACAATGGTGGCAACAGGACTTACGCAGCGTTTTGTTGCGCGACAGAAACCATCCTTCCGTCATCATGTGGAGCATCGGCAATGAGATTCCCGAAAGGGCTGACAAAGAAGGACTCGCTATTACCAAAGCAATGATCCACGCCGTACGCCAGTATGACACCACCCGGGCTATCACGGAGGCGGTCCCTGAATTCTGGGAACGTCCCTATCAGTGGCAGGCAGCAGATCCGGTATTTGCCCTGCTGGATGTAGCAGGTTATAACTACCAGTGGAAAAACTATGCACTCGACGAAAGACGTGTGCCCGGCCGTGTAATGGTAGGCACAGAAACACTGCCCGCCGACCTGTATGACACCTGGAACCAGGTACAGGGACTTCCCTTCGTCATCGGTGATTTTGTATGGACCGCCATGGATTATCTCGGAGAAGCCGGTATCGGACATTCCACTTACACCCGCACGGCTCAGGGTAGACGCACCTTTCCCTGGATCAATGCTTTCTGCGGCGATATAGACCTGATAGGCAACAAAAAACCGCAATCTTTTTACCGGGACATAGTATGGCGGAATAGTCCCGTAGAGATGCTCGTACACGCACCTGTTCCCGAAGGGAAAAAAGAGAAAGTAAGTCGCTGGGGATGGCCGGATGAATCCGACTCCTGGACCTGGCGGGGTATGAACGGGAAAAATATGCAGGTACGGGTCTTTACACGCGCCAGAAAAATTGACCTGATCCTGAATGATTTCAGGGTCGCTACAAAAGAAGTGTCTGATAGTACACCGTTGACCGTCACCTTTGACGTTCCTTATGCTCCTGGTCAGTTAACCGCATTTGCGTATGACAGCAAAGGCAATGAAATAGGGATTAAAGCAATAGCAACTGCCAATCCACCCACTGCTATCAGACTGACTGCTGATCACACGACGATTGCCGCCGGTAACGGGTCACTGGCCTATGTGAAAGTGGAAGTAACTGACGATCAGGGCAGGGTAGTACCTGATGCCAATTTACCGCTACAGATCAGCATCAGTGGAAACGGTTCTCTCGCAGGTGCAGGAAATGCTTGTCCGGATTGCCCGGCCAGCTTCCAGCAACCAAAAATAAATAGCTATAAAGGGTATGCTTTGGTCATTTTAAGGGCAAATGAGCAACCAGGTAATATTAGCGTCGAAGTAAAGAGTAAGGGGCTGAAAACGGCCAAAATTGATATTAAAACGAAATAGGGATTTCTCTTGCTGCGAATGATGAATACACGGTTAATGTGTTGTTGAACATTTGTTATCCTTCGTTCATCTTTCGTTCATCCAACGAAGGATGAATGAAGGATAACTAATATCTAAGCGGTATCAAACCATTATTATATCAAAGCATAAGTTAACAAAGATCCACACACAAGCGACCGCAGCTGAATATGTTTATTTAAAACTTTTCAACATCCGGTGCAGTATAACCGGATATACATCATACAATAATATTGTAATCAGCACCAATGGGATAACAAAAAAAGTAGCCATACCGATCATATTGAATAACAATCCTCCCAAAATCCCCCCTCCAATGAAGAACCCGATTACCGTCAGACGGATATAAATCTTTTCCCTCAATGCACGCGTCTTTTCCGCATGCGGATGTACCAGCTCCGACAATTCAGACGCCAGGTCAGTCACCATCCCCGTCAGGTGAGAAGTCTTGATTAATCCGCCAGAAATCCTGGATACCAATCCATTCTGGAGCCCCATGCAAAACAGCACGGCGCCGGTGGCCGCCTCCCGCTGAAACTCACTGCCATTATATACATCATTCCCATAAACCGCCACACCCAACAGAATGACGATTTCCAGTATAATCGGCATACCATGCGCAAAATAAGTGCTCTTATAATCGAAAGACCTGACAATAAAATTGGAGATAAATGCCCCGAAAAAGAACATGAATAACCAGTAAGCGACCGTATACACTTCTGCCATATTCTGCTCCGTAATCTTCCCCGCCAATGTCGCCACATGACCGGTAATATTGGATACAAACGAAAGAAAAGCCATCACACCTACCACATTTGTCATGCCTGCCACAGAGGCCGTTGACGAGGCCAGCATCAGATTTTTTTTAAGGCTTCGCTGCCCGGGTATTTCACGTAACATATAAATAATTCGGGGTTTGAGATTGTTGATGGTCTGGACAATAGTAATGCCAGTATTTTTCCATTATCTTTATTTCACGAACACGCCAAGCCACGTTCCTGATACTATGAGCAGCACCGCAAATGAGCAGACATCCCTTCATCAGCATGACGAACAGCATGAACGTTCCGGAGACGCAATCCGGTTGGAGGCACTACTACAACAGCAGACGGATGTAATGGAAATGCTGTCGGCAGGCATCCCCTTGCAGGATATACTTACACAGATCATTACCTGGATACAACAAACTGACCAGGAAATAATCGCCAGCATTTCATTGGCTGGTCAGGCATCCACACATATGGGTACAGCCTGCTGCACCACTCCGCTGACAGGAAAACAAGGAAATGCCCTTGGAAGTTTTGAAATCAGCTATAAATCCGGAAGACAACCGACTCCCGCAGAACTGCATTTCATTCGCCTGGTCGCCCGCACCATTGTGATGGCGATCGAACATTCGCAGCAAAGCGTACCAACTGTAACACAAACCGCCAATGCGCGGCCTGCCACACCCGAATCTGCTGCTGAAAGGGAAAACTTCTATCAGCTGCTCATGGACACACCGGCAGTTATTGCCGTACTCAGCGGTCCGCAACATGTATACATGCTGGCGAATAAGCTGTATATGGAAACGATCGGGATCGATCGTAATATCGTAGGTAAACCGATCCGGGAAGCCCTCCCCGAACTGGCAGATCAGGGGATCTTTGAACTACTGGACGACGTATACCGCACAGGACAACCATTCATCGGTCACGAAATAGAAGTAGGTCTCGACCGTAAAGGCACCGGTGAAAGGGAACCCGTATTTTTCAACTTTATTTACCAGCCTATCCGCGACGCGGAAGGAAAGGTGATACAGATACTCGTACACGCCATCGATGTTACGCCTTCTGTCATGCAGCGCAGAAAGGCAGAACAAAGCGAACAACAATTCAAAAGTTTCGTCGCCCATTCCCCGACACCTATTGGTATATACGTAGGGAAAGAACTACGGATCCAGACTGTCAACGATGCCATCCTGCAAGCCTGGGAAAAAGACGCTTCCGTGGTCGGTAAAACCTTCCGTGAAGCAATCCCCGAATTGGAAGGACAGCCATTCTTCGACATCCTGGACAGGGTTTATGACACCGGCGAAACATACGAAGCCGTAGAGGAAAAGGTCATGCTGATGCGGGACGGCATACTATCGCCTACCTATTACAACTTCACCTATAAGGCGCTCCGGGATGAACAGGGAGAAATCTATGCGGTTATGAATACCGCTATGGAAGTAACCGAACAGGTCAAAGCACGGCAAAAACTGGCGGAAGCAGAAGAGAACCTGCGGAATGCTATTGAAGTAGCAAAACTGGGTGACTGGAAAATAAATCTGCAGACCGGGGAAGTCGTCCTCGCTGATCGCATACAGCAATGGTTTGGCGCCTCACCTGGTGAAACCATCACTATTGAAGAAGCCACTGCCTGCATCACCGACCCTTCTATTCTGACCAACGCCCTTGAACGTGCGTTACAACCTGGCGCTGACAGGATGATCAATGTCGACTATGAAGTCACGAACTTCAGAACAGGTGAAAAACGGGTCATGCATACCTCCGGAAAAGTCTTCCTGGACGATATCAGCCAACCCTATATGATCATTGGGATCACCCAGGACGTCACCGAACAGCGGCAACGGCAACAGGAACTGGAAAGACTGGTCAATGAAAGAACCCGTGCACTCAGCATCGCCAATATCGAACTGAAAGAAGCGAATAAGACCCTGGAAAGAGTCAATAACAACCTGGAACAATATGCCTACGTGACCAGTCATGACCTCCAGGAACCACTGAGAAAAATCAAAATATTCTCCGACATCCTGCAGAATAGAACGGATCATACAGCAGATATCTTCACCCGCAAATACCTGAATAAAATTGACGCGTCCGTCAACAGAATGATGGCACTCATCAATGACCTGCTGAATTTCTCCCGACTGGATAAAGCCGAAAATACCTTTGTCCCCACTGATCTCAACCTTATCATAGAAGATGTAAAAGAAGATTTTGAACTTGCTATTAAAGAAAAAAAGGTAATTTTGAATGTCTCGCCCCTGCAGCAGATAGCTGCCGTACCTCTACAAATACGGCAACTCTTTTTTAACCTTGTTGGTAACGCTATCAAATTTTCCCGGCAGGACCTTACTCCAATCGTCAATATCAGCGGCCGCTCCGTACCCGCAACAGAAATTTCCACGCATCCACAGTTGAATCCATCATGGAAGTGGTATGAAATCATCGTGAGCGACAATGGTATCGGCTTCGAACAACGTTATGCAGAGAAGATCTTTACCATCTTTCAACGACTACATACCCGCGACGTCTACTCCGGTACCGGCATAGGTCTCGCTCTTTGCGAAAAAGTGGTCAGCAACCACCACGGAAAGATCTATGCCAAAGGAATAGTCAATGAAGGCGCCAGCTTCCACATCCTTATTCCTATCACGCGATAGGGAAATTGGGATTTCCCGATATGTTTAAATAGCTTTGCACTCTCAAATACTGATTAATGGAAACAACAATGCCAGCCCGGCAGTATTGGTCCCTGATTTTAATCCTGGGAACCATGACCGCATTAGGGCCATTTTCAATAGATATGTATCTGTCCGGATACCAGGCCATCGCAGAAGACCTGCATGTCCCTACAGAACGCATCGGGTTATCACTCGCCAGTTACTTTATCGGTATCTCTGCGGGACAATTACTATACGGCCCCTTACTGGATCGTTTTGGCAGAAAGAAACCGCTTTATGCCGGACTGATCGTCTACCTGATCGCCTCTGCAGGATGTATTGCGGCAAGATCACTGGAGTCTTTTGTACTCCTGCGCTTTATTCAGGCCATCGGTAGCTGTGCGGCGGCTGTAGCCTCTGTTGCCATGGTACGCGACTTATTCCCGATAAAAGACAGTGCAAAAGTTTTCGCACTACTTATGTTAGTAGTAGGCGCCTCTCCTATGCTGGCTCCGACCATTGGTGGCTATATTACAGCTGCCTGGAACTGGCAGGCTATCTTTATCGTATTGGGTGGGATGGGGTTACTGCTGATGATCGCCTGCTTTGCCTTTCTGCCTGAAAGCCATCAGCCGGATACTTCCATGTCACTGAAACCGGGTCCTATTATCAACGGATTCTGGGCCGTGATGCGGGAACCACAATTCTATACCTATGCACTGACGGGTGCATTTGCATTCTCCGGCCTGTTTGTATATGTATCGTCTTCCCCCGTGGTATTCATGAATATCTTCCGTGTATCTGAAACACATTTCGGATGGATCTTCGCGGGATTATCCGTTGGGTTTATCGGTTCCAGTCAGCTGAACAGTCTGACCTTACGCTATTTCCGCAGTGAACAGATCATCCGTATTGCACTGATAGGACAGGCACTGATCGGTATCGTTTTCTTTGCCGGCAGTTACCTGGGATGGTTCGGACTGACATCGACGATTATTATGTTATTCCTCTATCTGAGCTGTCTGGGATTTGCCAATCCGAATGCGTCTGCACTGAGTATCGCACCGTTTAAGAAAAATGCAGGTACCGCAGCGGCACTGATGGGCGCATTACAGATGGGTATCGGCGGACTGGCTTCCACCGTGGCCAGTTTGTTCCATGCAACATCTCCTGTTCCTATGACCATGCTGATGGCAGCAACAGCACTGATATCAGTTGCTATATTGTTCCTGGGAGGATTACGTATTACCAATCCCGTTTTCCTGCATGATGGCGGCGATACGGTAGTACTCCACTAAAAGAACTGTACATAAAAAATATGACTATACATGAACGGCCATGATCATATGGCCGTTCTTTTTTATCTTAGCCCCAGCCATATATCCTATGAAAAAGTTTATCATATTCCTGCTTGTCATATTCAGCTTTCAGTGTAACCGTCACTCTGCCAACAGGAACTTCGACCTGAAAATCAATGTTGATGCCGGTACTTATAAATACACCAGCCATCCGGTTACGGAAGAAGAATTTCATGTCCTGAAGCAGAATATTGCCAAAAGCTGGGACCAGGAACTGATCAGATCCGGCAGTCCTATTTCCGAGGGGGAAAAAGAAATCGCCAACCTGATGCCTGCCAGGTATAACATACAGGAATATATCAGGATTGTGAATGAAATGGAAACCTTCCGGAAAGAACTGGTACCACCGGGCGATTACCTGAAAAAGACAGCTCCAACCCAGGAAATAGCTATCCTGGAATATAACAAGGTATTTGCACCATTACTGAATGAGTGTGCCGGTGAGCCAGTAAACTACAGCGATCTGATTATGACATCCATGAAGGACATACTGGCGGATAATCATCTTAAACTGGAAGTCTGCTATGGATTCAAACAACTATCCACATTTGAGATCAAGTACACGATCTATGCTAAACTGAACAACATGCTGCATACCATTACCTTTTCCAATACGAAAGGATGTATGCCCGATAATCACGCCATTTACCTGCTGCTGAATAAGGTGCTGATGAGTACTGAAATGAAGGAAAGGCTGGTCAAATATGAAGATCATAACAGCCTGGTATTTGTGCAACCGGCCCGTTATGAACGCCTGGGCAGACGACTTGCCCAACCATAAATACCCGTACCTGCACTGCTGTGAGGAGATTGTATTTTTCTTTACATTCACGTTTTAAACAGTTGACCATGTCAGTAACCGGTACCCCAGTCGCACTGCTCTATCAGGCGCAGCAACCACCAGCCAGGAACGGCATTTTGAAACCTATGAAGCCCGGAGGTTATTCAGACAGCGGAGCGGATATTGCCTATGCACTGCGTGAAAAACAAGTACCGGTCAGCACTCCTGTGATCCATCCCCAGCTGATGATCGACCTTGACTGGGTATTTCCCGATACGGAGGCGGGTATACTCCATGCACTCTCAAAAGGCGCCCAGGTATTATGGCTGAATACCATCCTGTATAACGGCCATCCGGTAGAAGCATTTCTGAAAAAAGGAATCGCCGCTGTCGGACAATTACCCCGCAATACTGATCTTTACGATGACAAATGGACCACCAATAAACTCCTGCAAAAAAACAACCTCCCCATTCCACCAGCCATCCTGATCAACAAAGACAATCTGCACGATTACCAGCTGCATTTTTCCTTTCCGGCAGTAGCGAAACCTATCCGTGGCAGAGGCAGTGACGGCGTGCAGGTCGTAGATACAGCAGACGGGCTGCATAAGGTACTTAAAGAGATGTTTGCGGAAGATAAATACGGTACCGCCGTATACGTAGAAAAGTTCCTTCCTGGCAGAGAAGTGACCATTACAGTCATGCCACCAGGTAAATATATGATCAGAGATATCTGTCAGGAAAAGATCAATTACTGGAGTTTACCACCGGTAGAACGTTTCAATCACGAGGATGGCGTAGCACCTTATAATGGCACTGTCGCTGTTGTCAACAACAGCAAGGTACTGGACGATGCACAGCTGCAATCGCCTGCTATCATCACCTTATGTAAACAATGTGAATCTGCTGCGGCATTAGTCGGAGCAAAGGCTCCTGTGAGAATTGACTGCCGCCAGGATGAACAGGGACGTTATTTCCTGTTTGACCTGAATATGAAACCTAATATGACCGGCGCTTCCCGTCCGCATAGGATGGACCAGGATAGCCTGTCAGCATTGGCAGCCCGTAAGATAGGCTGGACCTTTGCCGATCTGCTGGAAAATATGCTACGCCAGCAATGGCGGATGTAGTTTAACGGACGGCACTCATTAAAGGCTGTTCCTGTGACATGTTGACCACGTTAGACGTACGTAATTTCCTGAATAAACTCACCAGATCCTGTAATGCCAGTTCCTTAATGTTTTTAAAACACTGTTCATGCGCCTCTCTGGTCGTTTCCAGTATATGATAATAGTTCCGCACATTACGAAAGGTCAGTAATAATAACTTGGAAGTCATTACATCCTTTTCACCCCGCTGATTTGCGAGATGCCTGGAAGTCAGCAAGGTACCGGTATTCATTAATACCAACCTCAATTCAAACAGACTACCGGTATTCTTATACTGTATAGTCTCCAATTGCGCTCTTATCTGTAGGAGTTCGTACATACTATATATATCGGATAAAAGTAATTTCAAATATTACACCAATCCACAGACATGTACGATTCTTTAAAATAAAAGATATAAAAAGTCAAACAATGGTTAAAATAACATCACCACGAGCGAACCCTTCTTTGCAACAATTGTCGACAAACGACCACGCACCGGGGAGCCTATCTGATCTTCAACTTCTCCAGCATTTCCTCACTCAGGGTATCTGCAGAGGGACCATAGGCAGTCACTAACACGCCTTTTACGCCATCCGCTGAAGCTATTGCATACACTGCCGCTTCATCAGAGGGATCCGTATCGCCTTCGTACCGATAAACATCTACAATATTGAATTCACTAAGTGCGATCTTATGCACTCCATTCACCAGGTAATTCCCTTCCAGGTTAAAATCAACCGTAAATCCCTGGCTTTTCAAGGCATTGATTGCATTAGCGACAGTGTCATAATGATGCTCCATAAACGTCTATTTTGAATGAGTGAAAAACTAGTTTACTCTGCCGCGCCCTCGTTTCCAGTCAGCCCGTATTTTCTGCAGCTTTACCACATACGCTGACAACAATAACAGTTCAAGTCCCAGTGGCGCAAACACATGTGCCGGACCAAAATAATTATAGATCATCACAAATAAACAGACCAGGATACCCACCCATCCATCTGCAAGACCTATATCTACCGCCCATTCCTTCTCTGCGAGCAGTCCGAAGGCAGCAATCCCTTTCAATATAAAAAGCATGGTAATCACTAACATGAGAAATGAAGTGCGATCAGCACTTTCCAATCCATAAAGGGCCACTCCCGGATCGCTGTCTGTCAGAAACATATATGGATAACTGAATACACCCAGGATACCGGTCACGACAAAAACCGCACTGAAAAACTTCAGCCACCAGGTCAGCAATTCTTTTCTGCGGGGGATCATTAATTCTTCCAGATCATTCAACTGGTCAGCTATGATTGACTTGTCTTTCATTATCGGAGGGATTGTGGGTTATGTAGCAAATATACGAACTGCGTCCCTTCGGCCCTTACGAAAAAAAGGACCGTTCCTGGAGAGAAACGGCCATTAACAATCAAGCTCCACTGTATGAATAAAAGGAAGGATATACGCTTTAATATCTTCAGCTTTTCACTTTTAGTTAGCAGTCCATAGTCGATAGACTATAGTTCATAGCAAAACACGGGTGTTTGTATGTCCTGTCTTTTAACTATGTCCGATTAAGCTTTTATTCGTTCTATGTGCGTTGTGCCACCTGAACTATTGCCTATCGTCTACAGACTGCTCCCTATCCCCTATAAGCTAATAATTGCCGACTATCTTCACTTAAAACCTTGCAACTGTTTCTTCGACTATTCTGCTTATTTAATCCACGCTGTTGTTTCTTTTTATTCGCTTGCTGATTCTGTTACAAATCTACTTACACAGCGCCCGAAAGTCAATTGCCTAATCAACTCTTCTGTTGTACTTTTTATGGAGAACTTTATAATGTATGTCTTTTTACAATACCGAGTTTTTTCATCTTTGATGCCAGGGTAGATGGCGGCAGATTCAATAGCTCTGCGGCTCCGCCTGGACCGGATATCTTATGATTACACTTTTTCAGTACAGTAAGTATGTGTTCCCTTTCTAATTCCACAATTGTTTTAATATCTGTTTCAGTAGACACAACGGTTGTTTCTTTCTTCACACTCACAGGCAGTATCACTTCTCTGATAATACTTTCGCGCGACAGTAATACACTTCTTTCAATGAGGTTCTGTAATTCACGCACATTACCCGGCCAGGCATAATCCATCAGCTGTCTTAATGCAGCAGGCGCTATATCTGATACTCCTTTACCTGTTGCTGATGCGTATAAGCGTATGAAGTGAGCAATCAGCAAAGGAATATCATCTCTGCGCTCGCGCAATGCAGACAGCATGATAGGGAACACGTGTAACCGGTAATAGAGATCCAGGCGGAAACGTCCTTCTGCAATCTCCTTTTCCAGATTACGGTTAGTTGCGGCAATGATGCGTACGTTCACCTTTATAGGCCCGTTACCGCCTATTCTTTCTATTTCTTTTTCCTGTAATACACGCAGTAATTTCACCTGCAGATCAGCCGGCATATCGCCTATTTCATCCAGGAAAATAGTACCGCCATCAGCACGTTCAAACTTACCGATCCTCTTTTCCAGCGCACCGGTAAAGGCCCCTTTTTCATGTCCGAATAACTCTGATTCTATCAGGTGTGTAGGCAATGCCGCACAGTTTACCTTGACGAATGGTTTGGCTTTACGGGGAGAGAGGTGATGAATACAATTTGCCACACCTTCCTTACCTGTGCCTGTTTCTCCCAATACCAATACTGAAGTATCCAGCGGCGCCACCTGACGGATCAGTTCAAACACACGCTGCATAGGAATACTGCTGCCAATAATGCCCTCAAAATTAGGAATAGGAGGCACTACTTCCTTCTTTACTTCCGGTACCGGCGCCTGCTGTACAGGTAATGCAGGTAACCGCAGATCATCGGACTGTGATACAATGCCTGGTTTTACCTTTAAAACACGATGATGTTCATAGCGGTAACGGGCAATGTCCAGCGTTACCAGCAGGTCTTTTTCCCTGAATGGTTTCACAATAAAGCCATAAGGCTGGGTCACCTTTGCAGCTTCCAGCACCTGTCTGTTGCAGTTAGCGGACAGATACACAAAAGGTATGTTATGTTTATTCAGTTCAACCGCCAGGTCAATGCCTGTCTGGTCGCCCTTCAGATAGATATCCAGTAATACGAGATCAGGTCTTTCCACGTCGATAATCTCCAGTGCTCTGTGTACAGAGCGGGCGACGCCTGATACCTTATATCCCGCTCTTTCCAGCGTTAATCGTATATCACCTGCTACAATCAGTTCGTCCTCTACGATCATGATTTTTTCTTCCATACTACGCAGTTTTATTTACTAATTTCAGTAAGCCGGGAATCGTTTCCCTATTATGTTGTGGTTTAAATATTACGATGACGCTTACGCCATCTTTGTTTGTCATGGATAGATGACCTTCCAGTTGTTCTGTCAGGGTTTCCATTAATGTAATTCCCATAGATGCACGCTTCCGTATCTCAAAATCAGCCGGTAGTCCTGTACCATTATCCTTTACAGACAGCAGCAGATAATTTTCCGCCACATAATTGAGCACCACAGTGATGACGCCTTTTCGTCCTTCGGGGAAAGCGTACTTGCAGGCGTTTGTGATGGCTTCGTTCAGGATTAATCCGACAGGCACCGCCTGATATACTTCGAGGTATACGTTTGTGAGATGCAAATCAAATGAAATCTGATGTAATCCGTCGAAACTGTCTCTAAAATATGCAACAAGTTCCCGGATATATATATCCATATCCAGTTCTGCTGCATTATCTTCCTGATATAATTTCTGATGAATCAGGGAGACGGCCTGCATACAGTGCCGGCTTTCCCGGATTGCAGCCCGCGCTGACTGATCATCTACATTGGCTGCCTGTGTATTTAACAGACGTACAATGATCTGAAGATTATCTTTCGCCCGGTGATGTATTTCCCGGATCAGCCATTCTTTTTCTGCCACCAGTTTCCGCTGCCGGTTGACCAATACATTCAGTGACTGATGCTGCTGATTAATCTCCCGTTGTTGCAAAGTTAAGTCACGATTGAGACGTTGTTTCAGCTGATAACGGTTATATCCCAACACCAGCATCAGCACCAGCATAGCCGTACCGCCGATAATCATATTCCCTTCCAGACGTGCACGTTCCAACGCAGACTGCTGCAACAGCCCTTCCCTTGTCAGCAGCTGAATGCTTTTTTCCTTCAGCTGCAGATCATGGTCTTTACGTTCCGTCTCATACTGCAGTTGCAATTGCGCGATCTGGTGACTTTTTTCTTCTCCATAGAGAGAATCCTGCAATAGTTTATATTGCTTGTAATAGTCAATGGCAGCCGGGAAATTACCTAGTGCAGAATCTGCGCGGAAAAGATACGCGTAATCGTTCAACAGTTCATAAGCATATCCGCCACGCCGGCAATATTCTTCGTAGGCGCGCGCATAATACCGCAAAGACGTATAATCGCCTATCGCCTGATAATAGTTCAATAGTGCTACATATACGACGTCCTGTATATAATTATAGCGATCAAACTTACTGGATAAGTTCAGCAGTTTTTTCACATATACATCTGCTTCATCGTATCGTACAAGACTGACATAACTGATGCATAATCCTGCCGCGAAAGTGATCCTGTCCTCATCATAAGTAAGCGGATATCTTTTCTCTGTGGATGTCAGTATATCAATCGCTAATCCGGATTGACCCAGCCGCCAGTAGGTACTGCCTATATTCGGGACCAGCGTCAATATGGATGCAGTATCCTTCCACTTATATGCAATACTCAATGATTTGTTGAAATATATCAACGCCTTGTGATACTCCGCCAGGTGGTATAAAGTCAGCCCAAGCCTGTTGTAGATAGTACATAACTGCAAACTGGAATCCTGTTGTGCTTCTGCTGTGCGGACGGCCAGAAAACCATACTTCAATGCCACATCGTAATGCGCCTTTTGCCCATTTACATTTCCCAAAAGATCATAGATGCCCTGCAAAGCGGTATACCCTATTTCCTGATAGATAGCAAGGGCTGCTAACAATTCTGTTTCAGCCGGCACCAGTGCTCCCTGGTGATTATGACAATCTCCCAGGATCTGTAATGCGTCTGCTTCCTTCCGGCGGTTTAGCGACTTACGGTAAAGCCGGACAGCCTGCTCATAACAGCCAATACGCTGCGCCAGTTCTTTCTCTGAATAGATGTTATAGTCCAGCGCCACTTTCATCCAGGCGTCTGCTATACCCTCGGTAACAGGATAGTGCACTGGTTCAGGCAGTGAAAATAGCGACAAGGTATTTTGTTGTGCGGATGTATGATCCGTCCAGATGCAAAACAGTACACAACAGCACCAGCGTAGCATTTTCCGGTAAAAATTGATATAGTCCCCCATGGTGTCAGGCATAGTCTGAGATTTCCTGCTCCAGTACTCCCGATCCGGTAAAAGCTTGTTTCTCCTGGTATGTAAAGTTGACTGTAATTATTACACCGATCCTGCTCTCTATGTTCAATATCCCTTGCAAATGTTTCCATGAAGTACGTATCAAGTCCACCTTTTCTCCGGCAGACAGCCCTATGCTGTTCCGGACAACATATGGCAATAAATATCCTGCAACGCTGTAGGGAAGCATCTGAATTTTACTTTTAATGTTGTTTTCTTGTTACGCTAAGGATCGGTTTGTCAGCAATTGTTATTTCTCAAGAAATGGCTGTTGGCTTAATTGTATGATTGACAGCTGAAAATACGATATTTTTTTAAGACCGTATAGACCACCAATAACATAGGGATAAATCATCATTTAAGATAATTTTAAGACATGATCCCGTAGGAGGACGTCAGTGTTGATTCCGCTGTTTCTTCTGTTGATTCAGGCTCCTGATACCTGAAGTTGACTGTTATTACCACACCATTTTCACTCTGGATATCCAGGGCGCCATCCAGTTGTTCACTCAGGGTGTGCATCAGCATCAGTCCCATTGATTTTCCGACACCTGTGACAGCATTCATCGCAAATCCTTTACCGTTATCTGCTATCACCAGTGTAAGCTGATTCAGTCCGGTAAATTTCAGGGAAATCAATATAGTACCATTATCAGTAAATGCGTATTTGATCGCATTGGTAATCGCTTCATTCAGAATCAGTCCGATAGGCACCGCCTGCGACACATCCAGCTTTACAGGGGCTATCTGCATATCAAACCGGATCCTGCTGGCGCCTGTAAAGCCATCCTGCAGGAAATGGATCAGTTCGTGAATATAGACGTTGATATCGATCAGGGCCATATTTTCTGACTGATAGAGTTTATGGTGAATCAGGGAAATCGCCTGCATCCGAAAACGGCTCTCCCTGATCGCATTCAGGGCGTCTTTGTCATCCAGGAAAGCCGCCTGTGTATTCAACAGGCTCATAACAATCTGGAGGTTATTCTTTACCCGGTGATGAATCTCTTTTACTAACCATTCCTTTTCTTCCAGCAGTTTATGTTGTGAGGAGATCAGCGCCTGCAGGGAGAGATTCTGCTGATTAATTTCATCCTGCTGTACCTTGAGCTGACGGTTACTACGTAGTCGCAGCTGGTAACGGTTATACCCCAGCAAAAGGACGATGATCAGCATGACTGCCCCCAGAATGATCACATTCCGGGTGAATCTGGCCCTTCTTAATTCTGCTTTTTGCAGCTGACTGTCTCTGGTCAGCAATTCTATACTTTTCTGTTTTAGCTGCAGGGCCTGGTCTTTCTTTTCAGTATCGAACTTTACCTGTAGCTGGTTAAGCTGACTGGTTTTCCTGACACTGAACAACGAATCGCTATAAAACTTATACAACTGAAAATGCCGGATAGCAGCAGCTAAATCTCCTCTGGCAGAATCTGCTTTGTACCACAAACGATAGTTTCTTACCTCCGGGCCCAGCATGTTATATTTCTTTGTGATATAACCTACTTCTTCACATTCGCGGATCGTCTTTTCATATTGTTTTGACACATAATAGAAGGTCGCAGTAGCAGTCAGCAGGTGAAATCTCCCTATATCGTTCCGGTCCATAGTTTTCTCTGTTTCAACGATCCTGGCGATATAAGGGCGTGCTGCGTCCGCTTTGTCCTCTGCCAGATATGCGTGTACCATGGCTACCTCCAGCAATATTTTAGGCCGGGCCCCTGCCGGAGGGAAAAAGCGCTCTTCCCGCTTCAATACACGTAAGGCGGCAACACCGTTTTTAAGGCGGATATAGGAGTTGGCAAGATTACCGGTGATATATTGCATGGAGGCAGTATCCTTCAGTTTTTCAGCAATCGTAAATGCTTTATTGTAAGCATCGACTGACTGTTCAAAAGTCTCCATCTCATAGTACATCATACCCAGACCATTATAGGCCGTAGACAGCGACTGTGTCGTATCACCAACTGCTTCTATGTCTTTAATGGCCCGCAGCTGGTAGTCAAGGGCCGTGCTTAACTCGCCGGTCGATCTGTATGCCAGTCCGAGGAGATCATATACAGCACCCAGATGGGTATAACCGATCTTCTTATATACTACTTCTGCCTGGTGCAAGAGGTCAATCGCTCTGTACATATCCGGGATACCGATTACATAGTCGGCCAGTAAGGTAAGTGTCTCTGCCTGTTTCTTGTGATTACCTGTTTTTTCATACAGTTTAACCGCCATTTCCTGATCATGTATGGCTTCCGGTAAGTTTTCTGCATCCTCATAAGAAATGTATCTTGACAATTCGACATATGCATCTCCCTGGTATTCATCCTGGCCGGCACGTTGAAATAGCTTTTGCGCCTTCCGGGCATATTCATTCCCTCTTGTCTGTTCTCCTTTTTCCCTGAATATCTTGGAATAGATCATACAGGCCTGTCCCTGCCAGCCGTCATTTTGCTGTTTTATACCGGCATTGAGTATCTTATTAGCGCATAGAATGCTGCTATCTAAATCTTTTGGCAATATGCCGGGTCTGTTAATGTATTGTTCTCCCCAGGTAAAAAGCTGTTTAATATCCTTTTCGTCCGGCTTTTCCTTCATCAGCAAGACGCTGAGCTGTTTATCCTGTAGTGGCGTCTTATCCTGTGCAACACATTGCAAAACACCTATTGTTACTAAACAGATAAGCAATAGTAACCTGTTCATAAATCGTTTTTTAGTACATCTGTTTCCACTGACAGACCCCATGCTGTCTGTACAGCAATTTATTTTCCTGTTTATCGGTATTTGCTCATTGTAGGTCCCGCCAGGAATGTGGCTTTTAAAATATGGCATAGTAGGTTGAGACCGCGTGAAAGTACATAATTTTCAGGTATCTGTCAATGCCTGTAGGGTTAATCAGCTCTTTTGCTGTTTAAACGACACTTGTACAGACACTCCTGGCGCTTCTTTTATCTCAAGTATTCCTTCCAGTTGTTCTGTTAATGTCTCTATGAGACGGATACCCATTGTTCCATGTGAATAGACGTCAAAGCCGGCAGGAAAACCATGTCCGCTGTCAGCTACACGTAATAATAATTGTGCTTCCTCTGTGTATTGGAGTGAGACATAGATGATGCCGTTCTCATTTTTTGGGAAAGCGTATTTGATAGCGTTGGTCAGTGCCTCATTCAGTATCAGGGATACGGGTACGGCCTGGGATACATCCAGTTTTACCGGGGCGATATTGATATCGAAATAGAGCTGTTGTAAGCCGCCGAAATTGTCTTTCAGACCAGCTATCAGTTCACGGGTATAATTCTGCATATCGATCAGGGCCATGTTGGCAGACAGATATAATTTCTGATGGATCAGTGAAATAGCCTGCATCCGATACCGGCTTTCACTGATGGCTTCCAGTGCATCGCTGTTATGGAGGTAGGCTGCCTGTGTGTTTAGCAGACTCATTACTATCTGCAGGTTGTTCCTCACCCGGTGATGTATTTCCTTTACCAGCCATTCTTTTTCTTCCAGCAACTTTTCCTGTACGTCTATCAGCCCTTGTAAGGACTGATTCTGCAAATAGATCTCCTCCTGTTTTTGCTGCAACCGTTTGTTACTGGCCTGCTTCAGCTGATAGCGGTTGTAACTTAATATCAACAGTAGCAACAACATGACAGCGCCAAAGATGATAATGTTGCGGGTCAGACGGGCTTCTTTCAAAGCAGCTCTTTGTAACAGGCCCTGTCGGGTCAGCAATTCTATATTCTGCTGCTTCAGTGTGATATCCTTATTCTTCTGGTCAAAGTCGTACTGTACCTGTAATCTGGCGATTTCACCTGCTTTGGAGATTCTGAACAGGGAATCGTTGAGTACCTTATAGTCTTTATAATGCCGGATCGCCGCCGGATAATTTCCCAAAGCGGAATCAGCCCGGAACCATTGCAGATAGTTGTGGGACAGTCCATTTAACTGACCGATCTGCTTACAGACTTCTGCCTGTAACGCACAAAATCCCGCAGCTTTTTCAAATTGCTTTGCATGTATATAATACATTACCAGGGACGAATAGATCATAGTCTGATAATAATTATACTTTGACATGTTTGCGGAAGTGGTCAGCAAACCAGGTACAAAAGCAGCAGCCTTATCCAGCTGTTGCAACTGTACATAACACCTGATCAGGTTTGTAGAGATCCAGATACGATCTTTCTGAACGGGTTCTTTATATAATTCGACAATTCTGTTCAGGAGTTCCAGTGCTTTTGCCGGCTGATTATCTCTCAGGTAAATGGTAATAAAATTCGTACTTACGGTAAGAATAGCGGTCGTATCCTTATAGTGATTGGCTATTTTCAGCGATCGCTCTGCGAAGTCCAGTGCATGTTGATAGTCGCCCAGTTCGTATAGGGTAACACTGAGCCGGTTCAGGATCGTACATAACTGCAGTGAACTGTCTTTTTGTTCTTCAGCGGTTTTCAGGGCCAGCAAACCATAGGTCAATCCCTGGCTATAATCTCCTTTTCCGGTGGCAATTGTGCCCAATAGGTCATAGATGCCTTGTAAGTCTTTACGTCCTGTTTTCTTATACAGGGTAAGTGTTTTATTGAGATATTGCAGTGCTTCGTCGTATTTCCCCCAGCAATGATAACAGTCACCTGTCATTTTACAGGCATAGGCTTCTTCGGCTGTGTTGCCGGCTATTTTATACTGAATAGCGGCACTTTCATATAAGTGTATCTTTTCCTTGAGTTCAGCTTCTACATCTATGCTATAGTAATGACCTGTTTCCATGAGTACGTCTGCCATGTCACCGGGACAATTAAGGGCTGTCAGTATTTGTCTGGCTTTAACGATAGCGGCTTTGCCCTCGGTATAAAGACCTTTTTCACGATATGCTTTTGCATAGAGGTAATCACTACGGGCTTCCCACCGCGGAATCCGGGTATGTGCATTAAGGGAGGTGGCCTGTTTCAGATATAGGAAGGCGCTCTCCATATCTTTCTGGCTGTTGCCTGGAAGACGGATATAGGCTTCTGCAATGGCCAGTGACAACCGGATCTTTCCGGTATCGGTCGCGCTTTTTTCCAGGGAACGTTGTAATACAGGAATGGATACCCCATATTGCTGCCGGGCCATACCGGGTAGTATGCCCAACAGTATGAAATGGAGGACCAGCAAAAGCCTGTTCATAGATCAACGTTTAAATATCTCTCTGCAGCCGGAGGCGAAGTACAATTATCCGACAATGTTTTTAATATTTCCCGCCTTTCGATGATATATACAATAGGTTCGATAATAGGGCAATTGACATATTTATTTCACTTTCAGCCATTCTTCTAATACCTCGGATTTAAGCAGTCCGGCATGGAAATCTTTCATCCGGTAATGAGTATCCAGTATGATCCAGGCAGGATAAGACATCCGTTGGAATGCTACGGGATCTAAGATGTCATTAAAAGCAGCAAAGTCGGCACTTTCGGCATTTACGCTGACAAAATAATACTTTTCGGATAAAAGTTGCTGTAAGGCGGGGGAACGTTTTATCTGTTTTTCCTGGATCCTGCAATAGCTGCACCAGGTGGTATACAGTTCAATGACAACAGGACGGGGTTGCAGGGCCATGCTGTCTTTCAGTTGGGCAAAAGTTACCGGCCCATGCTGTGCATGAGCCGGTAGGAACAGCACAAGACTGCATATCAGACAGGTGATGGATAATACGGCTGTTTTCATTGATAGAGATTGTATCGTATGCCCAGAAATCCTCTGACGCCCTGTAAGGGAGCATAATTATATTCTGTATCAAAAGTATAACCATTCGGATTATTCACAGGGTCGTTCACATATTTATCAAATGGATCGAAAGGCCGTATCAGGGCATATTCAGGCACATAATCCAGGAGGTTTTTTACCCCCCCATAAACTTCCCATCCTTTGGCAAACTTCTTTGTTACCTGTACGTTTGCCAGCAGGAACCAGGGTGAATAATCAGGTCTGAAGTCATTATGCTGTACCGGTAATCGCATAGGACCATTCCAGTTGCCGGTCAGGTCCAGGCCGAAGTTGTAAGGGAAACTATATCCGATTGTAAATGTACCAGCCCACTTAGGCGCGTATAACTGCCGGCTTTTCTGCGGGATGCCGGCATCGTCTTCATGTACCTGGTAGACATCCAGATAGGTCAGGCCTGCCAGTACTTTCAGGGGGAAAGCGAAAGCTGCGTCCACATTTAAAGAGATTCCCTGGGATACTGCGTGTCCACGGAGGTTATCATAAACGATCTTATTGGGATCTACATCAAAATCTCCGTTGATCTTATTGGTGAAATAAGAGTAGAAACCAGTAGCATCCAGGTTGAGGAACGCATTGTTCATAGGTATCTTCAGTACGTAGTTCAGGTTGGCATTGTAAGACTTCTCCGGCTTCAGGGCTTCCGCGATTACGACCTGGCGGGAACCAGTCAGCGCGGCATGATCTTCTGTAAACAGGTTCACAACACGAAATCCCGTTCCGAAGCTGGCGCGCAGGGTATTGTCTGTATCAGGCGCCCATTTATAAGCAATCCTGGGAGAGTGAATACTTCCATTGTATTTATCATGGTCATAGCGGTAGCCTAACAGCAACTTATGTTTATCTGCAAAAGACCATTCGTCCTGGATAAAAGCACCCGGCAGGGGTGTTTTAGCCGGCATATTTTCTTTTCCATCTTCAGAAAGTGTACCCGGCGTATTATCATCATACCAGGTATAACGATAGGAGGCGCCTGTCAGCAGATTGTGTTTTTCCCCTAATTGTTTATCCCAGTAGAGTTGTGCAAAGCCTACGTGTTGCGTAGCCATATAGGGTGTTTTCCCATAGTAGGAGTTCTGTTCATGCCGGTTATAGGAGTACTGCAGCATGATCTTCTCTTTCACAGGCAATTGGTACATACCGATCAGTTCTACTCTTTTGGTATAGATACTTTCGCCGTAGATGCTGTCACTGCCACGCCAGGATTTATTCCAGCGCATATCTCCACCCCAGCGATCTTCATATACATATCTGGCGGCAATACTGGCCTGCCGGTCATCCTTCCGGTGAAAGCCCCATTTATTAAATATAGAGATACGGTTTTGCAGGGTGAGGTCGGTAAAGCCGTCCTTATTATTATCCTTTGGTTGCTGGTAGTTAAAATAGCTGACACCTATGAGTCCCTGTGCACTACCGGCTTTGATTTTCAGGGCAGCGTCTACATTATATTCCCCCCAGGAGGTGCTATAGACATCGGCACTTATCAAGGGCGCCTTCACAGGATTTTTAGTGATCACATTAACGATACCGCCCATGGCTTCAGAGCCATAAAGAGAAGAACCGGGGCCTTTGACCACTTCGATCCGTTCTACCATACTCATAGGAATGCCGCTCAGTCCATATACCGTGGATAAAGCGCTGACAATGGGCATCCCATCGATCAGGATCAACGTGTATGCCCCTTCCATACCGTTGATGTGGATATCGCCGGTATTACAGACGTTACAGTTCAGCTGCGGCCGTACCCCATTCACCATACCGATGGATTCGAACAGGGAGGGCGAAGGATTTTTCTGGAAATATTTAGGGGTATACACTTCTACCGGCACCGGACTTTCAGCACGGCTGACAGGTTTCAGGGTACCGGTTACTACGATGTCGTTGAGTTTGGTAACATCGGCCTGTAAGCGGATCTGGACATTGGCTTTTCCATTGGCAGTCACGGTCACCTTGCGTGTAAAAACAGTATATCCTGTTGCGGAAGCTTTCAGGGTATAAGTGCCTGGTTTAAGGTTATTTATATGAAAATACCCAGTTGAATCAGTAGCGGCACCAGCCTTACTTTCTACCAGAATGACGTTCGCAAGGTATAAAGGCTGCCCATCAGACGACACACTCCCGCTGATAGCGCCGCTAGGCGCAGACGTTTGAGCTGCCGAGGGGAATGCCAATAAAACAAGTAATGTTATTTTTAAATACACTAAAGTACAAATACGGATCATTTCGTAATATTATTTAGTCTTATCTAAATTATTATTTTAGACAAATCTAATAAATTATTTAAAATTAACCGCTCCATGAATTAGTAATATTAGCAATCAGGTTTACCTGGGATCCCGGAAGTCGCTATACTTGTTCGTATAATACCGTTATTACATCGCTATTATGCCGCTATTTATCCGTTCCTGAACGGACAAATAGCGGCATAATGACATATTAATAAGGTGATTGATTAATAGCCTTTTAAGGAAGATACAGCGCAAAAAAAGCTGTCGCGCCTTCGGCGGACAGCTTCTATATCGTTTCCAAATGGCAGGTTATCAGCGTTTTTTGGTCATCAGTTCTTCAACGACCGGCAGATATGCACTTCTGGGAAAATTATATCTGAAATAGTCCAGCAGGGCGGACTGTTTGGCTTTATCGGAAGGGCGTTTATTAAGATATGCCATGAACTCGTTCCCGGCATTCATTTCGAGCAGGGCGGATGGGGCATATGCGTAAATACGGGAAGGTTCTTCAAAATGCAGCCAGAAATCTGTCATCGGGGCTGGTCCACGGAGATATCCTTTTTTCAGGAGGTAGCATTTTTTTGCCACCAGCTGACTGGCCTCAGGGCTGGAGGTATATTTCTCGTCAAACGGATCGAAGAGATCTACGACGTCCTGTAGCAGTTGCTTCATTTCTTTTTCCGTCAGCGTTTTATTTTTCCTGGTTTCAGGTTTATCGAGGCGGTTGCCCACAGCGTTCAGGAAATTATATAGCAGACGACTTTCGAGCGTGGTAACCATATTCTCATAGAATCCTACCGAAATGTCCCCTTTTCTCAGGTATACCAGTAAGGGACTTTTAAGTTCTGACAGGTTATTACGCATTCCCCATAGTGCGCCGTTGACTGTTTTAGCGGTGTCCAGGACCTGTTCCATCAGACCCGCCATCTTATCTTCGGACAAGGGGGTATCATTATTGAATAATTCATGTCCGGCGGCGTTATTCCCCTTATATAATTTCTTTCCCTGGCTTCCTTCCCGACTGATACCAATATCTACATAATCGCCTGGTTCTACAAAGAGTACCGACTTTACATATTTATTCTCGATGGTAATGAAACCGGGTGTAGTCATTGGTACAACTAACTTAAACTGGTGTTCAACCACCTTGCCTACACCCTGTTTATATTGGGAATTGAAATAAGTTCCTATGGGTTTATAGACGAAGACGTCCATACTATCCGGGCTGTCCGGTACTTGTCCTGTAATAACAACCTGTTGCGCAAACGCGGTGAAAGGAATCAGTAGGATAAATAGTATTTTTCTCATATCGTTTTCTAACTTGTCAAATCGGACCCTCATGAGCTACCGGTGACAATTTCCAGTTGGCCCCATTAATTTACACAAAAAAAAGAAATCCCCGGGATGAATATGCCCGGGGAGCCTGCTTTTTTTGTTAATCGACCTTATTTTTTTTCTCACAGGAACTGCTCAACGGTCTTTCACAGTAGCAGGCGTGTATAGGGTATAGGATAGGTAGTTATTAGTTGACTCCGTCAGTTCTGAGATAACTCAGCACTTTCTCAGAGTAGATTTCTCCTTTTTTAAAATGGCCACGGTAGGTGTATGTGATATTCCCACCCAGATCTGTAATGAATGTGTCTCTCATATCGTGAAAGAATCCAGTTTTCGAACCAAACAGCCTCAATGCGTCATTCTGAGGATCACTCAGCAGCACATACGGCAGATTATGCTGTTTCCGGAAAGCCTTATGACTTTCAACACTACCATTGCCAATACCGATGATCATGGCATTGGCGGCTTTGAAATCCGGATAACTATCTCTGAAACCGCAGACTTCCTTTACAGCCATCTCACTGTCGTCTTTATGATAAAAAAAGATGACCAGCTTGTGTTTTCCTATATATTCACTCACCACAAAATCATTTCCATCCTGGTCTTTCAAAACAAACAAGGGCAGTTTGTCTCCAGCTTTGAGAGAAGACTGTGCGTATATCACATTGGCGGCAAACAATAGGGCAAGGGTTAGTAGCATTTTTACCTGTTTCATGTTCGTGGGTTGATTGTGAAATAATGACAATGCGAAAGTAGGCGCTGTCAGCTGTAGGAATGATGACTGGCATCAGCGCATACAATGACGCTGGTCTGGTAATTGTGTAATGAAACCAGCAATCATCATATAATTACCTGATAACTTTGGGAATATGAAAAAGCCATATAGAAAAAAAGACCTGCCGGTGGCGGAGATCCGGCGATACCTGGAACCAGGACCAACTGTACTGGTGAGCTCTCACTGGAAAGATGATACGAATATCATGACGATGGGTTGGCATACAGTAATGGAGTTTTCTCCATCGATGATCGGCTGTATGATCACAGCGGCTAATTATAGTTTTGAGCTGATCAAAAAAAGCAAAGAGTGTGTGATTAATATTCCGACCCATGACATGATCGATGAGATTATAGGCATAGGGAACAGCACAGGTGAAGAAATAGATAAATTCAGTGAATTTGGGTTAACGGCGGTAGCAGCTGAAAAGGTAAAAGCACCCCTCATAAAGGAATGCTATGCCAATTTTGAGTGTAAGGTGATTGACGAACACCTGTTACCAAAGTATAACTTCTTTGTGCTTGAAGTGGTGAAAGCGCATGTTGCGGTTTCTCCTAAATATCCCCGCACGGTACATTACAGAGGGGATGCGACGTTTATGATCTCAGGCAGGAATCTTTCATATCCCGGCAAATTCAAATCTCAGAACCTGTAAGATCAGTAACTGGCTTGTCCGATATCCAGGCGGTTGATTTTACCCTCACTGTTGATCTGGAACTTGAAATAGGTTTTAAAATCGCCCCAGTGATCACTGTGGATATGGCCATATATGTCCAGACCATTATTCTCTACCTTGTCGATACTGGTAAAGCGGTCGTGTCCTAATGCCTTCTCAAAGAAACTACGGAAATTCATTTTATTACCATCATCATGCAGGATTGCATCTGCAGTAAACAATGCAAACCATGCCTTGCTGTCGGCACTTTGTAGTGCGTCTATCGCCTTTCTGACGGTCGTGTTGGTTAATTTATCAGTATTCATTGTCTTGGATGTTGTTTGCGCGAACGAAGTCAGGGCAAATGTTACACACACGATTATACTCAGGAATATTTTCATTATTAATCTGCTTTAGCGAGCGGATGCTGTAGAAAAATAGCGACCAGGTTCATCAGGAGAAAGGGGAGTTCTACAGCGGCGCCTTTTATATCTTTTAATGATAACTCACAACACATAATCAGCAGGATGGAGGCGGCCATCAGGAAATTGCCTGCAACGAAGGTTCCTGGGAACAAGATCAATACAGCACTCAGCAAGGTAACAAGTCCCATTATCAGGATAACGTTACGGCTGAATTGAAAGCGGCCGAGCATCTGCACCATTTCCGGTTTACCGGAGACCATGGCCCATCCCTGTTTGACGCCCATGAATACGATAAAGAGAACCAGCAGGGCATTGAAAATTCTGATGATCATAGTTGCTATTTTTTACATCAACAGATCGCGGGGAAACTTAGTTTGTAGCTCCACCATTTACCAGCAAATGCTGACCGGAAACAAATGAAGACAAGTCGCTTGCGAAGAACTCCGCGAGATTAGCAACGTCTTCCACTTCTGCCAGACGCCCCATCGGACAACTATCCAGCAATTGCTTTCTCAGTTCAGGATATGCTGCGGGGTCTACGAAGATACCAGAATGATCAACAGCGAAAGGTATGATAGAGTTCACCGTTACGCCTCTGTGTCCGATTTCTTTAGACAGTACATCTACCATGTAGCGGGGAGTGGTCTTGCTGCCACCATATACGGCCATACCAGGTACGGGGAAGGAGGTGGTGCTGGAGGCAACATATATGATACGTCCATTGTTTTCTACCTGTCTGGCCGCTTGTTGCATGGTGAAGTAAGAGCCTTTGGTATTGATAGAGAATACGCGGTCAAACTGTTCTTCTGTGAAATCTGTTACGGGTGTTTCTACCAGTTCGATACCCGCATTTGCCACTACGATATCCACTTTTCCGAAAGCTGCTTTGGCTTCACTGAACAGTCGCTCGATATCTGCAACCTTACTTACATCTGCCTGTACGGCGATCACTCTTCCGCCCATGGCTTTAATATTGCCTACTACTTCATCAGCGGAGGCTTTATCTCTGGAGTAGTTCACTACTATATCAGCGCCAAGTGCGGCATAACGTTCTGCGATGGCTTTACCTAATCCTCTTGCTGATCCTGTAACAATTGCTACTTTATTCTTTAAACTGTTCATGATTGACACTTGATTTAATCATTTAAGAAATGAGCGGTGCTATTAAGCCATAGCACCGTTTACACCGATATTCTGTGCAGAAATCCATTTGGCTGCATCGCTGGCGAGGAAGGCGACTACCTCAGCAATATCATTTGGTTCACCAATACGGTTGAACGCAGACATGGAAGCGAGACGACCGATCAGTTCATCAGATTTACCTGTAGTGAACAGCTCTGTATTAGTAGGGCCAGGAGATACCGAGTTCACGTTGATACCTCTTGGGCCGATTTCTTTTGCAAATACGCGGGTAAGTTGCTCTACTGCTGATTTCGTAGCTACATAAGTGGCATATGTAGGCAACATGATACGGTTAACCGATGTAGAGAAGTTGATAATGGATCCTTTATCAGCCAGTTTGGTAGCGGCTTCACGTAAAGTATTGAAGGTACCTTTTACATTAATATTGAAGATACGGTCGAAGTCTTCATCAGTGGTATCTTTCAGCAGTTTATTGATCATAATACCGGCATTGTTCACCAGTACATCAATTCTGCCATAGTGTGCAATAGCATTATCAAACAGTTGCTTTACATCGCCGGCTTTACTAACGTCAGCCTGTAAAGCGATAGCGTCTCCACCGTTTTGTTTAATCTCGTTAACCACCTGTTCTGCTGCATCTTTATTACCGGCGTAGTTAACAATTACTTTTGCCCCTTCTGAAGCCAGTTTGGCTGCGATTGTAGCTCCAATACCTCTTGAAGCGCCTGTTACTAAGATTACTTTTTCGTTTAGTGTGTTCATGTTTCTTTGTTTTTATTGTCATCGTCGACATAACAAAGGTGAAACATAAGCGCGCCAAAAAAATACAAGTTTTACACTATTAGTTGTAAAAAACTAAGGTCAGCCTTTGGAGAGTTGTTTTCTATATAATATGGGTGTCATATCGGTATATTTCTTAAAATAGTTGCTAAAATGCGCTGATTCTGCGAAGCCCAGTTGATCTGCTATCTGTTTGATAGGTGTATTGGAATTCTGTAGCATGGACTTAGCTTCAGTAATCGTCTTATCAGTGATCCAGGTGGTAACGGACTTACCCGTTTTGGATTTAATCACGTTATTAAGATAACTGGGATGGAGGTTTTGTTCAGCAGCATAATCCTGCGACCGGAAGACTTTGGTAGCCTTACCGGTGCTAAGGTCACGGTAATGTTTTTCCAGGGTACGTTTAAACGTTTTTACGATCTGGGAGCTTCTGTTACCTTCATATATAGGGTTATAATCTTCCCAGAAGTACTCTTTTATTTTCAACAGGATCACGACAAAGAGGTTCCCCATCACTTTATTCTTATAGGGTGAGGAGGAGAAGTACTCCTTATAGATCTGCTGGTATAAAGGCTCAATTTCCGCATATACTTCGGGCTTCAGTACCCTTGGAGGCACTGTTTCTGCCAGCAGGAAAGGGAATTCCTCGAAGATATTGGCGTGGACGTTTTCTTTGAGGAAGGATTCGCTCATGGTAACCAGGAAAACCTCCTCCAGGCTACTCCACTCAAAGGATTTATAGTGTCCGGGGTTAGTGAAATAGATAGTTCCTGGCTCCGTGCAAAACTCCAGTTCATCGGTCGTATACTTTCCATGTCCGTTCTTTACGAACAGGAAAGAGTAAAAATTCGCCCTGTAAACCGGGGATTTATATGGCAGCTCATGGTGAATATCGTTCAGTTTATGAATGGTAAAGTCATTCCTGGGATCTATCAATTCGACCGGCAGTCCGAGGTGGTCATAATTTTCTACCAGATTATTAAAAACGGGAGGTGCGTCTACTTGTTTATGCTTACTCATGTGCCGTCATGGATTTGGACATTGCTAATTTACAAAACCTTCCCTACGACACAATATGTTAGAAAATATCGCCAGTGGTCCCCTCCAGCTCCAATACTTCCAGGTGATGTGCGCCTATGAGTCCGCTAGCATCCCGTGCTGACTGAAAAGCCTTAAATGATGGTACTTCCAGTACGGCAGTCTGGATATCCTGGTCTTTAAAATGGGACAAGTGGATAAAGGTATTCTCCTTTGTATATACCGTATACCGGAAATCTCGGTCCATTTTCTTAAAATCCCGCAGGAAAGCATTGATATTCTGCTTGTTCTGTGCGACAAAGCTGTCTTTTACCGTATAAGTTACTTTTACGACTATCATATAAATTATCTTTTGTTGATATTAAGACAGCCGGGAAAAGAAAAACGTGACAAGATGTTACTAATTTAGTCGCCTATGAATTTTCCGAACACACCTGAATCACCTATGGCGGTAGCCAATATGCCTGCTATGCTGGGCTGCCGATTGTTGTTTAAGCAACAACCCGTCATTAATTACGCCCGCATACTGGAAGAGCTGCAAAAATCCTATCCTGCGGTAGAAAACACCGGGAATATGTTATTTACCTTCCCCAATCTGCCGGTTGAGTTCTCCGACGCCACCGTACACGCACAGTGTGCGATCATGCCGGTAAACAAACTGGGACTGATACCGGAGCAGGTTTTACAACAAAACTGGCACTGGTCCGCCGCCGCGGAAGTAGCTTCCGGGTGTCAGTATGAGTTCCTGATCAACGACCTCATGACCAGGCCTTTACCCTATAAAGCCAGACATGAGCTGTTTATGCACTTTTTAAGGGCTGTTATCATCGCCACCCAACCGGACGTGGTTTACTCCCTCCCTGCAGAGAAACTCCTTCCTCCTAACCAGATATTTGAACAACAGGGCTTATTAGACACACTGGTGAATGTCCGCCTGTTCAATATCTCGAATTCTGCCAACAAGGAAATGCTCATGGACACCATCGGACTGCATACTTTCGGTCTGCCGGACTTTGAGATCCGTTTTACCAATGAAAATCCCTCAACAGTGGCAACACTGCTCTGGAATTTCGCTTACTACGTCTTTGACAAAGGGGATGTTATTCAGGAAGGGGATACTGTCGAAGGGATCACGCCAGGCTCAAAGTTGACCTGTCAGCATTCGGTATCCCTGGTAGCCCCGGACAGAGAAGTAATCAGTATATCCTAGGTCATGTTGCGGACATGCTGCAGTAGTTTTTACCTTTTCTCCATTTTTTCCAGGTTTTCGAAGCGAAAGTGCTATCACTGATGGTACTTTCGCTTCTTTGTTTTCCGATGAATTTCATGATCTCCAAAGTTTCCGGCCCTGATTCCTAAGTGAAAGCCTTCGCGATGGTGCTATCTTTGACTTAGAGACGACGACAAAAAAGTCTCTCACCATTAATCATCATGCTACCATTACTGTTAAAGAAGGCATTCATGAAAATTAACTTGTTACCCGTAAACGATTATCCAAATGAAAATAACCGGCATACTGCTTAGTATGTCACTTTGAGAAACCTGTTCATCTGGTATTTCATTTCGCATAAAACTTATTGTCCTGATCAGGCATATGACCTCGTTTTGAGGTTACTTAATGGGGAAGCCGAAAACCATTAGAAGAGAGTAGGCGTTAATCCAAATTTCCTAAGTTTAGCCTTTTGATTTTAAAAGGCGAGAAAGTTATGAAGAAAGCAAAAATCGTTCTTTCTGCAGTTGCATTGTTCGCAGTAGTTGGTGGTGCGTTTGCGTTTGCAGCATCCAAATTCACAGCTCCTGTATATTTCGCAAGAACTGGTACTACAACAATCAATGGTATTTCTTACCCTCTTTGTCCAGCAGCTCTTAACGCTCGCCTGACAAATTCAGGTGCACTGTCTACGTTCTACACAACGAAGACTACAGTACAAGGCGTTTCCAATATCTGTACAGCTTCTGTATTGACTTTGGCAACAACTGCTGCTGAATAGTTAATATCAAATATTTTAAAAGCCGCCTTAGAAATAACTAAGGCGGCTTTTAGTTTTGTTCGCTACCCACAATTGCAATTTGCTTCAAATATTGGTAGTTGATAAAAATAGTTCTCATTGTAAGTACAAAAAAAATTCAAACCCTTTATATTCATACTCAAAATGTGAAATAGACTTCGAATAACATTGACTACGGAAAACATTTAAAGAAAATCAATCAGTCTCAAGCGCATAAATACAATATATAAGTACTTTCCTCCTCTTCAACTTCATCTTGTCATTGCATCCATGATGGACAGCTTTCACCTTTTAAATAGTGCTCAAAAAACTGTAGCATTTTCGTATGATAATCCTTCGCAGCCGGTCCTGTTACTTGATGACTATATTCTCCGACATACTGCAACAACCAAACCTTCTTACTCGCTCTCCTTAATGCCAAAAAAAACTCTACAGCTTGACTAAAAGGGACAGCCTCATCATCGCGATTGTGCATCATTAGGAGTGGCGTAACAATATTACCAACGTTAAAAATAGGAGAGTTCTTAATATATAAATCAGGTTTCGTCCAGGGAGTGATACCTAATCCATATGGACTTCCCTGGCTATTGAGCTCATAAAACATTTGTCTATCTCCGCCAAAGTTGTATGCCAATTGACCATAACCACTTATTTGATCAGCAACCCCAGCAGCCTCACAGGCAGCAGCATATCTATTAGAATGAGTTACCATGTAATTCGTCTGCCAACCACCATAGCTATGCCCTTGCAAAGCGATTTTGTTAGAATCAACATACGAAAATGTTGAAAGAAATTTTGTTGCAGATTCAATACAATTATAAGTACCTTCTCCATTAAAACCTGGCGTCGAATAAATATCTGGAACAAAGATTAAGAATCCTGCATCAACGAAACTTGGTATATTTAAATTATCCTTGGAGTAATCAGGAATAATAAATTTATGCAACTCGTCACTTCTCTTCTCATAATAATTTAAAATCAAAGGATACCTTTTGGTGGAATCAAAATCACTGGGCCTATACAAAAGGCCTTGGCATATTCTTCCATCAAATGCTTTCCATTCAACTAATTCGCTTGTCATCCACTTATATTCCTTTTCTGGATTAACATTCGATAGTTTAGTATAACTTTTAAAATCGCTTGTTATATAAATATTTGATGACTCGGCAGCACTCTCACGAACTACAATATGCATATCGGCGTTCCTTGCGGAAATCACATCACCGCTTGCACTATAATATATTCCATATGGAGTCCTAGATGATACAGAGAATGGATTTAAATGATCTGGGGCTAAACGAAATTTCTTTCCTAATTGCAGCTTCCAGTACCCTCCATCTTTATTTTCTCTATTATACCCAATTATTATCAAGTTTTGCTTCCGAGAAAAGGTATCTAAATAGTTTCTCCCTTTAATAGTCAACGTTATTCTATTTTTCCTACCTTCTCCCTCAGTAATATTTACCGCAGACTGAGAATCCTCTAAACTTAATTTCCAGATATCAAATTGATCATATACCAAGATCGATTTCTCCTCCGGTATCCATCCAGCGATTCCCCAAGTTCCAATTCTCCTTATTTTAGCAGCATCTTGATCATATAGAAGTGTAGGAATTGATTTATCTATGTTATGTATCTTATGATTTCGAATATCGTAAGAATAATATTTTAAAGTCTTTTTGTCAAACCATACAACAAAGCGTTCATCTGGGGACAATATTGGATCAGAGTATATAGATGCAGGCAAGTATTCCTTAGAACCATAGGCAGAATCAGTATCAATAATAAATAGCGAATCTGGAGATTCTATATTTTGAAACCATAAGGTCGCCTTATTAGGCAAAACAACTGCGTATCTATTGAACATGCCTTTTACATTAATAATATCTGCAGATTCATCAAGTTTCAAGAATGTTTTAGTCTTCAAATTGAATACACAATAAATACTTTCTTTCTCTAATCCATATCCTAGCCAAATCTTTTGAGACTCCAATATCTTATCTTTATATGACCATACTATTACTTCTCCACTTCTCCTTTCTTGTTTAGAAGAACCCTTTCTGTCAATATTAAAAAAAATCTTATCCCCTATATCACTAAATGTTATACTATTACCAGAAATAGAACATTCATAACTAAAAAAATTTTTGGTAGCTACACTGTCAAGCAAGAGTTGCAAGTGATCTTGAGCTACATTATAAAACCATAGCTTACGACCGTAACCTGCAAATTCTTCACTCACAAATGCCATTCCCTTATCATCTGACTGTATGGCCATGCTAATAACATTACCTGCTATTCGAATCTTTTTTTCATTTTTTGAATTGACATTAAAGTAAGTTATTTCACTACCTTCTCGACTTAATTGTGACTTAGTTTTCAAGAGTAAGAACTTCTCATCTTTACTAACATCATAAGAATCTATTCCTCCAAACCATGTAACTCGACCATCTAGCAAACTGAACAAACAAATAGAATCGCTACCTTGTAATCGATATAATAAAAATTTATTCAGTGTATTGCCAATAATTTTCATGTCTCCAACTCGAGATATTTTTTTAATTAACTTAAACTCTTTAAGATCTACAAATGATAAATTTTGATCATTTTGCAAAAATACAATCCTATTTCCTGATATAAATTCTGCCCAATGACAATTATTAATCTGGATTCGCTTTTTTCCATCAGAAGATGAGATATGCAAATTGGATTCTGGTGAAAAATAATTTTTCACGAAATAACTTACATATCTACCATTCCCATTAATTGCAGAACTACCTAATATCGGCCATGATTGATATGTACTTTCATTAATTACCTTACTTTGGGCCACTACTTCTATACCTTCCAGTAAGAGTAATATAATCACAAACACTGTTGTTAGTGGTAATATTCGCCTCATCTTATCCTTAAAATTTACCAAAAAGGGCAATTTATAAAAATCATCTGCAATACAACTGCAGTCCAGTTTACAATTGTCATCAATTATCCCACGTCGGTTCTCCTTTTTTCATTTTTTCCAAATGTGTAATTAGTTCGGATATATTCCCGTCCCCAGTGTGCAATTTCACAGCTATTTCTTGGATTTCGATTGCTTTGTCTTTTTCTCCAGTTTTATAAAGAAGATTAGCATAGGTATCATAATTATCAGGCGACGGTGATCTCTCAACAACTTTTTGTATCCATGCAATTGCAATTGTCAACGCACTAGTATCCTTACAATCCAAGAACAAATACCAGGACATTGTATTAATCAAAAAATCTGTAACCCACTTTCTATTCTTACCATATGTATTATACCATTCAGAAGCCACTTCGCTAAATAAATTATAATCTTTTAAATTAATGGAGTAAAAAACTTGTGCTTGAAGTAAAGTTTCCTTACCCAAAGGACCGAATCTAGAAATGCGTTTTTTAATTTCATCCCATTCTGGATGCTTCTGTTCATCTATATACGGCTTAATCTCGCTGTTTTCAATACACGCTGTAATACATGCCTCCGCCTCATCAGGCCCAAGAATAGCATTAACTCTATTAACATTATTATATAAAATAGAGAATCCAGTGTCATTGACATTTTTGGTGAATTTTGTAATGAAACGTAAATTCTCTTCTGCAAAGGGATTTTTTAATCCTTTTAAGTAGCGATTGGCTATTAGCTGAACCTCATCTAACTGCGAACGCTTATTAGCCTCAACAGTAAGCCGACGTAGAAATACGGAATCATTTCTGCCATTTTTAAATTCGTCCATTCGCACATTATAACTTACCACTGTTGTATCCATAACATCAATGATTATGTTTTCGTGTGTCGCTCCTATCGACGATATCCTATTCAGAATTCTATTATTTATAGCTTGTAACTTCTCTAGTGGGACTTTAGCCACCTGCCGATCATATGAGATTAGCCCATTCTGTTCAGACTCAACATCAAATGGCTGAGTATATATAGATGCACTTAAACCATCACGTTCCAATATGATAATAGAATCCATCATATCTTCATATTGACTGAGCATAGCAGAAGGACTAATAGTCCCATCGTAGCCCCAACCAGTTTCAAGATCATTCCACTTATGACCATCCACAGAAACGCCTATCCCCCCATACTCTCCCAAAACGCGAGCCTTACCATCTAGGCTGGGTGCATTTCTAGGATATGGATATGAATGTATATCAGTTAAATCAGCATCAATATATGCATCAGGAGCAGGACTTCTAAGTTGATTATTCACATATAACAGTTCTCCTGAATGTCCATTGACCAATCTAGATGGATCTTTTTCTTTGACCCATCTA
The DNA here is from genome assembly GCF_000024005.1 of Chitinophaga pinensis DSM 2588. Lineage (NCBI taxonomy): Bacteria > Pseudomonadati > Bacteroidota > Chitinophagia > Chitinophagales > Chitinophagaceae > Chitinophaga > Chitinophaga pinensis. The sequence goes on from NC_013132.1 coordinate 163,421, forward strand.
GTTAAACGTTGTTGATCATACTGCCCCCACTTCTCATTAAATAAGACCCAAGTGGTAATACATGGATGATTGTATAATTGTTTTATTGTTTCTTCTACCTGATCTTCAAAAGCCTTTTTAGCACTCGGTAATAATTTAACATTAGGGTTTACAAAGTCTTGCCAAACAATCACACCGAGCTTATCTGCATGATAGTACCATCTGTCAGATTCAATCTTAATATGCTTTCTTATAGTATTAAATCCCATTTTCTTACAGATAGCAATATCAAATTTCAACGCATCATCAGTTGGGGCAGTATATAATCCATCCGGCCAGAAACCTTGATCTAGAACGCCTAAGTTATACACATATTTATTATTCAAAAATATACGATCGACCCCAGTTGAATCTTTTTTTACACTAATCTTTCTCATCCCAAAATAACTGTTAACAACATCAATAACTTTGTTATTTCGTATTAGGGATATATTCAAATCATAAAGAAATGGATCATCAGGGGTCCATAAATGAGGCGATTTAATTAACAATTTCATATCACCTTTCAAAGCTCCAATCGCGGAAGTGCCATCAGAACAACTAATCTTTATTGAATCTCCCTTGCCCAAACAATCAACAGTTGCAACATTTATTTTTACATATCCACTATCAATATCTGAAGCAATAGTTACGTCGGAAACATAACTAGATGGAACTCTTTCCAACCATACAGTTTGCCAAATACCAGAACTTGCGGTATAATATATATTTCCTGGATTTAACGATTGCTTTCCATGTGGATTTATCCCATCATCTGTTGGATCATATACCTTTACTACAATCTCATTATCACCTCGTTTGACAACATGGGATATATCCAAAGAAAACGATGTATATCCACCTTCATGAGTTCCAATTAATTTTCCATTAACATAAATAGTAGCTTTGTAGTCTACTGCTCCAAAGTGGAGTAATAATCTCTCGTCGCTTTTTATGCCAGATATTTTAACGTTACGTTTATACCATAATATTTGAGACCGTGTTAGTCCTTTTCGAACACCCGAAAGGGATGATTCAATTGGAAATGGAACTAAAATTTTCCCACTATAAATATCTGGTAGAACGTTTCTTTCATTTGTAATTGCATAGTCCCACAAACCATTTAAATTGATCCAATTATCCCTTTGCATTTGAGGCCGAGGATAATCGGGTAAAGGATGTTCAACATCTACTTGTGAAGCCCAACGAGTTGGAATCCCACATTTTGGGAGAAAAACAGTCTTAGCAACTTGTGCGTTAACGGCATATTTAGAAAAAGAAAATATCGTAAATATTAAGGCATAACAATACTTATTCATTCTGCAATTTTTTACATTATTCATTCTTACTACCATGTTTGGTAATCGAATTTTATCAATATTATAAATATGTGCTCTACAATAGTATCTTAAATTTCAGGATACCCTGGATTCTGATGTCCTCTTAGACTAGGATTACGCTTGATATCATTCACAGGAATTGGATAGAGAGCTTTATAAGAGGTCCAACTACCACCTTTCAGGGGTGCTGCCAGAATCATTACCTGGTCGATTTTCCCTGTTCGCTTTAAGTCTAACCAACGATGCCCCCATTCTGTAAAAAATTCAGATCTTTTTTCATTTAAAATATAAGTAAGCATGGTTAACTTATCTGAAGAATGTAAATTTTCAAGACCGCTTCTCCTCCGAATTATGTTTAAATCTGTTTCTGCAGAATTGTCGCCTGTTAACCTTCCTTGCATCAATCTTGATTCTGAGCGTATTAGGTATAATTCAGCTAAACGAAATACGACTAAATACTCAGTCCGCTCTACTCCGAAAATCCACGCTTTGTATTTAAACGCATAAGGATAAACGCGGCCATTGCTGTTTGCATTACCAATCCATAAGAGCTTCCTTCTATCACTTAATTCAAAATTCTCGCATAGCTGATTGCTTAAATATACAGGACGACTAAATGCCTGTCCATCAGGACCTTCAGGTCTTCCGTCGCCAGCAGCTAATACAAATACTGCTGCATCAAATGTATTCATACCTGCATTCACAGGTTGTAACTGCCAAATCGCTTCACGACTATCTTTCAGAAAGACATTTGTCAAAGATTCCAGCGTGTATTTAGAAGTGCCATCAATGACAAAATTTGCTTCCTGCTCAGCCAAATCCCATTTTTCCACATATAAATACACTCTGGCAAGCAAAGCACTAGCAACAAATTTATTGGGTCTTAAACGTTCATTCGATTCAGTAGAAAGATTAGCTGCTAAGTACATGGTGCTTAAAGACTCTTTTGCCTCAATAAGATCAGCAATTACCTGCTTATAAACTTCGTCAGTCGAAGTCCGAGATGCAACATTATTAACTTTTATATCTGTGCTAAGTAAAAGAGGAACATCTCCATAAAAATTAATTAAATAAAAATAAAAGAACGCACGCAAAAATTTCGCTTCTCCCAACAATTGGCGTTTAGTAGATTGAGTTATATTTTGCGACTGGGATATACCTTCAATTGCAGAGTTTACTCTAAAAACATAAGTGTACAAATCAGTCCAAAAAAGCTGATCCCCATTATTAGTTAGTGAATTAGTATAAATCCTATTCAATATATCTGATGGCTCTGTAGTAGCTACTAATTCATCAGCTGATAATCCTGCACGAAGTGATATTGAATTTGACCCACAAAAAACTCCAGCATTACTCATGTCTGTATAGATACCAGTTAATACCGACGACGCCGTGGCATCAGAGTTATATATTTCATTTCCAATAATTGAATTAACAGGCGGATCGACCTCAATTAACTTCTTACACCCTATCGGGCCTATCGCCAATAAAATGAGGACAATTATTCTCTTCGAAATCTCCCATATAGAAAATAGATGATTTGGTAACATCAAAGAAGCTTTATTAAATTAAAAAATCATAATCCCACTTGCACTCCTACTGTCATTGTTCTCAACGGAGGCAATGAACCAATTGTTTGAGTTTCGGGATCCAATCCCTTATAACCAGTAATAGTGAATAAATTTTGTGTTTGAAAATATAACCGCAAATCTTTCAATCGAATTTTTTTCACTAAGTCGTTAGACATACTATAAGAAAGAGACATATTCTTTAATCGAATAAAAGACGCATCTGTATAAGAATAGTTGCTACCCGCAACCCTATCCAACGCAGTATTATAATCATCAGGACGAACATTATAGACCTTTTGAAAATCGGATTTGTCCCCGCTCTTCTGCCATCTATTTAAAAATTCAACAGGTAAATTATTTTGAGATCCGGCTAAGAAAATAAAATCCATCATAGGATTCATTCCGTTTTGCTTAGTAAATTGGAGATAGATATCAAGTGTAAAGTTTCCCCATGAAAGGGTATTACCCATCCCACCAAAAAACTTTGGGGTTGTTAAAATCCTTAAATACTGACCATAATCTTGACGATTAGGATCTATAGGGTCCGATACAATCTTTCCATCAACAGAAAGAAAAGAATATTTGCCTGTTGCCGGGTCCACTCCTGTTGAATTATATGCTCTTACTTCTCCATAAAATGGCTGCCCAATTATTGACTGGTAATAGGCGGAGTTCTCAATATCGGGATAGGACAATAATTTATTTCTATTTTTGCTTATATTAAATGATGTAGACCACTTAAATTTTTTATTCTTAATATTTTCCGAATTGATTAAAACCTCAATTCCTTGATTTTGTACTAAAGCTCCAATATTATATAATGGCCCTCCAGGCCCGACTATACTTGAAAAGGGATAATTTTGTAATTGATTGTTTGATCGATTTCTAAAAAAACTAGTCGTTAAAAAAAGCCGATCTTTTAGAACTCCAATTTCCAAGCCTAACTCCATTTTTTTTGTTACTTCCCAAGCATAATATGGATTAAAAAGCCCTCTAGTACGATATCCTCTAACACCTTGATATGGATCAGATACATCTATTGGATCGTATCGCTCTAGATATTGATAATCTCCGATTCCATCATTTCCGGATGTCCCATAACTGAATCTAATCTTTCCAAAACTGAGAAAAGGAAATACTATTTTTGAAAAATCTTCTTGGCCAAATAACCATGCTGCTCCTATTGATCCGAAGTTCCCAAATTGGTTATTAGGACCAAAACGGCTGCTTCCATCCCGACGAGCGCTTAAATTTAATATATACTTTTTATCCCAATTGAATCCAATTCGTGCAAATGCTGCAGCATATTTATATTGAGAAGAATTATTATTTAAATAATAATATGTTGCTGCTGCTAGATTTTTTAATAAGGCATCATTGGTCGCACCTTGAGCAAAAATAAACTGCTCCTCCTTTGTGGTATTTTGAATAGAACCACCAAATAGAATGTCAAAATCTATTTTTTTCAAATTGAATTTATAGTTCAATTGCGGTTCGAAACTCAAATTTTTCATATTACTTGCATTAAATGAGGCGTTACCTGGCTCATTTAAAAACTCTGGGGCTCGCCCGGCAAAAGGATATGTCTTACGGAATGAATTCCCTCTCAACTCATTATAACCCATTTGAATTTTCGCCGTAAAAGCATCGCTAAATGAATAGCTAAAAGTTGCACTAGATATAAGATTACTAAGACGAGCTTCATAACTTTTAAATAATTCTCCATAAGGATTTTCCCAACTGCGACTACCATTAGGCATTGGTCCCCAATTTAACGCTCCTTCGGACGTATACAAACTTGGGGCATTAGGGGACAATGTCAATGCGCTCCTAGTAAAATCGGTCATAGGAAGCCTATTGTTATCTATTAAATAACTAGCGCTAACAATACCTTTAAATTTTTGATTAGTCGTTGTACCGGAAATACTCATATGAGCACTCCCCTTTCTATCATAGTCGTTTTTACTAAACACAGTTGTTTCATTATGATAGTTTCCACCTAACGTGTATTGAACTTGTGTAGAGCCTCCCGATAGAGTTCCTTGTATGTCATTATATTTGGCATGATTACCAATTAATACCTTCTGCCAATCTGTGTAACGATCCTTATCCCAATATTTAACATCTACATTGCTTCTTGACAACTCCAAGCTGGATATATCGATTCCACTATTTGCATATGCCTCTTTCCTTAAATCCAAATACTGTGTCGTATTTAGCATTTTCATTCTTCGTGGAACATCAGACCATCCATTTCGAATATTTATATCAATTCTGACATCATCAACTTTCCCCTTTTTGGTTGTGATAAGAATAACACCATTAGCCCCCCTGCTTCCATATATAGATGTTGCATCTGCATCTTTTAATACCTCAATTGACTCTATGTCGTTAGGGTTGATAAAACTCAAAGCTGAAATTTGTAGCAAGCTACCATGACCCAGTCCTGTTATATTATTGGCAACAGGAAGCCCGTCCACAACTACTAATGGGTCAGACTGGAAGCTTAAGGAGTTTCTGCCTCTAATCTGAATACTAACAGCTCCTGAACCTAAACCGGTTGTTGGTGTTACTTGAAGTCCGGCAACTCTTCCTTGCAATGCGTATAACGGATTGTTAACCGGTTGTCTTTCAATTTCAGCAGCACTAACAGAAGCTACATTTCCAGTATTAAAACGTTTTGTTGTAGTCCCGTATGCAATGACTACGGTCTCATCTAATACTCCAACATATTCTTTTAGTTGCACTTCACCTATTACCAATCGACCTTTAACAGCAACTTCTTTAGATAAAAATGAAAGGTTAGATATAACTAATGAAGAATTAGTTTTAACTCCTTTTAGTTCAAATATTCCTCTCACATTTGTGGTTGTCCCAACTTTCCCCCCCTTCACCACCACCGTGGCTCCAATCACCGGCTCCCCCTTCTCATCCACCACCTTCCCCGTCACCGTTATCGTACTCACCGTATCCATCTCAACCTTTCCTTCCTCTCTCTCTAATTTTTTTTTAACCGCAATCGTATTCTCACTCACCTCCACCCACGAAAACCCCCGCTCATCCAATAACTCATGCAAAACACTCTCGACCGGCTTATTCTTCGCATCCAGCGACACATTCCGATGACCCGCCAGATCTGCATCCTGGAAATAAATATACAGCCCGCTCTTCTTCGACACCTGACGTAATACCTCCGCTAAAGATGAATTCTTAATCGTTAGACTCACCGGTTTCCCCTGAGTCGGAGCAGCGTAAACCCTATGTTGCAGACAGAACAGAACAACCATACAACAGTATAGGACGACGCGGTTGAGTTTGACAATCTTTTGCATAGTTTGCACAGCAATTTTGGTTAGTAAAATGGTTGGTCATGTATACCCAATAAACCTCCTCGCAGCGCTTTTCGCACCACATATAAATGGGACAAAACACCCTGAACACAATAAGAGCGACCCAGATAAATCTGGCAATTTACTCTGTCGTTATTGTGATAATGAGGGTGTCCTGGTTACTGGGAAATCCTATGATAAAAGCAATCTGAGCATCGTTGCTGCCCACTAGTTGTTTTAGCCGATTTCAATAGGTATAATAAAACGTCGATCGAACATTCCTTATCAGATATTGTTCCCTATGTACATCTCCATAAAGTAAAACTTAACATTAAGGTAACCTTCATAAGCAAACTTTTTTTGTGAGAAATTTTCGCAGTGCTTACCCTCCTTATCTTTTCCCATATTGGGGAATAGTTTTTTCATTCAAATAAATCAGCCGTAGATTTTCACACCCGATATAAAGAAGTGTCGTATTTTGATTATTTCATTTATTACAAAGCGATATTATTTTCCATCTCAATAAAAAAATAAAGTTAGCTCATCATTAAAAATGTATTACCTTTTAACTAACTTCAGCCAGAACATTCACATCAGGGAATTATAAGGGATGACCAGTGGTCGGTACATCGTCCTTCTTCTTTTCCACCAATAACCATAACAGGAATATATTACTTACACCAGGTTTGTTGTCCGCTATAAAGATAACTCGCCTGGTAAACTATTTGTTGTAAGTACCTAAACTAATGACTCATAAATAGTCACCATACTGTTGAGACGGATCTATGAAAGAAGAGAAGCTAAATAACGAAGCCGACATATTATATCGTCTGAAAAAAGGTGATGAATCCGCCTTGAGAGAACTAGTAGACCTCTATCGGCCACAAATGGTCATGGAAGCCTATTACATCCTCAGGGATATGGATGAGGCCGAAGATATCGTGCAGGAAGTGTTTATCCGCTTCTGGAACGTGAAAGAAAATATAGAACTGAAACCTTCTCTCCTCGCTTACCTTATCCGTGCCACCCGCAACGAAAGCATTATCAAAATAAAAAAAGATAAAACAAGGGATAAAAAACAACACGGATATAATTACTTCCTTGAGTCCAGTACGCTCATGAAACCATTCGAAAGTGCTGAACTGGCCAAACAATTACAACATGCAATAGAACATATCCCTCCAGCTGCAAGAAAGTCTTTTATCAAATTATACCTGGAAGACAAAAGCCAGAAAACAATCGCCGCCGAACAAAACATCAGCCTCCAGGTCGTAAAAAATAATATCAGTAAAGCACTGAAAATCCTGCGGGAAAAATTACACGCAGCAAAATAATTGGAAAGGGAAGGTTACCTATTACTTAAATATTACTTTATAGTACAGATGAATACGAATCTCGAAGATATCAGAATACTAGTGTTGCAGGAAATATCCGGAACCCTCACAGACGCCGGAAGGGAGACGTTATTCAATGAAATAACTGTTAACGAAGACGCACGCGAAATGCGTGACGATATGTTACAGGTACTCACACCAGCAATTGTTGACAAAATCAGGAGCCAACCATTTACTGATCCTGCCGACGCTATTATTAACCGTATACACCGCCAGAAAAGAAAGAAAGTTATTGCCATCAGCGCCATCGCTGCCTCAGCAGCCGCTGCCGTGATCGCACTCCTGACTATTCCACATCTGTTTAAACCGGAGTCATCGAACATCGGTATCACTACCAGCCAGGCAGCACAGGTGAGTAATAATAAAAATATTCAGCTGCACCTCGCCGGTGGACAGGTAGTCAACCTCAACACCGATACCAGCCAGGTCATTGCCGGTAATGTTACCATGCAATCCAGCAACAAAACCCTGACGTACACAACCAATCCGTCAGCCAACGCCGCTGAATTCGCCACACTTACCGTTCCCCCGGGAAAAGATTATACCATACGCTTATCCGATGGGACAGAAGTACAACTGAACGCCGCCACCTCCATCAGGTTCCCGCTCGCCTTCAGCAGTAAAAACAGAGAAGTGTACATCAACGGGGAAGCTTACCTGAAAATAGCTAAACAGGCCAGCCAGCCATTCACCGTACACCTCCCCAATACCACCGTCAGAGTATTAGGTACCGAATTCAACGTCAATACCTACGATAGCGGTGTCGCTAAAGTAGCCCTCGTACAGGGCGCCGTAAAAATCGTTGGCGCACAGGACAGCCTGCAGCTATCGCCCGGCCAGGAAGCAGTGTACACCTCCAGCAAACTAAGTACCTCCGTCTTTGATGAAACTGACGTCCTGAGTTGGAGAGTAGGTAAATTCCTCTTCAGCAACGCAAGACTGGAAGAAGTATGCCGGGTCATTCCCCGCTTATATGGTATATCTCTTGAACTTGATAATAAAGAAGTAGCCAATAAACGCTTTTCAGGAGTAATCGACAGACACCAACCCGTGGAAAATGTGCTGAAAGCACTAAAAGCCACCAACGGTATCGACTATTACATCGATAAAGACGGCGCCTTCCACATTAAATAAAGCTATTTATCGCCATCTCTATACTTCATCCACAGTTTCCCCCTTTAAAGTTTAAAGAATATCTCTTTTACGTTCCCCAACAAAGATGAGTTCATTTCATCCATTGTACCCCATTTCCATTTATCGAAATCCCGCTTTATCTTCACTTATCAGCGATATATCGCTGCCACTTCATCCATACACCCCACCTAATTCACTAATAATCAACACGCCACAATAACGGCATCATTATTATCCTCCTCCTGAAAACAAATCAGCTGTATATGTCCTCCCGTCCTTCTTTCCTGCAATTCCTACCGGTTTCTCTTTTCGGCGGTGTAATGGGCCTTTGCGGCCTTACGTTCGCATGGCGCATCGCACATGAAGTCTGGCAGGTTCCGGTCATAATAAGCGAAATACTGGGCATTATAGCTGTTGCCGCCTTCATTGCCCTCACCATCACCTATGGCGTGAAATGTACCCGATACATGCCCCTCATAAAAACAGAATTCAATCACCCTACCTCTATCTGCTTCTTTGCCACCTTCATCATATCCCTGCTGCTGCTTCCCGGCATACTACTCAACTATAGCCCCCAACTGGCCCTCGGTATGTGGGCCCTCGGCGCTATCCTGATGTTTGCCTTCGCCTGGTTTGTACTGAAAAAATGGCTGGACCATCAGCAGGATCCTGGTAGTGCAGCTCCCGCCTGGGTACTCCCCGTTGTAGGCACACTGGATGTCCCTATCATCGGCAACCGCTTCTCTTTCCCAGGCTCCCGGGAAATATGCCTCCTCTTCTTCGGCATCGGTCTTCTCTTTGCCGTCATCCTGCTGGTCGTGATCATCTCCCGACTCATCTTCCAACCACCTCTTCCAGAACCAGTACAACCCACTTTACTGATCCTTACCGGCCCTTTCGCCCTCGCCTTCAACAGCTATATCGGCCTTTCAGGTACCCTGGATATCACAGCCGCCATATTCCTTTATTTCAACCTGTTCCTCCTGCTGCTACTCGCCAGCAAAATCATACTCATTCCCAAAAGTTGTCCCTTCCGCGTATCCTGGTGGTCCGTCAGCTTCCCATTAGCCGCTACGACCATCGCCACGCTTAATTATACCAGGCATACAATGGCCATCGGTCACCAGCTGGTCGCCGGATCATTACTTGCCGTCACCTCCTTTGTCATCGTTTACCTGCTATTCCTTACCATCACCAGGATCGTTAAAGGCACATTCGTACCGGCATCCTGATCTCTTCCGGGAAATGATGGATTAATTGTACTTTCGCGGCTATGTTACAAGTCAGCCAATTATTCATCTATCCTGTAAAATCTCTCGGCGGCATCGCCCTGGAGAAAGCAGATATTACAGACCGTGGTTTCAGATATGACCGCCGCTGGATGCTAATTGATGACCAGAACCGTTTCCTTACACAAAGGGAACATCCGGTAATGGCATTGTTTAAACTACAACTGGCAAACGAAGGGATCCTCGTCCACTTTAAAAGCGACGCGTTTACCGTCCCCTTTGAACCACTCACTACCATCACCGAACAGGTAACTGTCTGGGATGATACCTGCACCGCCACGATCGTCAGTCCGGCAGCTGATCAATGGTTTACTGAAAGAATGGGCTTTCCTGTCCGACTCGTATACATGCCCGATAACAGCCACCGAAAAGTAGAAGCAGCATACGCTAAGCATGAAGAGATCGTATCTTTTGCAGATGGTTATCCCTTCCTGATCATCGGACAATCCTCTCTCGATGAACTGAATGACCGCCTGGAAACGCCTGTTCCTATGGACCGCTTCCGGCCCAACATCGTATTTATCGGCGGCACTCCCTTCCAGGAAGATGAAATGCACCATTTCAAAATCGGGGATATCAATTTCTACGGCGTTAAACCCTGCGGACGTTGTGTGATGACCACCGTCGATCAACAAACAGCCATCAAAGGTCAGGAACCGCTCCGTACACTCGCCCGTTACAGAACACACAATAAAAAAGTCCTCTTCGGACAAAACCTCCTGCATAATGGCCAGGGCGCCATTCACACCGGCGATATACTTCACCTCCAGCAATAAGGCATTATATTAAATATTAATTTAATTGCTATCTTAATCCCCAATATTGAATTACCTGTTATATCAGGGAACTAATCTTTGCATTGTACACTATAACGTTCGGGAGAAATTACCTATCTATGAAAAAACTGTATGCCATCGCACTGGCTTCACTAACGCTCTGTTCCTGTAGTTCAACTAATCTTGTCTACATCAGCGTACAACAACCTGCTCCGGTTACCATCTCACCTGACATCAAAAATGTCGGCATCGTCAACAGAAGCATCGTAACTGAAAAAAATAAGGTACTCGATGTGGTCGATAAAGTACTGACAATGGAAGGGGATAGTCTCGACATCCAAGCATCCCGCGCAAGTACGATCGGACTGGCGGATGAACTGATCAAAAACAACCGTTTCTCAAATGTCACAGTATTCAACACCATTGACCTGCACTCCACCATTCCGGGGCAGTTCCAGGCGCCGCTCTCCTGGGATATCGTTGAAAAGATCTGCCATGAAAAACGCATAGATGCCTTATTCTCTCTGGAACTGTTTGACACAGATTCCAAAGTAAGCTACAACGCCGTTCCTGTTTCTATGAAAACACCACTCGGTAATATTCCTGGTATCGAACACCAGGCAAGTATGCTCACCACTGTGAAGACAGGATGGAGAATCTATGATCCTGCTGAAAAACTGATATTGGATGAATACCCAATCACCAAAGACATCACTTTGTCTGGAAAAGGGATCAATCCCGTAGTTGCTGCCGGTGCTATACTGAACCGCAAAGACGCGGTAAAAGACGTCAGCAGAAAAGCCGGACAAGATTATGCTCTCAGATTAATCCCGTATTGGATACGCGTCAACAGAGACTACTATGTAAAAGGAACCGATAACTTCAGCATCGCTAAACGTAAAGCACAAACCGGTAACTGGGATGGAGCAGCTGAACTGTGGAAAAAAGAAACGACTGCCGCCAGCAGTAAAATTGCTGGTAGAGCATGTTATAATATGGCCATTATCTGCGAAATAAACGGGCAACTCGATCAGGCGATCGAATGGGCGCAAAAAGCCTATGAAAACTATAATAACAAACTCGCCCTCCGCTATGTGAACATCCTCAAAAACAGAAAAGAAAATAACAACCTGCTGAAATACCAGCAGCAACTATAAATATAAAGGTGATGGCGTTATATGATACCGCCATCACCTATACCTATAAAGACTCTCCATTGATATCAGTCGTCAATACCTCACTCATATAATCCAGGAAAGGACGCATCTGCTTAAATGCATTGTTCATCTCCTTCAGAAACTGTCCGCTTAACACCACTTCATCCGGAAAATCTTTCTTCAGAATAAACTGTTTGTAGCGCAACAGATCAATCGCTTCATGTGCCGGATCAAATCCTTTCGGCGCCTTCTTTAACTGCTCGCCCTGTAAACCACCGAAGGTAGCTACAAACGTTTTTGCCTTCAGTATCTTACGCAAAGGAGCAGGGTCAAAAGCGATTTCATCTCTGATACGTCTGAGATCTTCCGTACTAGGACCCCAGAAACCACCTGCTACAAAAGTATTACCTGGCTCTATATGAAAATAATAACCTCCCCGGCGGTATTTTGTAGCCCTTTTAAAACTACCCGCCAGATGTTGTTTATATGGCGTTTTATCATTTGAGAAACGGGTATCTCTGTAAATGCGATACAAACTATCTTTCCCCGATAAAGTTTCTATTTCATCATGCGCCTTCAGCTCCTGCAACAACCCTTCTGCAAACTGCTCTACAGTGGCTAACTCTCCCAGATATGTATCCTTGTTAGCGTTAAACCACTCCCGGTTATTATTGTTCTTTAACTTATTCAGAAAATCAAATACCGATTTATTAACAACTGCCTGTTTTGCCATAAAACCATTTTTAAATAACCGGATAAAGGTACAATATCCCTGTCACGTAAAAATGTATAAGTAAATCCGACTTTTACGTCATTTTCCCGCCGATAGCCCCCGTAGCTTTGTCCTATCAATTTAAAAATAAGAAACAATGTCAAAGATCATTTTCATAACAGGCGCATCCAGAGGTTTCGGTAAATCATGGGCTGAAGCCCTGCTGAAACGCGGTGATAAAGCTGCCGCCACAGCAAGAGATACCAACTCACTTAATGACCTGGTGAAACAATACGGTGACGCTATCTTACCGTTACAACTCGACGTACATAGCAGAGAAGCAGCTTTTGCTGCCATCCAAAAAGCAAAGGCACATTTTGGCCGTATTGATGTAGTCATCAATAACGCTGGTTTCGGTCTGCAGGGAGCGATAGAAGAAACAACAGAAGAACAGGCGCGTAAACAGATGGAAACAAACTTCTTCGGCTTATTATGGGTAAGTCAGGCTGCCTTACCTGTGCTACGAGAACAGAAAAGCGGACATATTATCCAGGTATCCAGTTTCCTCGGACATGCGACATTACCAACCTTAGGTGTTTACACCGCATCCAAATTTGCGGTCGAAGGACTTAGCGAAACACTGGCAGCTGAAGTAAAACCATTCGGCATCAATGTATCACTGGTAGAACCTAACGGTTATGCGACAGAATTCTGGGGCGGTTCCTCTTATGCACAAACCGAACACACACCATTGTACGAACCATTAAGGGAAGCCATTAAGACAAATGTAAAACCGGAGCATTTCGGAAAAATGGAGGCTACCAATGAGGCATTATTGAAACTGATAGATAGCCCGAATCCTCCTTTACGCCTCTTTATGGGTAAAGTAGCGTTACCTGTCGTAAAGCAGGTGTACGAACAAAGATTGTCCCTTTGGGAAGAATGGAACGATGTAGCAGTAGCTGCACACGGATAATCCATTCCCCGAAACACATTCACAAACAGCAGCTGAGGAGATGACTTGCGCCATCCGGCTGCTGTTTCTCCATTCCCTTTTTGAAATATTAAAAACATGCAATAATTTCGTGTTTCCTTATATATCCGCTCACTAAACGAGACCTACATCCAGGTAGAAATAATATTTTATCATTTTTATACCATTAGTATATGACACAAGTAATCTCCTGGAAAAAGAGGGCCAGAAGCCGTATTGCATTTCTACTGAAGCTCCTGTTGACACTGATTGTATTGATAATTCTCTATGGTCTCTGCATCGTCTTTACAAACGGCGTCAGCGAGGGAAAACTGGCCGCTGGTATCACCTTTCTTATCGTACTCACCACCGGCTGGTTATTTCACAGACTAAGATGGCTATCTTCCCGAACAAGATTGTTCACCTGCCTGTTTGTCTTACTGACATTTATAGTCTTTGTCGTTTATACAATTATCCCCGTTGCATCAGATGAGGCCATAAAAATGCCCGCTGATTTACCCGGTGTCACTACAAAATACTGGTTGCTAAAGACGGGTAGCAAGATTGCCTATTATCAGTTCAATGCGCAACCTGGTGTCGCCAAGAAAGAGACGCCCATTATCTTTATTCATGGTGGTCCTGGGGCTTATGTAAGACAACTGGAACTCGACTTCTTCTCCACATTTACAGCAGAAGGTTACGATGTCTACCTGTATGATCAGGTAGGAGCGGGCAGAAGCGGACAACTACCTAAATCAGCATATTCACATAAACGGAATATTCAGGACTTTGAAGCGATCCTGAATAAGATTAATGCACGGCAATATATTGTGATCGGACAATCTTATGGCGCATCCATGCTTGCTCAACTGACGGCTAACGCCGTTATCGCCAAAAGGATAGCAAAAGCGATTATTATAGAACCAGGTACTACCGTAAAGGAAGCAGAGCACCCTGTATATCCCAAATCACCCAATGCACTGAAAGACAATGTCGATATGCCCTTCAGGATATTTCTGGGATTCGTGGTAAATCCAACAGGAGAATTCACTCCACAAAACGAGGTTATTAACTATTTCGCTGCGCATACAGACCTTACACAAAAAATCTTCCGTAATTCATTCCCGGCGGCCGACAGCAATCAAATACCAAAAGTTGATATCAGTGTCATCAACTTTTCGATAGTAGGGATCATTCCGCAACAGGTGCCATCGTATGATAAGCATCTTGTGGAAGACTATAAACAAGTACATGTACCAACCATGCTGATGCTCGGCGAAAGCTCTTATATTGAAAGGAATGCGCCTATGGATCTATTGGCTATTAATCCGAATATCACACGTAGCCAATACATCAAAAATGCAGGACATATCCTCTGGAATGGGCTGCATAACAACAACCAGATTGTAAAACGGTCTATGCTGGAATTTCTGAATGATCTGCCACCCACCCTACCAGACTATCCCAAGCAAAGAGATATCAAAAATTTTCTCGAAAACAGATTGTAAATAAGGAGGCTGTTACCTGTCAACAAGGGCAACAGACGAAAAATCAAAATTGATCTATCGTATCACAGAAAAAGGGATTACATTGGTACCTATGGTCATGGAAATGATCATCTGGGGCTCGCAGTTTCAACTGTGCAGCCCTTATGCAACACTCCTACAACTGAGCGCTTTCAGAAGTCCCGTTTATACCAGTCGTTTATTGACAATTACTAACCCTTGGATTCTCTGCTGAGTTACAGGGAAATGTGTATTTACTCTGTAAAAATGACGGACTGGGATTATCTGTCACCTCCAAAGGTGTCAAGGCTTGTCCCCTGTAAGAAGGTAATGTCACCTGCTCCGCAGAACCATTTCCCAACGCTACATTCTTCGCAGCCGTATTGCCATTAAAACTATAATCGATCATTGCATCCAGCAGTCTGTATATCACGTAATAATCATACGCATCGTATGCAGACCGCGTATTAGGCAGATCATGTGCGGCAGTATAAGTATAACTGGATAATACACTCTTTTTTACAAGAATAAAATCCTTTTCTGTCGCAGGTATGTTGATCTGTTTAAACACATCTATCGCCATCCTGTGATCATTTGTAACATCATCATTATATACCTGCGTGATCAGTTTCGTATTAGCGGGGAAGCGTTGTAACTGTGAATCAGGAAGCTGATAGGAATACCATTGCGCCATAGAAAAAATGAACCGACCATCTTTGCCCCAGCCTTCCTTTGTAAAAGCACGATAACCCAATGCGAATGATGCGCCACCTCCAAAAGAGTGTCCCATGAAGCCCACCTTACGGGTATCGATAATTTCCGGATGATTCTTCACTGCTGCCTTGAAACTCTGCCAGAGTGTATTATATCGTTCATCTACTGTAACACCTGTTGTCGGATATGGAGCAAATACAACAGCATACCCTTTTTTGGCGATAAACTCATATAAACCTATGTTATAGGCGCTTTCTTCTCCGCCATAAGGATGTGAATAAAATATGACTGGCCGGCTGCCTGTCGCTTCTTTTGGATAAAAGATCTCCACCTGCTTACCCGCATAGGTCGGACTGGCAAAACTAACTTTCGCCACAGTATAACTGCCATCCTTGCCATACCCCGTTGCCGGGCGGCCAATAGGACCGTCAAGATCATCATCAATAGAAGTAACTGTAGTATCTACCGTTGGAGCAACCGGCTCGCTCTGAGTGCCCTTAGAACAGGCAAAAAACAGGAACAATGCAAGTAGTAAAAGAGGTCTCATAGTACAATGCGATTTAAAATACCATTAGCACTGTAAAGAAAGAGGATTTATCCCATCTGAAACAGGTAATCCGGGTAAAACAATCAATTTAAGCTGTGAACGCTCATTTGGAAGGGGCGAAATAACTATGCCCGTTTCATTGATTTTTGTCAATGGTTTTTTCAGACATATGTCAATGTACCAATCCTTCATAACAGCGGACATTTGTGTTATCAATAGCACAAACAATAACAACACAAAAAATAAAAACAAAGAATCATGAAAGGCTTAAAGCATAGCATTATAATACTGGTAGCAGCATTGACATTAGGCTCAATAGAAAAAGCATCTGCACAAACAAAAGCTGGTATTCTGGGAATAGATCACATCGGTGTCAACGTTCCGGATATGTCACAGGCAGTCGCATTCTTTACCGATGTACTGGGCTTCACACCTGTTACGCAGATAGGACCCATACCACTGAACGATGCCTGGAAAACAGCTAATCACATGCAGTCAGGTACAGGCGCCGTATCCATCAAAATGGTACATGCAGGTAGCGGCGCCAATATTGAACTATTCTACTATGAAAATAATAAAGGTGCACAACAACAACCAGGTGGTGATGATGCCGGCGCTACTCACATCGCATTTTACACCACAGATATTAATGCTGCGGTGGCCTACCTGAAATCAAAAAATGTCAAAATGCTGGGAGAACCATTCCACACAACAATGGGCGACACTGCTGGTGAAACATGGGTGTACTTTGAAACACCATGGGGCGCTAAAATGGAATTGGTATCCTATCCGGAAGGTAAAGAATATGAAAAGAATCATCCAAAAGAATTACTGTGGTCACCTAAAACAGCTGTTAATAACTTAAATACAATTACTATGGATACAAAAGATCTTCTCGCAATCGTTGAACAACACCTGCTGATATGGAATGAAAAAGATGCCGCTAAACGCAGTGCAATTGCTCAAAAGGTATATGCAGCAGACATTGAAATGGTAGACAGACACTTCACTGCTACTGGTTATGACAGTATCAATGAGTTTGTTAATAAACTACAGAAAGATAATCCATCTGCCCGCTTTACACATGTAAAAGCAATCAACGCACATCATAATATTGCACGCCTGTTCTGGCAATTCGGACCTAAAGAAAAACCAGACGCGGTAACAGGAATGGACCTGTTTGTAATTGAAAACGGTAAAGTACAGAAGCTGTATGTATTTGTTGATGAAGCTAAATAAAACACGCTTAGATGGCCATTCTTCAATGAATGGCCATTTTTATGCATTACGTTTTCCACTTAGCATATATAGTCCCAATCCTATGGCGGCTCCTGCAAGTCCCAGTCCCAACATTCTTCTTCCGTGGGGAGTTAACCTTGGACGGGAATTACCATTCGTACTCATTGAAAAATCTACTGACTGAAAAAGATTTCCATCAGTTTTCTCAGCGGGGTCCGCTACTTTAAAATAACCTTTCATCAGCAATCCTGTCATCTTCGACATCCATTCCGGAGCTAATGAATGCCCGATCTTAAATAATAACGAAGCCCCACCCGGATAACGGGTTGATTTAGGATATAGAATAGACGATTTTACGCTATGTGCCACAATGCGTGGATCATAAACAGGAGGGGAAGGTTTTAGCACCTTTCCCGTGTAATTGCCGGCATGTTGTATTCCGGGCGTATCAAGAAACGCGGGGAACAAATCTACAATATGGATACCGGACCAACCAGTCAACTCTCCCTTCAGTGATTCAAAGAACCCCCTCAGTGCAAATTTGCTGGCAGTATAGGCCCCACCATATGGTACAGACACATAAGCGCCTATAGAAATATTATTGATTAGTATTCCTTCTCCCTGACGTTTGAAATACGGTAAGACTGCATGTGCACCACTCATATAACCCAGCAGATTTGTGTTGATCACTTTCTGATGAGCCTCCCAGGGCATCTCTTCAAAAGTGCCGGCGGCAAGCACACCGGCATTATTGACCCACACGTCAATTCGACCCTTCCATTCAAATGCCTTCACAGCCAGACGATGCATCGCCGTATTATCAGTCACATCTGTTGGCGCCACCAATACCTCACATCCTATCTTCCGGCATTCTTCCGCCAGTTCTTCCAATACCTGTTCATTCCTTGATGCCAGTACAAGAAATGCTTTTTCTTCTGCCAGCTCAAAAGCTGTTGCGCGACCAGCACCACTGGAAGCACCGGTAATTACCACGACTTTATTTGCAATCTGATTTCTCATAGTTATCAGCACTCAAATGCTGCGCCAACATAGAGAAAGCATACTGATCATTAAAACACTGTTTTAATGATCGCAATACAGTGATTGAAATAAACTTTTCGCTATTTTCTCTTTGGGTAAAATAAATTATCAAAAGATGGTGATCAATGCAGCAATGGAATGATGTGCTCCCATCCCAATTGTCTTGCAAAATCAAGGGCTGTTTTGCCACTGTTTGTTTTGCTACCTGTATTTACGCCCTGCTGCAATAGTAGCACTACAGAGGTCTTGTTACCTGCAATTGTTTCCCTATGCAATAAGGTATAACCCTGTTCATCTGCGTTGATCATTTGCTGCGGATAATCCTGCAGGAATTTCACAAAACCATCTTTCATATTGATGCTCATAGGATGTTCTACCAGGTGTTCCGGGTGCGTATCCTGATCACGAACGACTTCAATATTGTTATAATCGCCGAAATCCATCCCCCAGGCTTCATCGTGTGACGCTCTTTCTTCCGGAGACATCGTTGAACGTAACTGATGAATACTGAAGCCTCCATAGGTCTTTCCCATACTCAACATTAGCCAGTCGCTTACCTGCTCAAGCGGAACCGTAACAGCATCGCCATTCTTTACATTCGTCAGTGACTCAGGATCATTGATCAGTGTACCGCTGACAGTATCACCGTCAAAATACACGTCATTGATCCACATATGCTCTATGGTTGGTTCTTCTTCACCGGGAAATTGCTGGGCAAATGCGACTTTTACACAGGCAAGATCTACACCGGGAACAATACGCCTTGCTTCCCAGCTGAGCTCGCGCCAAAAATATTTAAATGTCTTTCTTGCATGCTCAAAAGCCTGAATCATTTCAGGAGAATCGCCTTTCGCGTAAAAAATAGAATTGTCTGCCATGGGCTGCTTTATATGGTTATACGAAGATGTGTTTTTATGAAAAATTTTCCTGACACCTACAAGCATTTTTAATGCCAATTATAGTAGCAGAATTGACACTGCCGGGCCTTTGGGGTTCTGGCAATCTTACCACAGACAGGGCAGAGGTTTAAAGATAATTCCTCCCGGTGTTCCTGCCAGATACGTTCCACAATCCTGTCTCTCAACGCGTCACGTCCATTAACCATCATTGCCAGTACCTCAGGATCATCGCTTATCTCGCCCCTTTCTTTCATCTGCTGCAACAAATGAGCGGGGGTATCTGAAAGATTGTAAAAAAGTGCTGTTTTATAAGCCATCACTTCATGATGGGTTTGAAATTCTTCACAATACCTGAATATATACGTTGCTAAAGCTGGATATAAATCTTTCATATTAATAGTGTTAAACAAAACAATAATTGCCCCCAGGGAATAATCAGATGGATTTGCTCAGGAGAGCGCATTCTATCTTTTCACAAGATTATATTATCTTCTTGCCACGAAAGGTATAAAAATACTGTTTTGTTCCAGGTTATCAAATCCGGGAGAAAAGAAAGCGGTTGAATCCGATCTCCTTTCAGGATAAAACTTTTATCTATACTTAAAATCAGGGAATCATGCATAAAACTGCCAAGGTATATTATGGCAATTCGCTTGCTGGCGTTATCATAGCATCAGACACCGGCTATAAGTTTATATACGATGCAGACTACCTGGCCCAAACATTTTCTAAACCTATAAGCCTCACCCTGCCGCTGAGAAAAGAAGCATATCACAGCACGACACTGTTTCCTTTTTTCGACGGACTGATTCCGGAAGGCTGGTTATTGGATATCGCGAAAGAGCGTTGGAAAGTGAAAGGCAATGACCGCTTTGCATTATTATTACTTACCTGTAAAGATGCTATAGGCGCAGTAAGTATCATTCCGGTAAACGAAATTGAATAACATGCCCAATTGCTTATTTTGTTATAAAGATGCAGGAGACCAGGAGTATCATAGTCACTGTGCGATCCTATTTTTTAATATGGATGTTTTACCTGAACTAAAAACAGACAAACAACTATTAAAAGAGCTGGCAGAAAAGACTGTTGATATGCATGTAGCAGTCACGGGTGTACAACCTAAGTTAACGGTTACATTAGCAGACACTAATATTCCTATAACTGTAGGATTATGGAGCGATTATATACTGAAACCGCAGCACGACGTATTAGCCGGCGTACCTGAGACAGAAGATCTCACCATGCATCTTGCAGCAATATTTGGCATTGCTGTTTGTAAACATACATTGCTCAGATCATCTGACGGCACTCTTGTTTATGTCGCCAAACGTTTTGATAGAGTGAAAGGAGAGAAGCTACATATGGAAGACTTTTGTCAGCTATCGGAACTACCAACCGAAAGCAAATACAAAGGATCTTATGAAAGGGCGGGGAAATTAATACTGAAATATAGTACAACTTCAGGATCCGATGTACGCAACTATTTCCAGCGACTGGTGTTCTGTTTTCTCACAGGAAATAACGATATGCATCTTAAAAACTTCTCCTTGCTGCATCTTGAAAACGATATTATATTGAGTCCTGCTTATGACCTCTTAAATGTAAACCTTGTTTTCCCCAAAGACCAAGAAGAAACAGCATTATTGTTAAACGGGAAGAAAAAGAATATCAAACGAAGAGACTTCGAAGCACTGGGAACTATATTAAATATTCCGGAAAAGATCAGATCGGATGTTTACAGAACGTTTACATCTCATAATACAGCCGTATACGACTTGATCAATGCTTCTTTTTTGAGTGTAAAAGCGAAAGTAAGTTATTGGGAGATATGGAGCAAAAAGCAACAGATATTCGAAGAGTAGCATAGCAATTGTACAAGTATGCAACGGATGCTGACAAGAGAACCGATGTCAGGCCCACAATAGCTTGCTAATGTAGTGAACTGACTTAGATATTGGCGATCACCATACGATCCCTTCGCTAGCAATTGCTTATACATATCAATTGAGTTGTACTTCAATTTCTTCATTTATCGTATCCACCCAGACCCAGCTATCAAAACCTTCATCAGGAATACACTCCTCAATGCGCAAACCTCTTGTATATCTACTTAATGCCTTATTGCCCAATTTCAAGGTCATACGATAAGCCGTTTGTCCTGATTTATCGATGAATGCTTTCATTACAACGGTGCGTTTTCCACTTACTGATACATTCTCCGGCAATAATATGCCATCACACCAGAAAGCGCTCAGGTTATTGTCTCCTGCATATTTAAATGCATCACAAAGCCGGTATGCCAGCATATCACAAAATTGGCGGTCTATCATATAATTGATGATTTAAGGTGTAAGAATGCTATTCAAATTAACTGTAAGTTATCATCCACGAATTTAATCGAATGTACAGTTGAATAACAGGAAAGAGAAAGATCTGGATTAAAAGCGGAATGGAAGCGTATCAGTACCGTAAAAAATATCACCCCATTATCAGTCCGTCTACCTGTAACGCCATCAAATATCTAAATATACTACTCCGCTATCCCTTTCGCACAGCGTGTCTTTTATACTTGCTACACACATCTTTCCCCAATACTGATGTGGCTTAGTTGTGTCGATCCGGGCGAGCATTTTGTTATGCGACTTACAGTATTTGCAGGGATGGCATCCCACCACAAAACATGCTACAATGAATAAAAATGAAAAACATTTTATTATCCTGCTTTTTTGAGATGTATGATCGCCGTAATACAATCGCTTGCACCAGCAATATTTATTCATGTTAAATAAGTTTAAACAAGCCCCCGGGAAAATTGCTCCATGGGGATCGTTACGATATTTTCATGCTGCAAATAATGTTCGATACGGGAGGCTTTGCCTGTATCAGCAAGGCTCAGTTTGTATTCGACGACCTGATACGACATATTACATACCTGAATCCTTAGCTGCTCTTGTTCATTATATTCACGGAAATCCTGCTGCAGGCATTTTCAAAAGTCTTTAATACCTGGTAGCAATACAGCACCTGATTCTTGGTGAGGGCGCTGCCTTTCCAGCCAATAAAACGGATGAACATACGCCAGTTGGTCCGTTCGATGGTATTAATTCCTGTTACATATTCCGGTGTGAGTTTAGCTGCCGCCAGCAACAACGCAGCAACCTTGCCCGGGGCAATCTGCTGCCGGTAATAATCTTTCAGCTCCTGCCACGGCGTCCATCTGCTCCTGTCCAGGGACAGATCCAGCTGACGCAGATATGCCTTTCAGCGGGCTACCGGGGACAACTTTCGAACCAGTTTGAAGCGGATTTATCTCAAATTCTGACTTTCATTAAAGAAAGTGTTTTGCTTTCAGCAAAGTAGGGGAGAGCAATCACAATACCACATTGCGTAACTGGATAATAGGCTTTTATATAGTTGAGTATGAGCAACATGGAAATGATAGGGCGGTCTATGGTCAGAGGCTTTATAAAGAGATTGCGGCAAATCTGAAAAATGGAGGTATTACATCTCTTAGGGAAAGGCATCTTTACTTTTGTGAAGACTTTTATAAGGCATATTCCGACATTTTGCGGACGGTGTCCGCAAAATTTTATTTATCTGATTCACAAGGTGTTAGGATTTTGCGCTTATTGTCCGCAAAATCAATAGGAACTCAATCTGAAGCATCAGGAACAGATAATAAGTCGGTCTCAAATCTGTTATTAGAAAGACTTAGTTTTTCTCATTTCATTGAGCTGCTTAAATTGGATACTGCGTTGAAACGTGAATTTTATGAAGTGGAGACAATTAAGAATAGCTGGAGTGTACGCGATTTGCAACGGGCAATGAACAGTATGCTATATGAGAGAACTGGATTAAGTATTAATAAACATGCCGTATTAAATAATGAGGTGAAACAAGCGGAACTGAAAGCTGAGAACATATTTCGCAACGCTTATATGCTTGAATTTTAGGGCTGGAAGAAAAGGATATATATACTGAATCAGACCTTGAACATGGTATCATTACTCATCTGCAAACTTTCCTTTTGGAATTGGGCCGAGGATTTTGTTTTGAAGCCAGACAAAGACGTATAACTTTTGATAATACACACTACCGTATAGATCTGGTATTTTATCATCGTATATTAAAGTGTCATGTTCTTTTAGATTTAAAGATCGGCGAATTTACACACGCAGATGCCGGCCAAATGAATGTCTATCTGAACTATTACAAAGAAAATGAAATGCATGAAGGGGATAATCCACCGGTAGGCATCATACTCTGTGCAAGCAAGAACGAAAACTTGGTAAGGTATGCGACTTTCCGGTTTACCACAGCAAGTATTTGTATCTAAGTATCTTATTAATCTGCCCAGTGAAGATGAATTAGCAAAGATTATAGAAGAAGAGCAAAGGAAATTGGGATAGGTCCAATACTGGCAAAATATTACTATAAAAAAAGTGGGTATAATTAAGCGCTTTTGCTCGATTATACCCACTTTTACTTAGTTGCGGTGAGAGAGGGATTCGAACCCTCGGTACAGTTTAACCCGTACGACGGTTTAGCAAACCGTTCCTTTCGGCCACTCAGGCATCTCACCGAATCATTTTGCCCCGTTAGGGGTTGCAAAAATAGGAATTGTTTTAAATTATCCAAAAACTTTTTCTAATAAGATTTACTGAATTTATTCGTTTACCTTACATATAACCAATTGCGAGCTCGCTTCACTTTCGCCTAACAACTGTAAATGAAAGCTTTAACCAATGTAATAACAGACCCTGTATATGTAAAAAAAACAGGCCCTGACTCTTTTTTACAGCGAACTTTCAAGTCGATGATCAGGGATGAACGCGATCTGCCGTTTGTCTACCTCTCCCTGGAACTGAGCTTGATATTATTACCGTTGGCCGTCATTTTATACCTCCCGCTGCCTGCCTGGGCATGGTGGACGGCCGCCGTACTCTATCAGGTGCTGAATAATTTCAGGTATAAAGGACCCTTCGGATTAATGTTACACTGCACCAGTCACCGGGTGTTTTTTAATAAAAAGTATGATTTTCTGAACCATTACCTGCCCTGGGTACTCGGACCGCTCTTTGGTCAGACGCCGGAAACATATTACAGCCATCATATCGGGATGCACCATCCGGAGAACAATATGCCTGACGATGACAGCTGTACGATGCCTTTCCAGCGGGATTCCTTCCGGGGCTTCAGTAAATACCTGGCGAGTTTCTTTTTTGCCGGCGTTATTAACCTGTGCAGGTACTTTATAAAAAAACACCGCAAAAAATTATTGGTAAGAGCCTCCAGAGGGGAACTTCTCTTCTTTGCCGCTTGCGTCGGACTTTCCTTTGTGAATTTTCCGGCCACTTTTACAGTATTTATGCTGCCTTTCCTGATTTCCAGGATCATTATGATGGTGGGTAACTGGGCGCAACACGCGTTTATCGATGTCAATGCCCCGGACAATTCCTACAAAAACAGCATTACCTGTATCAATACAAAGTATAACCACAAATGCTGGAACGATGGTTATCATATCAGTCACCATATAAAACCATCTATGCACTGGACGGAACACCCGCATTATTTCAAACAAACCCTCCAGGAGTATATTGATAATGAAGCCATTGTATTTGACGGCATCCATTTTCTACATGTCTGGCTCTGGCTGATGAGCAAAAGGTATGACCTGCTGGCCAGGCATTTTGTGAATATTGGGGATAAATACAGCTCAGACGAAGAAATTATAGCTTTTTTAAGGGGGCGGACAAAAAAGATCGACCTCGCTACTGTACCAGCCACTAGTGCAATTGCTTAAAATAAGGCTCCCTTTTTACTTATATGACACATAAATCTTATGAATATGCGTAATCATAAGAATAAGTGACTAAATTTGCGCTCTAACTTTCGATTTTAAAGTCAAAGCATTATGCGCACTGTTACGTTAAAAAGGGTTGTGGTTACCGGGCTGGGGGCCTTAACGCCTATCGGAAACGATGTAAACACATTCTGGAATAGTCTGAAATCTGGTACCGGTGGTGCTGGTCCTATTACCCGTTTTGATACTACGGAGTTTAAAACTAAGTTCGCTTGCGAGCTGAAAGGTTTTGATATAGAAAAGTTCATGGAGAAGAAAGAAGCCCGCAAAATGGACATGTTTACACAATATGCCATGGTTGCTGCTCAGGAAGCTGTTGAAAATGCAGGCCTTCACCTGGACGGTGTTGATAAAACCCAAATCGGTGTGATCTGGGCTTCTGGTAACGGCGGTATGCAGACCTTCGAAGACCAGATCGTAGAATTTACACAGACCAATTTCGTTCCTAAATTCAATCCTTTCTTTATTCCAAAACTGATCTCCGACATCGCGGCTGGTCAGATTTCTATGAAATATGGATTCATGGGCGTAAACTATTGTACGGTATCTGCCTGCGCTTCCTCCAGCAGCGCCCTGGTAGACGCGTTCAACTATATTCGCCTCGGTAAAGCTAACGCTATCGTAGCCGGTGGTTCTGAAGCTCCTGTAACCCGCGCTGGTATCGCAGGTTTCAATGCCCTGAAAGCCCTGTCTACCCGTAACGATGATCATGCTACCGCTTCCCGTCCTTTCGACGCTGACCGTGACGGTTTCGTAATGGGCGAAGGTGCTGGCGCCATCATACTGGAAGAATATGAACACGCAGTAAAAAGAGGCGCTACCATCTACGCTGAAATGGTAGGTGGCGCTATGACCGCTGATGCTTACCACCTGACCGCTACCCACCCTGAAGGGCTGGGCGCGCGCCTCGGTATGGAGAGAGCACTCGAAGACGCTGAACTGACACCTGAAGATGTTGATTATATCAACGCACACGCTACTTCCACCCCACTGGGTGACGTTAGCGAACTGAAAGGTATCACCGGTGTATTCGGCGACCATATCACCAAAGTGAATATCTCCGCTACTAAATCCATGACAGGACACCTGTTAGGTGCTGCCGGTGCTATCGAAGCAATCGCTTGTATCAAAGCGACTCAGTTCGATATCGTACCACCAACCATCAACACCGGTACCCTGGGCGAAGGCATCCCGACCAACCTGAACCTGACCATCGGTAAGGCACAGGAACGTACCGTAAATGTTGCTATGAGCAATACTTTCGGCTTCGGCGGTCACAATGCGATCGTAGTATTCAAGAAATACAAAGCTTAATCAGCTACCTTTTTAATAAAAAAGCGAATTACGTGGCCCCGGCTGTCGTAATTCGCTTTTTGCTTTCCAATCAATAATAGCTATCCATTAGTCTGACTATAGTTCTTCTTCGTTGATCTATCAATGAAAAACGGAGCATTAACGTAGGATAAGTATCATCTGACTAATGTAATCCCTTCTACAGACGTTTTACCGCCTCCCGTACCGCCCGGCACAGTATCTCTGATAATCAGCATCTTAGTACTAAAGCTCACTAAAATTTTTAGTAAACTCGTAATTATGCCGTAGTTTAGTAGTCTAAAATAGTCCGTGGTAATTCAACTTTACTCCATGGCTTTTTAAACCGATATGGCAAAGAAGAAAGAGAATGTAATTGCGCCAGATTCTGCACCGGTTACGGCAGATGAGCATATAGCAGTGTTTGGAGCCCGGGCGCATAACCTGAAAAATCTGGACCTCCAATTACCTAAAAACAAACTGGTAGTAATAACCGGCATCAGCGGAAGCGGAAAATCCTCGCTTGCGTTTGATACCATTTACGCAGAAGGCCAGCGGCGATACATGGAAAGCTTTTCCGCATATGCCCGCCAGTTTATCGGCGATATGGAAAGACCAGATGTAGATAAAATTACCGGACTATCCCCGGTGATCTCCATCGAACAGAAAACAACGAACAAAAATCCTCGTTCGACCGTTGGAACGATCACGGAAATATATGACTTCCTCCGCCTCCTCTACGCGCGTGTAGGCCTTGCCTATTCTTATAATACCGGCAAACGCATGACCCGCTTCTCCGAAGAAGAGATCCTGGAGCACATGTTCAAAAACTTTCCGAAAAAGAAACTCGTGATCCTTGCTCCGCTCATCCGCGGTCGTAAAGGTCATTACCGCGAACTGTTCGAACAGCTCCGCAAACAGGGATACCTGAAAGTACGTGTCAACGGTGAGATCCTCGATCTCAAAGAACGGATGCAGGTAGACCGTTATAAGATCCACGACATCGAACTGGTCGTAGATCGCATACAGGTACTTGACGATGCCCGCGCCCGTATCAGCCAGAGCGTACAGAAAGCACTGCAGATGGGTAAAGGCCTGCTGTTTATCATGGATAACGACAGCGGTAAAGTCAGCCAGTACAGTAAACAACTCATGTGTGAGGATACCGGCCTTTCCTACGAAGAGCCTTCTCCTAACACTTTTTCCTTTAACTCTCCTTATGGCGCCTGCCCCCGTTGTAAAGGTCTCGGTACCATCTATCAGATAGATATGGACGCCGTGATCCCCGATTACTCCGTATCTCTTAATGATGGCGGATTGGCACCACTGGGGGAAGCTCGTGATACATTTACCTTCAAACAGGTACAGACGCTGGCCCGGAAACATAAGTTCTCCCTCACAGCGCCTCTTTCAGACCTTCCACAGAAAACATTGAACCTTCTCCTCTTCGGAGACGAGAATGGTTCACTGGAAATGGACATGGAATTTGGCGACGGCGCCGAAACCACCTATTCCGCCGAGTTTGAAGGGGTCATCAATACCGTACGCCGCTATTTCAACGATACCTCCTCTGATGCCGTACGCAACTGGGCGGAAAGTTTCATGAAACTGCATACCTGTCCGGAGTGTAACGGTTCCCGTCTGAAAAAAGAAAGCCTTTTCTTTAAAGTAGACGAAAAGAACATCGCAGAACTGGGCGGCATGGACCTGGATAAATTACAGGTATGGTTCAAAGACATCGAAAAACGCCTCGATAAGAAACAGAATACCATCGCTAAAGATATCCTCAAGGAAATCCGCGAACGCCTTGGGTTCCTGCTGAACGTCGGACTGAACTACCTTACCCTCTACCGTGCCACCCGCACACTGAGCGGAGGAGAAAGTCAGCGTATCCGTCTCGCCACCCAGATCGGTTCTCAGCTGATGGGGATCACTTATATATTGGATGAACCTAGTATTGGTCTGCACCAGCGGGATAATATGCAGCTGATCGACGCATTGCGTAACCTCCGGGAAATGGGGAATACCGTTATTGTCGTGGAACATGATAAAGATATCATGCTGCACGCCGATTACCTGGTAGATATCGGACCTGGCGCAGGTGTACATGGTGGTCGTATCATCGCACAGGGTACGCCGCAACAGATCCTGAAACTCGATACGCCTACAGCCGGTTACCTGAACGGAAAACGCGTAGTACCCGTACCTGCCGAACGCCGCAAAGGCAATGGTAAGGCACTGGAACTGAAAGGCGCTACCGGCAATAACCTGAAGAATGTCAGTGTAAAACTGCCACTCGGGGTATTCATCTGCGTTACCGGGGTATCTGGCAGTGGTAAATCTACCCTGATCAACGAAACCCTGTATCCGATCCTCAGCAAACACGCCTACGATTCCAAGCTGGAACCAATGCCTTACAAAAGCATCAAAGGCCTGGAAAATATCGATAAAGTCATTGAAATAGACCAGTCGCCAATCGGTCGTACGCCAAGAAGTAACCCGGCCACCTACTGCGGCTTCTTTACCGATATCCGTCAGCTGTTCTCCCAGGTACCGGAGGCTAAGATCAGAGGGTATAACGCCGGCCGTTTCTCCTTCAACGTAAAAAGCGGCCGTTGTGATGTTTGTGAAGGCGGCGGCATGCGCGTCATTGAAATGAACTTCCTCCCGGATGTATACGTACACTGTGAGAAATGTAACGGACGCCGCTACAACAGGGAAACCCTGGAGATCCGCTATAAAGGCAAATCCATCTCAGACGTACTGGATATGACAGTAGACGAAGCCGTGGAATTCTTCCAGCCTGTCAGCTACATTTACCGTAAGATCAAAACCTTACAGGATGTAGGTCTTGGTTATATCACCCTGGGACAATCAGCCGTGACCCTGTCCGGTGGTGAAGCCCAACGTGTGAAACTGGCAACTGAACTGTCTAAAAAAGATACAGGTAAGACCATTTATATACTGGATGAACCCACTACCGGTCTTCACTTCCAGGATATCCAGCTGCTGCTGAACGTACTCAATAAACTGGTAGACCGTGGCAATACCGTCCTGGTAATTGAACACAACCTGGACGTGATCAAAATGGCCGACCATATCGTTGACCTGGGTCCGGAAGGCGGTGGAGGCGGAGGTACAATCCTCTGCATCGGTACACCAGAGCAGGTGGCTGAATGCAAAGAAAGCCATACAGCCCGCTTCCTGAAGATGGAACTGAATAATTAACAGACAAATATCACATTACATATTTCCGCTTTCTGTTGGTGAAATTAATCATCAGCAGAAAGCGGAACTTGTAAATAGGAACTCGTAATTTGCAGGCATGAAATATATTTCTGGGATTATAGCAATACTGCTCCTGTCAGTGTTTGCGGCCTGTGAAGATGAGACTAAGACATGCGACTCAACCTTGCTCAGCGACCTGGGTATGAACTTTAAAAAGGATACGCTTCAGGGATTTCTGGTCAAAGACACGATCTGGCCCAAAGTAACATTATATGCCATTGGTAACGACTCCGTGCTGATCAGAAGGCAGCCAAGAAGCAGCGCATTTATCCCCCTGGACCCTTTACACGATACCTGCAGATTCTACCTGCAACTGGATTCAATCGCTATTCCTGATACCCTTACTTTCAGGTACAAAAGAGTGCCCAGTTTCGTATCTCCGGGATGTGGTTTCGCCACTTTCTATTCACTGGACACAGTGGTCACAACCTACAATACCATTGATTCTATACACATTAACAATAGGGAAGTAAACAGTTCGAATGATACGCACATTTCTTTATTCTTTATCTATTAGCCTGGTCGGCCTGCTGACCCAAGCCGCACAGGCACAGGTAAAACCCGCTCCAGCGGCAGGAGATACCAGTATCAAAAGGACAGCCACAGATACTTCTGCCCCCCGCAAACCAGTTAGAGCGACCGGCGAGGTGTTACAACCCGCCAGGAAAGACTCCTTCTATATCACCGGAGGCGGACTTCGTTTAGGACTGGACATCAGCCGGTTTGCCATTCACGCCTTTCAACCATACAGGACTGACATCGCTGTACAAGGGGATGTCCGCCTGGGCAGAAAGATCTATGCAGCCGCTGAAGTAGGGTTTAACCGTACTTCTCACAGCGACACAAGCTATACCTATAAAGGAAGCGGTGTATATACCACGCTCGGATTCGATTATGATTT
The DNA here is from genome assembly GCF_000024005.1 of Chitinophaga pinensis DSM 2588. Lineage (NCBI taxonomy): Bacteria > Pseudomonadati > Bacteroidota > Chitinophagia > Chitinophagales > Chitinophagaceae > Chitinophaga > Chitinophaga pinensis. The sequence continues at coordinate 194,428 of NC_013132.1, forward strand.
TCTGAAAAAGAAAGATCCGAATGAAAAGAACATGGTATACCTGGGATTACGCTACGGATTTGCGAGAAACAGTTATGAAGCGCCCAATTACCTTATCAAAGACGGTTATTGGGATGTAGAAACACCTGGCTCTTTTCCTAAAACCAATATGGTCGCTCACTGGATAGAATTTACCTTTGGTATGCGCGTGGAAGCCTTACCCAATTTCTTCCTGGGCTGGGCGGTACGCGAGAAAGTATTGTTGAGCAAAAGCTCTCCTGACAACTTCGATCCGCTTGTCATACCCGGATTTGGCAGCGGCTCTAAAAGCTCTCAGTTCGACCTGACCTATACTTTATCCTACTATATTCCCTTATATAAGCTGAAATTCAACGAAACAAAACGAATGGAAAAGCTGAAGCGGAAAGAGGAGAAAAAGAAACTACGACAATAACCAATATTAGCCTTTACATGTAAAACGCCCATATTTACTAATAAATATGGGCGTTTCGCTTTATAACAGCAGCTCCCTTAGACAATCCCCAAACAAAACCCAATCTCCGCTGCATTTTAATTCCTAATTCTTAATTCTTAATTCCTAATTCCTAATTCGCTTCCCTGATCATCTCGATGTGCGGAATATCATCCTCCAGGTACATTTCACTGCTCTGCTGAAAGCCCAATGAACTGTAAAACTTATCCAGGTACTGTTGCGCCCCTATTTTGATAGGCACTTTCCCAAAACGATCTTCCACAGTTGCAATGGAATGTTCCATCAGCTTTCTGCCGGTACCATTGCCCCTGGCACGGGAAGAAGTTACTACCCGCCCGATTGAGCACATATCGAATTTAATACCAGGGCCGAAAATGCGTGTATAGGCCACCAGTTCATTGTTCAGTGTATCGTCATATCCCAGAATATGCAATGCCAGCTGATCTGCATTATCCATGTCCTGAAAAACGCAGTTCTGCTCTACAACAAACACTTCACTACGCAGCCGCAACAGGGCATACAGCTCCTGTGTGGTCAGCTCCTCAAATGTCTTAATGGTCCACTTTATCATAAGAAGAGGATTTTATTGATTCCCAGATGCAAGATAATCAATTACTAATGTCACGAAATAATAGGCTCATCCATCGTAATTACTCATAAAACAATCTCCCGGAATCCGGCAATAAATAATAAATTAGCGCGAATTAACGAGAAACAGCATAGATTATGAGTACCCAAGCCATGCCATTCCTTTCACTGAAGCATATCACTGTTCGTTACCTGGATAAGACCCTTTTTACCGGCCTGGACTGGCATATCAACAAAGGAGAGAACTGGGCGATTACTGGCCCCAGCGGCTCCGGAAAATCAGCCCTGCTAAGTACTATCGCAGGAAAATTCAATGTTATCAACGGTAGTATACAACATCATTTCAGCGATACCTTTCGTAGCGAACATACTGTTACCGATCCATATTTCACCTACCGGGACCTCCTGGCACTGGTAGGCCACCATCATACTTTCAGAAACCGTTCCAATACCACAACGGATTTCTATTATCAGCAGCGGTTCAATAGCATGGATTCTTCCGATGCGCCTACGGTACGGGAATACCTCTACGGAGAATCCGGTGGTACGCCCGAACAGACGCCCATCCTGGAACCACTGCGGATCCCGGCACTGATGGACAAAGAACTGATTAAACTCTCCAACGGGGAAACCCGTCGTGTGATGATCGCAAAGTCCCTGTTGAAGCAACCGGTATTGCTCATGCTGGATAATCCCTTCACCGGACTGGATGTACAGACGCGTAAGCATTTCAGTGAGATGGTGAATAAGATCATCGCCAATGGTACAACCGTCCTGCTGGTAACCTCTCCTTCAGAAGTACCTGAAAATATTACCCATGTACTGACACTAGAGGATGGCCAGGTAACCGGCAAGTATACACGGGAAGAATACCTGAAAATACCACAGCCACTCAGTACACAAGACTGGCAGGTGGACGAGGACAAGATCCGGGCGATCGTAAAAAATACGAAATCTCCGTTTGAGACCATCATCCGGATGGACCACATAAAAGTGCAGTATGGCGAACATTTGATCCTGGACGATGTTAACTGGTTAGTGAAACCCAATGATAAATGGGCCCTCTTAGGTCATAATGGCGCTGGTAAATCAACCCTGCTGAGCCTGATCAATGGTGATAATCCACAGGCTTATGCCCAGGAACTGTACCTGTTTGACCGTAAACGTGGCACCGGAGAAAGTATCTGGGATATCAAAAAGAAGATAGGTTTTGTGTCACCCGAACTCCACCAATACTTCCAGGCAGGTAGTAATTGTCTGCAGGTAGTAGTTTCCGGATTTTTTGACATCATTGGCAGCAGTAAGCCGGGTACCGAAGAACAGCAGGCACATGCAGCCGCATGGATGGATATCCTGGATATCGCTTCATACGCCTCCCACGCCTTCAAAGGAGTACCCGAAAGTGTACAGCGACTGACCCTCCTGGCCCGCGCCCTGGTAAAAGAACCCCCATTGCTCATTTTCGACGAACCCTGCCAGGGACTCGACCAGCAACAAAAAGAACATTTTAAACATGTAATAGATACCCTGTGTAATGTGATGGATCTAACCCTGATCTTCGTTACACATTATCAGGAAGAAATTCCATCGGCCGTTACCAAAGTATTAAAACTAGAAAGGGGAAAGGTTATATATTAATTTAATAACGCATTTGTTTACCTTTATATCTTAAACAGCATTTAAGCCTCATGGGTCCCAAAAAACGTCTGGCGGTCGTCTCCGCCTTTGCTGTGTGCCTGTTAATCTCTTGCATCACAGCCTGTAGAAATACAAAAAAAGTCATGAACCCTGCACTGGCGAAATACATCGAAGCCTATACCGCCGGTGTTATTTCCAGGCAGAGCACTATCCGGGTACAATTAACCAGTAATGCGAATGTAACCCACACACAGAACGAACCTGTGGACGAAGATCTGTTCAAATTCAGTCCTGGTATCAAAGGAAAAGCCTACTGGGTAGATGCGACCACGATCGAATTCCGACCGGATGCCAACCTGGAATCCGGCAAAACCTATAATGCCACCTTTAAACTGGGTAAGGTCATGAAGGTGGAAAGTGACCTGAAAGAATTTGACTTCGAATTCAAAGTCATCAAACCTTCCTACGCTATCGAGGATTACGGCCTGAAAGCTACTAACAGCAGTACGCTGAATAAAATGACTTTCTCCGGCGCCATCACAACCGCCGATACCGAAGATCCACAACAGATAGAAAAGATCGTCAACGCTTCCTATCAGGGTAAAAAAGTAGCGATCACCTGGCAGCACAATGCGGCTGACAAGATCTCTACCTTCACCATAGACAACCTGGCCCGTGCTGACAAAGGACAAGGCTCCCGTCAGCTGGAAGTCACCTGGGATGGTAAACCGCTGAAAGTAGATAATGTATCTGGTAAAAAGACGGTAGAAGTACCTGCTATCTCCGACTTTAAAGTACTGGAGGTACGTGCGGTAGCCGAGGAAGAACAATACATCCTGGTACAGTTCTCCGACCCTGTCAGCGTAGCACAGTCCCTGGATGGTCTGATCGGCGTAAGTGGTGTAAGCGATCTCCGCTTCTCCATTGATGGTAGTGAGGTAAAAGTATTTGGTCCGACCAGATTTGAAGGCAACTTTAATGTCATCGTCAATGAAGGCATACTAAACGTAGCGGATGCGAAACTTGAGCAAAGCTTTTCTGCGAATGTAGTCTTCGAAAATACGCAGCCTTCCGTTACCATTCCGGGCAAAGGAGTCATCCTGCCGGAAAGCAATAAACTGGTGATGCCATTCGAAGCAGTGAACCTCAGTGCTGTAGATGTGACCATCATCAAGATCTATGAAAACAATATCCCGCAATATCTCCAGCAGAACTCACTGGATGGCAGTCAGGAACTGCGCCGCGTAGGTCGTCCCGTAGTGGAAAAGACCATTCGCCTGGATGCTGATAAATCCCTGAACCTGCATAAGCGCAACCGCTTCTTCCTCGATATGGAGAAACTGCTGCGTACTGAACCGGGAGCCATCTATCGTGTAACGATCGGTTTCCGTAAATCATACTCCCTGCTGGGTTGCTCCTCAACTGATAGTGGCAGCGACAGCGAGAGTAACAGCGAAGAAAGCGAAGAAGAGTATTATGGCGGTTACTACGGCAATGACAAAGTCGATGAAGACGATGATTTCTGGCGCCGTTATGATAGCTATTATCCTTACGGTTATTCCTGGGAACAGCGTGATAACCCATGCTCCAATTCCTATTACAATAAAGACAGATGGGCTTCCCGTAACGTCTTCTCCTCCAATATCGGTCTGACCGCTAAACGAGGAAATGACAACAGTATGCTCATTGCTGTAACAGATATCCGCGACACGAAGCCAATGATCGGTGTCGAACTGGAACTCCTTGATTACCAGAACCAGGTGATCTTCAAAACGAAAAGTGATGGAGATGGTCTGGCTACTTTCGATCTGAAACGTAAACCATACCTGCTGATCGCCAAAAAAGACGCAGAAAGAGGTTACCTGAAACTCGATGATGGTAACTCCCTGCCACTGGGTCGTTTTGATGTAAAAGGTGAAGACGTACAAAGCGGTATCAAAGGATTCCTCTATGGTGAACGTGGCGTATGGCGTCCCGGAGATACCCTGTTCCTGTCCTTCATACTGGAAGACAAACAAAAGAAACTGCCGGAAAATCACCCGGTAACACTGGAACTCTACAATCCGAAAGGACAACTGTACAGACAACTCAATGCCTTACAGTCTGTAAACGGATTCTACAGCTTTACAACAGCCACCGGCGCGAATGATCCTACCGGTAACTGGACCGCTAAAGTAAAAGTAGGTGGAGCCGTATTTACCAAAAACCTGCGTATCGAAACCGTAAAGCCTAACAGGCTGAAAATAGACCTGAACTTTGGTAAGAACACAACACTTTCCAAAGCAGATGCGACAGAAGGTTCCCTGAATGCCCGCTGGATGTTTGGCGCTACCGCACAAAACCTGAAAGCGAAAGTAGACGTCTCTTTAACACAGCAGACAACCAGCTTTAAAAACTTCCAGAACTACCATTTTGATGATCCGATCACACACTTCGAATCAGAAAGCAAGACAATCTTCGAAAGCAGTCTGAATGAAAATGGTACCGCTCCGGTAAAAGTAAATCTGCCACTGGGCAAATTGGCGCCTGGTCAGCTGAAAGCCAGCTTTGAGATCAAGGTGTTTGAACCTGGTGGTGATTTCAGTATCGATCATTTCTCCATGCCATACAATCCGTTCGCCAGCTATGCAGGTATCAGAATGCCTGAAGGCGACCGTATGACAGGTATGCTGCTCACTGATAAAGATCACCCGATCAGCATTGTCAATGTAGACGAAAATGGCAACCTGCTCAGCGGTAACCAGGATGTACAGGTTGAACTGTATAAAGTACGCTGGCGCTGGTGGTGGGATGAAAACAGTGAAGATGAATTCAGCAACTTCACTCAGGATAGCTACAACCAGCTGTTGAAAAAAGAAACCATGACATTACATGGTGGTAAAGGCACCTGGAACCTGCAGATCAAATACCCTGACTGGGGTCGCTATCTCGTACGTGTAAAAGACCTGAAGAGTGGTCATACCACCGGACAGGCCGTATATATCGACTGGCCGGGATGGGCCGAAAGGGTACAGAAAGAAAACCCTTCTGAAGCAGCTATGCTGGTATTCACATCAGATAAAAGCCAGTATAACGTAGGTGATGATATCACCCTTACCATCCCAAGCAGCGAAGGCGGCCGCGGACTGGTAAGCATAGAAAGCGGCAGCAAAGTGCTGAAGACTTTCTGGATCAGCACCGAGAAAGGACAGACCGTTTACAAGTTCAAGGCGGAAAAAGAAATGTCGCCTAACATCTACGTCAACGTAAGCCTGTTGCAGAAACATGCACAGACAGTCAACGACCTGCCGATCCGTATGTACGGTGTTATTCCGATCACGATCAATGACGCCAATACCGTCCTGAAACCGGTGATCACGATGCCTGATAAACTGGAACCAGAACAGAATGCCAGCATCACCGTATCTGAAGCAAACGGTAAATCCATGACTTATACCATCGCACTGGTGGATGAAGGTTTGCTGGATCTGACCCGTTTCAAAACACCCGATCCGCATAGTGCCTTCTATGCACGTGAAGCACTGGGCGTTAAAACATGGGATCTCTTCGATTATGTAATTGGTGCATGGGGCGGCGATATGGAACGCATCCTCAGCATTGGTGGTGACGAGGGACTGAATAAAAATGCCGGCAGCGCGAAAGCAAACCGCTTCAAGCCTGTGGTAATTTTCATGGGACCATTCACTTCCAAAGGAGGTAAACAGACACATAATTTCAAACTCCCACCATATGTAGGTTCTGTGAAAGCGATGGTAGTAGCAGGACAGGATGGTGCTTACGGGGCTGCTGAAAAAGCAGTAGCGGTGAAGAAACCATTGATGCTGCTGACTACATTACCACGCGTACTGGGTCCTTCAGAAACGATCCAGTTGCCGGTAACTGTATTTGGTATGGAGAACAATATCCGTTCGGCGAAAGTAACACTGGCTACCAGTCCGCTGCTGGAAGTAGTAGGCGAGCGTACCAAAACGGTAACATTCGCACAACCAGGCGAACAGATCGTATACTTCGACGTACGTGTTAAACCACAGGTCGGTGTGGCAAAAGTGAAAGTGACCGCTACCAGCGGCGCTGCAAAAGCAGAAGACGAAACAGAACTGGAAGTGCGTAATCCTAACCCGGTCATCACTACCGTTCAGGAATCCACATTACAGGCGGGTCAAAGCTGGAGCACTGCCTACAAACCTGCGGGTATGGCTGGCACCAACACCGGTGTACTGGAAGTATCCACTATTCCTGCACTGAATCTGGCGAAACGCCTGAACTACCTGATACAATATCCGCACGGTTGTGTAGAACAAACCACCTCCGGCGTATTCCCGCAGCTGGCACTAAATCAGCTGATGGACCTGAAACCGAACGAACTGGCCAATATCGAGAAAAACGTAAAAGCCGGTATCGGACGCCTGAAAGGCTTCCAGACTTCTGACGGAGGTCTGAGCTACTGGCCGGGTGAAGCGAAAGCTGACGAGTGGGGTACCAACTATGCCGGTCACTTCCTGCTGGAAGCACAGGCAAAAGGATACGAACTGCCAGCGGGTATGCTCGACCAATGGAAGAAATACCAGCGTAATAAGGCAGGTTCATGGGCGCCGTCTACCACTAACTTCTATGGTGGCGACCTCACACAGGCATACCGCCTTTACCTGCTGGCACTGGCCAAAATACCAGAACTGGGTGCTATGAACCGTCTGAGAGAGTTTAAGTACCTGTCTGTTGAAGCGAAATGGAGACTGGCTGCTGCCTATAAATTATCGGGTCAGCCGGAACTGGCAAACAGCCTGGTACAAAACCTTCCAACAGAGGTAAAACCATTCAATCAGCTGGGTGGTACCTTCGGTTCCGACCTGCGTGATAAAGCGATGATACTGGAAACACTGACAATCCTCGGACAGCGTAACCGCGCTAACGAACTGTTACGTCAGATCGCTGCTAATCTCTCACAGGAAACCTGGTACAGCACACAGACTACTGCATACGCACTCATTGCAGTGGCCAAATATTGTGGTGTAAATACCAGCGGTAACAAAATGAACTTCAGTTACACCCTGAACGGCAGCAGCAATACTGTAAATGCCGCGTCTTACGTAACACAGGTACCTGTTACTGTTAATAGTGATGGTAATATCAGCATCCAGAACAAAGGCCAGAACGTACTGTATACACGCCTGATCCTTCAGGGACGTCCGGAAGCCGGTCAGGAACCAAACGTTCCAAACAATCCTGATGTACTGGATATACAGGTGAAATACAGCACCCGCGACGGTAAAGTACTGGATCCTGCCACGCTGCGTCAGGGCGCTGACTTCATGGCAACAGTGACCATCCATAACCCTGGCAAACGTGGTTACTATGAGCAGATGGCACTGACTGAAATATTCCCGAGCGGATGGGAGATCATCAATACCCGTCTGCTGGAAAATGACAGCACCTTCAGTTCATCACCATTTACTTACAAAGACATCCGTGATGACAGGGTATACACTTACTTCAACCTGGAAGAAGGCAAAACCCGCACTTATAATGTCCTGCTGAATGCAGCCTACCTCGGCCGTTACTATCTGCCGGCGGTATCCTGTGAAGCGATGTATGATAATACCATACACGCATTCCTGCCAGGTAAATGGGTGGAAGTGGTGAAGTAATGAAGAATTAAAAATTAAGAGTTCATACCTAAAGGGCGCTTCAGTACATGAGGCGCCCTTCTTATTTATAGCACGAACACCAGGTGGATATCCTTATCTACTTCTCTATCAGGCAATCTTCGCTGCATTCCAATTCTTAATTATTAATTCTTAATTCTTAATTTCGTTTTTATGTCTCCCTGGTTCCGAAAACGTAAATGGTGGCTCATTGCCGCAACACTACTCCTTATACTCTACATCTTTTGTATCCCTTCCCGTCTTTTCACCACACCGACCTCATTTGTAATTGAAGACAGTAACGGCGAATTACTAAGCGCAACCATCGCTACAGACGGGCAATGGCGATTCCCGGCTGACAAACGGGTACCTGAAAAATTTGCTGCCTGTATTGTAGCGTATGAAGACAAACGCTTCTATCATCACTGGGGCGTAGATCTACTGGCATTGGGACGTGCGATCAGACAGAACCTCAGCAGTAAAAAGGTAGTGAGTGGCGGTAGTACGCTCACCATGCAGGTGATACGCCTCTCCCGCAATAAAGAGCGTAATATCTTTCAGAAGCTGATTGAAGCGGTGATGGCAACCAGGATGGAGTTTTCCTATTCCAAAAAAAGTATTCTCTCCTTATACGCAGGTAATGCACCTTTCGGCGGAAACGTCGTAGGACTGGAAGCTGCTTCCTGGCGATACTATGGTCGTAGTGCGACACAATTGTCATGGGGGGAAACGGCGGCGTTGGCGGTATTGCCCAATAGTCCGGCCCTGGTACACCCCGGTCGTAACCGGCAGATCTTATTACGCAAAAGGAATCAGTTACTGGAAAGGTTATGGCATAATGAAACCATTGATAGTGTAACCTGTCAGCTGGCTGAACTGGAACCATTACCCGATCAGCCCAAAGCATTGCCACAGGATGCACCTCATCTGCTGGATCGTTTCCGCAGAGATTATCCTGCACAAAAAACCAGGGACGAAAAAGCCGTAACACGTATCCAGACTACATTAGATGCCGCACTTCAGCGGAATGTCAGCAATATCGTAGAACGATATCATGCTGTTTATAAAGCCAATGGCATCAACAATGCAGCCGCGGTTGTACTGGATGTGGAAACCGGTGATGCATTAGCCTATGTAGGAAATATTTATCATCCCGAAGATCCGGAGACGGAAAGCCATGTTGATATTATACAGGCGCCCCGTAGTCCGGGTAGTACACTGAAACCGATTCTGTATGCGGCCATGCTCACGGATGGGATTATACTACCGCATTCACTGGTACCGGATATTCCTACACAGATAGCCGGATATACACCACAGAACTTTGACCTGGGTTATGACGGCGCTGTACCTGCCAGTAAGGCACTGGCTCGTTCATTAAACATACCGGCAGTCAGAATGCTGCAACAATACAGGTATGAAAGAATGCACGCATTGCTAAAGAAACTGGGTATTACAACATTAAATCAACCACCTGACCACTATGGTCTGTCACTGATATTAGGCGGAGGGGAATCTACCCTCTGGGAAATGACAGGTATGTATGCCAGTCTGGCCCGCACACTGCTGCATCTTGAGCAATACAATGGCAAGTATGACGCAGACGACATCCATGCACCGAACTATCGTAAAGATGCTAAACGGGTGTCAAAATTTGCCCCTTCTGCCACAGGCGTATTAGATGCAGGCGCGATCTGGTATACCTTTCAGGCAATGGAAGAGGTAATGCGGCCGGGAGAGGAGATGTTATGGCAACAATTCTCCTCCTCACAGCGTATTGCATGGAAAACAGGTACCAGTTTTGGTTTCAGGGATGGATGGGCAATCGGTGTGACGCCACAATACATTGTCGGTGTATGGGTGGGCAATGCCGATGGAGAAGGAAGACCAGGGCTGGTTGGTGTGTCTACTGCTGCACCGATTATGTTTGATGTATTCAGACTCCTCCATACAGGTAGCTGGTTCAATACTCCATACGATAAGCTGCGGAAGATTGAAGTATGCCGGCAAAGCGGTTACAGGGCCAGCGATCTTTGTCCGGAGAAAGATTCTATCGCCGTTCCTGCCAACGGTCTTCGTTCAGGACTCTGTCCTTATCATCAGCTGGTGCACCTGGATCATAGCGGTCAATTGCGCGTGACAGCCGACTGTGAATCCCCTTCCCAGATGCAGCATGTACCCTGGTTTATATTACCGCCTGCCATGGAATTTTACTATCGCACCAAACATAATTATCTGCCTTTACCCCCTTATAAACAGGAATGTCTGGCTACCCTCAGTCAGGATAAAGCACCGATGGAGGTGATCTATCCGAGACCCAATGCGCGTATTTATGTACCAATAGAGATAGATGGTAAGCCGGGAGAGGCCGTATTTACAGCTACACACCGCAATACGGCAGAAAAGATCTTCTGGCATATGGATGACAGCTACCTGGGAACGACGCAGGAATTCCATCAGATGGCTTTACATCCACCAGCAGGTAAACACACCCTTACACTCGTAGATGAGCAGGGCGTGCAGATACATGTGCCATTTGAGATACTGGAGAAAAAAGGTGAAGACTAAGGCAGACTAATAACCGTATTTCTCTTTCCAGAGGTTACGCAGGTGCTTACGCATCTCGTCCTCCCGCGCGTTTTTGCCCGGATCGTACAATTTCATTCCTTTGATACGGTCAGGCAGATATTCCTGCTGGGAGAAGTTGTTCTCATAGTCATGAGAATATTCATATCCTTTGTGATAGCCCATATCTTTCATCATCTTCGTAGGCGCATTGCGGATATGCATTGGCACAGGGAGATCTCCTGTCTGAGATACAACAGACATTGCATTATTGATGGCCATATAAGATGCATTACTCTTTGCCGAAGAAGCAAGATAAGTAGTACACTGTGATAAGATGATCCTTGCTTCCGGGTAACCGATCATGGTCACCGCCTGGAAGCAGCTGGTCGCCAGCAGTAGTGCGTTAGGATTGGCGTTGCCGATATCTTCAGAAGCAGAGATCAGCAAACGGCGGGCAATGAATTTCACATCTTCGCCGCCCTCTATCATACGCGCCAGGTAATACACGGCCGCATTAGGATCACTCCCTCTGATAGACTTGATAAATGCAGAAATAATATCGTAGTGCTGTTCGCCTGTCTTATCATAGATCGCTACCCGCTGTTGGGCAATGTCCATCACCTTCTGGTCGGTAACGACAATAGGCCGTTCATTTTGCAGCGTGCTTACGACAAGTTCAAAGAGATTCAGTAGTTTCCTGGCGTCTCCTCCTGATATATTGAATAGTGCTGTTGTTTCTTTTAATTCGATCTGTTTACTGCCCAGCCATTCATCCTGTTGCATGGCCTGCTGTAATAATTGCAGCAATTCACGTTCGCTGAGGGGTTTCAGTACATATACCTGGCTGCGTGACAATAATGCCGAGTTGACCTCAAAAGAGGGATTCTCAGTAGTGGCGCCGATCAGGGTAATGATCCCTTTTTCAACAGCCCCCAGTAATGCATCCTGTTGTGACTTATTGAAACGGTGAATTTCATCGATAAACAGAACGGCATATCCCTGTTTACGGGCTATTTCAATCACTTCGCGAACTTCCTTCACACCTGCCGCGATCGCGGAAAGAGTATAAAAAGGCACGTCCAGTGTGTGTGCTATAATATTGGCGATCGTGGTTTTACCTACACCCGGAGGCCCCCACAGAATCATCGAAGGAATTCTGCCTTGTTGTAAAGCAGTACGTAGTATGCTGTCCTTGCCGGTCAGGTGTTCCTGTCCCACCAGCTCATCCAGGGTCTCGGGTCTTATGCGCTCAGCTAATGGTTCCATTATTGTTATATTAAGGATTTGGGCTTATGTGTCAGATCAGGCGCCTATATCGTCCGGATTCCCATTCTGGTCTTCGTTCTGGCGATCCCTCAACTGTTTCACGTAGATCATTGCAACTACTGCATTGCCGACAAGGATAATGCCATATACGGTCATTAGTATTTGTCCGAGAACAATACTTGACTCAATGGTACCATCTGGCATCTTTTGCGCGCTGGCTACTGCCTGATCGGCTAAGTCTTTAGCCACCAGATCCCTCCAGTCGGGATTATTCAACATGGAGGCTGTCGCCACCACTAACAGCCCAATCAATATGGGGAAAAAACCCAGGATCTGTACCCCGTTTAGTGTATTGTCTTTTACGGGTAATTCCGGATTCCGCAAGCTTTTTTGAACACCGTTCGCTAATATGGCATGGATCAGCACTCCTCCCAGGAAAATGACAGGAAGTCCTGCCCCGATGAATCCAATCTGTAACATCCATCTCAGAAAGGCTAACAATAAAAAGCTGGTCATGACGATACCAATGCCATTTAGTACCCTGAATAATTTTACACCAAAGTTCATGTATCCGGTTTTAAAAGACCACAAACCTACTAAAGAGTCAGCAAACCTCCCACAATCATCCTATCGATCAGACCATTTGTCAAAAAGCGCTAAGGCCGCATGGGATGTTTTAGTTATATTTAAAAACTAAACCTGTTTATTTTATGAAGAGCACTTACGCTTTGCAACTTCCATTACTGGCAGCTGTCACGCTTATGGCAGCCTGTAATGGCGGCAACACCACCAAACAAACGCAGGATACAGCAGCTGTAGCAGCAGCAGACACGACCAAAGTCCCCGCTTTCGAAGTAAGTTCCATTGATTCAAGCGCTAAACCATGCGATGATTTCGACCAGTATGTAAACGGCAACTGGAAGAAAAGCAACCCCATCCCCTCCACAGAAAGTCGTTGGGGCGCATTTAACGTACTGGATAAGGAAAACAAGGAAGTACGTCTGAAAGGCATTATTCTGTCACTTGCAGATCAGAAAGATCTCAAAAAAGGTACTGAAGAGCAGCAGATCTCAGATTTCTACCGCTCATTCCTGGACACTGCAGCTATCGAGAAACTGGCTGTTACGCCATTACAGCCTTATCTCGATAAGATTAACAGTATTCAGACACTGGCAGATTTTTCCAAAGTTTCCGGCGAACTGGAAGCCATCGGCATTCCAGGTGTGATCAACTTCGGCGTTGAAGCAGATGCCCGTAACAGTAAAATGAATGCCCTCTACCAGGGACAGGACGGTCTGAGCCTGGGTGAAAAAAGCTATTACGAAAGACCAGACGCCAGCACTAAAGAAGTGCGCGACGAATTCGTAAAGCACATTGACAAACAATTTGCAAGCGCTGGTTTTAAAGAAGCGGAGCCGGGTAAGACCATCCTCGATTTTGAAACCAAAGTGGCTAAATTACAGCTTTCCAACGTTGAGCTGCGCGATCCGGTAGCGACCTACAACAAAGCACACTACAGCGAATTGAAGAAACTGGCGCCTGACTACGACTGGGATGCGTTCACCAATGCACAGGGTATAAAATCAGATACCCTGATCATCCAGAACAAAGCATATGTATCCAAAGTATCAGCGCTGCTGAAAAGTACTGCTCCGGAAACACTCAAAACATGGCTGCGCTGGCAGGTATTGTCTCATTTCGCCGGCTTCCTGAACAAACAGCTGGATGATGAGAACTTCCACTTCTTCGCAAGCGTTATGCGTGGCACCAAACAACAGCGTCCACGCCTGGAACGCGCTATCCGTGCTACAGATGGTATTATGGGTATGCCGCTGGGTAAAGTATTTGCTAAGAAATATTTCCCGGAAAGCTCCAAACAGAAGGTATCTGAAATGATCGAGAACGTACGCGCCGTATATGGCGAGCGTATCGACAGCCTGACCTGGATGAGTGCCGCTACTAAAGAAATGGCCCATAAAAAGCTGGCTTCCTTTACCTACAAGATCGGTTATCCTGACAAATGGAAGGACTATTCCAGCATAGATATCAAACCAGCTAACCTGGTAGAAAATATCGTTGCCGCCGCGCAATATGACCATAAAGAGGCGCTTAACAAGATCGGCAAACCGGTAGACAAAAGCGAGTGGGGTATGACTCCTCAGACCGTGAATGCCTATTATAACCCGCTTAATAACGAAGTAGTATTCCCTGCGGGTATCCTCCAGCCGCCATTCTTCAATGCCAATGCAGATGATGCGATCAACTATGGTGGTATCATTGCGGTAATCGGACACGAATTCACCCACGGTTTTGACGACCAGGGTTCTCAGTTCGACGCAGAAGGTAACCTGAAAAACTGGTGGACAGATGCTGACCGTAAGAATTTCATGGCACTGGCTAAACGTTATATCAACTATTTCAGCGGTATCGAGGTGCAGAAAGGCTTCTTTATCAATGGCGCCCTGACCATCGGTGAAAATATCGCTGACCTGGGTGGTCTGACACTGGCTTACAATGCCCTGGAGAAATCCCTGAAGGGTAAACCAGAACCAGCATTAATTGATGGTTTCAACTGGAAACAACGTTTCTTCCTGGGCTGGGCACAGGTATGGCACGCAAACACAACAGATGCTGCCCTGCGCAACCAGATCCAGACCGATCCTCACTCACCGGCAAGAGACCGTATCAATGGTCCGCTTCCTCACCTGAAAGCATTTGCTGATGCATGGGGTTGCACACCAGGTAGTAAAATGGTACTGTCTGACGATAAAAGAGTGGTTATCTGGTAATTACAATCACATTACGATTATAGCCAAGGGTTCGCCATACGGCGGACCCTTTTTTTATGCCTGGTTCTGATAAATTGACATAAACCGGTCATCATTCTCCGGGATTTGTACAATGTATTCTATTCATTATGCCTTAATTTTGTATATTATTCACCGGAATTAATCTTTGAACCAATGACCGGCCTGTTAAAACAATACCGCACAGAAATTCGTAATATATTTATTATCGCCCTGCTGGCGTTAATCGCACCTTACTTACCGAAGCTGTCAGCTTTCCTGCTGACCACTGCTACCGGATCAATTATTACTCTGAGCCTGGCAGGTTCCCTGGTACTTGCCTTTACGCTTAAGATCTACTTCCGCATATTAGTGATGCGTATTAATAAAGACAACGAGGCTGCTGCCTGATTCCTTTAACCGCTAACAATATGACGATGAAGCATTTACTGAATGCATCCTATATACTGCTGCTTGCAGCCTTTATGACTGCCTGTGGCAACTCCGGCACACAACACACTGCTGGTACTGATTCTGTCACTACACAACCTGCGGAACATGCTCCGGCTGAAAATGCAGTTGTTGCCGGTAAACTGCCGGATCCTGTGTGTGGCATGCCTTATGATACCATGTACAAAGAGTGGAGTGTATATAAAACGGATACTTTACATTTCTGTTCTCCTACCTGCAAACGTGTATTTGAGAAAAATCCTGAGAAATACGCAGGTAAACTGGGATTATAATGTAACTAAGCGGGACTTTTTGCGTTCTAATTACAAACTCCTATGCATGAGATCACTATTAACCAGCTTGCTGCTACTCATGTTATTTTGCAGCTGCGAAAAAAATGACATAGAGGCTACCCCCTCAATAGATGTTACCGGATCCTGGCAGTTATCCCAGCAGTTATCCATGCCTGATACTGCCTGGCAGACAATAGGTCCGAAAGATTCTGCGTATTATATATTTGGCCGTAACGGACAATTCGTCTTTGACGCCAAATCATATCACCTTAGTGGAACTTATAAAGTAATTCCCGCCGGTAAAAGGGTCAACCTGATCATCACCGGCCAGGACTCTGTCACCCAATACCTTCAGGTAGAACGATTGACAGATACCAGCATCAGGGTAGATGACTGGCTCATAGGCGTCACCAAAGAGCAGATAAGCCGTCAGTTTATCCTCATCAATAAATAATCCTTCATAAGCAATAAAGACATAAAAAAGTCCCGGGATAATTCCCGGGACGTTCGATTAAAACAGCTTATGAAAATCTACGCTTACGTTCAAATTATATTGTAAAATTACCCGCCGTGTATTACTCCATTGTTACGCCTACATTATCTGCGTATTAACAATTGGAAAAATTAAAAATTAAGAATTAAGGATTAAGAATTCTAAGAAAAACCGCCTAATCCCCCCTTAAACCCTCACTAAAATTGCCATTGACAGGTATATCTGATAATAGTCATTCTCTCACCTCTCACATAATAATACTCACCGCTGGAGTCACTTCATTTCATTTCAATTCTTATCGTTAATTCCTAATCTAAAGTCATCTGCTCCTCCTGCTATCACCTAACAACCACATAACCACTATCCCCAAACCTCCCATTACTCACCGCCAGAGGCCACTTCACACCAATTTTTAATTCTTAATTCCTAATTCTTCTAAAATCTATAGCGCATAAAAAAGCCTGGCTTTATAAAGCCAGGCTTTTTTATGCGCTATAGATTTTAGAATGAATACCTCAATCCCAGCTGCATCTGGTGTCTGCTTCCAAAGAAATCTCTGGAATAAGGCGTACCAGGGTTAGACCACTCGTATACTGGGTAAGCAGAAGGAGAGCCTGGAGTTTTTTGTGACAAACCTACACTCGCAGTTGAGTTGAAGGTGTTTGGAGAGAAGTATTGGATACCCCAGTCCTTGTTCAACAGGTTTGTCAGGTTGATGATATCATAAGTCAGTGTCAGCGTGTGAGTGGATTTACCGGCTTTGAAGTTGAAATCCTGTGAGAAACGGAAGTCAGCCTGTGTATTCCATGGCGTACGACCACCGTTACGTTCTGTGAACTGACCTTTACGGCTGCTCAGGTATTTATCGCCTTCTACATAAGCAAAGAACGCGTCAGCCATTGCCTGGTTAGCAGGAGTGAAGAACTGACGTGCTTCTGCCTGATCTTTTGGAATGTACGCCAGACTAACCTGCTGAGGTGTACCCTGGATAGTTGCATTCACGAAACCATAAGAGAATGGCAGACCGGAAGAAGTGTTGAAGAACAGCGCGAAGTTAGACACAAAACGACCCTTGTGATTCCAGTCCATTTTGTAGTTAGCGGTTGCTACGATACGGTGACGGATGTCAAAGTTAGAGTAAGCCAGGTGTGGATCGTTAGGATTCAGTGCCTGGTTCAGCTGCCAGTTAGACTCCATAGAGTTACGGATACCGTTCGTGATATCTTTAGACTGACCATATGTATATGCTAAGCTGAAGTTAAAGCCGAAGTCAAATGCTTTGCTTGCCTGACCAGTAACCGCATAACGGTAACCTTTCTTTGTATTAGACAACAGGTAAGCGTTGGTGAATTTAGAGTTGATCTTGGTACCACTGTAGATAGGCTGTTGCTTATCGGTATCGTAGATATTGTAGGTAGGATTATCTACCAGGTTCACCTGCTGGAACTTCAGATCGTAGATAGTCTTGGTATAGATACCTTCGATAGTAAATCTCCATCTGTTCTTAGTAGAGTAGTCCAGTGCTGCACTACTTCTCCACATCTGTGGCATCTTGAAGTTGTTGTCGATCAGATCCACCTGCGTAGCACCAGATGCATCGTGTACATCAACACCCTGTGCGGTTACAAACTGCGCTGCACCCTGGTCAGATACTTTTACAGGATTGCTGTTTGCTGCAGGAGGAGCAGCTGCGGTAAAGCGTTTGTCATATGCACCATAGGTAGTACCGTTGTTGTAGTAAGCATAGCCTAACCAAGCGAATGGAATACGACCGGTAAACAGACCTGTTCCACCACGCAGTACCAGACTCTGGTCGCCTTTGATGTCGTAGTTAAAGCCCAGACGGGGGGAGATCTGAATATTGTTCAGGTATTTGTTGTTGATATCTTTTGGCTTCGTGTAGCTGTAAGTAGTACCGAAGTTAGGATCTACCGGAGCATTCGTTGTCTTGTCACTCAGGCTCTGTCTGTTAGGCAGATTTGTGTAGTCAAAACGGAGACCTGGAGTCAGTTTGAAACGATCAGTTATCTGGATCTCATCCTGTCCGTACAGGCTATACATACCAATTTTGAACTGAGCTGGTGGATTCGCCATGATATAATCACGGGAATTATTAGCATAGTTAAAGTTAGCACGTACCCGGCTTGGTGCGTCATTCAGGAAGTCGTTGATGCTTTCATAGTCAACACGACCATTCCAGGAGTTCACGAAACCATAAGTGATGTTATACAGCTCATTATGCGTACCGATAGTGATGTTGTGTTTACCCTTGAAGATATTCACATTATCAGTGAATTCAAAAGTCTTCTGCTTCATGTTGAAGATAGACGCTTCACGGTCTGTACCCAGGAAAATAGTACCACCTCTTGATTTGATCTGAATCTGTGCCAGGGAAGGATCAGAAGTCGGGTCACGGTAGTCATGAACGGTAGAGTAACCAACGATCAAACTGTTAGAAACGGAGTTATTAAAACGGCTTTTCACCTCCAGTACGGTAGAAGACTGATTGTTTACCTGTTTGAAGTCGATACCGCTGAAACGGAAGTTCTGCTGGTCGCGCTCCAGGTTGGTAGCTTCTGAAGTAATGGTATTGTTACGCAGTGACAACTGGTGTTTATCATTGATATTCCAGTCTAAGCGGTTAAAGTACTTATTGGAATTTGAATAAATAGAAGTGTTGCCATAAGTTCCCGGATCATACTTACCAGATTTGCTCACATCCAGATCCAGCATGTGCTGACGGATCTGTTCAGCTTCCTGTACAGTGATCAGCGGCATATCAGCTGAACCAGCACCCAGGATCACCGGATCACGACGACGTGCGATCTCTTCGTTGGTGAAGAAGAATAATTTATCCTTGATAATAGGGAAACCTAATCTGATACCGGTCTGATAGTCATGGAAACTGGAAGGCAGTTTGGAACCGTCACCGGCATTGTTTTTACCGATCAGGTCAGCATTACGGCCAAAACCGTATACCGAACCATGGAATTCGTTCGTACCGCTACGGGTTACCGCGTTGATACTACCACCCAGAAAGTTACCGATTTTCACATCATATGGAGCCAGGTATACCTGGATATCCTGGATCGCATCCAGTGATACCGGGTTGGAACGGGTACTGCTACCAGGCTGTCCGGAGCTATTGCTCTGACCACCCATGGAAGGGCTGAAGCCGATCGCATCGTTATTGATCGCGCCATCCAATGTAACGTTATTGTAACGGTAGTTGGTACCCAGGAAAGAGTTGTTATTACTCTGTGGAGTAGCACGGGTAAAGTCCTGGAAACTACGGTTGATCGAAGGCAGGGTTTTCAACTGGTTCTGACCAATTTTGAAAGAACCGCCTTTCTGTGTGGTGTTGCCTTTTACTACTACTTCGCTCAGTGCAGTAGAAGCATCGGCCAACTGGAAATTGAAAGTAGAGCTACCCAGGGAAAGATTAATTCCGGGAGCTTCTTCAGTTTTAAAACCTATATAGGAAACGGTGATTGTGTATGGACCACCAGGGTTAACGTTGTTGATGAGGTAACGACCGTCTGCCTGTGTCTGCGCACCGTAACGGGTACCTGTAGAAGTGTTTACTGCCAGTATTGTAACCCCTGGCAGGGCCTCTCCTTTACTGCTCACTATTTTCCCGGTGATCTGGGAAGTGGTGATCTGAGCTCTTAAGCCGGCAGCCGACAGTACAAGGATACTCACAAATAACAATAATGAATAGAATTGCTTATTCACGTCTTTTCAATTTTGACGCAAACGTATCCCTGCTACATTACGCATATGTTAACACAATATTAAATTAATGTTAACACACAGACGCACGTATCACACTCAATAACTTATATGTTAAGTTTTGAGCTATGTGAGCAAATTATTCTGTTCGGCTTGTTTAATTCCTTACTTATTCCCAGACATAGACATAGGTAAAATGACAGGAAAAGCAGATAGAAAATTATTCATACAAGCTTGTTATAGGCAACAATAAGGGTATTGATAGTAATAGGTTTCCTTATATGTTCGCATGTTTCCAAAAATATATAGCGTGTGTTAAGGGAGTGTTACCCTAATATTAACTTTGGTCATTTCTAATGTTAAGTTTTTGAAGCATGTAACTTTCGCAGCAAGATGACCACGGCTCATCAGAGACCTTCCTCCCTTTTACCATGCTTTGATGTCTTGATAATCTGCCCTGTAGTCAATGACAAGGCAGTCTCATGTTTGGGCTCCGCTATTACAAAAAGACTGTTAATCCTGCTGACGGCATCCAGCCGTGAGAGTTTGTTGGTAATAAACAGTTCGTACTCTTCCAGATCCGCAACCATCACCTTCAGCAGATAATCATAAGGACCATTGATTTTATAACATTCCATCACCTCCGGAAAGGTATTGACCTTCTCCTCAAACAGTTGGAAGATATCATGCCCATGCTCTTTAAGTGTAATATTTGCAAAAGCTGTTACGTGTTTGCCCATGCGTTTTTTATCCAGGATGGCTACATAGCCTTTGATATAGCCCTCACATTCAAGCCGTTTCACACGTTCAAATATGGAGGTTACTGATTTTCCCAGTCTGGCGGCTATCTCCTTGTTGGTAAGACGCGCATCTTCCTGTAACAGGTCCAGTATGTGCAGGTCGGTTTCATCTAACGTGAAATGCATCGGGGAATATTTTACTAAAATTACGCAGATTCGACCGCTGTACCTGAAAAAAAATCGTGATTAACAACTCATTATAGATTTGTTTTCGGCTTCTTCGCGTATCTGTATTTCTGGTTACAATAATGATGACCTTTATCCCGACGCCAACTTTGTCATACACCAAAACTAATCTCTTCAATGGAAACACGAATTGTAATTCCTCTTCAGGCATTATGCCTGGAGGATATCCCTATCGTAGGTGGTAAGTGCGCCTCACTTGGAGAAATGATTGCCAACCTCACCAAAGCAGGTATTAACATACCCTCCGGCTTCGCTATCACCACAACAGCCTATTATCAGTTTCTGCGTCAAAGTGGCCTGGAAGATTATATCCAGGAACAGATCGCTGGTATTGACTTTACCTCGCTGGTGACCCTGAGACGAGCGGGACAACGCATCCGCCAGGCAATCAGTAATACCAAATTTCCGCATGAACTCAGTACAGAGATCATTAGTGCCTATATGGAACTCTCCCGGGAATATGGTCAGGACATTACAGACGTAGCCGTACGTTCTTCCGCTACCGCAGAAGACCTCCCGGATGCATCCTTTGCCGGACAGCAGGAAACTTATCTGAATGTCAGAGGACCAGCCGCATTGATCGATGCCGTACGCAACTGCTTCGCATCTCTCTTCACTGACAGAGCCATCAGCTACCGACAAAATTTTGGATATGACCACTTCAGTATAGGCTTATCCGTTTGTATACAGAAGATGGTCCGCTCAGATCTCGGTGCTGCCGGCGTCGCCTTTTCCCTGGATACAGAATCAGGTTTCAAAGATGTGGTTGTCATCAACGCCGCTTTCGGACTGGGAGAAATGGTCGTACAGGGAGCTGTATCTCCTGATGAATTTATCGTATTCAAACCTGCGCTCAACGGGCATCACGCGCCCATCATTGAAAAACGCCTGGGCGTGAAAGACAAAATGATGGTGTATGGTGAAAGTAATGACCAACGCACCAAGATCATCCCGCTTGACAAAGCCAATCAGCAAAGATTCTCATTACGCGATAAACAGATTTTGCAACTTTCCGAATGGGTATGCAGAATAGAAGAATACTATTCGCAGCTCAAAGGAAAATGGTGTCCGATGGATATAGAATGGGCCTTAGATGGGCTCAGCAACGAATTATTCATCGTACAGGCCCGCCCCGAAACCATTCACTCACAGAAAGAACATCATACGATCACCTCCTATAGTATGGAACAAAAAGCGACGCCCTTATTAAAAGGGATTGCAGTAGGAGATAAGATCGCGTCCGGAAAAGTGAATATCCTTTTCTCACTGGACAAACGTATTACCGAAGGTTCGGAATTCAAACCCGGCGATGTACTCGTTACAGATATGACAGATCCCGATTGGGAACCTATCATGAAAATGGCAGCCGCTATTGTGACCAATAAAGGAGGACGTACCTGTCATGCTGCTATTGTAGCAAGAGAAATGGGGATTCCCGCCATCGTAGGCTGCGGCAACGCTACTGAGTTACTCAGTTCCGGTCAGGATATTACCATCAGCTGTGCAGAAGGTGATGAAGGCATCATTTATGAAGGAATCGTGCCTTTCAAAGAAACTTCGCTTGATCTGCGGGAACTGCCTGAGATCAATACATCGCTGATGCTGAATGTCGCCTCTCCTTCAATGGCATTTCAATATTCACATCTTCCCAACAAGGGCGTCGGACTAGCCAGGGAAGAATTCATCATTAACAACTACATTAAAATACACCCGCTTGCCTTATTGCATCATAAAACATTGAACGATGCGGCACTAAGCGCAGAGATCATACAATTGATCAGAGGATATGAAAATGAAGAAGCCTACTTTGTACAAAAGCTAGCCTATGGCATTGCGAAGATTGCCGCTGCATTTCATCCAGGTAAAGTGATTGTACGTTTCTCCGATTTCAAGAGCAACGAATACTACAATCTGCTGGGAGGAAAGTACTTCGAACCAGCAGAAGAAAATCCTATGATCGGTTGGAGAGGTGCATCCAGGTATTATTCTGAGAAATATAGCGCAGCCTTCGCGCTTGAATGCAAAGCCATCAAAAAGGTAAGAGAGGAAATGGGACTGGAGAATGTAGTCGTCATGATCCCTTTCTGCCGAACAGTCGACGAACTGCTGAAGGTACTAAGTACCATGAAACAGTATGGTCTTGAAAGAGGGGAAAACGGTCTGGAAGTATACCTGATGGCCGAGATACCTTCTAATATCATTATGGCAGAAGAATTCGCCGCGCATATTGATGGTTTTTCCATCGGGTCCAATGACCTTACACAACTGACATTAGGACTCGACCGCGACTCTGCACTGATTGCGAATCTCTATAATGAGCGCAATCCGGCTGTATTAAGAATGATCAGTATGCTGATCAGTACCGCTAAAAAGCAACATGTGAAAGTAGGTATCTGCGGACAAGGCCCTTCTGATTTTCCCGACTTCACAAAGTTTCTCGTTGAACAGGGAATTGATAGTATATCAGTCACACCAGATGCGTTGACGAAAACAGTGAAGGCCATCCATGAAGCAGAAGCAATGCTTAGCTTACATACACCGGCACACATTTTATAATATATAGCCCACAATAAAACAGAAAGTCGTCCGCCAAAGGCGGAACGGCTTTCTGTTTGCATATGTCAATCAAGATATTATAAAATCTGGATCAGTTTTACAATCTGAGTACCATTAGGACAGGTAGTCGTCCTTACCCTGTGGAACACATTGTATGTACCTTTTGGCAGATTGGAAGGGAAATGGAAAGATATGTCAGAATCGTTCCATGTAGCCACGCTTACATTAGCGCTGTTTTTGATATCCCACTCTACAGCAATCAGTTCAGACAGTTTTACTCTGTAAGAAGGATACAGCGTACCAATGTTGTTATAGGTAGCCTGTGTACCAGATGCCGGCAGGTTGATGTGAGGATAAAGGTTACATGCAGAACCTGGGTATAATGCTCTGATTACTTCAGCATCTTTACCGCTTTCATTAAACAGTATAAATCCGTCATTAGTAGAAGGTACGAAGTTCTTACGCATGATTGAACCGGCAGCATCAGCTTCGGTAAAAGCAGGCAGATCGACGTTACCGATCACCTGACCATTGTCAGCAACACCTTCACCTTGTGTATTCCAGTCGCTGTGACGCAGTCCCATCATGTGACCGATTTCGTGTGCGATCAGCCAGGCGATCTGGTCAGCGCTAAGATTCTGTGAATCGATCAGGGTTTTGTTCAGGATGATCTGATAACCGTTCACACCATTGAAGTTAGAAAATCCTGGATAATCTCCCATTGCATACACACCTGAAGGCAGGGTACCATAAACGATCTGGAAACTGTATGCCGGATCAGTTGCATAGTAGGTAGCATAAAAGCTCAGGGCAGAATGTGCACTGTTCCATTCCTGGATCGCTTTTACAGCGCCGTTATAATAACGGGATTCTCCAAGGACAGTTGACGGTAAAAACACTTTGATCTGTGTACCGAGTGTCCAGAGATTAGTAGCGGTTGCGTACTTTGCATTTGCATCCTTTCTGACGTTGTATTCATCCAGAAATTTTCTTGAAATAGCACGATCTCCTTCTACTACAAAAATTGAATCATAATTTTTTACGCCGGATGTATCAAATCCGAGATCATGGATCTTCTGCAGATACTTTTCATCTACACGCGCTTGAATTTCATGGTTCACCAGGACTTGGCTGCGGGTTTGTGCATCCTCTTTTTTACAGGCAAATAAAAAAGCAGACATCGCAGTAATGGTAACTGCTAAAGAGGCAATACGGGTTCTCATGTGATGTATTTGATTTAATTAACAAATTTTCCGGACAATAGACTACCAGCACATTTGTCTATACACAAATGCAACAGGTATATTTTTTATAAAATAGGCTCTAATGCGTAATACAAATACGATTGCCTTTTGGCAGACACGTATAGTCAATGCAGATAGAAGACGGATTTTGCATCATCAAAAGACCTGATGCGGGCCGGGTAACATGTCTCAATACGGGCTTCATATGGTCGGGTATACAACTTAAAACTGACAGTGCAATAATAGGAATATCTTCTATTAAAAAAGAACAAACTATGTTATATAAATATTAACAAACAATAAGGGACAGACTATAAAGTCTGTCCCTCTGACAAGCAGTTATATTATGTAACAATTACTCTTTTACATATACTGTTTCGTTTGGAGTCCAGTTAATCCATGCCTGATTAGTCCATGGGTTAGCAGGATCTACCGCACCAACGTAGTTAACCTTATCGAAGAAAGCATCGAATTCAGCAGAGAAGACTGCAGTTTTAGCAGTTTTCAGCGCAAATTCAGTGTTGGTAGCTTTATAAGAAGCAGCAGAAGGAACCTTAGCAAAAACATCAGCCAGTGCAGTGTAAGTAGTGTTAGTGTTCGCTTCAGCCATGATCAGGTTTTTGATATCGTTACCAGTCAGGTAGCTTGCATCTTTAGTATCAGCATCAAATAATACCGGACCGATTGCAGTAGCACCAGCACCACGCTGAGTAGAGATAGGGCTGATACCGGAAGCCTGGAAGATAGAGTTAGTGATTTTGGAAGTACCATCGCTCAGATAATCCTGTGCAACTTTACTTTCAACATCAGTAGCAACTGGCATACCAGAGAATACAGAGTTTGCTACAGTGAAATTAGCACCTCTTCTCCATCTTGCACCAGAGTAGAAATAATCACCAGCACCGGTTGCAGCACCAGGACCTACCAGGGTCAGGTTAGAAATGATCGGGTGAGTGAAAGGAGTAGAAGTGTTTGCACCGTTCAGGTTATCAACTTCCAGACCGTTAGACAGGCTCACAACGTCAGAAGCTTTAGGATCCAGCAGGGCAACGAGGAACTGCAGTTTACCTTTAAAGCCGCTATCCATATCGAAGTTATCATCCAGTGTACCGTAAGCTACCAGATATTTACAGTTTACGCTACCACCAAACCACTCGTAAGCGTCATCGCCGGAGTAGCTAACCTGGATGTGATCAACTGTAGTACCAGAACCAACTGCGTAGAAAGTAACACCGTTTACTTCGCTATCCGCAGTACTTGCCAGTGCGATACCACCGAACTCGATTCTTACATATTGCAGAACACCGGAGTTATCAGCATCATCACCTTGTGTGCTGGCTGCATTACCATAGTTCAGGTTAACAGTTGCGTCTACGTTAGCCAGACCTTCAACAACTCTCTTGTCAACTGGTCTGTTGGTAGAACCTTTACCTAACAGGATGATACCACCCCAGTCACCTTTAGCACGTGCACCTGGAGCTTTAGCAGATGTGAATACGATTGGAGCATCAGCAGTACCTTTAGCGATCAGCTTAGCACCTGCTGTGATGATCAGGGTACCACCGGAGGTAGGACTTGTGTTTCCACCCAGAATAGTAGTACCTGGTTCTATAGTCAGAGTAGCGTTGTTTGTAACGTAAACATACTCTTTCATCAGATAGAAAGTATCCTTTGAAAGCTTTCTGTCGGCAGAGATTTTACCTTTCAATTCAACAGTCGCCTTCGGTTGTTCAGGAGTTGGTTCAACTTTGTCATCATCTTTACAAGCTACGAAAGTTGTAGCCAGCGCAGCAGCCATAAGCAGAACTGATGTCTTGTTTTTTCTCATAGAATTAAATTGAATTTTTGGCAAAAAAATGAATTAAATGTTAGCTGATTATTAGCACTATGTTAACAAATGGTCAACTTATTACCTGACCTTTTATTATCTGAAAGTATAGGAAAAGCTTAAAGAGAAATTTGTTCCGTATTTGTATTGATAGAACACATAATCTGTCCCTTTCTTATAAGATCTTTTATCGTCTTTGTTCTGATACAACAGATACGGATTGTTCAGGATGTCTGAAATGTTCAGCTTGATTTCTCCGTTCTTTTTGAACAGACGTTTGCTGAGCTGCAGATCAAGCAGGTTTCTGGAATTCTCGAACACGTCCAGTTTGTTGCTGCTGTCGTCACCCACAATGTTGATCCTTGAACCGATTCTGTTGTACAGTACGGTTACACCCATGTCGTTGTTAGGATTGTTAATCTGCAAACCTGCATTGATCAGGTATGGAGACTGACCCGGCATACTTCTCGTTTCACCGTTGATGTTACGTACAGTCTGGTTTGGATTCTTGATTGAAGAGTGGATGTATGCACCGTTAGCGAATATGAAGGAATTCTTACCCCATCTGCCCATTACAAACTCCAGGTTCTTTCTTGCTTCCAATTCAATTCCGAATGTATTTGCATCATTCAGGTTGATGTATGTACGGTCGTTGTTATCGATGCTATACCATGTTTCAGAGATAGGATCTTTAAACTTCTTGTAGAATGCAGCTACTGCGAATGTTTCGCCGGCAGCAGGATATAATTCGTAACGTAAATCAATGTTGGTGATACGGGTCTGTTTCAGATTTGGATTACCAAATACGGTTGCCGCATTCAGGAAATCAAAGAAGCTGAACGTTGCGAGCTCTCTGAATTCTGGTCTCGCAACAGTATTAGAGTAAGACAATCTCAGGTTAGTCTTGTCTGTCAGATTATATACAAAGTTCGCTGAAGGCAGGAAGCTGTTGAAAGTAGTATCTGTTGTATAGCTGGCAACAGTCGATACTGGTTTCAGCTGCTGGTTGTAGCGCTCGTAACGCAGCCCCCAGATTACTCTCAGTTTCTTTGTGATAAAATTATCAAACATGAAATATCCTGCACTCAGATTAGAAGTAGCATTGTATTCACCGGTGTTATCCTTATCATCTCTCAGATAGATACCATTGCTTCCCAGGTTCTCATTAGAGAAGAGTTCATATGGAGATAAAGCCAGCTTCTCATAAGGGAAATCAGGAGAAGAGTGGTAAGAGAATGGTCTGTAGATAGAATAACGTTTTCTGTATTGTTCAAACACACCCAGTTTCAGTGAATGGTCTTTGCTCTTCTGAAGCAGTGGGAACTGATAAGACAACCCACCGTTGTAGATGTTATCTTTTACAGTAAAGAAACCACGGGAAGAACCACCATTTACCGGCTGATCAATAATAGCGTGACTGTCTGTATAGTTAGAGATACGCATGTCCGGATCATCTCTCTTAGTTTTAGAATAGTTCAGTAACCATTCTACTTTTCCACCTTTCAGACTATGCTCACCCTGTAATGTAGATGACAGGATAGAACGCTGTGTCAGCGTCAGCATCATGGATTGTGTCAGATAGTGGAAAGGAGGATTGGGATCCGCAGCTACATCACGTAACAGCGTGTTATTGTCCAGTATACGGTTGTACAGGTTCTTGAAAGATATTTTGTTATTCTTGAAGCTGTAAGCCAGATTCGCTACAGCGCCCAGTGCACTTGAATATCTGTTAGAAGTATCAACGTTATGACGTCTGTACACTTTGTTATCGATGTCGAAATCGTTACGCTCTGCGAACTGATTACGCTCAGTGTGGTTATGTGTTACAGAGAAAATGTAACCCAGTTTACGCTCACCAAAGTATTTAGTGTTACCACCGGTGATCTGAATGCTGGTACCTGGCGCTACGGTTGTATTGGATACTCTCCAGTTATTTTTGAAAGACCTGTTGATATCATCTTTTGCTTTACCAGCCAGGTTATTGAATGCAGCAGAAGAAGGAACAGCAGAAGGCAGTTTTCTTGATCCGTCATCAAATGTCCAGTAGTCGGTAGAACCTCTCATACCGGTCTTTGCATCTTTGAATGTAGATAGGCCATTCACAGAAACACCAGCAGAAGCGGTGATAAACTTTTCATCCGGGAAGTCTTTGGTATTTACCTGGATAAGACCACCTGCGAAATCGCCTGGTTTATCAGGAGTAGATGTTTTATTGATCACCATGTTATCGATCAGACCAGAAGGAATGATATCGAAAGAGAATGATTTTCTGTCAGGCTCTGTACTTGGTAACAGTACGTTATTCATGGTGGCGTTGTTATAACGGTCAGTCAGACCACGTACAACAACAAATTTGTTATCCTGGATACTGGCGCCGCTTACACGTTTCAGTACTTCGCCGGTATTTTTATCAGGGGAAGATCTTATCTGTTCAGCAGAAATACCGCTGGATACAGCGACGTTATTTTTCTGAGCAGTATATAAAGCGTTGATAGTTTCCTGTTTGAATGAACCTCTGATCACAACTTCTTGTAATTCTTTGGATTTAGGTTCATCCATAATGATGGGGAGCTGGGTGGCAACACCGGACTTCACGACTACGTCGCTTACGGCTTTGGTTTGATAACCCATATACTTGAACTCCAGCACGTAAGTACCTGGAGCTACGTTCAGTGTGTAACGACCTTCAACATCGGTAACCGCTCCTGTAGAGGTACCCTGTACGATAACGGTTACGCCAATGAGGGCTTCACCTGTTTTCTGGTCAGTTACTTTACCGGTGATTTTGCCATTATCCATGGCAAACGCGGAGAGGAAGGTACTCAAAAGGAGGCACACACATAACAGTGCAGACGCAAGAGAATGTTTCACGATATAAGCTGATTCAGTGACTTGATTGAATTACTGATGCAAAACTATTATCGCCGTGTTACCGCAGTGTTACAGCAAGGTTACGAGAATGTTAATTGTTAAGGAATAATTAAAAAATAGTTAACACATTCGGGAGAGTGTAGGCGCATAGGATAAATAATAAGGTATAATCAGGATAGGGATATGGTAATGCTAAAACATTGGTCAGCAGGCTATTTGCTGCGGTCCCTGATGATTATTATTCAATAATCTTTCCAGTGTGATGTCCAGTTGTGCGCTATACTCTGAGTTGAATTTCATACTATCGTTCAGGGTAGAGATCAGCTGAAACAGGTGCATACTCTTATTGGTAAACGGCTTGTTATCCTTATTACAAAGTTCCAGGGTAAAATTGAACTTATCTTCCAGTTCTTCTTCGAACTCACGCAGACTCAATGTTTCATCAATAGGGAATTCGATCAGCATCTGCTCAAGGAAACCGGCTTCCTGTAAAGTGTCAAATGCGTTAGCCGGGGAGTTACGCATATACACGGCTATATTACAGGCGAGCAGTCGTTGAAACTGCATCTGTAATAGGGAGACTGTCATTAAAGGATGTAACTTCAATACTTTCATCTTACTATATGTGTTAGCATTACCAGTCGGTCACTTTTACGTTTGGACTATTAAAGAATAATGCAAACTTAGTGGGCCTGTATTAAGTGAATATTAAGCAGTTGTTATTATATCATAAATAAATGTTAAATAACAACTACTTATATATGTGTTATTGTTGCGGGAAGCTGATGACCTTGGAAATGTCTTCCCAGGGCATGGCTGAGCCATCTTCTTCCTCTTCTGGTAATACAACACGCGCTTTTGATACGGGATACTGATAGAGACTCCATTGACCACTGGTATATTCCAGCGAGGTGAGACTTTCCACCCAGTCGCCGGAATTAAGATAGGTCACGTTCTTACCATTATGCTGCATTTCTTTGATAATCGGCTGGTGTATATGCCCGCAGCATACCACATCAAATCCCTTATCAACAGCAATTTCAGCTACCACCTGCTCAAAATCTGAAATAAACTTAACAGCTTGTTTCACACCATGTTTCACCTTTTTGGAAAAGCTCATCTTTTCCTTCCCCATTCGCTCTAAAATATTATTAACCAACCTGTTGATAATAATCAGCAGATCATACCCCTTTCCACCCAGTTTAGCCAGCCATTTTGAGTTTTTCATGGTCACGTCATACACGTCTCCATGGAAAAACCAGTGTCTTTTCCCGTCTACTTCCAGGATCAGCTTGTTATCGATGGTCAGATTACCCAGTCCGAAACCGGCAAATTTGCGGAGTGCTTCGTCATGATTTCCTGTCAGATAGTATACTTCAGTCCCCTTTCCGGTCATTTTCAGAATGCGACGGATCACTTTGGTATGGGCTTTAGGGAAATAACGCTTGCTGAACTGCCAGATATCGATGATATCCCCATTCAGTACCAATATCTTAGGATCGATACTGTCGAGGTACTGGACTAATTCTTTCGCATGACAGCCGTAGATGCCAAGATGAACATCAGATATAACTACAATATCGAGAGGGCGCTTATCAGACATTTTTTTTAAGAATTGAACCGAAGAAACCGGGCAGTTGTTAGGTTTAGTTTATAATATAGTATAGTTCGCTTAAAAGCGCTGCTATTGCGGGTTCACCCCGCATTCAGTCAGTCTTTTTTTACAATACAAAGAAAAAATTGCTATATTACTTTTATATTAATCCAGTGTTAAGGAATCATTAAGGATAATTTTTTCTTGGCGGTATTGCCCGCGGAAAGCTATTTTTGCGCCAAATTTTCAAACAAAGAGTATGGGAGGCTTCAATTCCTTTGTAAAGTTATTTATACCGAAAGACAGGGTTTTCTATTCATTATTTGAAGACGTTGCGGCTAATCTGGTAGAAATGGGTAAAGTGCTCGTAGAGCTGGTATCCTCCACAGATATGGCTGTACGTAAAGATAAAACCCATCTTATTGAGCGACTGGAGCACAAAAACGACGATTTTACTCATCGTATTTTTGTTGAACTGGGGCAGAACTTCATTACTCCTTTTGACCGCGAAGATATTCACCATCTGGCAGCAACGCTGGACGATGTGGCTGACTACATTCATGGATCTGCAAAAAGGCTGGACCTGTATAAAGTACACGAAATCAATGATAGTGTACGCAAACTGGCAGACCTGATCTACCAGGGTACCCTGGAATTGCACAAAGCAATCCCGGAACTGCGTACTATGTCCAACATGCGTAATATCACAGATGCCTGCGTAAGGATCAACAGTCTGGAGAACCACGCAGATGATATCTACGACATGGCAATCGCTGATCTATTCGAAAAAGAATCTAATAATGCAGGAGAACTGCTGAAAATGCGTGAACTGTATCAGGCATTGGAAATCGCAACCGACAAATGTGAGGATTGCGCCAATGTGATAGAGTCGATCATAATAAAATATGCATAATCAATTGGTTATACATATTCAGCCAGCTTCTTTAATGCAAATTTCATTCTAATGACCTTACTTGTCACGATCATCATACTGGCGTTTATTTTCGACTATATAAACGGTTTTCATGATGCGGCTAACTCAATTGCGACTATAGTATCGACAAAAGTACTCACGCCCTTTCAGGCCGTACTTTGGGCGGCAGTTTTCAACTTTGCAGCCTTCTTTATCTCCAAATATGTTTATGGCGAGTTCAAGGTAGGTAACACTATCGCGAAATCTGTATTTGAGCAGTTTATCACACTGAAAGTTATCTTGTGTGGCCTGATCGCTGCGATTGTGTGGAACCTGCTGACCTGGTGGTATGGTATACCTTCCAGTTCTTCCCACACACTGATCGGCGGTTTCGTTGGTGCTGCCGTTGCAGCTGCACACGGATCTTTTGCGGTGATCAACTACGCTAAAGTAATGCCAATCATATACTTCATTGCGCTGGCGCCATTTATAGGTATGGCCGTCGCCTTTGTGATTACCATTATAATTATGAACGTATGCCGCAGGGCAAATCCATACAGGGCGGAAAACTGGTTCAAACGTTTGCAGCTGGTTTCCTCCGGTGCATTGAGCCTTGCCCACGGTGGTAACGACGCGCAGAAAGTAATGGGTATCATCGCTGCTGCCCTGGTAGCACATGGTACAATCAAAGATATTGCCTCCGTTCCTAACTGGGTGCCTTTATCCTGTTTTATCGCCATTGGTCTGGGTACCATGAGCGGCGGATGGAAAATCGTTAAAACCATGGGATCCCGTATCACCAAGGTAACACCGTTAGAAGGTGTGGCTGCGGAAACTGCGGGTGCTGTAACGCTTTATCTCACTGAATCACTGGGTATTCCTGTAAGTACCACCCACACAATTACCGGTTCTATTATCGGTGTAGGTGCTACGAAACGCCTCTCTGCGGTACGCTGGGGGGTAACTGTCAGCCTCCTCTGGGCATGGATACTTACGATCCCGATCAGTGCACTGCTGGCTGCTGTCGTTTACTTTATAGCAGACCTCTTTATCTAAACAAAGCGCTAATACGCGATATAATCAGCCCTCCGGCATCCTCATCCTCTGATGAAATGTCCGGAGGGCTTTCTCTTTATACCTCTTCCTTTTTTAGTTTTTCCTTTTTTTTATCGCGGAGCCCCCTATTTTTGTAGGGCTTTTTGAAAGACCAAGTCTATTATTCATAATTATAATAAATGCTATGAAAGGTATCATACTGGCCGGAGGTTCCGGGACTCGTCTGCACCCCATTACCTATGCCATCAGCAAGCAAATCATGCCGGTATATGATAAGCCAATGATTTACTATCCACTGTCAACGCTGATGCTTGCGGGGATCAGGGAGATCCTTATTATATCCACGCCCCATGATCTGCCAGCCTTTCAGCGCCTCTTCGGAGACGGTTCCCAGCTCGGTCTGCGCCTTGAATATGCGGAACAACCGCTACCCAACGGACTGGCACAGGCATTTGTCATCGGCCGCGAATTTATCGGTAAGGATAATGTAGCCCTCGTATTGGGAGATAATATCTTCTATGGCGCCGGTCTTGGTACACAGCTCGCTAATAACGTCACACCTGATGGCGGTATCGTCTACGCTTACCAGGTATCCGATCCGGAACGTTATGGCGTAGTAGAATTCGATGATAAAATGCAGGCCGTTTCCATCGAGGAAAAGCCCCAACAGCCTAAAAGCAGTTACGCCGTTCCCGGTCTTTATTTCTATGATAATGAAGTGATCGAGATCGCCGCTAACCTGCAACCCAGTCCACGCGGTGAGTATGAGATCACAGATGTTAATAAAGAATATCTGCAGCGGGGTAAGCTAAAAGTATCCATCCTGCCACGGGGTACTGCCTGGCTGGATACCGGTACCTTCGACTCCATGATGCAGGCTTCTCAGTTTGTACAGGTAATAGAACAACGTCAGGGTATTAAAATAGCCTGTATCGAGGAAATAGCCTACAGACAGGGCTTCATCTCCCGTGAGCAACTGCAGGCACTCGCTAAACCATTGCTGAAAAGCGGTTATGGTCAGTACCTGGAGAAAATTATTGAACATAAGCGCTGATAATCGGAGATGGGCTACGAATTATCGATATGGAAACGTACATTCGTAACATAGCATTCAATTCACTATTTGTAATTCATCATTGGGCATATTTTCAGACATCTGATTGTACTTAATCCTGAAAAAAATAAATTAAATCAAGACATATGAAGGTTCTAGTTACCGGTGGTTGTGGATATATAGGCTCTCACACTATCGTAGATCTGATTAACAATGGCTTTGACGTAGTATCGGTAGACAGTAACATACGCAGCACCACTCAGCTGCTGGATGGCGTAGAAAAAATCACAGGCAAAAAAATCCGCAACTATAAGGTAGATCTTTGCAACCTGGAAGACACACACGCAGTATTTCACGAAAACAGGGACATCGTCGGAGTAATCCACTTCGCAGCACTGAAAACGGTGCCTGAATCCGTAGCTGATCCGTTATTTTATTTCCACAACAACCTCGCATCGCTGGTAAACATCCTGAAATGCGTAAAAGAGTTTAACATTCCTAACCTGGTATTCTCCTCCTCCTGCTCCGTTTATGGCAATGCCACCGAACTGCCGGTAGTGGAAACCTCTCCGCTGCTGGAAGCACAATCTCCATATGCGCGCACCAAACAGATGGGCGAACAGATGATCCGGGATTATAGCAAGGTGAATGACACCCAATCCATCCTGCTGCGTTATTTCAATCCGGTAGGCGCTCACCCGTCCGGCCTGATAGGAGAATTACCGATCGGTCGTCCTGATAACCTGGTTCCGTTTATCACACAGACTGCCATCGGGAAATTACCTAAACTGACCGTGTTCGGCCACGACTACGATACACGCGATGGTTCCTGCATCCGTGACTACATCCACGTAATGGATATCGCCAATGCCCATACAAAAGCCCTGCAATACCTGTTGGCTAAAAAGAACAAGGATAATTGCGAGGTTTTCAACCTTGGTACCGGTAACGGTGTGACCGTTCTCGAAGCAATCAAGGCGTTTGAAAAAATATCAGGTGTAAAACTGAACTACGAACTGGGCCCCCGCCGTCCAGGCGACGTGATCGCCATCTATGCCAATAATACCAAAGCCAAAGAAGAACTCGGCTGGGTAGCCAGCACTGGCATCGAAGATATGATGCGCACCGCATGGCAATGGGAAGTTGCTTTAAGGGACCGGGTGCTTAGTAATTAAAAAGTTTATTTCTTACATTTATGACTCAATTCTTAATAAAAGGCTATGGTAAAAGATATTAAACCGTTAAATGAGAAAGAGACACGCGCAGGCTTTGGAGAAGGTATATTGGAAGCTGGGCGTAAAAATCCGAATGTAGTAGCACTGACCGCCGACCTGTTGGGTTCGATGAAACTGAATGCCTTTATTAAGGAGTTTCCTGACCGCTTTGTACAGGTTGGTATCGCAGAAGCCAATATGATCGGTATTGCTGCCGGTATGACCATCGGTGGTAAAATCCCTTATACAACCACATTCGCTAACTTTTCTACAGGCCGTGTATACGACCAGATCCGTCAGTCAGTTGCCTATTCCGGCAAAAACGTAAAGATCTGTGCATCCCACGCTGGTCTGACCCTCGGTGAAGATGGTGCTACCCACCAGATTCTCGAAGATATCGGTATGATGAAAATGCTGCCTGGTATGACTGTTATCGTTCCTTGCGATTTCAACCAGACCAAAGCTGCTACCATCGCTATCGCAGACTACGAAGGTCCGGTTTACCTCCGCTTCGGTCGTCCAAAATGGCCAAACTTCACACCGGAAGATCAGCAGTTTGAAGTAGGTAAAGCCCAGATACTGCACGAAGGAACAGATATTACCCTGTTTGCCTGCGGTCACATGGTATGGTTATCTGTCGAAGCTGGTAAGATCCTGGAAGAAAAAGGCTACAGCGTTGAAATTATCAACATACATACCATTAAACCACTGGATGAAGAAGCAGTACTGCGCTCTATCCAGAAAACCGGTTGTGCCGTAACATCCGAAGAACATAACGTTCTGGGTGGTCTGGGTGACAGCATCGCACAGGTAGCTGCACGTCACAATCCAATTCCTATCGAATACGTAGGTACTAACGATACTTTCGGTGAAAGTGGTAAACCACTGGACCTGTTGAAGAAATACGGTCTGGATACAGAGCACATCGTTGCTGCTGCTGAAAGAGCAATCGCAAGAAAGAAGAAATAATCTGTATCGGATTAAACTTTATGTAAAAAAAGCCATCATAATGATGGTTTTTTTTATTTAAACCATTTAACCTAAGAATGAGCATACCTCAGGATGATAAGGCATTATTGGCAATATACCGCGACCCTGCCACAAGGGAAAAGGGATTTACGTATATCATCCAGAAATACCAGGAACGCCTTTACTGGCATATCAGACGACTGGTACTCGACCATGATGACGCCAATGATGTATTGCAGAATGTATTTGTAAAAGTCTGGAAAAACCTGGAAGGATTCCGTGAAGATGCACAACTTTACACCTGGTTATATAAGATAGCCACTAATGAATGCCTCACCTTCCTGGAAAAACAAAAGAAAAACAACTCAGTTTCACTGTCAGATGTAGAAACTGGTCTTAGTAATACGCTGAAGGCAGATGCCCAGTTTGACCCTAATAAACTGGAGTGGAAACTGCAAAAGGCAATTCTGGGACTGCCTGAAAAACAAAGGATTGTATTCAATCTGAGGTATTATGATGAAATGCCCTATGAAGAAATGAGCCGTGTTCTCGACACCTCAGAAGGCGCACTCAAAGCATCCTACCATCACGCCGTAAAAAAGATCGAAGAGTTCATCCGAAATAGCTGAAAATGCGACATCTTCGTACTTTTAAGAGGTGAATCACAATTTTTTAGAGACGAAACCACAACTTTTTTAAACTATTGCTCTCTTCTGCTGTCTAAAAAGCTGTATGATATCCAGAGATAACGATATTGCGAACGAACTGCGGGAGATCATCCCTGAGGCTGAATGGCCCGGTATCAAGCCTTTCCCTGGAAAGGTACCCACCGGATACTTCGATCAGCTGCCAGGTCAGATCCTGCAGAAAGTATATGCTACGGAAGTGAAAGAAGAGCTCGAAACGCTCTCTCCACTGCTGTCAGCTATGCCGAAAACCGTTCCCCTGTCAGTACCTCAAGACTATTTCAACCAATTATCACAAAACATACTGCTCAATATCAGCGAAGACATTACCAGTATTTCAGAAAGTGTAATGGCTGCAGATGACGAGCCATCCCTGCTGGCAGACCTGCCAAAGGCGTTCCCCATGACAACCCCTGCCGGCTACTTCGATCAGTTACCTGCACAGCTCCTGCGGAAAATACATGCGTCTGAAGCCCGGGAAGAACTGGCTGCACTGTCACCTTTACTGGCCGACATGTCTAAAAACATGCCGCTGTCTGTACCTGATGGATATTTTGCTCAATTGAGATCCGAAATAATCGCTGCTGTCGCAGCTTCCGCTACTAAACCTGCAACTGTTATATCTGAACAGCTTTCCGTTCCGGCGCCTACAACCGTTATCCGGAAGATGAATACACGCCGGTATATCAAATGGGCCGTTGCGGCCAGTCTGATAGCCCTCGTAAGTGTCAGTACGCTGCTCTTTGTCAGAGAAAATAACCATTCTGCCAATATAATAGACAATGCCCTGGCCAATGTAAGCGACCAGGAGATCATGGAATACCTACAGGCCCACACAGATGCTTTTGATAAGGAAGAACTGGCAACCTACGCGCCTGCCGCTGAAGAAAGTTACGAGATCCCGGAAGTAGACGAGTTACCGGCAGAAGCCATCGAACACTATTTAGATAACACTGGTTTGTTAAAAGAAAGCCTAACAGACAATTGAGATGAAACATTTTTACACACTTTTTATATTTATTGTCCTCTCATTGTTTTGCCTACCTTCTGCCATCCTTGCGCAGCAGGCTGCTGACGATCAGATGAAGGACCGTATCCGTGCAGCTGAAATTGCTTACCTGTCACAGAAACTGGACCTTACCCCGGAAGAAGCACAGAAATTCTGGCCACTATATAATCAATACACAAAAGAAGTAGAGATACTCATTGCTGAACGCCGTAAACACACCACCAATGGTCCCAAGGCATCTAATAATCCGCCCGCCGATCAGAAGGAACTGGGATATGAACGTCGTATGCTTGATATCAAAACACACTATAACCAGGAATTCCAGAAAGTATTGCCCGCTACCAAAGCCGGTAATGTATTCAGATCTGAAAGAGAGTTCCGTAACACATTAATCCGCGCCATGAAAGAACGGCAGATAAGAAATGTGAACGGTCTCGGCGGCGCCAGAAGAGGCCGCCCCTGACAATTGATGCAATGCTTTAAAATACAAAAAAGCCCTGATCCAGGTGGATCGGGGCTTTTTTTATTATTTAGAATCAGGCGGCGGTGTAATGTGCCCTCACCTCGCATACTTTTCCCTCCTCATTCAATACCATCATCTCCGTAGACAGCATTTCCTTTACACTCTTATAATAGATCACGACCGACTGTACCCCTTCCAGTACATGATAGGGCTCAAAATGCAATTCAGGGTAGGCATCAAGTCCACGTTTAAAATAGGCTCTCAGGGCATCCTTTCCCCTGATACAACCCGTAGGGTCATTGTTTAACTGCTGGATAAAGGGGGAGTAAAAGACGATATCCGGGGCATAGTGAGCCATTATCGCCTCCAGGTCATGCGTATTCCAGGCATGTAGCCATTCCCGGGCAAAGTCATTCATATAATAAGATTTGATGTGGTACACAATATAACGTACCCGGATCGGCTAGTATTTGCTGAAAAGCTCAAATCGGGAAGCAGTACTTCCGCCAGGCTACCGGCGTCATTCCAAACGCATTCCGGAACAGCCGATAGAAGTGAGAGATGTTTTCAAAGCCTGAGCGGTAAGCAATATCCGCAATGGGATCCGTTTGGGTACGCAGCAGAAAAGCCGACTGCTCCAATCTCTTCTCCCATATCCAGTTCATCGGCGCTACATCATACACCTGCCGGAAACGTCTTTTCAGGGTGGCCTTGCTCATACAGGCATGACGGGCCATCTCCTCCAGTTCGCCCATCTGAAACAACTCTTTCCCAAGGGTATGCATGGTGGCTGGCTGGACGGCAGTGGCCAGCTGTAACATCCGGATGATGGATTGCCCCTGTGCTGTTTGCCCCATAAGAGATAATGCCATGGCTGCGATCTGGGCCTGGGACGGTCCTGCATGTATGGATCTGGCAACTGTAAACTGTTGTAAAAGCTCATTCTTCAGCTGTTGCCATGCACTGCTTGCAGTTAATGATGTAGCTCCGACAGGAGTAGGAAGGGAGGACGTTTGCGGCAGGGAATACTTGTTAATAATAGCGTCCGGCAGTTCAATATTGATACTCTCGTATCCATATCGCTGTCCGGGTATCTCTGAGCAAAGCAAAGAACCTGCAGGAATGATAAAAACATCGCCTGCCTGGAGCTGATGTATGACGCGGCCGTCATACATTCTTTTCTGTCCCCTGACGATCAGGTTGAGAATAGTGTGGGGGGTATATACTTCGTGATGTGCCTTTTGTGTGTATACGCTGTACGCTGCCCAGCTGTGTGTACCCTGCTGCCAGGTATCCATCCGGTCATGGCCGGTAAACCGCAGGTTCTCGTACAGCGTATACATAAAGGCTATTGAAATTTGCCGTAAGGCACTTTGGTGTCATGATAATACAGGAAAGTCCAGCCATCGCGGATGCCCCGCTCCTTGAACTGCTCGCGCAATTCCATACCGCGTTTGCCATCAAAATCATACTTGGCGGCAAAACGACGTTTCATATAGGAAACCTGTGGCGCTTCATCACCGCCGAAAAAGATCCTGTCGTCGCCGGTATCAATAAGGAATGTCTGGTGATAAGGACAGTGACCGCCGGTTACTTCGTAGGAAATATAACCGTCAATCGTACCATTTCCCTGTGTAAAGACCACATTGTCGCGCTGCTGGAGTATACGCACATCTTCTGCATGATAAGACTTACCATCGTTGTCCAGTGCATATTGCATTTCATCTGCATTCACATAGTAGGTCGCCTGCGGGAAAGTCAGGTTGCGCTCCCCGGTCAGCGGATCTACAATAGAAATACCTCCGGAATGGTCCTTATGGAGATGGCTCATCAGCACTTTGGTGATATCCATCGGATTAACACCATTGTCGATCAGATGCTGGTGAATCTGCATCACGCCGTCCGGATTACGATAGCCTAATCCGGCATCCAGCAGGATATAATCCTGGTCGGTGATGACCAGGAAAGGTTGAATCTCTACCAGCAACGAACCGCCGGCGCGCTGCTGCATGTTATCTTTTTGAAGATCGTACGGTATAAACTTCTTCGTTGCGTCTACTGTAAAAGCCCCTTCTGATAGTGGTATAATACGTGCCATTCTGCAAAGATAGGCAACTATCGTAATACCATCTGTCTGTCAGCATCCAAACGGAGCATGATGAAAATGAGCATTGTGAACGTCATCAGAGAAGATCCCCCATAACTCACCAGTGGCAATGGAATACCGATTACCGGCGCCAGACCGATGGTCATGGAAATATTAATGGCCATGTGGAAGAAGATAATACTGGCCACCCCATAGGCATATACACGGCTGAATGTCGATCGCTGTCGCTCCGCCACAAAAATGATCCGTAAGAGCAATGCCACATACAGGCCGATAAATATGATAGACCCCAGGAAACCGAAGTCTTCCCCTACGGTACAGAAAATGAAGTCAGTACTTTGTTCAGGAACGAAGTCGTAACGCGTCTGTGTTCCTTTCAGATATCCCTTTCCGATCACACCACCGGAACCGATGGCGATCATACTCTGACGGGTGTTATAAGTTGCCTTAGGATCGTTCTCTTTTCCGAGCATTACCTCGATACGACGTACCTGGTAATCCTTCAGCACTTTTGTAAAGGCAAAAGGCACCACAAACATCACAAACACGGAACAGAAAGCCCATATGCCCAGTATAACGACCAGTCGGGAACGGTTACGTTTTATCTCTCGCCGGCTGAAATAGATTACCAGCACGGTAATGACCGAGAATATGATAAAGAGGATATTCTTATCTACAAGCAAGGCGGAGAGTACCAGCACGATACCCGAGAAAGCAATTACCAGTAATACACCTGGTAAGCCTTCCCTGTACATCACCAGGAAGAAGGAGAAATATACCAGTGCCAGCCCTGTTTCTGATTGCAGGATAATAATGGCGCAGGGGATGAGTGCCAGGGATACGGCGATCAGCCTGGAACGGAGTTTTGTAAAATCAGTTTCAAGTGAGGACAGGTACTTGGCCAGGGCCAGATTCGTACAAAGCTTGGTCAATTCGGCCGGCTGGAACTGAAAACCTCCTATCACCAGCCACGAATGCGACCCTTTTACATCTTTACCAATACCCAATACCAGCAGCAGCAGGAGAATACCTCCGGCATACAACAGGTTGGCTGTGGCAGTGAAGAATTTACTGTCTGTCAACCATATAATAGTCGCCAATACAGCAGATACACCCAGCCACATGAGCTGGCGGGAATAGTTTTTATTCAGGTGGATGATATCATTCCAGATGTTATCACCTTCCCTGTACTCAGCTGCGAAGATCGATAACAGTCCAACGGTTACGATCCCCAGGTAAAGACCCATAATAGGCCAGTCAATACCTTCTGTCAATTTTATTTGCTGCCGACGGTTCATAACTGATTAATCCCGGAAATAAAGTTTAAGTATCTGATCAGGTGTCATTTTAGCGCTGGCTCCATTCAATGAGTCAAGCTTGGATTTTTCCCGTACTACGGGATCCAGTGTATTGTATTCCAGCAGCGTCTTCATTTGTGGCTTACGCTTTACGGAGATGGTATCATGCAGGTATTTCTCCATGATCAGACTCGCGATAGGCGCAGCGTAGGTACTACCAAAACCCGCGTTCTCCACAATCACTGCAACAGCGATCTTAGGATTATCTCTTGGTGCGAAAGCAACGAATACGGAGTGGTTTTTCAGTTTGGTCAGCTTACCATTTACGATCGCGTTATTCTCAGCCGTACCTGTTTTACCACATACGATCTCGCCTTCGATCTTCGCAATCATACCGGTACCTCTTTCTACCACATCCTGCATACCGTAAATTACCGGCATATAAGAAGAGTCAGAGATCTTGGCCACAACGTGTTTCTCTCTGAATTTCGTCAGCAGTTCGGTGTCGTCATTATCGATCTTATCCACGAAATGCGGCAGATAATAAAAACCTTTGTTCGCAATGATACACATCGCATTCGCCATCTGGAGCGGCGTAGCGACTACCTGACCCTGGCCCATACCCACGTACAGTTCAGAGCAGGAATTCCACTGATTATGATACAGTCTGTTCATACCCGCTGTATCGATCGCTTTACCACCAGATTCACCCGGAATATCAATACCCAGTTTATGTCCCAGACCGAAAGAGGAAATATAGTCATGCCAGTGCTGGTGTCCTTTTTTCACGCCGCCCCATTTCGCGGCATCCACTTCCATACGGTAGAGGTGTACGAAGTAGGCGTTACAGGAGTTGGCGATTGCCAGACGCAGGTTAGCTGCGTGTCCTGCATTATGGTGCGTACAGGCGATAGGACGGCCGCAATAGGTATATGCGCCTCCACAAGGGAAACCAAAGCTTGGCGTAATAACGCCTTCATCCAATGCGATCAGTGCCGTCAGCGGTTTCATAGACGAACCTGGTGGATATCCGGCCTGGATAGCACGGTTGAAAAGCGGTTTGGTCGTATCAGAGAAGAGGCGGCTGAAGTTACGGGCACGATAGGAACCAGTCAGCAGGTTCGGGTCAAAGGTCGGCGCACTCACCATGGTCAGGATACCTCCGGTACGTGGGTCAATGGCCACTACACTACCGATCTTGTTACGCATGAGATGTTCCCCGAGTACCTGCAGGTCTACGTCCAGGGCCAGGCGGAGGTTCTTACCGGCAATAGCGGCGGTATCGAATTCCCCTTTTTCATAAGGTCCCTGCGGACGGTTCAGGTTATCTTTTACGAGGTACTGGATACCACGTTGTCCCATCAGCACACTTTCGTATGTTCTTTCAAGACCGGTCATACCAAGGTAATCCCCCTGGTTATAGGCGCTGTATGCTGGTTTCTGCAGCATCTGCGGCGATACTTCCCCGATGTAACCGAGGATGTTGGCGGCGGCATTGAAAGGGTAGGAGCGGATCTGACGTTGTACCAGCTCAAATCCAGGCTGGAACATGTACATACTTTCCTGCAAACGACCGAACATTTCGGGGGGCAGCAGGGGATAAAATATGGAAACACGGCGGCTGCCGTTTTTTATGATAGCGGTAGTGATACGTTTTCTGAACTCCTCTTTGTCGATGCGGAGAATTTCGCACATGTAAGCCGTGTCGATGTTTTTTACGCTGATAGGTGTAACGACAAGGTCATACATCGCATCATTACTGAGGATACTTCTTCCTTTACGGTCGTAGATAATACCACGGCTGGGATATACCACTTTGCGGAGTACCGCATTGGCATCCGCCAGCTTGGAGTATTTCTTCTCGACAATCTGCAGAAAGAACAACCTTGTAATGATTAAAATTACCATTCCAAGGATGATAAACTGAATTACTCTTTTCCTGGGCTGATTATAGACAGACATTTACGCTGAATAATGTGGCCACTTCACGGCCTCCCCCACCGTCTGGCAGAAAGATGAAGCAAGCGACCTGTTGCTTTATAATATGACTTTCAATTCCTTCTTAAAGATAGATATTACGTTCTGTGCTATCTGTTATTGTTCTTCTAATTAACAAAACATAATCTCTCAAAAAAATATGGTCTCTGTAATGATTCCTGCCTACTTTCTGGAAAAGAACAATAATTCATACAGTACGATC
This sequence comes from Chitinophaga pinensis DSM 2588, assembly GCF_000024005.1. Lineage (NCBI taxonomy): Bacteria > Pseudomonadati > Bacteroidota > Chitinophagia > Chitinophagales > Chitinophagaceae > Chitinophaga > Chitinophaga pinensis. The sequence continues at coordinate 238,404 of NC_013132.1, forward strand.
AGCAGAACGCTGGCGGCTGTTGACAAAACGATCTTTAAAAGCAGGTAAAAGAAGCTTGCAAAGCTGAACACCTCCAGTGGAAAATACAGCAGGTTGTGTAAAAATACCAGGATTCCGATATAGGTCAGGAATTGGGAAACACCCATGCTGGTCATGGACGGTGTTTTCTGGGTCGTCTCAAAACCACCCTGTGGAGACAATACGTTGATGATGAACGGGCGGAGATAGGCGATGAATACACAGGCAGCGGCATGCATACCCATGGTATTCATAAACATGTCCATACCAAGTCCCATCAGCAACGCCAGCAGCATCAGTGCAGGTCGTGGCAGGTTAAATGGCAATAAAAGGACAAACAACATATACAGGTTAAGGCCTACCAGCTGGTGCAACAGGATATTATTCAGTACGAATACCTGCAACAGCAGTAAGAGCACAAAGCGGATAATATTTCTTAACAGTATACTCATTTAATCAGCCTGTAGGTTGAGTCTTCCAAAGATTGTTGTTCCTCTTTCAGCAGATTGTCTACGACATATACGTACTGAAGGTTATAAAAGTTGGTCGCCAGTTTAATTCTGATGGTATAAGAAGTACTGGATTTATCTGTAGTGGTATAGGATTCAACGTAACCGATAGGTATATTTTCGGGGAACAGGGCGGAGTAGCCACTGGTCACCACGGTATCTCCTTTGATAAGTTTCACACTCTTCGGCACATCTTCCATCACTGCATATCCGGCTTCACCACCGTACCAGCGTACGGTACCCATTTCCTTGCTATAGCTCAGACGGGCGCTGAAACCGAAGTTTCGGCCCTTGGAGAGCAGGGAAAGCACAACGGCATAGTTTTCATTAACACTACGTACCACACCGACCAGTCCACTCGGTCCGACCACACCCATATTCGGCCGTATGCCATTGGCACTGCCGCGTCTGATGGTAATGTAGTTGATTGGATTATTAACACTGTTATTCACCACCTTAGCTTCTTTATAGAGGTAACGGCGAACTTCAGTACCGATCACCTTACGGGTGGTATCTGTACTGTAGTGACGGATGGTGTCCAGTTTTACAATATTGTTGAGGGATACACTGTCGAAGCTGGTGCGCAACATGTTATGGAGGCGTGCATTCTCTTTCACCAGGCTGTCATTGGTAGCTTTAAGGTGTAAGTAATACTCCACATTGTTGTAACTTTCGTATAACCTGGCGCTGAAACTATTGGCAGAATTGAGGTAAGCTGATTTCTGAAGGTCGTTGTTCCGGACTACCAGCACAAAACAAATCACTTCCAGCAGCAAAAAGAGAAAAAAGTTAAAATAGCGCCTAAAGAAAATGATGAGATTACGCACAGGATATATTTTCTTGGTAGAAGATGTCCAGGACTGTTGTTATATAGCCCTGGACATTTCCTGATATTATTGCATTAGGAACGGATACTTACCTACATGTTTTAATGCGATTCCGGTACCTCTTACTACCGCGCGTAACGGATCGTCCGCTACGTGTACGGGTAATTTGATCTTCTGTGTGAGACGTTTGTCCAGTCCGCGAAGCAATGCACCGCCACCTGTGAGGTACAGACCTCTGCGGTAGATATCTGCTGCCAGCTCCGGAGGAGTGGTTTCCAGTGCTTTCAGGATAGCTTCTTCGATCTTGAAGATAGATTTATCAAGCGCTTCTGCTACTTCCTGGTAAGACACCATGATCTGTTTAGGAATACCTGTTACCAGGTCACGGCCGTTTACTGCCACGTCATCTGGTGGGTTGTCCAGTTCTTTCAGCGCGGAACCGATCTGAATTTTGATCTGTTCTGCTGTTCTTTCACCAATCAGCAAGCTATGGTAGCGACGCAGTGCTTCCATGATATCAGCAGTGAATTCATCACCGGCGATACGGATACTCTGGTCACAAACGATACCTGCCAGGGCGATTACGGAAATACCGGTGGTACCACCTCCGATGTCGATAATCATGTTACCTACGGGCTCTTCTACATCGATGCCGATACCCAATGCAGCGGCCATAGGTTCATGTATGAGGAACACTTCCTTCGCGCCTGCCTGTTCAGCAGAGTCGCGTACGGCGCGTTTTTCTACTTCTGTGATGCTGGATGGTATACAGATAACCATACGCCAGCTGGGGGAGAATAAGGGCTTTTTGGGATACACCAGTTTGATCATCTCGCGAAGCATACCTTCTGCCGCGTTAAAGTCGGCGATCACACCATCTTTTAACGGACGGATTGTACGCAGGTACTCGTGTGTTTTCTCGTGCATCATCATGGCCTTCTTTCCTACCGCCACGATTTTACCGCTTGCGCGCTCTATAGCAACAATGGAAGGTTCATCCACCACCACCTGGTCGTTGTGTATGATCAGCGTGTTAGCTGTACCTAAGTCAATCGCTATTTCCTGTGTTAAAAAATTAAAGAACCCCATTGCTTAATATGGTCAAAATATTATTGTGTGCAAAAATGAATAATTCCAACGAATATACAATCTAAAAACTGTTTGTTTTCTCAATAATACAACTATAATATTAAAAAATGTTAGTTATTGTATTGGATGAGCCGGTTAATAGGTTGTAACAATTGATGACAATGTGACCGTTGGCATAGTAATGACTCTCGAAAACGCTTAAACGAAAAATGGTTGCTGTTAATTGTGTACTCTATATGAATGAGTTATGCGCTACAGGACCACCCCAGACGGTCCTTCCCCGGTACTTTCCGGGCTACAGGATCAAACTACACTTTTCGCGCCGTAAGGGCGTGAAAGGCGCAAATGAACATCATCTACACGAACTCGTAACCAATATCCCTCCTGTAATATTTGCCTTCAAAGTCAATAATTTCAGCTGTCTGCCGGCTGTGTGTCAACGCAATGCCCAGATCTGCTGCAAGGGATGTTATCGTCAGTACACGCCCTCCGTTGGTCAGAATTTCTCCGCCAGCGGCACGTGTTCCTGCCTGAAACACCAGCTGATCCTGCGTAGGCGCCGGTATGTTGCTGATTACCTTTCCTTTTTCGTATGCCTCGGGATAGCCTTTTGCTACCAGCATAACCGTAGTTGCCACACGGGCATCCTCAAAAATCTGCTGTGAAGAAAGTTTCCCTTCCTCCACCGCCTTGAAAAGTTCCAGCAGATCGTTCTGCAGTCGTGGCATCACCACTTCTGTTTCCGGATCCCCCATACGACAGTTGTACTCAATGACAAATGGTTCCCCATCTACCTTGATCAAACCGAAGAAGATAAACCCGTTATAGGCGATCTGCTCTTTTTCCAGACCGGCCACCGTCGGACGGATAACACGCTCTTCCACCATGTCCATAAATGCCTTATCGGCAAACGGCACCGGTGAAACAGCCCCCATACCTCCGGTATTCAGACCTGTATCTCCTTCTCCGATCCTTTTATAATCTTTTGCAGTAGGCAGTATCTGGTAAGAATGACCGTCTGTCAGCACAAATACTGACAACTCGATTCCCGTCAAAAACTGTTCTACCACTACTTTCTTGCTCGCATCGCCAAACTTCGCATCTTTGATCATCTGTGAAAACTCCGCCACTGCTTCTTCATGATCGTTCAGGATCAATACACCCTTTCCCGCCGCAAGTCCATCGGCTTTCAGTACGATCGGGAGGGAATGCGTACGCAGGTAAGCCACACCTTCCTCATAATTTTCCTCACTGAACTCGCGGTAAGCGGCAGTCGGAATATCATGACGCAGCATGAACTGTTTCGCAAATGCTTTACTACCCTCCAGTTGTGCACCCAGGGCAGAGGGGCCCATTACCGGGATATGCCGTAAAGCAGCGTCCTGCTGAAAATAATCGTAAATTCCTTTTACCAGTGCTTCTTCAGAACCTGGCACTACCAGCGAGATTGCATTCTCTACGCAGAATGTCTTTATTTTCTCAAAATCAGAAACAGCGAAATCCAGGTTCTGACCATACTGGGCAGTACCCGCATTGCCGGGCGCTATAAACAACTGTTCACAATGTGTGCTCTGTGCCATTTTCCAAGCCAGGGCGTGTTCGCGACCGCCGCTTCCTAATAGTAATATCTTCATATGAAAAAATAAAATTCGCTTGCGCGCTTAAAATACACTCACCTGATCAATCTGCTCCGTTCTTCCAAATTTTTTGCAAAGAAAGGCCAAAATTTAACCAAAAACACCATTTTACCTGATAAAAAGCTGAATTTATTTAACTTGCCGGATTTGACGGACTGACTAACACCATAAACAACAAAAACTAAACGTACCTATTATGACTCAAACTGCTGTTGAGCAGCCTGTAATTTCGCCGTCCCCTAAGGGGAAAGGGCACCATAAGGGATTGTATGTACTCTTCTTTACAGAAATGTGGGAACGCTTCGGTTACTACCTGATGATCGGTATCTTCTTCCTTTATCTCGTAGACCCTGCCGCCAACGGTGGTAAAGGGCTCGATACAACCAAAGCTGCTGACCTCGTTGGTTCCTACATCGCATTAGTATATCTCTCTCCTTTCCTCGGAGGACTCATGGCGGACCGCTACCTCGGATACCGCCGGGCCGTTATCCTCGGAGGCTTCCTCCTCGCTGCCGGATACTTCTGTCTGGCCGTTCCCGGCGATATGGCGATGTATGTGGCCCTGGGCCTGATCATCATCGGTAACGGGTTCTTTAAACCCAATATCGGTACCATCCTGGGTAATATCTACAACAGAGAAGACCTTCGCGCCAAGAAAGATGTTGCCTACAATATCTTCTACATGGGTGTGAATATCGGCGCCTTTATCTGCAACTTCGTAGCCGCCTATCTCCGTAACCACTACGGATGGGGTCATGCGTTTGCCGCTGCCGGCGTAGGTATGCTTATCGGACTCGTTATCTTCAGCACCAACCAGAAAGTAATTGCCTCCGGCGATATCAGAAAAGAGCCATCTCCGGATGATATGCCGATCGGTAAAATCGTATCTCTCGTATTTGTACCGGCCATTATCGCCGCTACGCTCGGTTACTTTATGCAGGACATCCTGGGACATACCCTGTTCCATACCCGCTCCAACGACGCATTCATGTTTGCCTGCGTACCGATCATTATCTTCTATATCCGGTTGTATACCACTTCCAAGAAACATGAAGACAAACGCGGACTGGGCGCCCTGTTAGCATTCTTCGCAGTTGCAATCGTGTTCTGGGTAATCTATAACCAGAACAGTACCGGTCTGACCATCTGGGCTGACCAGTATACCGACCGTGGTATGTCCACTACCGTGGAAGAAGCCGCTAAACCACTGGGTATGCTGCAAACAGTGACCACAGAGCCGCACGCCGTTACACAGGTAGATGAGCACTTCCGTGCCGTAACCGACGCCAGTGGTAAAACCCTGGAAACACAGGGTCCTGACCCTTACTTCCAGAACCTGCCCAAAGACCAGTGGCCGAAAGAAGGTAAAATGAGACTGATCTCCACCGAGATCTTCCAGTCCATCAACCCATTCTTTATCGTGGCATTCAGTCTCATGGTAGTAGGTCTCTTCGGCTGGCTGGCCAAACGCGGTAAGGAACCCACCACACCTGTGAAGATCGCGATGGGTATCTTCCTGGCAGGCGCTTCCTCCCTGCTCATGGTGGTAGCTGCGTCAATGACCAACGTGTACCTCGATAAGTCATCTATGGCATGGCTGTTTGGCACCTACGCCGTATTTACGGTAGGTGAGATCCTGGTAAGCCCGATCGGTCTTTCTATGGTATCCAAACTGTCTCCTCCACGTGTAACCGCCCTGATGATGGGTGGCTGGTACCTGGTAAATGCGATCGCCGGTAAAGTGGCGGGTCTGATGGCGACCTTCTGGGACGAATTCATCGACAAGAAACTTTACTTCCTGATCCTCGTAATATCTGCCGCTGTTGCAGGTGTTGTGATGCTGATGATCAGCAAATGGATCGCGCAGGTCGTGAAAGAAAAGACGGGATCTTACTAAACACTACTGATTATCAGATAAATAAAGAAGGCGCGACCCCGGTTGCGCCTTCTTTATTTATGTCTCCTGAAACTTGTCCCTGACTGCGACCAATTATCCGAAAAGCCCGTTCTAAAAGGGATTTTTCACTTATATTGCCGTTTAATCAACAAAAATCTACACTATCAAACCAACTTATGGCAGATAAATTCAAGCCTTTCGTATCGCCCGAGGTGAATATGAAGGAATTTACCATCAAGTCCATTGTACTGGGCTGTATTTTCGGGATCATCTTTGGCGCCGCAACTGTATACCTCGCACTGAAAGCAGGTTTGACCGTTTCTGCATCTATACCTATCGCAGTTATTGCCATTACACTTGGCCGCAGATTTTTCAAAACCACTATCCTGGAAAATAACATCATCCAGACCACTGGTTCTGCCGGTGAATCCATCGCTGCCGGTGTGGTATTCACCCTGCCAGGCTTCCTGTTCCTGACAGATGGTGGTGGCGAACAGTTCTTTAATTACATGACCATCCTGATCCTGGCCATCTTCGGCGGTATCCTGGGTACCCTCATGATGATTCCGCTGCGTCGCTCCCTGATCGTAAAAGAGCATGAAACTCTCCCTTATCCGGAAGGTACTGCCTGTGGAGAGGTATTGATCGCAGGTGAGAAAGGTGGTGATTTTGCAAAAACAGCATTCTATGGATTAGGCTTTGCATTTATATATGCCATTCTTCAGAAGGTCATGCACATTGTGGCAGAAGTGCCTTTCTACATGACCAAACAAGTCAATAAATACTTCCCTTCTGCCCGCATCAGTGGTGAGATCACCCCTGAATATATGGGTGTGGGCTATATCATCGGTCCCCGTATCGCGGGTGTACTGGTAGCCGGTGGCGTACTGTCCTGGCTGGCACTGATTCCTTTACTGTCATCACTGGTACCGGCAGATATGATCGCCGCACAGCTGGTAAAACTTGGCTACCTGGCCAGTGTAACCACACCAGGTGGTAAAGGTAACTGGGATCCTAGCCTGCATACTTTCGGTGATTTCTCCTCCGCTGTATACTTTGCCTATGTACGCCAGATCGGCGCCGGTGCAGTAGCAGCTGGTGGCTTTATCACCCTGATCAAGACGATTCCGACCATCATATCCTCTTTTAAAGGCAGCATCGGCTCCTTTAAAAAAGAAGGTACCGGAGAAGCTGGTATAGCAAATGGTGCTGTTCCGCGTACAGAAAGAGACCTGAATGTAAAGATTGTATTGATCGGTAGCATTGCGCTGATCGTATTAATGGCCTTCCTCCCTCAGTTACCAGGCGATTCCATTGGCAAGAAACTGCTGGTAGGTTTGCTGGTGGTGATCTTCGGCGCCTTCTTCGTAACAGTATCCAGCCGTATCGTAGGGTTGATCGGTTCCTCCAACAACCCGATCTCCGGTATGACCATCGCTACCCTGATGGGTACCTGTCTGGTATTTATCGCAGTAGGATGGAGCGGTAAAGTATATGAGCCAATGGCACTGGTAGTAGGTGGTATGATCTGTATCGCTGCTGCGAATGCCGGTGGTACTTCTCAGGACCTGAAATCAGGCTATATCGTAGGTGCAACGCCTATGTATCAGCAGCTGGCCCTGTTCATTGGTGCGATTGTTTCTTCGATCGTAATCGGTCTGACGGTAAAATTCCTGGATAAACCAACGGCTGCGATGATCGCTAATGGCGTTACTGACCACGCAATCGGCAGTACTTATTATCCTGCACCACAGGGAACCCTGATGGCCACCCTGGCAAAAGGTATCCTTTCTTACAACCTCGACTGGCAGTTTGTACTGGTAGGCGTATTCCTGGCTATCACCATGGAACTCTGCGGTATCAAATCCCTGTCTTTTGCAGTAGGTGCTTATCTGCCATTATCAACCACACTGCCTATCTTCATTGGTGGCGCGATTCGTGGACTGGTAGATAAAAAGCGTAAGAAAGATAATATCCAGGTATCTGCTGAGGAAGAAGAACTGGGTAAAGGTAACCTCTTCGCAACCGGTCTGGTAGCAGGTGGCGCCGTTGCAGGTGTGATCATCGCAATACTCGCCGGCTTCGACGGCTCAGCAAGTGTGCTGGCCAGCATTAACCTGGAAGAGAAGCTTTCACATACGCTCGGAACGGGTGGTTACTTCATTCTCGGCACTGTTGCCTTTGCACTGATGGGAACTTATCTCTACCGTGTAGCTGTTAAAAAATAAACCGGCGCAGACAACTCGTTGTCTGTCGTCCATAGATATTAAAAATCCTGATCTGTGACAGATCAGGATTTTTAATTTTCAGGGGCTATAATATTCACAATTAACTGCTTATTATTGCGTTATAGAACCAAATACCCCCTTTTATGCGCCCAGTTTTAACTATTGTCTGTGTTGCCTTATTGCTATCTGCCTGCGAAAAAGAACGACATGAAGAAGTCCGCAAGTTTATATCCTGTCAGATGGACTCCGTCTTTTTCATCGGCGAAAATCCAAAAGCTGTTATCACCCGGGCCAATCTGACCGATACCGATCCGAACAATGATATCGACAAACTGACCATCACTGCCAGGGGAGAAAAGGCTGAAAAACTGAACATTACCCTGATAGGCAGCAGTGAAGGACTTGATCAGGGTATGTTCTATTCACAGGATGGTAATAAGTTTTCCGTCTATTACGATAAAAACAATATCACACAGTTAGCGGACCAGACATACGGATCATTTACCCTTGCGATCAGAAGTGTCAAAGACAGTCTCGTAGAAGCCGTATTTTATGGAACAGCCGTAGATACCAGTGGTACGTTCGTTCCTAAACCCGTCACCCATGGTTTCCTGCGGGCGATTATTACTGCGAATTAAACAAAGGATAAATGTTCGTACTGCTTTTTCAGAATAGCCGCATCATCTGCGCCCAACCAGTTTTTCAATAATGTAGCATACACACGCTTGAAATCGACCGTGTGTTGAAGGTCGCCTTCATTCAGATTGACCAGGTCAGGTCCATCATTCAGCAATCCCTGTTTTTTCAGTCCGCCGCCAATCAGGAACATATTATTGGCGGTGCCATGATCTGTTCCTCCACTGGCATTCTGTGCTACGCGACGGCCGAATTCAGAGAAGGTCACAATCACTACATCCTGGAAACGGTTGTTATTCTTCAGTTCACGGGTCAGCGCTGTAATGGCTTCATCCAGTCTTTTCAACTGCGTCTGCTGCGAAGCCAGCTGATTCACATGTGTGTCAAAAGCGCCATGCGACACATAATATACTTTCGTACTGATATCTGACATGATCAGACGGGCAATGGTCTGCATGTTTTTCCCCAGGTCTGTCGCCGGGAAAAGCTCTTTGGTTTTATACGCCTTGAACTGATTTTTAATATATCCTGCGGATGACATAGTTGCACCCATTGTTTTATACAGATAGTCTACCGGTGCATGATCATCTTCAACCGGATGACCGCCATTTTCCTTCCCCAACAGCTCTTTAAACATCCGGTCATTCGCGGCTGCCTGTAACTTATCGGGATCTTTGAAAGCAAGCCCTTTCTGCAGATCACCTTTCATCGCCAGACTCAGCGTATCATCTATTTCCAGTGCCTGTACAGGCTTATCACAACCCTGGCACTGGGCATCCAGGAAACGGCCGATCCAGCCATCTGTCCAGTTTTCAGATGAGGCGCTTGCAGACTGCCAGATATCCATCGAACGGAAATGCGAGCGATCGGGGTTAGGATAACCCACGTTATTCAATATAGCAAGCGCTCCTTCATCATACAATCCTTTCAATCCATGTAATGCAGGATGAATCCCTATTTCATCCGTCAGAGATAAAGCCTGTTCACGTTGAATACCCAGGGTCGGACGTGAACGGTAATAAATATCATTCCGATAAGGGATAACAGTATTCAGTCCGTCGTTACCGCCAGATAATTGTACAACGACCAATACTTTATTGCCGGGAGGCACCAGGTTATCTTTTTCCAGTGCTTTCAGGAATTTAGGCATCATCATAGAAGCAGAGGCCAATGATCCCACCTGTAAGAAACGTCTTCTGTTTAAGATCAGCATGATTTGATTTTTTAAAGTGGATACATCAGCACAACTGATATTCCGGTGTGCTCATTACTGCAATTGCAACGGTTTTAATATAGTTTTCGCGAGAGGAGGCATCTGCATAGTTTTCCAGTACCTGCTTACTGACGTTTTTATTTGCCTGTAACAATGAACCGGCGATAGCATCCGCCAGTTTTTCACGTGGTACTTTTTCATAGTCTTTCAATAACGCATTCCAGTTGATCACACCTTTAATCTTTTTCGCATACTGTTTCTGCACAGATTCATTCAGCTCCATCGTCACTTTATAACTACCCATCCCCATTTCAGGTGTGATTTCCTTGGGTGTGATATTGAACTCTTTTTCATAGAGGATCATTTTGGGTAACTGCATACGGTACATCAGACTGGAACTATCGATCCAGTTACGTCCGCCCGGCCATCCGGCTACATTGGGAGGATAGAATAAGACCTGTCCTAATACCTGCTGAAAAGACAACATCACCTCTTCTCTTTCGAAATCAACGGGTACGGTCCTACGTAATCCAACGAGCAATTCCACCGGTGATTTTATACGGGTACCAATCAGCGTAGCGTCATAAAACCAGTCCGCATTGAAGAGGTATTGCATCAATGCACCGATATCATAACCGGAAGCATAAAACTTATCTGCCAGTTTGTTCACATTTATTTCGTCCAGGTTTTCACTGACGAAGTAGCGATATATTTTCTCTGTGATATACCTGGCTGTTTCTTTCCGTTCCAGCAGTATTTTCAGTACATCATCCCCGGTGAAATTGCCGCTCTTTCCCAATACTGTTTTTTGTCCGTTGTCATGTCTTTTCTCTCTGAACACAAAGCTGCCATCTCCTTCATATGCCCAGCCTGTAAATGCTCTGGCGGCTTCTTTGATATCCGTTTCAGCGTAATGTCCTCTTCCCATTGTGAAAAGCTCCATGACTTCGCGGGCGAAATTTTCATTCGGATGTGCTTTCACGTTCTGCTGATTATTGAGGAACTGCAGCATAGCGGGCGACTTGGAAACAGCTGTCAGCAATTCACCGAAATTACCCAGTGCATTTTCCCTTATTACCTGTAGTAACTGCTGGTTGAACAGTACATTCTGTGTGCGGCAGGCAAAATGGCCATGCCAGAAAAGCGCCATTTTCTCACGTAGCGGATGCTCACTCTGCACCATTTCATTCATCCATTGCAGGTTGAGGTCTTTGACACCCTGGCGGTTCATTTTATTAAGCGCTCTCTTTTCTTCGGGAGACATCATTGTACCACGGTCAGGCAGATCGGAAGCGTCGCGGACTTTCAAAGGCGTTTGTGCGTCTTTTTCAGGTCCCGCCAGGATCTTACTGATGACCTGACGGCGTTTTTTATGGGTCCACTCGTCAATTATGGCTGGAGAAGCACCGAATCCGGCTCTCCATGCCAGGTGCTGCATTTGTAGTTTTTCAGAAACTGCGGGCATACAGGTAGATAGATTTTGGGTTTGACAAGAGAGAAGAGAGAAGGTTTAACAGCAGACGGAAGAATTAACATGATCAAATTGTTAATAACAATTAGGAATTAACAATTAACAATTAGGAATTAGGAATTAGGAATTGGTTAGCCGTCCAATTAAACAGGGGTTCCATTAAATAAATCAACCAATCGATGAAGGAATTAACAATTAAGAATTCAGCCTCTTACCGGAGTCCTAATTCTTAATTGTTAATTCCTAATTCCTAATTGTTTATGGTCTGAACCGCCATACCGGATAGCTACTTCCTTTTTCAAACACCCGTTGCTCAGCAGGCAGTTCCAGGAAGCCATCCGCCTGTAATAAAGCGGCGAGATCACCTGAACCATGATAGGGCGGCGGCAGGGCAATAAGCTGTCCTCCTGCTACGGGATGCAGTCTTACCGGCATAAAGTAAGTCAGCGGAGACGAGAAATTCACATCCGCTCCCAGTACCGCATGCGGCGTAGGAGGTGGTGTATATTGGAGGCTGGCGCGGAACCAGGGTAATACATAACGGTAGCAGCACATAAAGCCGGACACCGGGTTACCAGGCAGGGCAAATACGACAGGGCCGTTTTCAAATTGTCCGAAAAGGAAAGGTTTGCCCGGACGTTGCTGTACTTTATGGAAAAGCTGTTGCATCCCCATCTGCTCCAGTACCAATGGCAGGTAATCGTATTTTCCGGCTGATACAGCCCCTGTACATATCCAGGCATCTGCATCCTTCAACGACTCAAATAAAGACCGTATAGCGGCCTCATTATCCTGTACATGATAACAGCTGGCTTCGATACCCAGTTCTTTTAATGCCGCCGCCAGGCTATAGGAATTAGAGATCCTTACCTGGTGGATATCCGGCGTATCGGCAACAGGCACCAGTTCATCGCCGGTAGCGATAATGGCGACTTTAGGCAGCCGGCTGACGTTCACCATTGTTTTGCCTACAGATGCGAGTACACCGATCTCGGCGGCGGTTAACCAGGTACCTGCGGGAATAACCAGTTGCCCTGCAGCGGCGTCTGTACCCTGCCGGTGAATGGCCTGTCCTTTTTCTACTGCGGCATTGATGGTGAAACGCTTGAACCCTTCATGCTCTGTAGCCACCAGGTGTTCATACTGGATCACGGTATCCGTTAGTTCCGGCAGGATAGCACCGGTCATTACTTCTATGCAGTTGGCAGTATTCCCCAGTTGTTTACGGGGCATCCCTGCCGCCTGCATATCTTCTACGCCAAAGACGGTCTGTCCCTTTGAATAGGTCTCATAATCGATGGCAATACCGTCCATCATCACCCTGTCGTAAGGGGGAAAGTCTCTGTCAGATAAGACCGGTTCCCGCAGGATACGTCCGGTAACGGCAGTAAAGGGCAGCTGTTCCATTCCGAAGTCACGGACAGTGCTCATCACAGCGGCAGATGCGGCAGTTACGTCTATCAGCATTGTTTTGGAGGTTTGATTGCTTTAGTTGTAAATTTATTCCATTATGAGCAATGATTCAAGTCAACAGGGATTTTCACATTTGAATGCCGCCGATCAACCGGTCATGGTAGATGTAAGCGGCAAGACAGATACAGTACGCGTGGCAGTGGCAGAAAGCAGGGTATTTCTGCCGGAGATCGTAAGACAACAATTCAGCGGAAAAGATATATACACGGCGAAAGGGGCTGTCTTCCAGACCGCCATACTGGCGGGCATTATGGCCGCCAAGAAAACGCCTGATCTGATACCTTTATGCCATACATTACTGCTTGACGGCTGTCAGGTAGATATCTCACTGGAAGAAGAGGAAGCAGTCGTACGCTGTACAATCAAAACCACGGGTAAAACCGGTGTGGAGATGGAAGCGCTGACCGGCGCCAGCGTAGCTGCATTAACGATTTATGATATGTGTAAAGCATTTACACATGAGATGGTAATCAGACAAACACGGTTGCTGAGCAAGACAGGCGGCAAACGGGATTTTTAAAAATATGACATGGCAGCTCCATTAAAAGGACTCATTCTATGCGGTGGCCGCAGTACACGTATGCAACAGGATAAAAGCCTGATTGCCTACCACGGTGTACCGCAATGGCAATATCTCTACGAACTGGTAAAATCCTTCCTTCCGGAAGTATATGTCTCCTGCCGCGAAGATCAGCAGGAAAATTTACGTGCAGATATCGATGTTATAACAGACAGTGTGGAGGGCGGCGGTCCCTCTGTAGGATTACTCAGTGCAAACAAGGCATTTCCGGATGCGGCCTGGCTGGTACTGGCGGTAGATCTGCCATTAATCAGCGCGCAAAGTGTGAATTACCTGCTCTCCCAACGACAGACAGACAAAGAAGCTACGTCACTGATCAGTCCTGTCAATCACCTGCCGGAACCCCTGATCGCCATCTGGGAACCCTCCGGATTGAAAAAACTCCGGCAGAATGTAACGGATGGCAGAAATTGCCCGCGTAAGACCTTATTAAATGCCGATATCCATCAGATAGAAAATCCATTTTCAGCAGAGCATTTTAATGCCAATACACCTGACGACATGAAGGAAGCAGGTGCCCAGCTGGGATTGAAATAGTGAACGTACGTTGATATTCGTATTAAACCGTTACTACACCGGCATTACGCCGCTATCTGTCCGTTCCTGAACGAAGCGGTAACGGAGAAATTACGGCGTAATGCCGGTATAATACGAAGCATACTACGAATACGCAAAGCCGCTCTTTCCAAACGGAGAGAGCGGCTTTTGTGTAGAAAGACCCATTACATTACACTGCATATGGCAAGCATCATATCACCCTATCTGACACAGATTTTAAGACATACATTATTCGTACAACCCGGATAGCAAGTATTTTTTATTGCAAACTATTTGCAACAACGCTGCAAACGACATATATTTGCCCCCGTGATCAAATCAAATCTATACAGGTTCGTAGCATATCTCCTGCTGGTAACATTCAGTTACATCCAGGGAGTGCAGGTCCTGCATGATTATCACCACCATTACTATTCTCCTGACAAACATCTTCACTTCGGGAAAGATCCGGCCTGTAAGATCTGTGATCATTTACTGGTAAAAAAACATCAGTCACTGACGGCAGATATTTTCACGCTGCGCGATATCAATGTCAAACCCGAAATTATCCGGGAAATAGCCTGCACAAGACCTTCAGCTATTTTCCTTCCCAGCGACCTGAATAAAGATCCTCCATCAATAGCATAAATACAATCCCTCCATCAGCAGTTTTGAGTGTCCTCAAAACATTTTAAATCATACATACATGTCGATTTCAAAACAGCTACCGCTGTTTTGCCTGCTGACCTATGCCGTACCCGTACTGGCACAGGTCGGGAGAGGCGATACTATTCGCCTGCGCGATGTCGAAGTAAGAGGTAAGACGCCTGTAAAAACAGGTACTGCCACTGCTATGTCGCTAAGCAATGAACAGTTGGAGCAGACACGCGGCGCTAGTCTCGCCGGTGCATTATCGAGATTACCAGGTCTCAGCATATTAAAAACAGGACATTCTATTGAGAAGCCTGTCATCAACGGTATGCACAGTAACAGGGTACTGATACTAAACAATGGCGTACGACAAGAAGGCCAGCAATGGGGTACCGAACACGCCCCGGAAGTAGATGCTTATGTCGCCAAAGAACTGGTGGTCATCAAAGGTGCTGAAGGCGTCCGCTATGGTGCAGACGCACTGGGCGGTGTCATACTTGTAAAACCTGCTCCATTACCGGAACAGGGAAAACTAAAAGGTGAAGTATACCTGAGTGGTGCTACGAATGGTCGTTCAGGCAATGCAGCGGCTATGCTCCAAGGTAACGCACATGGTATTGGATGGCGGGCACAGGGCTCCTTCAAAAAAGCCGGGAATATCAAAACAGCTGATTATTACCTGGGTAATACCGGTGTGAATGAAAGTAATTTTTCCGCTGCGCTTAAATACAGGTCCTTCGATATATACTATAGTCATTTCAGCACAGCACTGGGCATCCTGCATAGCGCGCATATCGGTACAGTAGAAGATATTGCCGCAAGGATTACACACGGACGTCCTTTCGAAACCTATGATTTTACATATGACATTACGCCTCCCCGGCAACAGGTCACACATGACTTAGCCAAACTTAGCTGGAAGACGGATCAGTTAGAAATACAATATGCATTTCAGCGAAACCACCGGGAGGAATTTGATCTGCGCCGTTCAGCAGGCAATGATGCACGGGCGATGATGGATCTTGTACTCAGCACCCAGACAATCGATGCAGCTTATCATATCTGTCACAATAATTATCTGAAAGGCACCTGGGGAGTAAACGGAATGCTCCAGGTTAATAATAATACACCAGGAACCGGTACAACACCGCTGATACCAAATTTCGATAGTTACACATTGGGGGCATATGCAGTAGAAAGATTTGTGAAAGAACGCTATGAACTGGAAGCAGGCATCAGGTATGATTTCAAATATTTTGATGCTGCCGGCTACCGCTATGATTATACAAAATTCAATGACAACGGTGGATTTGACCTGAACCTTTTTACTGATATCCGGCAATTCCATAATGTGTCCGGATCACTGGGTGCGGTATTACACTTCAACAATAAACTGGAACTGCGCAGTAACATAGGATTGGCCTGGAGAGCGCCGGGAGCGAATGAACTGTATAGCGACGGTTTACATCATGGCGCCGCGATCTATGAAATAGGTAATCCGGATACGAAAAGCGAACAAGGATATAAATGGGTCAATTCGCTTTCATACAGCAGTAACAAATTACAATTGCACCTGGATGTATATGCACACTATATCAGCAATTATATCTATGCACAACCCACACCGGATACGGTAAGAAGAACGGTGCGCGGCACCTTTCCCATCTTCATCTATCAGCAGACAGACGCTGCCTTTGCTGGTATTGACTTTGGCGGTAGCTATCGGTTCCTGCCACGCTTTACTTATACAGCAAATGCAGCTGTCATCAGAAGCCGGGAATATCTGCCTTATATCCCTGCCGATCGCTTTGATCATGGACTACAATGGGATTACAAGCAATGCTATATAAAGTTGGAACACAGGTATGTTGCCCGACAGAAAAGGTATAAGACAAATACCGACTATGCAGCGCCACCACCAGCTTATCATCTCTTTGCAGCCATAGCAGCCGTGAAGTATAAATCAGTATCCGTCAGCCTTTCCGTGGACAATCTGACTAACAGGCTTTACAAAGATTACATGGACCGCTTCCGATACTACGCACATGAGATGGGCAGAAATTTTACACTCAGAATTCATTATACATTTTAAACAATATACAATTATGAACAAGTTATGCAACTACCTGCTGTTGGGAATGATCACCTTTGGTGTGTTCACCTTTTCTTCCTGTTCGAAGGAAGATCCCGTACCAGAAAAAGATCAGGAAGAAGTAGGTAAAACATCCTTATTGCTACAGGAAGTAGGATGGGACGGCGATTTCAGAACGGGCCATCCACACGCCATCGATGGTGCAGCTGTTGACACCATTGCCTTTGATGAACAAGGTAATGCACCCGTAGGATTTCACCTGCATCTGCACACAGGTCATTCCTATAAACTGACACTCATTGCACGCGACTACGCAGGACGTGAAATACAACAGACATTTCTCGACAGAGCCGACATACATCAGGCAGTCATCCTGGGAGCACCGACTGGTGTACTTGATTATACATACGGCGATAACCAGGTAGGTGTTACAGGTTATCTGCATGTTGTAAAAGGTGCATCCACCTTTACCCTGCAATACCTGATGCGTCACCTGAACCCAGGTGTAAAAGCGGGCGTAACAGCAGATGACTGGAACAATACCAATTATCAGTCTAAACTGGCCGGCGCTACCGATCTCGATTTGAAATTTGAATTACACCCTGTTGAATAAAAACCAATAAAATAGAAACCATGAAAAAGTATTGTTACGCATTTACGGCTATTGCCTTATTCCTGACAGCATGTAGTAAAGACGATGAAAAAGTCGCGCCAGAAGATCCGAATGTAATCTCCTCTTCAAGACTTGATTTCATTGAAGTAAACGGAAGCGCACACGGTGATCACTTCCATGATCTCGCAGAAAAAACCGGTGAGAAAGACAGTATAGCGATACTGTTTAATGCACAGGGAGAAACACAAAACGGACATCTGCATCTTGATCCGCATAAGGTATACAGAATACAGCTGCGTGTGTTTAACAAAGCGGGACATGAGTTACAACAAGGCTTCCTGCAGAACAAAACAGTCGCTGATTCTTTTAAAGTATTCTTAACCGGAGGAAATTTTGTACTGAATCCAACTACCGGCGATGCAGAAAACGGAGCCATCTTTCAGCCGAGAGAGCAGGTGTATGGCGATGGTACTTCTATAGGTGGTAAATATGAAACGACGGGTATATTGGCTTACTTTACACTGGGAGAAGCGAATAGCGGTGCAGAGGCAGATATCTCTTATGTATTGCGGAAGTTCACTGATCCTGCTACTAAGGCGAAAATTGAGCGTACAGACTGGAACTATCTGGATTATGCAACCCGTTATGCAGGAACAGATATACTCAAATTAACTTTCGAAGTACACGCGGAAGAACACGAATAGTCATCAATTATCTTTTTAAAAAAAACGCGTGTCCCGACTATTGCTGAGACACGCGTTTTTATATTTTATCAGGGATGTGCAGCGACCCACACTTCTCCGTCTTCAAAATATTCTTTCTTCCAGATAGGTACTGTTTCTTTTAAAGTATCGATGGCGTATTCGCAGGCATCAAAAGCAGCTGCCCGATGTGGTGCAGCAACGGCGATTACTACGACTACTTCACCCGGTTGTTTCTCACCAACGATGTGTAACATAGCGATCTTTTTAAGGGCAAACTTTTCTATTGCATCATCTGCGATTTTATCCATTTCCAGCAATGCCATTGGCTCATAACATTCAAAGAAAAGTTTGTTTACTTTTCTTCCTTTTGTATTGTTACGCACATTTCCAGAGAAGACAACAACACCTCCGCAGTCAGGCGTTTCAACGAAGTCCAGTGCTTGTTGTACGGTCACATTACTGTCTATTTTTATTAACTTGTTCATCTGAATATCGCTTAGAGAATTTGTATATTTTGAAGCAAAATAATTTTTATTGGACAAAGAAAATGCGCTAATATTGAAGCATAAAATTATTGTTTGTAATGCCAATAAATCCTGTTGTACACACACTTATCTGGATCGCTTGTATCGCGAGTTTACTGTATCCTATTATTCCATTGATTAAACACATTACTGCGTCGATGAAAAGTCATCGCAAGTTTGTCGCTGAAATGGAAAAAGAAATCAATAAATTCAAAACTGATCCTAAAAAATACAAAGCAAAGCAGTATTAAAATACTTTATCTCAAGTACAACGTGCGCTTCACATTTTAAAACCAAACGCTTACTACATTGTCGAATCTTATCAATTCCTGGCATAGGCCACAGGAAAGGCATAACCATGCAAGAACATTTGGTGCCGTTTGCGGTACACTATTAATGGTAATGGCAGAAAAATTGCCGGACGCATACTGGTTTAAAAGTTATATGATCATTGCGACACCTTTACTGTCGGTAGTTTTGGTACTACTTAGCAACTGGATCTTCAATAGTTTTCATTCAATTTTTAAGACTTTGTATACAGTATGCCTGGAATGGCGTGTTGCCCGATCTGTCAGAGAGCTGAAGAAGATTCCTTATGCATCAGAAAGTGATATCCATCAATTGGAAATGAGGTTTATCAAAGTAAAGAGCAGACGCCGCAAGCGATAACTAACAATTAAGCAAGTAAAAGAAAAGCGTCGTATCATCCACCACTCACCGGAGGAATCACTGCGATTTCATCACCAGGCTGCAAAGTATCCTCATCATTTGCATACACCTTATTCACAGCAATCATCAGGGAACGTAACTGTTCCAGGGAAGGGTATTTTGTATACAACCAGGCTCTGAGTGCTGCTACTGTAGTGATTTCTTCTGCCGTAATAACAGGCGCACCTGCTATATCTTTCGCTATGCCGAATAATAAAATGCGCATATCCCAATCATGAAATTTAGATAAAGCTACGATATTGTAGTAATTTAAGGGGTGATATATCAAATAACAGTCAAATGAAAATCAGAATCAGAGGCAATAGCATCCGTTATCGTCTGGACAAAAAAGACGTCGACATACTGAAAAACGATGGTAAAGTAGAAGAAAGCACCGTCATTGGCGCTGGTCAACTTCATTTCTGCCTCAAGGCCAAAGAAGGCGCTACCAGTCCCTTCATCAAACTGGAAGGCCCGGCCGTACACCTCTCTTTTCCGAAAGAGCAAGTACGCCAATGGATCGATACCGATCAGGTAGGATTCTCCGCAGAAATTCCCAATGCAGATGGTTCCTCCCTCCATATACTCGTTGAAAAGGACTTTAAATGCCTTACCGAACGGAATGAAGATGACAGCAATGCTTTTGACAATCCGTTAGAAAGCTGCTGATCAATCATTTATACATATCCCTAGCTACAGGAATAGCTATCATTATCAACATTAACAGATAGCCAGCTCACTATTTCTTTTGATAGCTACCAGCCGCCGAAAAGCCTTTTTCAGCGGGGTTATACAAATCACGGATAAGCTGAAATATTTGCAGATGCTACTCATAAGTGATTAAAAAGAGCAATACACCGTCAACACGGGCTAAATAATACAGATGTCACACTATAAAATATGACATCATCCTGACATACGTTCACTGAACAGGCGGATTTTTTCGCTTTTGATCAATCTTTTTCCCGATTCGATCACTCCCAAGCAGCATACTGATCGTTCTTTGTGAAAAATTCGTCAGTTAATGTTCGGTTACAATGATTCAACGGTAACCTGACTGCAAACGCTTCCGTAATACCACATGGTACAAACCAATACATTGTACCATGCCAACAAGCCGGATACAGATGAATTTCAATAACGCACGTAACAAATAAAACCTATTGGGCGGGTGGATATGATGATATTCTCCTTTTCCCGGGGGACGCCAGACACTGGCAGGCAAGGATTTCTTATACAATCTGATCATGAAAAAAATATTTGGCTGGTTACATCTCTGGCTGGGCATCGGCTCCGGTTTAGTAGTCCTGGTAGTAGCAGGAACAGGCAGCCTGCTGGTATTCGAAGAGGAACTGGAACATGCGTTCCGGTCTTCTTTTTTCTACGTAGACGCGCCCGCCAACACTTCCAGACAACCTCTGGATAATCTGACCGCCTATGTGCTGCGTGAAAATCCGAAATATAAAGTACTCACCATTGGTATAGAACCGGAAGCAAACCGCAGCATCGTATACCTGCTGGTAAAAGGGAAACCAAAGGAGATTAAAAATCAGCTGTACGTAGCGGTGAACCCCTACTCAGGTCAGATCATTTCCTCCGTAGCGGGTAATAAACGCTTCTTCTCTGTCGTACTACAGTTACACCGTTACCTCTGTATGGGCGAAACCGGAAAGATTATCACCGGTATTTCCTGCTCCATCTTTACCATCCTGATCCTGACCGGTCTGATATTATGGTGGCCTAAAAGGAACAACCGGAAACAGCGTTTCCGTGTGAAATGGAATGCTTCTTTCAAACGTCTGAACTGGGACATTCATGCCGTATTCGGTTTTTATGTGCATATCATTCTCTTCGTGATAGCTATTACCGGACTGGTATGGAGTTATAAATGGGCCAATAGCCTGCTCTATCTCGCATTTGATGGCAACACCAAACAGCAGAAGATCGTAGCACCAACCAGCAGAGCGGTAGAAAATACAGGCATTGCTTACCTGGACAGGATCGTAGCTACCACAAACGAAAAGCTCCCTTACGAAGGAAAGATCACCATCCGCTTTGCGGATTCAGATACACTGGCCGTTTCTGCTGCAAAAGAAAACAGATCCAGACATGATAATGTAAGCGATTTCCTGTACTTCGAAGCAGGTACCGCCAAGCTGTTAAAAGTGAGACTGTATGACAATGAAAGTGCAGGTACAATTGCCAGAAGATGGGTCTACCCGATCCACACAGGCAGTCTGTATGGCGTTCCTACCAAGATTCTCGCGCTGATCGCTGCGCTGGTAGCATTCACCCTGCCAATATCCGGATTTCTGATCTGGATGGGGAGAAAGAAGAAGAAACCGACAGCAAAAGCAAAGAAGAAATTACCGATAAATAAAACTGTCAACTCCAGGGTACAGATACAATCATGATATCCAGCAAAGTATATAAGAGAAAGGGCCGTTCAGCAATCAGCGAACAGCCCTTTCCCTTATAAGATCTATCTCTTTAATACCTGTTCATTTCCACATCTATTTCTGCGGCCCAGGCATGAATACCACCTTCCACATTATATACCGCAGGAAATCCTGCTGCATCCAGTTGCTGCGCCACCATCAGACTGCGCATCCCATGATGACAGAGTAAGGCAACAGGGATCTCTTTGCTCAGCTGTGCCATTACGCCTCCCACCATACGCATCGGTATCCGCATCGCTTGTGGAATACTGCATATTTCCCATTCATCCGGTTCTCTCACATCTATCAACTGTAATGGTTTTTCTGTATCCAGCCAGTCCTGTAACTGATGCACAGATAAACTTCTTACACCTCCGGTATCACAGGGCTGGTCATAGGTTTCCTGTAATGCTTTGATGTCATGATTACCGGCAACAGGCTTAATCTGGAATGTATCGTGCATATTATACAGGGTATCTATTGTCAGCAGCTGATTGCTTAATACCTCACCGATACCGGTAACGATCTTCACTGTTTCATTAGCCTGATAAGAGCCGATGATACCCGGCAGAATCCCCAGTACACCAATATCGCTGCAATTCAGCATAGTACCTGGTTCCGGTTGCTCAGGAAATAAACAGCGGTAAGTAGCACCACCTTTGTAATTGAATACGCTGACCTGACCTTCATATTTGTGAATAGCACCGTATACAAAAGGCTTGTTCAGCATGACACAGGCATCATTCACCAGGTAGCGGGTACCGAAATTATCCGTACAATCCACTACTACATCGTAAGGTTGAATAATGTCCAGTGCATTATCAGGCATGATCCACGTATCATATGTAGAGAACTGTACCTCCGGGTTCAGCTTTTTTAAACGCTGAACAGCGGTACGCAGTTTGGGTTGCCCGACTTCATCCGTATTGTAAAGGACCTGTCTTTGCAGGTTGGTGAGTGAAATATCATCGTGTTCTACGATTCCTATGCGGCCTACGCCCATAGCGGTCAGGTATTGTAATACAGGTACGCCTAATCCGCCTGCACCTATAATCAGTACTGCTGCATTGCTGAGCAGCTGTTGTTTTGCTGGTCCGAAGCCATCCAGTTTCAGGTGTCTGTCATATCGTTGCATCATCCGTTCTTTATCCTTTTTGACATAAATATTGAATCTCCGTATGTACCGTCCGACTGCTTAAATGCCTGCGGCAGACGGCCATATTCCATAAAACCAAAGTTACGATACAACTGAATAGCTCTTTCATTATTTGCAAACACGTTAAAGTGTATGATTTCCAGCTCTTCATGCTGTTCTGCCCATCTTATCCCGGCAGTCATCAGTCGCCTGCCGATCCCCATATTCCAGCATTCATGCAACACAGCGATACCCAGTTGCCCCAGGTGTTTCTCTTTTCTGAAACCGGATTGTTTAATGGAAATACTCCCAACCAGGCGACCTTCTGTTTCCGCCAGCAACATCAGGTGTTGCGGGCGATTGCAGAAGGAGCGGAGAAATACCTCTTCATCTGCGACAGTGAGCGCTGCCGACTCCTGTGGGGTCATTAACAGGAAACCTGTCTCTGTGGTCAACTGTTGGTACAATGCCAGCAGGGCTGGAGCGTCTTCCAGTGTGGCCGGGCGCACCAACAATACCTGGCCGTTAGGTAGAAAATGCTGCATAGTACAAATGTAAGCACAAAAAAAAGCGCCGCACAGGTGCGACGCTTTTATATTATTTTAAATATTATTTCCTTACAGTGCGATCTTATCGGCGCCGAAATAAGGTTGTAATACCTTCGGAATATTGATACCTTCCGGTGTCTGGTTGTTTTCCAGGATACAAGCCAGGATACGCGGTAATGCCAGGGAGCTGCCATTCAGCGTATGTACCAGCTGTGGTTTACCACCACCGTCTTTGAAACGGATCTTCGCGCGGTTTGCCTGGAAAGACTCAAAATTGGATACAGAGCTCACTTCCAGCCATTTCTGCTGTGCAGTGCTGTATACTTCGAAATCGTAGGTCAGCGCAGAAGCAAATCCCATATCACCACCGCAAAGACGCAGTATGCGGTATGGCAGTTCCAGTGACTTCACCAGTTCTTCCACATGCGCTACCATTTCATCCAGGATCTCATAAGATTTCTCCGGATGTACCACCTGTACAACCTCTACCTTGTCAAACTGGTGCAAACGGTTCAGACCACGTACGTCTTTACCATAAGAACCTGCTTCACGACGAAAACAAGGCGTATAGCCAGTCAGTTTTACCGGCAGCTCGGTGTCTTTCAGTATTTCATCTCTGAAGATATTCGTCAGAGGTACTTCGGCTGTAGGGATGAGGTATAATTCATCTTCTCCTACGAAGTACATCTGTCCTTCTTTATCAGGCAGCTGACCTGTACCATATCCGGAATCACTGTTCACCAGGTGAGGCACCTGGAATTCAGTGTAACCTTTATCGGTATTGAAGTTCAGGAAATACTGGATCATAGCGCGTTGTAAACGTGCTCCACGGTTTTTATAAACCGGGAAACCAGCGCCTGTGATCTTGTTACCCAGTTCGAAGTCGATCAGGTCATATTTCTTCACCAGGTCCCAGTGAGGCACAGCGCCCTCATGTAACTGAGGGATATCGCCACCCTTGCGGACTTCCACGTTCTCTTCCGGTGTTTTACCGGGAGGCACCAGCGGAGAAGGCAGGTTTGGCAGTTTTACCAATGTATCGTGCAAAAGCTTTTCTGTAGCCGCGAGTTCTTCGTTAATAGGCTGCAGTCTTGCTTTCAGTGATGCTACTTCCGATTTACGAGATTCCGCTTCATCTTTCTGCCCCTGTGCCATCAGTTTACCGATTTCCTTGGAATTCGAGTTTACTTTGGCCTGTGTTTCATCATACTCAAGGGTTAATTTCTTGCGCTTGTCGTCCAGCTCAAGTACCTGGTCCACCAGTTCCAGCTCCCTGAAGTTCTTCAGGGTCAGCCTTTCCAGTACCTGGTCCTTGTTTTGACGAATGAACGGAACTTGTAACATTTTACGATTTATTAAATTTCAGCAAATATAGGAGTCAATTAGGAATTAAGAATTAGGAATTCTGGCGCCATATGGTTACTCATATTTGAGTATAACTTCAAGCAGATACTTGGATTCATATCAGGATAAATCTTTTTATCCTATAGATAGGTCTGATAAGCCTTCTGCCTCACCAATTCCTAATTCCTAATTGTATATTCCTAATTAAGAGAGGTATTTTCCAACGATCGGCACTCTTCTTCCTACACCGAATGCCTTGGACGAAACGCGTATAATGGGGCAGAACTGGTTCCTTTTATACTCATTGGTATTGACCATTTTGAGCGTACGCGTCACCAATGCAGCATCGAAACCCTGTGCAATGATCTCTTTTGGTCCCTGACGGCGCTCGATATACTGATACAAAATACTGTCCAGCACTGTGTAGTCAGGCAGACTATCACTGTCCTTCTGATTAGGGCGTAATTCTGCAGAAGGCGCCTTGTCAATGATATTAGCAGGGATAATTTCTTTGTCCCGGTTGATATACCTTGCCAGTGCATACACCTGCATCTTGTACACATCACCTAATACCGCCAGACCACCTGCCATATCACCGTACAGGGTACCGTAACCGGTAGACAGCTCGCTCTTATTGGAGGTATTCAGCAGGATATAACCAAATTTATTGGATAAGCCCATCAGCAGGTTCCCACGGATACG
Source organism: Chitinophaga pinensis DSM 2588 (assembly GCF_000024005.1). Lineage (NCBI taxonomy): Bacteria > Pseudomonadati > Bacteroidota > Chitinophagia > Chitinophagales > Chitinophagaceae > Chitinophaga > Chitinophaga pinensis. The sequence goes on from NC_013132.1 coordinate 263,978, forward strand.
TGACTGTGTATTCTCTTCTGCCACATTAAAGGGTCTGCCCTCAAAAAATGGGTTCAGGGTCTGCAGGAAGGTTTCATAAATATCATTGATACGGATGATGTCATAAGGATTGTCCAGATTTTTAGACAGGGCAACGGCATCATCTACAGAATGTTCGGTAGAATAAGGGGAAGGCATGAGAATAGCTCTCACATTCTCTTTACCCAGTGCTTCTGCTGCCAGGGCCAGCGTCACAGCGCTATCTATTCCTCCGGAAGAACCAAGGATCGCTTTGGTAAAGCCCATCTTCTGGAAATAGTCCTTAATCCCCATGATGATCGCATGGTAGATACGGTCGATATTATATTCCGGCAGCAACTCGTTTACCGGTATATAAGCCGGCTCAGGTGCTGGTTGTTCTGATTGTAAAAGTACTTCCAGGTCATACCCCTCGATGGCTTCTTCAAAATAAGGCAGTTCTTTTACGATGTTACCTTGTTTATCAAAGATTACAGATCCGCCATCAAAAACGATCTCAGTCTGGGAACCTACTGCATTACAGTAATACATAGGAATACCATATTTCTTCACGTTTTCACGGATGATCTTTTTACGGTCCTGTGCATGATTATAATCGAACGGAGAAGCAGACAGGTTAATCATTACGTCCGGCTGCTGTTCTATCAGCTGATCCATCGGACAGATCCGATACAGCGGATTATCCCCCAGGTTCCAGATATCTTCGCAGATAGTTACTGCCAGTTTTTTGCCTTTGAAAGGCACAACGTTCCAGGCATAACCGGGTTCGAAGTAACGGTATTCATCAAATACATCGTACGTAGGCAGCAGGGTTTTGTGGATAATCTGCTTTACCTCACCCTCATGCAGGAACCAGGCGGCGTTGAAGAGGTCTTTCCCTTCCGGCTGTGTATTACGGCAGGGAGCACCCACCAGTACTGCTATATTGGACGTATGAGCTTTGATCTTGTCAATAGCCGCGTATGATTGTTGTATAAAGTCGTCAAATTCAAGGAAATCTCTGGGAGGATATCCGCACACGCACAACTCGGTGAACACGACCAGGTCTGCGCCCTGTGCTTCGGCTGCTTTTATTCCTTCCAGTATCTTCTGCGTATTCAGTTCGAAATTGCCGATATGATAGTTCTGTTGCGCAAGTATAATTTTCATCTACAATCGTCTTTTTAAAAGAATAGTCCCAGGTTTATTGCAAAGCTATTCATATTTACCTTACCATCACTCCATTTTCCATTGCGGGTAGCATCGATGAACCCGTTACGGTAGGTGAGCCCTACAAGTCCGCTCAGCCTGTCTCCCAGTGGATATTCAACGCCTGCACCCACCTGCAGACCGATATTGATCGGGGTGATGTCACGGAGTACGTTCACCTTATCCTGGTTCACGCTCAGACTTACCACGTCTGCACGTCCTTTAACAGGGAATCCAAGATAAGTGCCAAACTGTCCCCAGATGCCCATACCATTATCAGTATCTGTCTTCAGTTTGATAGCCAATGGTATCTCTACATAGGTCACTTTCAGCTTATATTCGGTAGGCACCTGTTTATAGTCATCCAGGCCCTTGTCTGCTACATACTTCAATGTACTGCCCGTTGTGGAGATCTGTAAACCGGAGGCGACGGCATAACGGCCGGATTCATCGAGGAGGAAGTCAGCCATCAGACCGAAGCTGACTCCGAACCGGGAAGCATTCCTTTCCACTCCGGATTCCTGAGGCTGTAACCAGAAAAAGGTAGGATCCAGCTTAAACCCAAGACGTACCCGGTTGTCGCTCATAAAGTTATTCTGGGCCCTGGCCACCATCACCATCAAAAACAAACATGCCATCAAAAATATCTTCCTCATATAATTTTATCTTTTTTTTAATACAAGCTATATAATATTTTTACCTGTCCGTAAGTTAGATACCAAGTATGCGAAATTACATTAATAAATTACCCGGTAACAGTCAGTGGATATTATCCGCTCTCATCCTTATATCCTGTTTAGCTGCCTGTAAGCACAAAAACGTGCCAGATGTAAGTCATATTGCCGTGAATGTTCAAATTGACCGTTTTGACCAGGCATTGATCAAACTGGATACCAATAACATCCAGGCGGGGCTGCAAGAACTGGATAAGGCATATCCCGTATTTCTGCCTGCTTATATCGAGCATATTATGAATTTCGGCCCTTACAACGACAGCAGTAAAATGATACAGCTGCAAAGCAGGATGTTGATCGGGAATGCCGATTATCGCGTTTTACAGGATTCCATTAATGTGCATTTCCCTAAACTGGATGCACTGGAACATGAGCTGGCGCAAAACTTCCGCTATATAAAGTACTATATTCCTTCTTTCCCTATTCCCAGCAGGGTAGTGGCATTTAGTTCTGTGATCAGTAACTATGGCGCCGTTACCATTGATTCTGTGGTGGGTATCGGACTGGATATGTACCTGGGAAAGGATTTCCCAATATATGGCATACTGCCGGATTATCCTGTCTATATGATCCGCAAATTCTCTCCTGAATACATTACGACCAATGCTATACAGGCACTGGCACAACAGGTTTATCCTGGTGCTGCCCCTGGGGACCAGCTTGTCATACAACTGGTAAAGGCCGGCAAGCTACAGTATTTCCTGGAACAGGTGATGCCTGAAACAGCAGATAGTATCCGGCTGGGTTACACTAAAACCCAGATGGAATGGTGTAAAGATAATGAACAGCTGATCTGGCAGTTTTTCGTGCAACAGAACCTGTTGTATAAGGCCGACTGGCAAAGCAACATGCATTACATGAATGATGGCCCTTCTACACAGGGAATGCCTGAAGAGGCTCCTGGCAGAATCGGGACTTTTGTAGGCTGGAGAATCGTAAAAGAATACATGGATAATCATCCGGAGGTAACCTTGCAAAAACTGATGGAAGAGAAAGATGCGATGAAAATATTTTCGCAGTCAAAGTACAGACCTAAATAACATTTAAGCATATACTCCTAAATGCTTCTCTTTTCAGAGAAGCATTTTTTATTTCTATCAATCGTATTTTACAACATTACATCTGCATCATGTATATCATCTTCAGTTACAAAAAACTTGTTTATTATTCCGCACTGGCTTAAGGACTCGAACCTTAATGAACGGGGTTGGAAGCCGTCATCTTACCATTAGATGAAATCAGTATTTATGTACATTCCGTTCCGCATATACAGACACGGAACACAGCACTGGCTTAAGGACTCGAACCTTAATGAATAGTTTTGGAGACTATCATCTTACCATTAGATGAAACCAGTAGTAATAACTATTGCACCTCGCATCACTGCGAAACACACTGCACTGATCTAAGGATTCGAACCTTAATGAACGGGGTTGGAAGCCGTCATCTTACCGTTAGATGAAATCAGTATTTATGCGCATTCCGTTCCGCATATACAGACGCGGAAACACAGCACTGGCTTAAGGACTCGAACCTTAATGAATAGTTTTGGAGACTATCATCTTACCGTTAGATGAAACCAGTAGTAATAAAAAAAGCCCGATTGGAATACCAATCGGGCCTTAATGTCTTTGTATATCTGACATCACACAGTAATCCGACTGGTATCTTGTTGACACCATGACCACGATTTACTATATGACATGTTTGTTTGCATAAAACAAAGATAGAATGATTTTTTTGAATAAAAATGTACTGCATAAAAAATTGCAGGAAATTATTTTTACGCTTACACGCAGCTGACCGTGTTTATCCGTTGACGGTTTTACCATTCAATACATCCACTACGGCCTCTCCCGGCAGTATTCTATAGACAGGTATATTCAGTGCATATCTGTCGCAGAGTTGTCGTATTGCATCATCAATCTGTGCCGCATTATACCTAGATGAGAAATGTCCCAGTATCAATGTTTCAATATTACTAGCACTCACCATTTCGATCACTTCATCCAGCCGGCTGTGTTTATTTTTATGCGCATGCACTTTGATTTCTTCTTCACGTTCAAGAAATGTTGCTTCATGAATCAGGATCTTTGTATCGTCCCATTTATGCAGATCATCAACAGGTGTATCGCCGGAATAACTCAGGATGTTTGTACGCACTTCCATTGTAGTGGCTTCCTTTCCTTTTTCAATACCGATTTTACGAATTTCTTCTCCTGATAAACCTGCTAGTTCCGGACGCAGTTTTCGTTTCGTCTGATAAATCTTATACCCCAGACTGCGCGTTATTGCAGGAGGCACTGGTACATGTTCATTACGTACGGGTATAACGAGTATATCATCCTTCACACGAATTTCATCACCTGCTGTAACCGGCTGCCATACGGTGCCGGTGGTATGCGGATCAAATCTTGCAAAGAATTCATGCATAGCGGGAAAAGACCGTGAATCCCTTGGATAACATATCACAGGATAACCTTCCCTTGCATTTAACTGATTAAACTGTAATAGTCCGGTAAGATGATCTCTGTCTGCATGTGAGATAAATGCATGTGTGATCTTACGGCTTTTCTGCAAAAGCGCAGATATCATGCCGTCTCCGGCATCGAGTAAAATACCTAGTTCTTCTATAAAATACCAGCTTGAAAACAGTGCTGTTGAATAGGCTGTAATCGTTAGTTTCATTAAACTTTCTTCAAAATAATGGTAAGTATCCTGGGAATACCGTTTCTATCGTTATCATCAAAATATTCATTGAGGTCTTCTACTATCAGCCCAAACTTTCTTGCGGACTGGATAAAGTCAGAAATATGATGATTAAAACACTCCAGTACTTCCGTTCCGGCGGCAGTATCAAAACGTGCTTTAGATCCCGCGTACTGTTTAAAGGGATGCAGTTCGCCGATATAGACATAACCGCCGGGATGCAGGGATTTGGATACCTGCTGAAAGATATGATCCAGGTTATCAATATGCTCCAGCACGAGGCTAAAGCTGACCAGGTCATACAAGCCATCCTGGAACTGCCATTCCTTCGTAATATCGGCCTGTTTAAACAATACCCTGCTGGAAGATATCTTCTCTTTCGCTTTGTCCATCATACCTTCCGACTGATCGATGGCGGTGATGTATTCTGCTCTTTCCTGGAACCAGAGTGTGTTTTTTCCGGTACCACAACCTATTTCAAGGCAGGTTTTAAAATGTATACCAGCGAGTGAAGTACGGAGTGCATCTGCTTCCAGATCGCGTGTTTTATTATCGTTGGAGTCGTAATGGGATGCCCAGAGATTATAAGCTTGTTTGGTGTCCATGCTATTTTCTTTGCTGATTAGGGGAATGATGATAGTTATCTTTCGCTAATGCTACCAAATAAAGGCAGGATTAACGTAGGATGAGTACTATATAAGTATTACCAGACCGGGTTTTAGGGAAGAAGGTGTCCACTGACCGCTGGTAGTCTTACAAGTTATTAGTAAAACCCTGAAATTAAACGTAAATCAATTTAGCTTAAAAGGCACAATCATCTGAAATTCGGGGATCTTGACTTCAAACTGCTTTTTATTCAGTTGATTTTCCATCTGGTAGGAGCCGTACATTTTACCGATCTCGGTACGCAGATTAGACCCTGAAACATATTGATAGCTTTCAGACGGGGCCAGCAGTGGTTGTACACCTACTACGCCCTCTCCTTCTACTTCGCGGTGGGTACCGTTGGAATCAATGATATACCAATGGCGACGAAGTAACTTTATTGGGAAAGTGTTATTGTTTTCAATGGTAATACGGTAGGCGAACATAAACTCACTACCAATCGGATTAGAATAGTCCGGTTGATAAAATGTCTCCACACTGATGGTAATGCCGTCTGTTACTTTCTTTACCATATTACACCTCCGTTTCGTTTAACGTAAAAATAAGCAAAATAAATCCAGTAGTACTAAAAATTATATGTCCAGAAAGACTTTAACTTTTCATTTAGAAGTACCTGAAAAGGGCATTGAATTGGAATATTTCAGCTGAAAACAAGCAACTTACACAATAACAACTCTTTCCATGATTGCGGAGTTGTGTTCAGCAGCCCTCGCTTCTACTTCAAAACGGTTGGCGTAGTAACCAACCCTGGCACATTCCCATAAGTACTTCCAGAGAAAAGGAATCAGTCCTAATTCCCGGTATTGCATTACATGGCATATTTCGTGCCTGACCCACCATTTGTGACTGAGAAAGTCTTCCCGGGTGGCTCCATGCAGGTGAATTGTCTTCCCTATTACCATAGCGATCTGATTTCCACCCATATAACGGGCTGCCAGCCGGGCCAGCAATGATCGCTCTTTTATGTAACAGGTCACAGGTTTCATTACTTAAAAGTACAAATTAGGAATGACGAATTGTACAGAACGACCATTCAATTTGTTCATACACAATACGTCATTCCCAGGATGTTATAATGAGAATCTACGGGAGATATTGAAGCCCCATCTGAACTGTCCCTGCAGCCAGGAGGAGCGTGTTTCCGTAATAAACTGGTTTTCCAGAATAGCGGTAGAGTTGCCAAAAGTGATATGGAAGACGTGTCCACCGGTTTCCAGTTCGAGTCCTGCAGCCAGTGGATTATATAATTCTCTTCCCTGTGCCTTGAAGTAATCTTTACTTTCCTGGCTACGGAACGGATAATAGTATTCCAGCAACAGACCAAGGCGTTTGGTGAATTTCAGTCTGCCGCCTCCGCCTAAAGCGAAGACATCATTCTGGTCTTTATAACCTACCCTGTTACGGTGTACCCATGTTGGCAACAGGGTCAGCGACAAACTAGGCGTGAATTTACGGGCGATAATCAGTTGACCGGTATAAGACAGGCGGTCGCTGAATTTTCCAAAATAGCTGGCATCGGAGATGGTTTTACTGGAGGTCATACCACTTACCACTGCGTTACCAAAGAGACTTACCGTCAGCGGTATATGATCGTCCGTCGTTTGTTGCAGTAGCTTGTATTTAGCCAATCCTTCGTATAACTGGGTCAGGTTACCGGAACCTTTCGTCCGGCCAATACCGACCATTAAACGGTCAGTAATACCGTATTCAAAGGCAATACGGATATCAGCAGAGTTGTCCATTCCGAAAAAGGTCTTGGGGCCACCAAACTCACCTCCCAGGTCACCGAAATGGTGTGCAACCCTGAAATCAAGCTCACGCTTTTTTAGTGTTTCAGGAGAGTGTCCCTGTATGATGCGGGTAGATTTATAGGTGGCGATCACCGGCTCATGTGTCTTCACTTCTTCCTTGTCTACAAGTGCTTCCAGGCTTTCCTGGGCGAAGGAGTGCAATCCCAGGCAACAGCCCAGCAATAACAGATAAATATGTTTCATAGGATCTGACAGATTATTGTTTTTATCAGGAAGCAGCGCTGTAAGCCGCTTTTACGGTTACTTCCACTACTTCTGCAATGTTTTTGATAACCAGTGTTGGTATTTTAATGTGATGATCCGCCAGTTTTACATTGAATTTGGCGTTGGCGGAAGGTTTGCCGTCTTTTACGATGATAGTGGCTTTCTCCTTGTAAGGTTTATCCACGCCATGCAATGACAGTACACCGTCAACTGCTACTTCATAGGTCCCATCTTTATGCAGATCCGGAGGGGATACCAGTTTGCCCTTAAATATCGCGTAAGGGTATTTGTCGCTCTCCATGTAATTTTCATTAAAATGCTCTTCCATGAGCTGTTTTTTAAACTTGAAGGTATTTACGGCAACTTTGAAATAGAGTTCACCGGTCTTTACATTCATGGCAGACGTCCCTTTATCGGTGGTAGCGTCTATGTCTTCAACAGGCGTAGCCGAGAAGAAGGAAAGTCCGGTATTACGGCACATAAATACATCCTGTGCGAATCCGGCATGTGCGAGGAAAAGTCCTGCAAGCAAAGCAATCAGTTGTTTCATTGTAAACTGTTTTGTTGAGAATGGGTTATCAATCTGGCATTCCATGGTTCAGCCAGCAGTTAATTGAGTCACGCGTACCTTCACTGAGCTTGCCACGGGGAGGCATATCTGCGTTCGGGCTGGTTACTCTTTCCCTGAACAGGGCCTCATTGGCATTCAGGTAGGTTTTCAGCTTTTCCAGCGTGGAAAAGTCTGATACGACAAAGTTGCCGGTTCCTTTATGACATGCACCATTCGTACATTTTGTCGAAACGGTAGTCATAATATAGGCGGATGTAATGACTGCGGTATCGCAGGCAGTTGGCGTAATGCCTGGTTCCGGAGCGGGCGCCTGTTCGGCCGTACAGCTGTACACGAAAAGGATCGCCAGAATGGGCAACAGCGCGGTTCTCATAGGTTTTTTCATTTCACTTTCGATTTAAGGGCGGTTTATCCGGCCGGGTCTTTGAATGGTTATTTGTTTTAACGCTTAAAACAAAAATATATTTTATAATTGACAGTCCATAACCGGGATATGTTTCGGCGAGGGTGTTCAAAGGCCCGGAACGCCCCCTGATTCCTGAATGTTAATTCTTCGTGCTTAATTCAAGCAGGGTCTATGGACTATCAGCTGAATTTTAATATTTTTGTTTTTATGAACATTGATCAGCTTTACGATATATACCGGCAATATCCATCTGTCCAGACAGATACCAGACAGCTCAAGGCGGGCGATATTTTCTTCGCGCTGAAGGGCCCGAATTTTAACGGGAATACTTATGCGGCAGCTGCGCTTGAAAAAGGGGCTGTATTTGCTGTAGTGGATGAGGAGGCGTATTATACGCAGCCGGATAAAATGATGCTGACCAATGATGCATTGGAAACCTTGCAGCAACTGGCGCTTCGTCACAGGCAAAGTCTCAATATTCCGTTCCTGGCCATCACCGGCACTAACGGTAAAACGACTACGAAAGAGCTTGTCAGCACGGTGCTGGCGAGCGCATTCAAAACCACTGCTACCGCAGGTAATCTGAACAATCATATCGGCGTACCATTGACAATTTTACGCATTCCTGCTGATGCGGAAATGGCAGTCATTGAAATGGGGGCTAATCATGAGCATGAAATAGAAGCCTATTGTAAGGTGGCACTGCCTACACATGGCATTATCACCAATATCGGGAAAGCGCACCTGGAGGGCTTTGGAAGTCCTGAAGGCGTACGCAGGGCGAAAGGAGAACTGTATGATTTTCTGCGTAATAATAAGGGCACTGTTTTCGTATGCAATGAGTATCCTTACTTAGTAGATATGAGTAAAGGTATTCAGACTGTTATTACTTATGGAGAAGCTGCTGCTGACTATACAGGACAGCCGCTGGCAGACAGCGCCTTGTTAAGTGTAAAAGTAACAGGCCATGAGGGTATCGGACAAATCGATAGTCAGCTGGTAGGCGCATATAATTTTCCGAATATAATGGCGGCTGTTGCTGTCGGACTGCACTTCGGTGTACCAGCTGAAAAGATACAACACGCGATCTCTTCTTATGTGCCTTCAAATAACCGTTCTCAGGTGATGAAACAGGGCAGCAATACCATTATCATGGATGCATACAATGCAAATCCATCCAGTATGAAAGCTGCCATAGACAATTTTGCGGGTATTACTGCGGAGAAGAAAGTGCTGTTATTAGGCGGTATGATGGAATTAGGTGATGACAGCGTAGCAGAACATCAGGCACTGGTAGATCTTTTGCAACGTACACACTGGCACGCGGTGGTACTGGTAGGCGGAGATTTTATCAAAACCAATCACCCTTATATCTACCAGGAAAATGCGGCAGCTGCAGCTATATGGCTACAGCAACAACAATTCACTGACACCTACTTACTGATTAAAGGATCAAGAAGTATGGGTATGGAAAAGGTAATTGCATAATACTTGTTTCAATATTTATCGGATACAAGAAGGGGCTTCTTTTTAAAGGAGCCCCTTCTTATTTACGGGCAGTGAGATCCTTTAAAAAAGTAGCTATACATTACAATAAGTGTAATATTAACACGAAGATGTACCGCGGCAGAACAGGTGCTGATAAAATATATACTTAAATAAAACGGAGGGTGTATACTTTCGTGGAGGATGTTGCGTTTTATAGACTTATCCTTGTCATATAACCTGGTCAGCTTTATATAAAAAAGAGACCTGCAAGCTGGAAAGCCCGCAGGTGTTCATAACCTATGCCAACTTTAGAGTATTGTAAATACGCTTAGATAATTACGTCTTTTCAAACGCTATATCTGATATATAAATGTGATTATATTATAAGTGATGATTTAGTTTTTACAAGGCATATGAGACCATTGGCTAAAAATTATTTTTCTTACGAGGCATAATTTCTAATGAGGTTTACGGGCTATTCTTCAGGGTAAAGCTTGGTTTAATAAGATAATGTAAGGTATATCATATTGCTGCTAATACACTTGTGAACACTTCCGCGCTCTAAATACCAACAATTTTGCGTCCTGTTTGTTTTAAAAGTTCTAAGTTATTTTGATTGATGTTTTTCTTCTAACGTGTCTGTTTACATGTGTCTGAAATATATTTACGAACGCTTTAATCTTCCGGATTTCATTATTTGAAAAAAATCTCAGATTTCCTGGCAAAGCTCCACCAGTACGCCATTTATACCTTTTGGGTGCAGAAAACAAACCAGTTTATTATCTGCTCCTTTTTTCGGTTGAGTTTGCAATAGCGTGAATCCTTCTTTACTTAATCTTTCCATTTCAGCATAGATATCAGTCACTTCGAATGCGATGTGATGTATCCCCTCACCCTTTTTGTCCACAAATTTGGCAATTGCGCTGTCGGGGCCGGTCGCCTCCAGGAGTTCGATTTTTGTTTGTCCGGTCTGGAAAAAAGCGGTTTCTACGAACTCGCTTTCCACTAGTTCTTTTTTATAGCAACCACTGTTCAGAAGCTTCTCAAATAAGGGTATTGAGATGTCTAATGATTTGACTGCTATTCCTATATGTTCAACTTTCTGCATATAGCAATTTAACAATTTATAGTAGAAATAACCGTTCTCTATGCAGTTATCATTTCTTACAATGATCGTGGTAGGTAAGCAAAGTAATTAAGCATTAAATTTGTAGTAAAGGAATCAACACGTACAACTAAAGACCGACAGATATGCTAAAACTGCCCGTTTACCTGGATTATAATGCTACTACCCCCTGCGATCCGCGCGTAGTAGAGGCCATGCTTCCCTATTTTTCGGAGACATTTGGTAATGCATCCAGCCGTAACCATTCTTTTGGCTGGGCAGCAGAGGCAGCAGTCGATCTGGCCCGTGAGCAGGTAGCTGCGCTAATAGGTGCAGATCCTAAGGAGATTATCTTCACCTCCGGGGCTACGGAAGCCGATAACCTTGCGATGAAAGGCGTGTTTGAAATGTATGCCGACAAGGGCAACCATATCATTACGACTGAAATTGAACACAAAGCAGTGCTGGACACCTGCAAACACCTGGAAAAACTAGGGGCAGAGATAACTTATCTCAAGGTGAACAGTGAGGGCTTTCCGGATCTGAAAGAACTGGAAGCAGCCATCACGCCAAGAACCATCCTGGTGTCCATCATGTATGCCAATAACGAAATAGGGGTTATTAATCCTATAAAAGAGATCAGCGCCATTGCCAAGAGGCATGGAGTGCTGATGATGAGCGACATATCCCAGGCGGCAGGAAAAGTGCCTGTGGATGTCAACCGCGATGGTATCGACCTGGCGGCCTTCAGCGCTCATAAGCTCTACGGTACCAAAGGAGCAGGCGCCCTTTATGTACGTCGTAAATCTCCGCGTGTAAAAGTAACTGCGCAGATGGATGGCGGCGGACATGAACGCGGGATGCGCTCCGGTACGCTCAACGTACCAGGTATTGTAGCTTTCGGAAAAGCCTGTGAATTATGCCAACAGGAAATGGAAGCAGAAGGACAAAGACTGGCAGCCCTGCGTGACAAACTGGAAAACGCATTGCTGCAACTGGAAGAAACCGTTGTCAACGGATCAAGAACCAACCGTTTACCGCATGCCACCAACATTTCCTTCCGTTATGTGGAAGGAGAAGCCCTGATGATGGGTTTTAACAAGAATCTTGCGCTATCATCCGGTTCTGCCTGTACCTCCGCCTCTCCGGAACCCAGTTACGTATTGAAGGGACTTGGCCTCAGCGATGATATGGCCCATTCTTCCATTCGTTTTGCACTGGGACGCTTCACAACTGAAGAAGAGATCGATTATGCTATTCAAACCGTTACAGATACGGTCAATAAACTTAGAGAAATAAGTCCGCTGTGGGAAATGTTTAAAGAAGGTGCGGACATGAGCTCAATAGAGTGGTCCCGTCTTTGATACAGTGAACATATTGGGGACGATTGGTGAAATCTTTTATACTTATGCTTATGGCTTACGCTGAAAGAGTTCTAGATTATTACAACAACCCCAGAAATGCGGGAACACTGGATAAGTCCAGTCCGCAGGTGGGGACAGGGTTAATACACGTGCCGGAGTACATTGAAGTAGTAAGGATACAGATCGAAGTGAGCCCGAAAAGGCATGTTATTATGGATGCGCGATTCAAAACCTTTGGATGCGGCGCTGCCATCGCAGCTACCTCTATTACTACAGAGTGGTTGAAGGGGAAAACCATCGAAGAAGCCGCCAGGCTCGATCATATGGATATTGTGGAAGCGCTGAGCCTTCCGCCAGCCAAGATACACGCCACCATTCTTATCGAAGATGCAGTAAAAGCAGCCATCAACGATTACCGTTTCAAAAACGGACTGGAGCCTATGAGAGAAGAGGTTCCTGAGGAAGGCTACGAACTGGAAGAAGAGCATAACTAAAATAATTAACTGATCAATTGTGCGTTAATAATCGGGATTTGGGCAAAATACCTGCTTAAATCCTAATTCTTAATTCGTAATTGATCATTTTTAATTATATATATTTGTGCTTTCTGTCTCACTATGCTAGCAATTTTTAAAAAAGAAATACATCAGTTTTTCAGCAGCATAACCGGATATGTCGCCATCATCCTATTTCTGCTGGCCAACGGCCTGCTGTTATTCGTTTTTCCCGATACCAGTCTGCTTGATTATGGATACGCTAATCTCGACCCGCTTTTTGAGCTGGCGCCCATGATCTACCTGTTACTCATTCCCGCTATTACCATGCGTAGTTTCGCGGATGAATTCAAATCCGGCACCATGGAGCTGTTAAGCACGAAACCATTGAGCTGGTGGCAGATCGTCGGAGGAAAATTTACAGCTGGTCTTGTAGTCGTACTGATCTCACTGATCCCTACTGTTGTTTATTATATCGCAGTCAGACAACTGAGTGCCGATCCCGCTAATCTTGACAACGGTGGCATGGCAGGTTCCTATATCGGCCTGTTTTTATTGGGCGCTGTATTCACCGCTGTAGGTGTATGGTCATCTTCCCTGACCAGCAATTCAGTAGTTGCCTTCCTCATTGCTATTTTTACCTGTTTCATATTCTACAATGGTTTTGACGCGCTGAGCAAAGTACCGGCCTTTTCCGGCAGCGCTGATTACTACCTGCGTATGGCTGGTATCAAATTTCACTACACGTCTATCAGCCGTGGGGTGATCGATAGCCGGGATATTATTTATTTCCTGAGCATTATCGGCCTGATGCTGTATCTGACAAGATTATCACTGCAACGCAGGATATGGGACTGAGTCAATTAGGAATTAAGAATTAGGAATTAAGAATTACGCCTTGTCACTTTCATCATTCCTAATTGATAATTCCTAATTCCTAATTAACAAAAACATTTGTTGTGGCTACTAATAGAAGGAATCAATATATACAACGGGCGATACTTGTGGTGGGCGTTCTTGTAGGCATCAATATACTGGCTGCTTATTTTCATACCCGTCTGGATCTGACCGCTGAAAAAAGATATACACTTACTCCTGCTACCAAAACCCTGCTCCGCGGGCTGGACAGCACTGTTACCATAGAAGTTTTTCTGAAAGGGGATTATCCCGCCAGTTTCCGTCAGCTGGCCCAAACCAGCCAGGAATTGCTGGAAGAGTTCAGAGAATATGGCGGTAACCGCATACAATTCTCTTTCCAGAACCCGGGCCAGGGACTGCCGGATTCCTCCCGTATGGCATTTCAGCAATCACTGGTAGAAAAAGGCATTATGCCTTTTAATATGCAGGTGCAGGAAGACGCCAACCAGGGATATTCTGAAAAACTGATCTTCCCCGGCGCATTGATACATTACGGTACCAGAACAGTCGGCATTAATCTCCTGAAAAGCCAGGGCGGATTAAATCCAGACGCGGCGATGAATAATTCAGAATCCCTGCTGGAATACCAGTTCGCCAACGCAATTTATCAACTGCAACAGAAACGGACGCCACTGGTAGGATATATGCTGGGTAATGGTGAGCAACTGGGAGCAGAGGTATACGATGCACTCACCACCATGCAGAGCAACTATATGCTGGATACACTGACACTACAGTACATTTCCTATATCCCTAAAGAGTTTGACGCGGTTGTATTTGCAAAACCAGCCTCACGCTTCTCAGACGAGGATAAGCTGAAAATAGACCAGTATGTGATGAATGGAGGTAAGGTGTTGTGGTTTATCGACGAACTGAATGCTTCCATTGACAGTCTTGCGCACCAGGAAAGCTTCGTCGCATTTGATAAAGGATTGAACCTGGAAGATATCCTGTTCCGTTATGGTGTACGTATCAATCAGGACCTTGTACAGGACATGCAGTCTGACTTTGTACCACAGGTTGTGGATCGTACAGGACAGATGCAGCCATTAGCATTTCCGTTCTTCCCGCTGCTGACACCTACCGGTGCACATCCGATTGTAAAAAATATGGACCTTGTGCTGAGCCACTTTGCCAGCTCTATCGATACTATAAAAGGCGGTAATATCAAGAAAACAGTACTGTTGACCACCTCAGCTAACAGCCGTAGTGTAAGCTCCCCTACAGAGGTTACCTGGAACAGTCTGCGTACGAAACCGAATCCACGTGAATTCAATAAGAAATTCCTGCCGGTAGCGGTATTACTGGAAGGAGAATTCACCTCTCTGTTCCGCAACCGTCTTGATGCCGGCACTCAACAGGCCATTCAAAAGGCGACAGGCAGACCGTTTAAGAACAACAGCGACACAATCAATAAAATGATCGTTGTGAGCGATGCCGATGTCATCACCAATGCTTTCTCACAGAAAAGTGGTCCGCTGCAAATGGGGGTTAACCTCTACGATCAGTCAATGGTCTATGCTAACCGCGAATTCTTCCTTAATACCCTGGGCTACCTGACCCATAACACAGGCATCATGGACGCGCGTAACAAAGAATTAACCCTGCGCCTGCTGAATCCGGAAAAAGTAAAACTGGAAAAAAGCAAGTGGCAGGCAATTTGTTTCATCGTTCCTGTCGGACTGATCTTATTGTTCGCTTCGGTGTTTATGTTTTTCAGAAAAAGGAAATTCGAGGTATAGTATTAGCCGTTACCAGCGTGGCTGTCAGCCGATGAGCCGTGTCAATATATGGTTCTATCCGTCTGTAAATAATTGATTTATAGACAATAGACTATCATTTTCCGGCGTTGGAAGGACATGACAGTTTTTCGTAACAATCACAGCCACAGACTATCCGCGATAGTCATCAAATATTCATGGAATGGGCATATCTATGGACGGAAGTCTATTGACTATGGACTATTCCCCATATATTTGCCCAACGATAATTTAAAAGCGGCTACCTGAACCCCTGAAAAACCAGCGCCAACTTTTAAATAAAATTAATACCCGGTAAACCCGGAATCATTAAGGGAAGCAGTGAAACGCAAGCACGCTTTTCACATCAAAATATAACCACACGTGTATAACGCAGAAAGTATCAGCAAAGTGCTGAAAGGTGAACTATTGCAGCAGACGGGTAATCCGGAGATTGAACACATTTTGCTGGACAGCCGGAAACTCAGCTTTCCTGAAACATCTCTTTTTATACCACTGGTAAGCAGCCGTCGTAATGCACACCAGTATATACAGGAGCTGTACGAAAAAGGTGTTTCCAATTTCATTGTAAGTGAACCTGTGCCAGAGGGGAAATATCCGAAAGCCAACATCATATTAGTAAAAGACACAATGCAGGCACTGCACGCGCTGGTAGCTTATCACCGGCAGCAGTTCCATATACCTGTGATCGGTATTACCGGCAGTAACGGTAAAACCATCGTCAAAGAATGGCTGTATCAGCTATTGGAGAAAGATTATAATATCGTCCGCAGTCCTAAAAGCTATAATTCTCAGATCGGCGTTCCACTCTCTGTATGGCAGATGAAACCGGAGCACCAGCTGGCTATTTTTGAAGCAGGCATTTCCCAACCAGGGGAAATGGAGCATCTTGAAAAGATTATCCGCCCGAACATCGGCATTTTTACCAATATCGGAGAAGCGCATAATGAGGGCTTCCTGAACATCCGTCAGAAGATCAATGAAAAGCTGGTTTTGTTTTCCAAAAGCGACCTGCTGATCTATTCCAAGGACTATCTCGCACTGAACGAATGTGTATTGAATTTTCACAACCTGGTAGGCAAGAAAGATAACCATGAAGGTGGTTTACAGCTGTTTACCTGGTCCCGTAAAACGGAAGCAGATCTTCGCATTATCAGCGTTGATAAAAGTGAGCATCATTCCCGTATTGACGCATTATATCAGACCATTCCCATCCACATCAATATTCCCTTTGTAGATGAAGGTTCAGTGGAGAATGCCATACATTGCTGGGCGCTGATGCTGCACCTGGGTATGGAACATTCTGTAATACAACAACGGATGGACCAGCTGGGCAATATAGCCATGCGCCTGGAACTGAAACAGGGGATCAACAACTGCTCTGTCATCAATGACAGTTATAATTCCGATCTTGGCTCACTGGCCATTGCACTGGAATTCCTGCAACAACAACAGCAGCATCCTACTCGTACGGTCATCCTCAGTGACATCCTGCAGAGTGGCAAAAGCGATGCGTCTTTGTACGAGGAAGTGGCTAGTCTGCTCCAGCAGAAAGGCATCAATAAAGTGATCGGTATCGGGAAAAATATTTTCAGAGAGAAAAAAAGCTTTCAACAGATCACTGGTCTGAAAAGCAGTTTTTTCCTGACGACAGAAGAATTTATTCAGCAATTCAATCAGCAGGATTTTCAGCATGAAACCATCCTCCTGAAAGGCGCGCGTATATTTGAATTTGAGCGGATTGGTAAGCTGTTGGAACAGAAGGTACACCAGACAATCCTGGAGATCAATCTGAGTGCTGTAACGCACAACGTAAAGCAATATCAGTCGTTGCTGAAGCCGGGTACCAAACTGATGGCCATGGTGAAAGCATTCTCTTATGGCAGCGGAAGTTTTGAAATTGCAAACCTATTGCAGTTCCATGGTGTAGATTACCTCGCCGTTGCTTATGCTGATGAAGGTGTGGATCTGAGGCGAACAGGCATTACGATGCCGATTATGGTCATGAATCCTGAACCCAGTTCTTTTGACGCTATCCTCCAATGGAATCTGGAACCCGAAATATACTCCCTCCACCTGTTAAAACAGTTTGAAGAAGAAGTACAGCTGGCCGGTAAAACCGGTTTCCCTGTACACATTAAACTGGATACAGGTATGCACAGGCTGGGTTTTGAGAAGAAAGACATCCCCGAGCTGGCCCGTTTACTGAGTGATAATATCTATCTGAAAGTAAATTCTGTGTTCAGTCACCTGGCCGCCAGTGAAGATCCGGCAATGGACGCCTTCACCAAACAGCAGGGACAGTTATTCTTCGAAATGAGCCACGAACTGCAAAAGGCATTGGGCTATACAGTGATCAGGCATATTGCAAACAGCGCAGCTATCGAGCGTCATCCTGACCTCCAGCTGGATATGGTCAGACTGGGTATCGGCATGTATGGCATAGACAGCGCCAACAAGATACAGGACCAGTTACGTCCGGCCAGTACGCTGAAAACAACGGTTGCACAGGTAAAACACCTGTCCACCGGCGATACAGTAGGTTACGGGGCCAAATGGGTGGCGAAAGGGCCATCTGTGACGGCAACAGTACGCATCGGGTATGCTGACGGCTATCCCCGCCGCCTGAGCAACGGAAAGGGAAAGATGCTCGTACGCGGGCAACTGGCCCCTGTGGCAGGTGTTGTGGCGATGGATATGCTGATGCTGGATGTAACCAATATTCCGGAAGTGGCAGAAGGAGACGAAGTGATCGTATTTGGCAATGAGCTGCCGGTACAGCAGGTATCTGCCTGGGCAGACACCATTCCTTATGAAATATTAACAGGAATTTCGCAGCGGGTAAAGCGGGTATATTTCGAGGAGTGACCGGAAATTCCGATTTTGCACATTATTATTATTTTTGATAAAATTTGAAACCTTTGAAATATCGTCACGTAATCTGGATTGTTGCATTGGTGCTGGTTTTTGACCAGGCATTAAAATTCTGGATAAAAACCCACATGAACTTTAGCCAGGAATTCATCATATTTCCTAACTGGTTCCGCATTCACTTTACCGAGAACCCAGGTATGGCCTATGGCCTGGAACTGGGAGGCGAATGGGGTAAGGTATTACTGACGCTTTTCCGTCTGGCAGCCGTAGTCATTGGCTTCAAGTATATGAAGACATTGGTAAAACAGCAGCACCATACCGGTTTGCTGGTTTGTGGCGCCCTGATCCTGGCTGGAGCGGCAGGAAATCTGATAGACAGTATGTTCTACGGACTGATATTTTCAGAAACGAACTTCTACGATGTAGCTACCTTCCTGCCAAAAGGCGGGGGATATGCTTCCTTCCTTCATGGTAAAGTAGTGGATATGCTTTATTTTCCTGTTTACCGTGGCTACCTGCCTAACTGGATCCCATTTAAAGGTGGGGAGTATTTCGTGTTCTTCAACCCGATCTTCAATATCGCGGATGCGGCTATCTCTGTTGGTGTGATCACCATCCTGATATTCCAGAAACGTTTCTTCCACAAGCACATTGCAAAACAAGAAGCTGATAAAGAAGCTGTTGCAGCGACAAAATAAGCTTATCACCATATTTTAGAAAGCGGTCTGCCGATGGTGGACCGCTTTTTTTTTAACGTTTTCTTTGAAAACTTGAAATGCCGCATTACATTTGTCCACAATTCCGATAGACTAATAGATCTAATAAAGCTAAAAGTAGTATTCACCACCAATAAATTAAACGATGGACACTTCTTTACGATGTTGTTGAGCGCTACGCACCGCTTTGCCCCAATGAATCCATAGGGGTAAAACCCCACATATTTATTCACAAGACCAATTCATATATTATAAACTATAGTTATGTCCGCAAAAAGACGCACTATTCGTATTGCATACCTATGGCTGTTCGTGTTATTAATGCCTGTACTGGCCCAGGCACAGCTGAACGGCTCTTATATCCTTGGTGGCAAGATTGCCGGTGACAAAGGGGAACCTTTGCCAGGCGCTACTGTTCAGATCAAGGGTACTTCCTTCGGCGCTACAACCGACAGTACCGGACGGTTTGAAATAACTGCCAATACCAGATTTCCTCTTAAACTGCAGATCCGCCTCCTGGGCTATCAGCCGCAGGAATTTGATGTAAAAAACAGCAATAGCCGTTTACAGATACAGCTGGTGACCCAGTCTCTCCTGGTAAATGAAGTCGTGGTATCAGCTTCCCGTCAACAGGAAAAATTACTGAAATCGCCTGTCGCCATCGAAAAACTAGACGTAAGAGCCCTGAAGGAAACTCCGGCAGCCTCTTTCTATGACGCGATCGGTAACCTGAAAGGGGTTCAGATGACCACTGCAGGTCTGACCTTTAAAGTCTTTAATACACGTGGTTTTAATGTACCTAATAACTTCCGTTTCATGCAGCTGATCGATGGGGTGGACAACCAGGCTGCTACGCTGGGTGTACCATTGGGTAATGCTATCGGGCCCACAGAACTGGATATACAGAGCATTGAGGTAACACCTGGTGCATCTTCTGCCCTCTATGGTATGAATGCGCTGAACGGTATGTCCAACCTGATTACCAAAAATCCTTTCCAGTATCAGGGTATCAGCGTGTACCAGAAAGTAGCAGTCAACCATTTTGACGGCAAAGGCAGTTCTCCGAAGCCGATCACTGAAAGCTCTTTCCGTTATGCACAGGCCCTGAGTAAGAAATTCGCATTCAAAGTGAACTTCTCTTACATGGAAGGTACTGACTGGTATGCAGACAGTCACAATGACTTCAACCCTGGCACTAAAGCCAATCCGGACTTCCCGCAACTGGTAGGTGCTGACAATACAGCCAATGATGCCTGGAATAAATATGCAGACCAGAGCACATTCCCGATCACTGATAAAAATGGTAAATCCTATAACGTATCGCGTACAGGTTACTGGGAAAAAGACCTGGTGGGTGATTATAAGGTAAAGAACATCAAATTTGATGGTGCGCTGCATTACAAGATCACGCCAAAGATTGAGGCGTCCTATACCTACCGTATTGGTAAAATGGATGGTTTCTTTCAGCGTGGTAACCGTATCGGTCTGAAAAATGTAGTCGTACAGAATCATAAAGTGGAATTAGTAGGAGAAGACTTCACTTTCCGTTCTTATATGTCCCTGGAAAACACCGGTGATTCATACAATATGAACCCACTGGCAGATAACCTGGAAAAATCTTTCAAGACAGATAAACAATGGCAGGCTGACTACAAAAATGCGCTGAATGCAGCACTCGACGCGACTGGCAGTAATGTAGCTGAAGCTCACAGAGCAGCGCGTGCTGCTGCTGATAAAGGTCGCTGGACACCTGGTACTGCAGCTTTTGATGCACAGTTAGCGAAGATCAAGGGCATCAATGACTGGGATATTTACCCGGTATCAAAAGACAGTACCAACAAAAGCGGTGGCGCTGCTTTATTGCAGATGAGCCATTTCTATCATGCAGAAGGTACCTGGAACCTGCGTAAATATGTGCATTTCATGGATGTATTGGTAGGCGCAGACTATCGTACTTATGAGATCATTCCTGATGGTAATAACTTTGTTGATCTCACCAAACCACTGGATAAACGTAATACACCTGGTGGCAAAAACATCTGGTATGGTAAAGTGGGTGGTTTCGTACAGGGCAGCAAGTTATTCCTACATGATCAGCTGAAAGTAACGGCTTCTCTTCGTTACGATAAAAGCCAGGAATTCTCCGGTAAATTTAATCCCCGTATAGCTGCGGTGTATACTACGCAAAACCAGCGTCATAACTTCCGCGCTTCCTGGCAGAACGGTTTCCGCTTCCCTTCTCTATTTGAGGCTTATTCCTTCGTGAACAACGGTGGGGTGAGACGTGTCGGCGGACTGGCATTCATTGAGGAAGGACTGGGATATTTCAAGAATTCCTATCTGACTTCCAGTGCTACTGCCTTTACGACTGCCGTAAATAAGGCAACCAATGCCGATCCTACCCTGAGCCGTGCGGATGCAGAAGTACAGAATGCCAAAGTGCTGAAAGTAGCGAATCTTGATCCTATCAAACCGGAGCAGATCCAGTCATTCGAAGTAGGTTATAAAAGCGTACTGTTTGATAACAAGGTATTTGTAGATATCGACGGTTATTTCAATACTTACAATCACTTCATCGGACAGGTGGAAGTAGCAGTTCCTCAAACAGGCAATGTCAGTAATCCGACGCAGGAAGTACTCAATCAGATGTATGATAAACAGTTCCAGAACCGTTACAGGGTATGGACGAACAGTAAATCCACTGTACAGAACTATGGTTTCGCTGTGGGTGTAACTTATAACTTCCTGAAGAGCTTTACCATCAGCGGTAACGCCAACTACAATACCCTGGCGCAGGATAAGACCAAAGACGATGCATTGATCCCTGGTTTCAATACGCCGAAATGGTTTACAAATGTCAGCTTCGGTAACAGACAGGTAGCACGTAACCTGGGTTTCAACGTAGTATGGCACTGGCAGGATAAGTTCTACTGGCAGAACCTGTTTGGTAACGGCGATGTGCCGGCTTACAGCACGGTGGATGCACAGGTGACCTACGGCTTACCTAAACTGCATACATCTGTAAAAGTGGGTGGATCCAATATCTTCAATACTTCTTACTTCCAGTATGTAGGTGGCCCGACCATCAAAGGCCTCTATTATGTAGCCATCACCTACGATCTGCCTTTCAAGAAGAAATAATTATTACAGAAAAATAAATGTCACCCGCCGGCAGCGTTGTTTGTCCGGCGGGTGATTTTTTTGCTCCTATGGATAGTTTCTTCGTCTTCACAGTCCATCTTTTTTAATATTCTTCATCACATTTTAATCTCCCGCATTTGGATATCCGATGATTTAAACATACCTTAGTCTATCATATCTATAGACTATATAACTGAAGTAATACATGTCGCACAACGAGGAGATAGACCAACTTGAAAAAAAGTATGCTACCGTGGAACGTCAGGAATTGTTAATAGACCTTGTCAATGAGGAAAACCGTCACCGCCCGTTCTTATGGCTGTTGATAGGTCTTATTGCGGTGGCTGTATTAGCAGGAATAGGCGTTTTGACCTACTATGGCACTTCAGCGGCCACGCATACGCGCGTTTACGAGTTTACGCAGTCTCTTTTTACCAGGGAACTGTTGTTCTATATCCTGGTAGGTCTGGCGGCGCAGACCGTGGATGGAGCGTTGGGTATGGCTTATGGCGCGACCTCGTCTTCTTTACTGCTAGGGCTGGGCATTCCTCCTTCTGTTGCCAGCGCAAGTGTACACGTAGCAGAGGTATTTACTACAGGCGCTTCCGGAATATCGCATTTCCGTTTCGGGAATGTGAATAAGAAGTTGTTTCTGTATCTGCTGGTACCAGGTATTATCGGGTCTATTGCCGGGTCTTTCCTGATCTCCAATATGAATGCGATTTCTTCCGCAGTACCTTTCCTTTCCTATTTCACGGAAGAGAATGTAAAACCTTTTATCAGCGCTTATCTGCTGATATTAGGTGCGATTGTACTGAGAAAAGCGTTTTTACCTAAAAAAGCAAAAAGCAAGACCAAACGTCTGGGATCACTGGCGTTTTTTGGCGGCTTTATGGATTCTTTCGGTGGTGGCGGATGGGGTCCGATTGTAACGTCTACCTTGCTGAGCAAGGGACGTTCGGCGCACTACACGATCGGTTCGGTAAATGCAGCTGAATTTTTCATATCACTTTCCAGTGCAGGTACATTTCTTATCTTTGGGGCAATTGCCGGCTGGCCGGTTATCATTGGTCTGATTATCGGTGGTGTGATAGCCTCTCCGTTTGCGGCGGTGCTGGTGAGAAAGATCAAGCGTAAACCGTTGATGATCATGGTAGGAACACTGATCATCCTGTTGAGTCTCCGCACGATTATCATTACACTCTTACACTAACATAAACCGGATTACCGGTTAAAACAAAGGGGTATCTATTTCGTATAGATACCCCTTTGTTATTGTATATCGTTTGCGATATTTTATTTGATATCACCCACCATGTTGATCGGGTTTACCCACTCGTCGAATTCTTCTGGTTTTACATAACCCAGTTTCACCGCCATTTCTTTCAGGGTAGTACCTTCTTTGTGGGCCGTTTGCGCGATCTCAGCTGCTTTGTAGTAACCGATTCTTGTATTCAGGGCAGTTACCAGCATCAGTGAGTTGTCTACGTGTTTTTTGATATTTGCTTCGATAGGAGCGAGGCCTACTGCGCATTTATCATTGAAGCTTACACAACCGTCACCGATCAGGCGTGCAGAGTGCAGGAAGTTATAGATCATTACAGGTTTGAACACGTTCAGTTCGAAGTGACCTGTAGCGCCACCGATGTTGATCGTCACATCGTTACCCAGTACCTGTGCAGCGATCATTGTCAGCGCTTCACACTGTGTCGGGTTTACTTTACCCGGCATGATAGAAGAACCTGGTTCGTTGTCAGGGATGTGGAGTTCACCGATACCGGAGCGTGGGCCGGAGCTCAGCATACGGATATCGTTGGCGATCTTCATCAGGCTTACTGCAACTGTTTTCAGAGCGCCATGTGCTTCTACGATTGCATCGTGTGCGGCCAGTGCCTCAAATTTGTTTTCGGCAGTGATGAATGGCAGGCCAGTCAGGTTAGCAATGTGTTTAGCCACATTCTCAGAATAACCTTTTGGCGTGTTGATACCGGTACCTACTGCAGTTCCGCCCAGGGCCAGTTCGCTCAGGTGTTCCAGTGTATTTTTGATGGCTTTCAGACCGTGGTTCAGCTGTGAAACGTAACCGCTAATTTCCTGTCCGAGTGTAAGCGGCGTCGCATCCATAAAGTGGGTACGGCCGATTTTCACGATATGCTTGAAAGCTTCTGCTTTTTCTGCCAGTGTATCTCTGAGCTTTTCGATACCTGGAATAGTGGTCTCGATCAGCATTTTATATGCAGCAATGTGCATAGCAGTAGGGAAAGTATCGTTGGACGACTGTGATTTGTTCACGTCGTCATTTGGATGCACTGCTTTCTCTTTATCAGTCAGCAGACCACCGTTGATAACGTGTGCACGATAAGCAACCACCTCATTCACGTTCATGTTCGACTGTGTACCGGAACCAGTCTGCCATACTACCAGCGGGAACTGATCATCCAGTTTACCAGCCAGGATCTCGTCACAAGCCTGTGCAATCAAAGTTGTTTTCTCCTGAGACAGTACACCCGCATCCAGGTTGGTCAGCGCGGCCGCTTTCTTCAGGTAAGCAAATGCCTGGATAATTTCCTTTGGCATTTTGTTGATATCCTGAGCAATCCTGAAATTGTCGATAGAACGTTGAGTTTGAGCACCATAGTAAGCATCTACAGGTACTTTCACTTCGCCCATCGTGTCTTTCTCTATTCTATATTCCATATGCTTGATTTTTTGCGGTACAAACGTACATAAGAATTACGAATTAGGAATTACGAATTAGGAATTGGTTAGCCTTCCATTAGAAAACAGCGTCCGTCTGGATGAAGCCGGTCTTATAAATAGCACACTATTGGCGTTATTATGAAGACATTATAAGGTAATTCTTAATTCCTAATTTTTTATTCCCCCGTAAACACTGCCGGCCTTTTCTGTATAAAGGCAGAGGCGCCTTCCTGCATATCTTTGGTCGCGAAGCAGGCGCCGAATTCGTTCAGTTCTATTTCAAAACCATCTACCGCATAATTCTGGGAGGCATTGGCGCATTTGATCACGCGGGCGATGGCCAGCGGCGCTTTTGTATGTATTTTCTGCAATAGTTCCGTTGCTTTCGGCAGCAGGTCGGCCGGCGCTACTACATAGTTTACCAGTCCCCATTGCAGTGCTTCTTCTGCACTGATCCTATCGCCTGTCATCATGAGTTCCAGGGCCTTCCCTTTCCCAATGAGCGCCGTCAGGCGTTGCGTACCGCCATAACCAGGGATCAGTCCCAGGTTTACTTCCGGCTGACCGAACTTCGCATTGGTAGCTGCAATCCTGAAGTGACAGGCCATCGCCAGTTCACAACCTCCCCCCAGTGCAAAACCATTCACAGCGGCAATCACAGGTTTGGGGCAATCTTCTATATGCTTGAAAACCACATGTCCTTTCTTAGCCAGCTCTGCTCCCTGCTGATCAGATAATGCCAGGAATTCGGAAATATCAGCCCCTGCCACAAACGCTTTATCTCCCTCCCCGGTGATCACGGCACTGCGGATATCTTTATTGGAATATACTTCATCGATAGCCAGCGCCAGTTCTGACATAACCTGCTGATTCAGTGCGTTCAGCTTATCGGGGCGGTTAATGTAGATAAAGAGGGTATTATCCTTGAGTTCTGTTTTGATGGTATGATACATGAGATCCGGGTTTTGTTAGATGGCTAATTTAAGGTTTTAAACATTGTTACGACGCACTGACAATCAGGGACTGCTTTAACCTGGCAGCATTTTCCAAGTAAAACTTGTAATATTATTTTAACAGCAGGGAATTAATAAGGAAAGTGGGAATAATGGCGTCAAAACACACCCTTCAGGAATGAGAACAGACTTATTAAAACGGCTTCAAGAGAAAGTAAAAGGATTATTACGGCATGTGAAAATAATACAGGAGCACAGGATTACGATAAAAAAGGAATGACGGGCATTTGACTGCACATTCTCAGTCACCCGTCATTTCTAATATACGATATTCAAAGATGAAAAATCGATAATATTATCATTCAACTTATCTTGTCGAAGACTTTCAGTTATCAGAAGTTCTTCTCGTATTTCCGATGATAACGCACTGCTTTTTCCTTCACATGCTTGTGAATATTATGCCCGTGAAAGTCATAACTGAGCGTCACGAAAAACAGCTTGGCGTCCAGGTTCTGGTAAGGATAAGTAGCCCCACTACTGTTGCCGGTTTCCTTATATTCCTTGTTAAAGAAATTATCAGGATAGTACTGTACTTTCAGTCCGAAGCCCGGATGCACCCTGATACCGGCAAAGAAAGACGGCATCAGCAGGGGCGTACGGTCGCTGAACCATTCATTGAACTTCTCTTTTTTGTCGCCGTTGATGAACTTCTTCTCTTTGTAATTGAATGCCAGATCATAAGCACCACCGGCAAAGAAGAAAAAGCCTCTTTTCAGATCGCCGATCTTTATCCCCAGCGGGACACCAAGTGTATATACACGTCGTTTCAGCTTTACGGAGTCTTTATCATCTTTGGTGATCAAGCCGATGTTCTTCAGATTGAGTCCTGTGAAAATACCCACATTCCGTCCGAAGTCGTAGTTGTAATTATGCCCGATATTGAAAAAGAAAGTAAAGCGGGGCACACTGCGCACATGGTTGCCGGATTCCCGGATATCGCGTCCGAATGATAACAGGGGGCCGTCTCCACCCCAGGTGGTATAACTACGCCTGGATACGCGATGCGTATGGGAGACAGTTGCCTCGTCGATCACTTTCCGGACGGTATCGGTATTTTCCTGGGAAAACGCGGGCAACTGCAGCATGGAAAGCAGCAGCAATGGAATAAAGTAAAGCTTACGTGTCATAGCAATCAGTCTGTTTAAATCGGGTTAAGTATAGCACAAAGACGACCGGACACGGCAAAGGTTTCAAAAAAACAGACTTTTTTTAGAAATCTCTGTGAGTGGCCACCCAATCGGTGATATAGGCTGCGATATCTTCGGTACGTGTACCGGGTGGAAACAGTTTTCCGACACCTAATTCATTGAGCCGGGACATATCCGTTTCCGGTATGATGCCACCACCGGTGAGCAATACATCATCCATCCCTTTCTCTTTCATAAGGGTCATAATACGTGGAAAAACCGTCATGTGTGCGCCGGAGAGGATGCTTACGCCAATGGCGTCTACATCTTCCTGAAGGGCTGCGCTGACCACCATTTCAGGCGTCTGACGCAAACCGGTATAAATCACTTCCATACCGGCGTCTCTCAGGGCTGCCGCGATCACTTTCGCTCCGCGGTCATGGCCGTCAAGACCAACCTTGGCCACCAGCACGCGCACAGGACGTTGCAGGGGGTTGACCATAATTGATTTTGTTAAGTCTGTAAATATAGGTTTTTTGGTTTGTCTACCGCCGTCTCATTGCATACCTTACTATCTGAAGGGGTCTGTGGACTTTTTACTACCTTTGCCGTCCGAAATATATTAAACCTTATGAGTGAAGAAAGGACCCTCAATTTTCTGGAACAGATTATAGAAGAGGACATTGCCAACGGCGTCAATGACGGCAGGGTGCTTACACGCTTCCCTCCGGAACCAAATGGCTATCTGCACATTGGTCACGCTAAATCCATCTGCCTCAACTTCGGCATCGCCCAGAAGTACAACGGTAAAACCAACCTCCGTTTTGACGATACCAATCCCGTTACGGAGGATACTGAATATGTGGATTCCATTAAGGCCGACATACAATGGCTGGGCTTCCAATGGGCACAGGAACTGTATGCTTCAGATTATTTCGAACAGATATACAACTTCGCAGTAAAACTGATCAATAAAGGACTGGCTTACGTAGATGACTCTACCGCTGAAGAAATCGCGGCTTCTAAAGGTACGCCGACCGAACCGGGTAAAGGCACTACCTACCGCAACCGCAGTGTAGAAGAAAACCTGGACCTCTTCGCCCGTATGCGTGCAGGAGAGTTTAAGGACGGCGAAAAGGTATTACGTGCAAAAGGAGACCTGGCTTCTCCAAACATGCACATGCGTGATCCTATCATTTATCGTATCAAACATGCGCATCACCACCGTACCGGTGACAGCTGGTGTATCTATCCGATGTATGACTTTGCCCACGGACAAAGCGACAGCATCGAAACGATCACCCATTCCATCTGTACCCTGGAGTTTATTCCTCACCGCCCGTTGTACAACTGGTTCATCGAGCAACTGGAAATATTCCCGTCCCGCCAATATGAATTTGCCCGTCTGAACCTTACCTATACGGTAATGAGCAAACGTAAACTTCTGCAGCTGGTGAACGAGAAACACGTCAGCGGATGGGATGACCCACGTATGCCGACCATCAGTGGTCTGCGTCGTCGTGGTTATACACCTGCAAGTATCCGCGCTTTCTGTGAACGCATTGGTATCCAGAAACGTGATAATATGATCGATGTGAGTCTGCTGGAATTCTGTATCCGTGAGGAACTGAATAAAACAGCAAACCGCGTATTCGCAGTACTGGATCCGGTTAAACTGGTAATTACCAACTATCCTGAAGGTCAGGTAGAAGAGATGACCGCAGAAAATAACCCGGAAGATCCAAACTCCGGTACACGTATCCTGCCTTTCAGCAATACACTGTACATCGAGCGTGAAGACTTCATGGAAGAACCGCCTAAGAAATTCTTCCGTCTTGGCCCAGGTCTGGCTGTACGACTGAAAAATGCCTACATCATCAAAGGCGAAAGCTTTGAAAAAGATGCAGATGGCAATATCACGACTATCTATGCTACCTACCTGCCGGAAAGCAAAAGCGGTGGCGATACCAGCGGTCTGACCGTAAAAGGAACGATCCACTGGGTAAGTGCAGCACATGCAGCTACAGCTGAAGTAAGACTGTACGACCGCCTGTTTAAAGTGGAAGATCCAGGTAATGAAGAAGGTGATTTCAAATCTTATATCAACCCTGATTCCCTGCAGGTCATTTCAAAGGCTTATGTTGAGCCAAGTCTGCTGAATGCTAAACCAGGCGAACGCTTCCAGTTCCTGCGCAAAGGCTATTTCGCTGCAGATGCTGACAGCACTCCTGATAACGTAGTATTCAACCGCACAGTGACACTGAAAGATGCCTGGGCGAAGGAAGCTAAGAAAGGATAATCCGATATTTCAGATAAAAGAAAAGGAGAGGTACAATACCTCTCCTTTTTCTTTTATCTGAAAATATCAACAGTCATCTTATGCATTGATCGCATCCAGTCCTCTCATGATCCTTGCAATGGTTTCATGTTTACCAAGGGTTTCTGCGATATTGAATACCGGCGGACCGAACTTACCACCACACAGCATGATACGAAATGGCAGCTGTAATTCGCCTGGTTTGATATTCATAGAACCAGCCAGCGTTTTGAAGCTTTCTTCTAATGAAGTAGCCGAGAAATCAGACAATCCTTCTACGATAGAAGCCCAGTCACGGAAGAACTGTGTTTTATCTGCATTCCATTTAGGTTTCACCGCAGCAATATCGAATGTTTCAGGCGCCTGGAAGAAGAAGAAAGCATGATCCCAGATATCATTCACGAAATCACAACGCTCTTTTACGAGACCTGCGATTGTCGCTACGTATTCAGGAGATGCGTTGACATTCTTTTCTTTCAGTACCGGCATAAACAGTTCTGCCAGACGGTTATTATCTGCATGCAACAGGTACTGGTGGTTGAACCATTTTGCTTTTTCGAAATCGAATTTAGCGCCTGCTTTGTGTACACGATCCAGAGAGAAACGGGCGATCAGTTCGTCCATTGTAAATATCTCCTGACCGGAACCGTCGTTCCAACCCAGCATAGCCAGCATATTCACAAATGCCTCCGGCAGGAAACCTTTCTCACGGAAACCGGTGGTCATGTCACCTGTCTTAGGATCCGCCCAGTTCATCGCATATACCGGGAAACCCAGGCGATCGCCGTCACGTTTACTCAGTTTACCGTTACCGTCAGGTTTCAGGATCAGTGGCAGGTGCGCCCAGTTAGGCATCTGAGCTTCCCATCCCAGGTATTTCCACAGCAACAGGTGTACTGGCGCTGAAGGCAGCCATTCTTCGCCACGGAAAGCGTGCGTGATCTTCATGAGATAATCATCTACTACCACAGCCAGGTGATAGGTCGGCATACCATCTGCTTTCAGCAGTACTTTATCATCGACAGTGCTGGTATTGAATTGTACATGACCGCGGATCATGTCGGTAAACCCAACTTCTTCACCCTGTGGCATTTTAATACGGATGACATGCGGCGTCCCTTTTTCCAGGAGTGCCGCTGTTTCTTCTGCTGACAGACTGATAGAATTACGCATCTGCTGACGGGCAGCAGCATTATACTGAGGAGAAGGATTATGCTCGGTCTTCAGTCTGCTACGCATTTCTTCCAGTTCTTCCGGTGTGTCAAACGCATAGTAGGCGTGACCAGCTGCTACCAGCTGTTCTGCATACTGACGGTATTGTGCTTTACGTTCGCTCTGGCGGTAAGGGGCATAAGGGCCACCTACATGCGGACCTTCATCCGCATTCAGACCACACCAGCGCAGACATTCTATGATATATTCCTCCGCGCCCGGTACATAACGGGTCTGGTCAGTATCTTCTATACGAAGCACAAATTCACCATTGTGCTGCTTTGCAAATAAATAGTTGAATAAAACCGTGCGTACACCTCCGAGGTGCAGGCCACCTGTTGGACTGGGCGCAAAGCGTACCCTTACTTTCTGATGTTGCATGCCGCAAAGGTAAAGAAAGATTTAGCTACCTTTATTTTTCAATCGCGACATCCATGTTTTATCTTACGAAAACACCTGGGCTGCTGAAAGCACTGTATAAAAACTGCACCTGGAACTTTTCCCCGGCCAGGCCATCTGTATACCTCACGTTTGATGACGGCCCTCACCCGGTGGCGACTCCCTTTGTACTGGAACAACTCCGTAAATACGAGGCGAAAGCAACGTTTTTCTGTATAGGGAAAAACGTTATTGAGTATCCGGATATCTATCAACAGATCCTGGAAGAAGGCCATCATATCGGCAATCATACCCATAACCACCTGAACGGCTGGAAAACCGGGACGGATAAATACATGGAGAATATTCTCGAAGCCCGTAAATACATCAGTTCCCCCTTATTCCGTCCGCCTTATGGCAGGATCACTCCATTCCAGGTAAAACACCTGAAGAAGCTGATCCCTAATGCACAAGTGATCATGTGGGATGTATTAAGCGCTGATTTTGATACAGAAAAGAGCGGAGAGGACTGCGTACAGAATGTGGTGTTTAAGGCGAAACCAGGGTCTATTATTGTGTTTCACGACAGCACAAAAGCCTGGGACCGGCTGGAATATGCCTTACCCAGAGTACTGGAATACTTTCGCAAGGAGAAATTGAATATGGAAGCAATCCCTTATTAAAATACAAAAGCCCGGGCGACAAACCCGGGCTTTTTCATGAATTATTATTGCTATTATTTAGGCAATTTAATGCTTTTCACTTTATCACCCAGGTCGATGCTGGCTGAGTCATCACACACACCATTACCATAGTTTACATTCGCAGAGATATTACCTACTGTAACCAGGGCTTTACCTTTGCTGAACCATGGGCATTCGATCCTTCTTTCCAGTGCATCTGCCTCACCAACGGTGATTGCAGCGGCGGTACCATTCGGATAGATCAGGGAATCAGTACCGAAGATGCTGAAGACGTCATCTGTCACATCCAACAGGGTACTTAAACCGTCAGTCTGTTTGATGGTACGGTTGCTCTTATAGCTTACTGTTACGGTATCCAGTTTCAGTACGCCATCATTGATAACAGCGCTGTATTTATATTCGCTGTTGGAGCTCAGGTTGGTGATCACCTTAGTACCCTGTACAGCAATACCGTTTACAGTATAGCTCAGTGGTTTGATAGTGATCGTTGCATTTGGATAATAGAAGAAGTTAGAATAAGTTACCTGGATATTTCCTGCACGTACACGGCCAGTAGCATCAGCGCATTGAGCACCAAACTTGATCAGCATCACTTTAGGCCACTGACCGGCGCTTACGTCGTCGATTTCAGCGACTGCACAGCTACCCAGTTTAGCAGTCAGATCAATATTTGCCTTACGGCCGCCAGCCTGGTTCATACCATTTTTAGCACCTACTTCCAGCGCAATACCGAAGAGGTCATCATATATTCCACTAACGATCGCCTGATCGGCAGCAGCATTAATTGTAAGATTATCAGCCTGGTTCGCATTCGGACTAGCTGATTCAGTTGATTTTGAGCAGGCAAAAAAGCAGGTTACCACTAATACCAGGATAATTACTCCTGCGAAGATACGGTTAAAGCAAAAATAGCTTTTCATAGAATAAGTATAGTTTTAAATGAGGTCTTTCGGCTGTACTTTTGTACAGCACTTACTGAAATATAAATATTATACAAATGTAATATTTTTAGTAATTGAATAAAAAAATTTAATATTTTATAGATGAATTGGATAGATACGCACGCCCATTTATATGGAGAGGATTTTTCGGATGACAGAACAGCGGTAGTAGAGCGGGCGCTGGCAGCAGGCGTAGAGCGATTATACCTGCCTAATATCGATAGTAGTTCGATAGCCGGTATGCTGGCGCTGGAAACGGAATTCCCTGACAAGTGTTTCGCCATGATGGGGGTACATCCCTGCTATGTGAATGAGAACGTAGATCAGGAGCTGGGGATCATAAAAGATTGGTTAGCAAAGCGTCCGTTCAAAGCTATCGGAGAGATAGGGCTGGATTTCTACTGGGATAAGACACACGTTGAACAACAATATAAAGCCTTCCGCACACAGCTGGAACTGGCGCGTGAGTATAGTCTGCCGGTTGCCATTCACAGCCGTGAAAGCACCCGGGAATGTATTGACGAAGTAAAGGCATTACAGGATGGCCGGCTCTCCGGTGTGTTCCATTGCTTCTCCGGCACCCTGGAAGAGGCGAAAGAGATCATCGACCTTGGTTTCTATCTTGGCATCGGTGGCGTAGTCACATTCAAAAAATCGGGGCTGGATAAGATCCTGGAAGAGATAGACCTTGCAAACGTAGTACTGGAAACGGATGCGCCTTACCTGGCCCCCGTACCCTACCGTGGTAAAAGGAATGAGAGTGCATACATTCCGCTGATCGGTGAAAAGATTGCAGATGTAAAAAATCTAAAAATAGCCGACGTAGCTGCTATTACGACAAACAACGCCCTCAAATTATTCAAAATGCTTTAACCTTTTAGGCGGTACATTTGCAGGCAATTTGGAACAGCAGCATCAATGAGTAAAATCCTGATTATTTATACAGGGGGCACCGTTGGGATGATCTACGACGAGAAAACCAAAGCCTTGCGTCCTATCGGTTTTAATGAAATACGTAACAATCTTCCGGAACTATACCGTATGGGGATTGATTTTTACGTATACGCTTTTAATCCGCCTATCGATTCTTCCGACATGCAACCCGAAATATGGGTGGAACTGGCATCTATTATCGAAGACCGCTACGACCGGTATGATGGATTTGTCATCCTCCATGGCTCCGATACAATGTCCTTCACCGCTTCAGCACTGAGCTTCATGCTGGAAAATCTCTCCAAACCTGTCATCTTAACCGGTTCGCAGTTGCCTATCGGGAAGATCCGTACAGACGCCAAGGAGAATATTATCACCGCTATGGAGATCGCTGCTACCCGTCATAACGGACAGGTAGTTGTGCCGGAAGTATGTATCTATTTTGACTTCGCGCTCTTCCGTGGTAACAGGTCCAAGAAATATAACGCAGAGAAATTCGAAGCGTTCTATTCCATGAACTATCCGCCACTGGCTGAAGCAGGCATCGACATCAAATACAAAACACAGTTTGTATTGCCTTGTCCTGATAAGCCGCTCAAAGTACATAAACACCTGGACGACAATGTCACCGTACTGAAAATGTTCCCGGGTATCACCCGTAAAGCAGTAGAGGCTATCTTAAATGTAAGCGGCCTCCGGGGTGTAATCATGGAGACCTTCGGTAGCGGTAATACCAATACACAACCCTGGTTTATCGAATGTCTGAAAAAGGCAATAGAGAAAGGAGTGATCATTGTGGATATCACCCAATGTGACGGTGGATCGGTAGAACTGGGTAAATATGAAACCAGTCAGCCACTACAGCAGATCGGTGTGATCAGTGGTCATGATATGACCTTTGAAGCTGCGATCACCAAACTGATGTTCGTACTGGGACAAGACCTCGATCCGGCTTCTACAAAAGCAATGATCGAAACCTCTCTGAGAGGGGAGTTGACGGCTAATACCAACGACTGGGAATCGATTTAAATTTTATTTTGGTAATCTGGTATAAATAGCTACCTTTGCCATCCTGAAATAAAAATTCAACCTACTCGGAGAAGTGCAGGAGTGGTTGAACTGGCACGCCTGGAAAGTGTGTAAACTCGAAAGGGTTTCAAGGGTTCGAATCCCTTCTTCTCCGCAAGCTTTAAGCCTTCAAATCGAAAGATTTGGAGGCTTTTTGTTTTAGGGACTTTTATTGATGAATAGACCAATTGATGCTGCCTCGATAGCCCACCAAGAGGACAAGTCATCATCTATATGATTTGTACGTTTTTCGTTTTCAGGGAAATTGCCCGACAGATGGGCCATCCGTGAAAAATCATATTGACTTCCGGAGTTCGAAATGCCTCATTTGGCAGTCCCAGATGATTCCGTTGGGATTATAAGAGTTTGAAGTTTTTCTCTATCTCCGGTATTGCTGAAACGCCGGACCATAGCAAGATTGGAAGAAGAGAAAGCGCTTTATCGATTGCTTCTTCAGGGTTCGGATTACTTTTTGAGCATTTTTCAAGCTGGATGGAAAAAACTTCCCGTTCCTTACTGGGTGTAAAATTTATCGAAGGTATCCTGCCTCATCTCTTTAAGAATATAGTATTTAATCTCTCCTGCCTGTGTCCTAAACATTCCATAAATTGTTGGATTGGCCGTTTTGTCGTTGATAACAGAATTTGCTGATAGTCGCCTATTGGAGACAAATAATATTTAAAGTAATCCGACTGGCTCGCTTTTAGCATTCTAATATATATCCTAAAATACTTCACTCATATGTTATTAAGAGCTTCTTCTTTCTTCGAAATGTATGCGGCGTCGCCTGTAACGAGTACTTTTATGTTACGTTCCATAAGCGGGCCTTCACAGTTTATACAGCAGGAAACGTTTGTAGTATCCCCACAGGTACCTGTGAGTGAATACGTAGACGGATATGGTAATCTCTGCCAGCGTATTATTATTCCTTCCGGAACCTTTACACTGGAAAGCAGTGTCGTTGCGATATGTGACGCTAATATCGATGTGGATATGAACGCTCCGTATACCCCCATAGAAGATCTCCCTGATCATGTACTACAGTTTTTACTACCCAGCAGGTATTGCGAATCCGATAAAGTAACAGAGCTCGCTAGAATAATTGTAGATGGAGTACTGCCCGGCTATGCGCAGGTAGAGGCTATCCGGCAATGGTGTCATGTTAATCTTACTCGTCAGTATGGCAGTACAAACAGCTCTACGTCTGCAATGGATGTGCTATTAAGCAAAACAGGGGTATGTCGTGATTTTACACATGTGGCTATTGCGCTGTGCCGCAATATGGATATACCTGCCCGTATGGTGGTAGGGTATCTTCATGATTTAGAGCCTATGGACTTGCATGCATGGTTTGAAGCGTATGTAGGAGGGCGATGGTATACATTTGATTCGATAATGGACCGGCCTGTGGGCGGACGGGTGATTATGGCATATGGCAGAGATGCGGCAGATGTTGCTTTTGCCAGTCATTTTGGATATGTAGAACTGAAAAAAATGGAGGTGAAAGTCACCAGGGATGTCTGACAACGGCCTACAACCGCTGGTGCTGCGCTCGGTAATACTATTACGCCTGCTGTATCTGGTTATCTTGGTAATATTGCCAGCCCTGTTATCCGTAATGCCCTTATAGAAGCTAATAATGGCGCTACTGTTGGTTTTGCTGAAAGTACGGTGTCGTCATTATTTGAAAGTTATAGTTTCAGAGATTCGCTAGCTAAACCGAAAGGTTTTTAAATGATAATATGAACAAGATCACTATTAACTACGGGTTATTATTATTTCTGTATGCTTATCTGCGTCAGCTGGATCTCTCTCTGGACAGGAGCAGATGGACGCCGTGGCAGGAGCTGAAGGATTATTACCGGCAGCAGATTGCCCCAGGCAGGGTTGCTGCGTTATTGCTGGCGACTGCTAAACTCACACCGGAATATGTAACGGGAATTACTCCCATCGAATGGACCAACTGGCGTATGTTCATCCGTTTTATTGGCTGGAAAGGCAGCGCCCTCACCAAAGATCAGGTGCTGTATTGCTATCAGGTATTAAAGACTTTTGAAAAATACCTGCAACAGGATTTCCATGAATATAATGAACAGGAGCAGCTAAGGGTTCAGGTATGTAAAATATCGTATCAGGTCATCGAATACAAACTGAGCCTTGCTGATGTAGGCAAAGCCTCCCGTATTGAACATTATTTGCAGAATGAAAACATCGTAACGATCCCCTTGAAGCAATTCTACCAGGGGCTTATTTAAACTTAAATGCCTAGGTAGTGAATAGTATATTCATTGGGTTAAACTCTTTATTTCTGAAATAATTTTTATTCTTAATAACACTTGAATTTCAGATAAACTTCTGCAAGTGGTTCGACCTTTGTCCCCTATAGCTTGATTACCCTACGCAGTTCTTCTATCATTGCAGGCCTCCGGGGATATTTACGGCATATCTCCTCCGCAATGGAAATGATTTCGTCTTTTCCCGCAGGAATAGTTTCTATTACCATTATCATTTTAATAGCCAAATCCGCATACTCCCGACGGTTTCCTACTATATCACCTTTACGTTCAAAGGCGGGAAGATATAATGCTAATAGCTGTATGGGGTAAATATTCAATAAATGATCATGATAATGTAGTAATTGATCCAAATCTGTTTCATTGCTTATAAGGCTAAGTAACCGATCCCAATATTTTTCTTCGATATAGATAGGGGCGAGTAAACCAAGCAATAATGTACTTGGTGAGTACCATACCTTCCCCTTGTCTTTTTGATATTTGAGTTCAACTCTTGCTATAATTTCCTCAATATATTTTTCTATTTCTTGCTCCCACTCAGCAATATTAAAGCTACCCTTCCATTGATTGTAATAAATCAGATGAAAGCCCCGATCAAAAGCAAAATGCTTTGTGTAATACCTAATTGTTTCTATATCGTTTTCTAAAAAAGCAATCTGTAGCAGCTCTTTCTCCCACCCCGTCACTGTCCCTGGATGGTCTTTTTTTCGGGCAATTTCAATTCCTTCAATTATTAATTTCTTCGCCGAAAAAAAATCTCCTTCTTCTACCAAACGACTTACCTCGCCGCGTCTAACATCAACAATATCCAAATTTTTTTGAAGAAGTGCCTGAGCATCACTAATATTGCCTGTAGCTTTTAAAAATGCTATTTTCCGCACAAGAAAATAATCTTTCCTATAAGAATATTCGGCTGTTGATGCCTTTTTAATCTGGCCATCAATAAAATTCAAATAGGAGGTCTGCTTATTTAACTTTATGGCAAGGATAGAATAGATATCTACCATCTCATATCCAAAATCACCATATTCAAGATAAATGGGAAGGCTTATCGCTGATTGCACAAAGTCGAAAATTTCTTTCTGTACGTCCATTGTAACGTTTGCTTCTTCCGCTATAGTCTTTATCAATTCTATAGAACTATTGATAATAGCTCCAATGTAGCCACTGGAATCATCACAATAAGTAATTATTTCAATAACTTCTATCAACACCGATCGTGCTAAAATAAACGCATTGAGAAAATTACCCTTTTCTATCAGAAGCTGGCTTTCATCAAGTAATCTATTAATCTCATCTGCCAGTCCATGAATAGATCTATAGTCAATGAAATCTCCATTCGAATAGCTCCTTATCAAGCCTTTCAGATGTTTGGTACAGCTTTTAGCTATATCCATTTGACTATCTTTATCTGCGAAGTACCGTTGAAATAGTGATTTGAATTTTTTATCACTTGCAGCATGAGTCAGAATAAATTCCTGATATTCTTCCAAGCTTATTTTCTGCAATAACTTCTTAAAATCAGTTTCGGTATCAGTCTTTTTTTTCACAATAGTGTTCAGTAATTCCTCCTTGAGAGTAAATAAAACCGCTACCACATGTTTGCACATATCGCCGTCATAGGGACAATCGCATGAATATGATTCTATTTTGTTCTTTCCCGAAAGTTTCACCTCTACCTCATATGTATCGTTTCCCATCACTTCCGCGTACCATAAACCTTCTTCAGTTTCTTCCAGATCCACAACAGCCTCATTCTCATAATATTCTCTTCCCCGAAATACTATCTTATCACTTATCTGTAATTCAAAATTTTTTAAAGTGAGCATCTGATCTATTCTTTTATCATCCAAAAAATCATCCATAGTTAAACTATTCTGAACTATACCATTAGCATTCATATTTTTGACTACTCCAAAAGTGGTGATCATGGTCAAAAAAATAGTTTTCCTGGTACGTGTTGCCATTCGGAAAGTGTCTATTTATCTTGTAACTCCTCCCTGGCTGGAACACATAATATTGAAAATCTACCCACAAACTGGAACTACCCTCGTTCACAAATACAAACTGATAATAGTTGCGCCTGTGAGGTTGCAAAAACAATGTATTACCCGGAACCAGCTCTTTATTCACCCTGTATATTTCAAAGTCCTCATTACCCTGCGATCTGATCTGTTTCAGCTTGAAAGATAATATTGGCTCATCTGAGAGCTTGATATTGTGCATATGATCAGGAGCTGTTTATAGTTTATTATCCAGAGCCGGCTTTGACAACAGGTTTTCATTCCCCCAATCAGCAATCTCCTTAAAAACGGATGTAAGGCTTTTGCTCTTATCCGTCAATGAATATTCAACGCGGGGAGGGATTTCCTGGTATTGTTTGCGTATGACCAAACCATCCCTTTCCAGCTCCTTCAATTGTTCGGTAAGCACTTTTCTTGAAATGGAAGGAATACGAATGGCGATTTCACCAAAGCGCCGCGTACCCGAAAGAAGATTATACAAAATTACGGGCTTCCATTTTCCACCGATTACTTCCATTGTTGCCGTTATCGGACAATCGTTAAAGTCATTACAAATGCGATCCTTAGTTACCATATCGTTACCACTATTTAGCCTGTTACCTAAAGGTAACAGGTTACGTTTTGAAACTATATTAGTTCCTTTAGGTAACAAAAGTATTTTAAAAAGTAAAAATTTAAAAAGATGATTTTAATAACAGGAGCAACAGGGCATTTTGGGAAATTAACCATTGATTTTCTGCTAAAAAAAGGAGTAAAGACCAGCCAGATGGCGGCATTTGTACGTAATGCTGAAAAGGCAGCGGACCTGAGCAAAATGGGTATAAAAGTCCTTATCGGGGATTATAACGACTACGATTCTCTGGTAAACGCCTTCACAGGTATAGATAAGTTACTGTTCGTTTCCGGAACGGATCTCCCTAACCGCACGAAACAACATGAGCGGGTACTAAAAGCAGCAACGGCAGCAGGCATTCAACACATCATTTACACCAGCGGTGAAGGAAAGATAGAAGGTCCGGAATCTCCGCTATGGACTTTTGCAGAAGCGCACATCAAAACTGAAAAATGGTTAAAAGAAAGCGGATTAACCTATACCATTCTGAAAAACAGTTTGTATATGGAGTACATACCTTACTTTATCGGAAACGTGCTGGAAACCGGAACGATTTATTTGCCTGCAGGCAAGGGGAAAATAAGTGTGGCCTTACGTTCAGAAATGGCAGAGGCGACTGCGACCATTCTCGCTACGGAAGGATATGAAAACAAGTCTTACCATTTTGTGAATACGGAAGCCTACGGATATGAAGATGTTGCTAGATATATAACAGAAATCACAGGAAAAACCATTAACTACATTTCCCCGACGGAAGAAGAATTCAGAGAAACCTTGAAGCAACAGGGCAAAGCCATTCCCGAAGAATACATCAGTATCCTTTTGGCGCAGGCCCAGGGAGTAGGAGAGGTCATAAGTGATGATATGGAAAAACTGATTGGCAGAAAACTGACTCCTATGAAAGCATTTTTGCAGGAAGTATATCAGGTAAGCTAAAATCAGCCCATCTTTTATTCTTTTAGCCTCAAATTAATCCGCTGGCTATCTCTTTTTTGCTTTTTATTCTGATTTTTCATTTTGGGTTTCTTGTTCACGCCCTATAATATCCAGCTCGCCAATCAATACGTCCACTTGGACAGATTGCTTATTTACCTGGCGCTTCTCCGTGTATAATTTTGCTGCAACAATAGCAACCCAATCTTAACATCTAAATTAAAAAGCAATGAGAATAAAAATTTCTAATATCCTTGTGGCAGCAACCTTATCCGTAGGTATTCCTGCAATTGGTATAGCACAGACGACCGGAGCAAAAACGGCAACAGTAGCCTCCGATATCAGTATCAGGCCTTTCAGGATCAACATCCCCCAGGCGAAACTCGATGGACTGAAAAGACGTATCGCTGAAACCAACTTCCCGGATAAGGAAACTGTCAACGATGAATCTCAGGGTATCCAACTGGCACAATTAAAAGAACTCGTAGACTACTGGGGAAATGGCTATGACTGGAGAAAACTGGAAAACAAGTTAAATGCCCTTCCTCAGTTTGTGACAAACATTGATGGTTTGGATATCCAGTTCATCCATGTACGCTCAAAAGAACCTAATGCACTGCCTGTCATTCTTACCCACGGCTGGCCAGGTTCTCCGCTGGAGTTCATTGATGCCATAGGCCCCTTAACTGATCCCGTAAAATATGGCGGTAAAGCAGAAGATGCATTTGATGTAATAATACCTGCAATCCCCGGATATGGTTTCTCAGAAATACCCAAAGAAACAGGCTGGAATCCCGATCGAGTCGCCAAAGCATGGGACGTTCTGGTAAAACGTCTTGGTTACAAAAAATATGTTTCCGAAGGTGGCGACCATGGTTCAGTGATCTCCGATGCCCTGGCAAGACAAGCACC
Organism: Chitinophaga pinensis DSM 2588; assembly: GCF_000024005.1. NCBI lineage: Bacteria > Pseudomonadati > Bacteroidota > Chitinophagia > Chitinophagales > Chitinophagaceae > Chitinophaga > Chitinophaga pinensis. Next base: position 305,314 of record NC_013132.1, read on the forward strand.
ATCCGGACTTTTAGGTATACATCTTACGATGCCGGCCACAATTCCCGCTGAACTTGTAAAACCAATTAATGCAGGAGATCCTGCCCCATCAGGACTTTCTGCAGACGAAACAAAGGCATATAATGCTTTAAGTACTTTCTTTGGAAGAAACGCAGCTTATGGAGGAATGATGGTAACACGTCCACAGACTACCGGCTACCTGCTTTCCGATTCTCCAAGTGCATTGGCAGCATTCCTCTACGAAAAAATTGCAGAATGGACAGATAGCGACTTAAAACCTGAAAAGGTAATAAGCAGAGACGCCATCCTCGATGATATTACACTCTATTGGCTGACCAATACAGGCGCCTCCTCTTCCCGGTTCTATTGGGAAAACCATAACAATAATTTCAGTTCCGATCATCAGAAAACAAAGGACATAAAAGTTCCTGTTGCCATTTCTGTTTTTCCACATGAAATTTATGAGGCTCCTGAAAGCTGGTCCAGGAAAGCATATCCATCATTGTATTACTATCATAAAGCACCTAAAGGTGGTCACTTTGCAGCATGGGAACAGCCACAAATCTTTACGGAAGAACTTAGAGCTGCCTTCAGATCTTTACGATAAGAAGCATGAGCAGGTGGAGATTCATGGAAGAAGGGAAGCCGTCTCAATGATATTGAGATGGCTTCCCTGTTCTTTTTTGCAGCTGATTTCTTTCAACTAAGCATATTCAATCAGACTATACCCCTTTCCCCTGATGTTGATGATTTCGATGGAGTCATCTTCACGAAAATATTTCCGGAGCCGGGTAATATACACATCCATGCTCCGCGCCGCAAATGGATCATCCTCGCCCCATAGCTTGAGAAGCGCTGTTTTTCTATCCAGTAATTCGTTTTTCACTTCTATTAATAATCTCAATAAGTCCGCTTCACGCTGTGATAGCTGGATCACCATCTGTCCATCAGCCGATAATTCCAGTTTTTGAATATTAAACGTAAAACTGCCGATCCTCACTACGCCGGATGAATTACTCCTGACTGAAAGCTGCTGCTGCCGTCTTACCATGACCATTAGCCGTAATACTAATTCTTCCATTGAAAAAGGCTTCTTCATGTAATCATCTGCCCCTATTTCAAGACCATGGATAACATCTTCCGGCTGCTTTCTGGCAGTAAGAAAAATAATCGGTACTTTCTCGTCTACTGTTCGAATGTCTGCAACTAGTGAGAACCCATCTTTTCCAGGCAACATAACATCAACAATACAAATATCTGGCCTCACCTTTTTAAATGTGGACCAGCCATTGTTACCATTACCAGCAATATGCACCGTGAAATCGCGGGTTTCAAGCGATTCTTTTATGATAGCAGCCAATACAGGCTCATCTTCTACAAGCAATACACTAATCTTATTCATTATGAAACTGAATAGTAAAAATTGTTCCTTTATTAATCTGACTCGTGACGAAAATCTGTCCATTTAACGCTGTGACCAATAGCTTGACATAGCTCAATCCCAGACCATAACCTTTGACTTCATGCACATTTTGTGAATGTACGCGGTAAAACTTGTCGAATATAAAAGGTAAATGAAACGGATCAATTCCTTTCCCGTTATCCTGTATCTGCAATTTCCAGCCATTAGCGATAGGAGGAAAGCTAATATTTATGCAAACATTCCCTTGTGAATATTTAATGGCATTATCTATCAGGTTACTCAAAATTGTATCTATAATAAAACGGTCTGTACTGACCACATCATTATGCAAAGGATTGAAGATAACGATCGTATCCGGTGCATGTAAGTCAAAACGGCCAGCTACCTCTACAGCGAGCTCCCTTAAATTAACCGTCGTGAGCTGTGTGTACAAGATGCCGTGTTCATACTTGCTTATCTCTAAAATTCGGTCTATGTCTTTATCCAGCTTTTTAATTATGTTCAAATTAATACTCAGATACCTTTCAAGCCTATCGGGATCTGACGAAGCACCAAAGCTCTTTAAAGCATCTATTGATGATTTCAGGATGGTCAGCGGAGTTCTCAACTCATGTGTAATATTATTAATGAAGTCGTCCTTAAAGTTATTGAGCCGCATCTGACGCAACATCATGCTTCCCATAAAAAAGAGACTTCCCGCAGATAACAGTATCAGTACAAGAGAGATGACAGCCGGAAGAATATTTTGCTTCCATAACATAGCTGATAAATGTTCAGGAATAGCCTTTACAATAACAACAGGAGATCTATGAAATTTTATCGGAACTGAAATTTCATCTTGTGAAAGCACTGTTGTACTATCTAATAACATAAGTTTAAATGAAACTGCAATATTCTCCCTACTTAGCTCCTGCTTATATAGCACGCCCAGAGAATCGAGATTTATCGGCCTACGGAACTGCTGTGATATCAATCTTCCCATGATAGCATTCACTTCCGATATATTATACTCGTCAATTTTCACTGTTAAAAATTCGGCATGAAAGGGTTTGATGACTGCCGGTGTATCAAAAGCAATGGAATCCCGGTTAGGAATTGTTCTCAGAAAAAATGTAAGCGTGGGGTCTTTGTACTTCAGAGAAGTAGGCAATTCACTCTGCCGGAGCTGATAAGCACTGATACTTTTCTGCAATGCATACCTGGCTGAAGTTATAAAATTATGCTGACTGACTTTAAAGTTATTATACACCCAATAGATCTGAAACAATATGATCAGCGATACCGTGCATATTGCAACTAAGCGTGTAAACCTCAATCTTCTTTTCATAATGCCGGCTAAAATTACAGCATAAAGCGCTCACTGATATTTGACTTAACATTAGTTAACAGAAAAGTGTTCCTTTTTAACATTCAACCATATTCCACCTGATATTTTTGCTATCAAATAAAATCAATCATGAAGAAACACTTCTTTTACCTTTTGTTCTTTTGCATCGCCGCCAGCCTGCAAGGATATTCAGGCATCGGCCCAACGCAACCACCCATTGACACGCTATTAGACATCCCTGCGCCCCGATTCAGCATGTTAGATACAAACGGAAAAACTGTAAGTCTTTCTGACTTTAAAAATAAAGTGCTGGTAGTATATTTTTGGTCAACGTGGTGCTACTACTGCCATAAAGATTTCCCCATGATTAATAAAGTAGTAAAACAATATGCAAATGACACAACTGTAGCCTTCCTTTTTGTGGACACACGAGAGAAATCAGATCAATATAAAGAGCTCGTACAAAAAGACATGGTAAAGAATAATTACAACTTCCATGTTGTGTTTGATGAAAAAGGGAAAGATAGTCTTCAAAATAAATATTACACTCAATTTGGAACTATAGGCATTCCTACACGATTTGTGATTGACCGGAATATGGTCATTCGACATAAGTTTGTAGGCTATGATCCAGATGTTAATGAAGAGCAGGCCGCAGCTGCATTCAGCCGTTCAATTGAAGACACCAAAAAATTAGCGTCTCACAATAAGCCTTAAAGATATTGAAAAACAGTGAACGGCGAAGTGACAATTGGTTTAGTTGCCTCGCCGTTCACTTATACTTATTAAATGAATCCTTTTATTAAACCCGCAACTTGTTCGTGGTGCTCCTCAAGCAAAAAATGCCCCCCATCGATCTGTATGATTGCTGCATTGGGCAGATCTTTCCGGTATGCATTTCCACCAGGCGCTATAAACATCGCATCGTTTTTACCCCATACAACCATTGTATCAGGCTGATGTTCCTTAAAATACCTATGCCATTCATCATACAGGGCAATATTACTGCCATAATCCCGGAAAAGAGCAAGCTGTATTTCATCGTTTCCTGGCCGGTCAAGATAGTATTGATCGATTATATAGCTATCCGGACTTATCCGGGTTTTATCGGTAGCGCCATTCAGATACATCCATTTTGTAGCCGCTGATGTCAGAAAAAAACGGGCTTCTTTTTCCTGGGCAGCGCCCGGATCCCGGATATAGGCTACCAATGGCTCCAGTGCATCGCCTAAACCTTCGTTATAAGCATTTGCATTTTGTATGATCAATGAACGGATCAATTCAGGACGTCGGCTGGCGATCCTTAGTCCTATAGGCCCCCCATAATCCTGAATATACATGCTTATGTTCCGAAGTTGCAGACGGTCAATAAAACGTTCAATGACTACAGACAGGTTATCAAATGTATACGAAAACTGTTTTACATCCGGGGCACTGCTTTGACCGAATCCGGGATAATCAGGCGCAACAATATGATATGTACCCGATAAATCAGCAATAAGATCCCGGAACATATGTGAAGAAGAGGGAAAACCATGTAGTAACAACAGGACCGGACGTGACGGTGCACCTGATTCGCGATAAAAAATATTTAGCCCATCTATGTCGACAGTTCTATAAAATATTGGATCTTTCATAAAAAGCATTAAGCCATAAGAATAATTGTTACGAGCTGTCTATTTTTTACCCGCTGCGGCGAGGATAACTTTTACCACAGCGGCTGGTTGTGATAACATCGCCACATGGCTTGCAGGCAAGTGATAGGTAGTTGCGTGAATATTTTTCGCCATTTCGCTTTCCAGTACCGGTGAAATCATATGATCGTTGTCCGATACGACATAAAAACTAGGTTTATTCTTCCAGGCTGGTTTTCCTACTTTAGCTGTTATTGTACTAAAATGAAAGCGGCCTTGTCCAGCTGCAATGATCTTCGCGTCGTCTGCCGGCAGGTCCTGTGCAAAATGATTTACTACCGTTTCTTCCTTCAGTCGGATATAACCATCACTGCTAACAACAGGATCTGCAAGCCCCTGTACATTAGGCAACTTTCTTACCTCATATGCATCCTTGCTAATACTTTCAATGCTTTGTCCTTCATCCGGTGCATAAGCGGCGATATAAACAAGCGACTGAACTTTTTCGTTGTTCCCGGCCTGGGTAATAACAACACCACCCCAGGAATGTCCTACCAGTATCACCTTTCCTTTTGCTTCTGCGATAGCCCGTTCTACAAATGCCACATCATCACTCAGGGAAGTCAACGGGTTCTGTACAGCAATAGTATGGTATCCTTCCTTCTGTAACGCCGGTATTACCTTGTTCCAGGAAGACCCATCAGCAAAGGCGCCATGCACAAGCACAATGGTTGGTTTATCATCTTCTTTGGCGGGCTTACGCTCCTCAGGAGTAGCTATAAAGGAGAACAATGATACAAGTACGAGCAGTGCGCCCGCTACGCTGGCCATCACGACCACAAAATCCTTTTTCATAATATAAAATTTAAAGTGATAATTAGGGATGACCAGATTGATCAGTCAAATTTGAAAAGAAGTAGCTAATTGGAGAAATAACCTGAGTAATAGCAACCCCTATAATTTTAATAGCTACTTTCTTTTCAATCATATTCATTTGTACTAAAAAGCAGTTAACAATCTATTTTGCACGGTGATGAAAAAAAAGACGACTCTTCTCTCAGGCAATGATATTCATCCGCCAATATCTTGTACTCCCTTCCTGGAGTACCTGTCAAAAGATATTGTGCTTGACGATGCAACAAAAAAACTGGTAGAAGAAAACTGTAGATTAGTGAAATATGGAGAAGGAAAGAGACTGCTGGAAACTGGTCATATCTGTCAATATATCTACTTTATCATTGAAGGAAAATGTGTTTCCTACTTTACCGATTTTAAAGGAAAAACAATTACCTGGTTTTTTCACTTCAACAGTGCGGAAAGCAGTGCAAAGAACGTTTTTGCCGTAGACTACAGAAGTTTTCTTTCCCGCGAACCATCTACGCTCACCATTGATACCCTGGTTCCTATAACTGCGATTCGATTTTCTGCAGACGCATTAGAAACGCTGATTAGCGAATCACCCGCTATTGAACGCTGGCTACGTCTGCTGACAGAAAAGGCTTTCATACAGGTCTATGACCGTATTAACACCTTACTTACTTTGCCTGCGCCTGATCGTTACAAGAAATTTCTTCAGGAAGAACCTTACCTGTTAAATATGTTTTCGAATTACCTGGTCGCCACTTATCTGAATGTAACACCGCAATCATTCAGCCGTATCAGAAAGCGACTCAGCCGTGATTAAGACGGTTAACACTATTTATTACCCTAGGGTAATAACGATTTAGTTTTCATTACAGAATTTTGCATCTCAATTAAAAAAATGAAAAACCACCTTTAATATCAAAACAACAAGATGATGTATTTAAAAAAACCGTTCGCATTAGTCGCATCCATATTATCGCTGATGCTGCTTGCTAACTGTTCCGTGCCAGCACAAAAAGACGATAAGGCCAGATACCTTATTACAGACACAACGACCCTGCAGACAGGAGGCGTTAAGATGATACCCATAAAGACACCTAAAGGCGTTTTCAACGTGTGGACAAAGCGCATTGGCAATAATCCCAAAGTGAAGGTGCTGCTGTTAGCCGGGGGACCAGGCTTCCCTCACGACTACCTGGAAGCGTTTGAAAGTTACTTCCCCGGAGAAGGAATAGAATTTTATTACTACGATGAACTTGGTAATGGTAACAGTGATAAACCAGGTGACAGCAGCCGTTACAACGTAGCAAGCGCTGTGGATGAAGTGGAGCAGGTACGCCAGGCATTAAAACTTGACAGCTCCAATTTTTACCTGTTCGGACACTCCTGGGGAGGCGCACTGGGTATGGAATATGCAATCAAATACCAGAACAACCTGAAGGCCCTGATCGTCTCTAACATGGTAGCAAGCGGCAAAGAATTCAACCGCTATGTCCAGCAGGTACTGGTAAAACAGTTGCCACCCGCCATACTGGACACTATAAATGATTTGTCAGCCAGGAACGATTATAGCAACCCCAAATATTCCGAACTTGTAACCAGGCATTTCTATGCCCGCTTTATTTGCCGGCTGCCATTGGACCAATGGCCAGAACCACTTAACAGAGCGTTTAGTAAAGTGAATACCCCTTATTATCTGACATTACAAGGACCTAGTGAACTTGGCATCATTGGCAGTTTACAAACCTGGGATATAAGCGCCAGGTTGAAAGAAATTGCCGTACCTGCATTATTTATCGGCGCCGGATATGATGAAATGGACCCTGAACATATTAAATGGATGAGCCAGCAGGTACCCCATGGGCAGTTTTTGTACTGCGCCAATGGCAGTCACCTGAGTATGTACGACCAGCAACCATTTTATATGAACGGGATCATACGATTCATAAAAGAGGTAAATAATAGCTCGGCAAACTAAAAAAATAACCATGTCACAACGAGAAGCCTGAACCGGGCTCCAGTATAAAAACAGAAAGCCTTCAGACTATTCGTACTGAAGGCTTTCTGTTAAGCGTGATTACTTTCTAAAATTTCTCTACTACAGCCACTCCCGCAATGATCAACAGCATACCGAGGCCCCGCCAGATATTAACAGGATGCTGCTCCGCAACCAGGATATTAAAGTGATCAAGTAATACTGAAATGATCACCTGGCCGGCTACAATAAGTCCAAAGGTAAGTGCCATGCCTAACCTTGGCAGCGCCATCATACTTGCTGTAATGAACACAGCACCAATTAAACCACCACCTAACACAGCCTTAATATCACTTCCCTTTAGCAGTTGCCAGGAAAATGTTTCTTTTGTAAAGGGAACATAAACGGCCATCGCGAGCGCTCCAACGATAAAACAGATCATGGAAGCATAAATGGGACTACTTATTGATCTAGACAGTTTTGCATTAAGTCCTCCCTGTAAAGGCAATATCGCACCGCATAAAAAGACCACAAAAAGCCAGGCTATTTTCATAAAATATATTTTCGTGAATAAAACAATTGGTGCTTCGTTTATATCGAAACACCTTTTTTGAAATCGGTAAAGTTTATGCCGGAGCAGTTCTTAAAATACTTGCTAAAATGAGCAGGGTCCCAAAATCCCAGATCATACGCTGTCTCTTTCAGACTGAAGCCATCGTGAAGCACTCTTCTTTTCGCTTCGAGAACAATACGCTGTTGAATATGATGGCTGGCTGTGCGTCCCGACATCTCCTTCACGACACCATTCAGGTAGCCGGGGGATACCGCCAGGATTTCCGCATACTCTTTTACCATCTTTTTGGAAGCGTAGTACTTTTCGACTTGTGTAAAAAACAGCTTGACCAGGTGATTTTTCCGGGACCAGTAAATGTCCTGGATATCCTGGATGTTCTGCTTTATCTGCCGGCATAAATAGATCATAAATATCTTCAGGTAGCCCTTCAGGATGTCTGAGCGCAGATCCAGCGTATTATTATACTCCTGTATCATTTTGTCAGCGAAGGATTCCATTGCGACAATTGAGTCGCCCCATATATAGATGATAGGTATGGAGTTGAACTGATTGAAAAATGAAGTGCGAAATAATCCTGCTACTCTGATATCAGTTAACTCAATATACTCTTTAGCAAAAGAGATGGCATACCCTTTTGCAGCTTCATCAATCTCCATTGTGAATACCTGTCCGGGTGTCACATAAAAAAACACGTTTTCACTTACATGAAAGGCGTCTGTATCAACTCCTATTTTCACACTGCCTTCCAGTATCCAGATCATCAGGAACATATCCACGCAAAAAAAAGGTGTTTCCCCTTTTTTAATACCAGCCTGAAGTGATTGGATAGAATAGATCTGAAATGCCGCCGGCTCAGCAACCGGGGTGTCTTGTTTTAATACGCGGCTAATTTTCATCCTTTGAAATTTTTATATTACTCGTCAGCCACTGGTCTTTCCTTCAGTTTCTTCAGTTCGGTTTCTAATTGCAAAATGTATTGGCGTTGTGATGCAAAAGCTTTATTGATCTCCTCAAGGGAATACCGGGGCGTGATGTGTTGCGGACAATTCCAGTCGTAGGCGTCTATATCAAACAACATCATCCTTTCCGGGCGAAACTGATAACCATCAGTACGAAGTTGTTCATACAGCACGGGGTCATCCTCCAGTTCTACAATCCTGGCACTGGCATACAATTTCAGTCTTGTTCTCGTTGGATAATCCACCATGATCACTGATACATGATTGTTGTCGGTAATATTGCCAACCGTGATATACTGGGCGTTTCCTTTATAGTCAATAATGCCCATCTGTGTTGCATTCAACACCTTGACAAATCCTTTGGGACCACCCCGATGTTGTATATAAGGATATCCATTCTCCCCGATGGTAGCCATATAAAAGCTATCCCGGTCTGAAATAAATGCCATTTCATTCTCTGTCAGACCATCTACATAGTTTCTATTCTCCAGACGGGCATAGCTTTTACGGCTACCCAATTTTTCCTGCATATCTCTGACCGCATCTGTAAATGCCAGTGATGAATAATTCATGGCTATTGTGTGATTTGGTTATTCTTTGTTTCTGAAGAGGAGGGAACCTGACCAGATTCCGGAACTGCTGTCTTATTAATGATTGTTGTCAGATCCGGATATTGCGCCAATACCTCATCCCATAATGAATCACCACATTCATCTGGTATAACAATGATGTCCGGTGTTTGCTTGTGCTTTTCCTGTGATTCGGCGCTAAGGGTTTGTGGTTTTATTTCTCCTGGGTTCGTGTTGGGTATAGCACTCATAAAAACAGATTTAATGTAGAATATTGTTATTACAAAAGGATACATCAAAGCCCCTTTCTGCTCACAAGACCTTTTTCACATCCGGGGCTTCTGTATCCACAACCAACGCCTTATACTGATTCGGTTAATGCGCTCTGTACCTTACGGCCACTCAATTTCCTGCCTAAAAAGTCCCGTATGGTAGCGGTAATTTCATCACCAAAGCTTTCAAGTGCAAAATGCCCTGTTGGATAAAGATGAAACTCAAGATTCTTCACATCTTTTTTAAATGCTTCTGCACCAACACCAGGGAAAATATAATCGTCCTTTCCATATACTATTAACATTTCCGGATTGCTGGTACGTAAGTATTCCTGCCATTTAGGATACTGCTTTACATTGTTGCGATAATCGTAAAACAATGCAATCTGGATATCATCATTTTCAGGGCGCTGCAGGTGCCTGAGATCAATTTCCCAGTTATCAGGAGATATAGCGCTTTCATCCGGAACATGATGTGTGTATTGCCATTTCAAACCATCGGGGCTATGGAATGCCTGACATGCCTTAATAGCATCCTTATCATTCCTGTCTTTCCAGAGTGCCTTAATAGGATCCCAGAAGGTTTCTAATCCTTCTTCATAGCAACAGCCGTTCTGTACGATGATAGTCTCTATCCTATCCGGATATTTTGAGGCGAGCGTCCAGCCAACGGGAGCGCCATAATCCATCAGATAAAGGCTGAACTTTTCAACATTCAGATGTTTCAGCAATGCTTCCATTATCCTGGCATAGTTTGCAAAACTATACTCAAAATCGGCCATAGGCGGCTGTTCACTTCTTCCATAACCCGGATAATCAGGGGCAATCAAATGATATTGATCAGACAAATCATTGATCAGGTTCCGATACATATGCGAAGAGGTTGGATAACCATGCAACAACAGTAACACCGGTGCATTGGCAGGCCCCGCCTCCCTATAAAAGATATCTACGCCACTAATGTTTGCTGAGCGATAATGTGTTTTGTTTTCCATTGTGTTTGTTTTAGAATAATAATTGTTAGTGTCTGTTTAAGGTCTCCCTGAAGTTGCTTACGCCGACTCTTATAGATTGCTGTATGCCCCTCAAAGCTCAGTTCTATCTCTTGATTTATAAAATCACTGTAGTAATCGTCACTATTAAAAAAGTAATATGCGCAGTTCTTAAGGTTGTCCAAATTGAATAAGGTGATGATACCCGTTTTCAAATGGAGGTATTGCGACAGAAGTTTGCAGAAATTTCATTAAAGGCGTCAGTGCCGGCTCTTTTAAATGATATTGAAAGGTGTCCCAGTTACGTAATTTCTTATAAACTACAAACCTGGTTTTGTGGCTTATTAGCTGGCTTAATTGAAACCACAAGACTCCTGGCGTTTGCCTGAGTACAGGCATTAAATCATGGTTGATGGATTTAAAAAGCTTTTCAGTACCAGGTATTACATCTACAAATAATAAGATGGTTAGCGCATCACGGTTAATGTCTTTAGAAAATATTTCCAGCTCTTGTAAGAAAAAAGTTTTCACTGGTCCCGCTATTCCAACTTTGCTTAGTGCATCCACAGCTTTCGCTGCGGCACTTCTTTTATTTTCTCTATAAGAAGTCCGACAACTCCATCGTTCTATCACCCACATTACACAGCCATCTCCTCTCTCATAATAGGCTTCTGCCATTACATTGCCGGTTGCCTCGATGGCGCTAAGCGTATATTGGCTCAAAATTGCTAAAAACTGATCCTGATAAGAAGTTTTTACGTGGTACTGGGTTAAAACAGCAGCCTGCTCATTTTTTACACGCAAAAATCCCAAGACGATCTCCCATATTCTGCGAATTTTCATTGCGATAATATTAAGAAATGCATAAGTTTGTCTGGTAAAGTAGCCAATAAACCTTCCGGCGGAAAATAAACACAGTAATGACTGGTCCTATTATTTTAATAGTTACCTATACCCGGCCGGCCTGATGGATATCCATTAAGGCGATGCGATATGCTATGACTTTATATTTTATGATTTCAGAATATATGCTAATTTTTAAGCAGCTACAGCTATGACGAAAAAAGTACTGATAGTAGAAGACGAATTCATTGTAGCCAGTAATTTGAAGCAGGTATTAGAGCGATCAGGCTATGAAGTAATTGGTATTGCTGCTTCTGCCCAGGAAGCAGAGGAGCATTTACAGCGGGACAAGCCTGATATTGTATTGCTTGATATCCGTTTACAGGGAGAACGTTCCGGTATCGATATTGCCAGGAAATTAAAATCCGAACATATAGCATTTGTCTATTTGTCTGCCAATTCAAACCAGAAAATATTAGAGGAGGCAAAGATGACCTATCCTGACGGGTTTCTGGTTAAGCCATACAGAAAAAAAGACCTGCTGATTATGCTCGATATTGCCTGGTATCGCCATGCGCATAGTCTCGAGACAAAAAACAACCAGGAAATACATGTACAGAAACAGATAACGGAAATAATTACTGAAAATTCGGATAACCAGCAAAAGTTGCTGAAGATCGCGGAGATCATGCAAACCTGTGTACCGTTCGATCTTATCACATCCGGACTAAGGCCGCTTAATACAGGCCAGTACAACGACAAAGGATATCTGCGTGTTGGATTCGACGAGTACCAGTTTATTGGTGAAAAAGAACTGCTTACAATCACTAATCTGAAGAGGCCAGCGCTATCCGTCATCCTGGCAAACAGCCATCTGGATATAAATACGAACATTTATAACAATGACCCTGTCAATGAAAAACCGAATGTACCATCACTGCAAAAAACATTGATTGATACGTTTAATATTCAATCTTATCTCGTATTTCCGGTTGTACTGAGCAATGGACAATCTTTTCACTACTTCTTTTACAGTCGCCAAAAGAATATTTACACGAATATTCACATATCCTTACTGGACAATTTGAGAACGGGTCTGGCAACATTAGCCGAAAAAATGATTTACGGAGAAAATCTGGCCATTTCTAAAAATACGCCTGTTCACTATGAAAGAAAACTACAGGGAAACACACTGAATTACCCCGAATTCCGGAGCATCATCGGCAACCATCATTTGTTGCTGGGAGCACTGGACCTTGCTGCACAGGTAGCGTTTTATAATACATCCGTATTAATCCTTGGCGAAAGCGGCACCGGGAAAGAAAAGCTGGCACAGGCTATTCATTTATTGTCGCCAAGAAAAAATGCACCCTTTATCACAGTAAACTGCGCAGCCATTCCGGTTGCACTTATAGAATCGGAATTATTCGGTCACGAAAAAGGCGCATTTACCGGTGCTATAGAGAAAAGAAAAGGTAAGTTCGAACAAGCTGATGGTGGAACTATTTTCTTAGATGAGATCGGGGAATTGTCTCCGGAGATGCAGGTGAAAATTCTACGCTTTTTACAGGAAAAGGAAATTCAATGTATTGGCGGCAACTCACTTACAAAAGTAAATGTGCGCGTAATAGCCGCTACCAACCGTAACCTTGAGAAAGAGGTCGCTGCGGAAAACTTCCGGCTTGACCTATATTACCGCATTAATGTTTTCCCTATTACACTACCGTCATTGCGGGAACGTAGAAGTGATATCAAAGAATTGTCCATTTATTTTGCGGAAAAATTCTGTAGTGAATTTAATAAACCCTTTCATGGCATTGTCACCTCCATGATGGAAGAAATGATTGCTTATGACTGGCCGGGGAATATCCGGGAACTGGAGAATGTTATAGAACAGTCGGCCATTCTAAATGATGGCAAGTCAAAATTAGAGCTGAAACGAACACTTACAGGGAAGGCCACAATACCTGTCACAACACCAATTAAAACGTTTGAAGATGTGAAAAACATCCAGGCTGAAACAGAACGGGAATATATCATTTCAGTACTCAAACAGGCGGATGGCCGCGTTCGTGGCGCCAATGGCGCCGCTCAGTTAATGAATATCAAACCTACCACGCTGGAATCCAAAATGGCAAAGCTGAAAATCAGACGGGAAGATCTGTAGTGAGACTCCGAAAATATCGGAGGTAAAAAAACGATGAACTCCGATATCTTCGGAACCTGGCATCGTTACAATTGTCCTACCCGCCAGGGCAATCAGCTTAAAAAATTAATTTTCAACATATTGTATATTAAAGTTTCAGCTTTATAAGATTTGTCTACAAATGGCATTTTAATGGCTTATGTGATATCTCACTCTTAGTAAATTAAAAAAAACCTTAAGCCATGTTAAATTTGGAATGGTTTAGAACATTTAAAGCAGTTTATGAGACGGGCAACCTATCTACTGCAGCGCAAGCACTGTTCATTTCCCAACCCGGCGTAAGCGTCCATCTCAATTCCCTGGAGGCTTATACAGGATATCGCTTATTTGAACGGGTCACAAAAAAGATGATCCCTACTGAGCGGGGCATCATACTGTACAATTGTATCATAGACCCTATCAACAAATTAGAAGACGCCGAAGAATCGTTCCACAGGAATTCCAGTGTGGAGAAGCCAACGATCAGTGTAGGTATGGGCTTTGAAATCTTCAAATACACGCTTGAAGAGCATCTCGCACAGCTACCTTTCAATCTCGTCTTACGGTTTGGGGAATATCGTCAGATTCTGCAGGAACTTGACACAGGGAAGCTGGACCTGGTATTGACGCCGAAAAAAGGGAGTGAAACAAACCTGGAATATATTCCGTTTACAAAAGAGCGTATCATTCTGATTTGTGGCAGTGAAACAGACACCGAACAATTTGATACCCTGCTACTGACCAACGAAAAAACCGCGATCAGGGAATGGTTGAAGGAGCAGATATGGTACACCACCGCAGCCGATATGGAATACCTTGAGCATTTTTGGATGGCAAATTTTGATTGCTTGCCAGATCTTAAGCCCAACTATATCGTTCCTTATTACTCTTCTATACTCCGTTGCCTCAGCAAAGGGAAAGGATTCGCGGTAATACCGGATTTTCTTGCAAAGAAAGAACTTGCGCTTAAATCGGTTAAACTCGCCTGGGAGGGCAGTCCCCATGTGGAAAATATCCTGCATTTTGGCAAGCGGAAAAAAACGATATACTCCAATGAGATCCGGCAGCTGGAACAAATATTGACTGAGAACTGGTTTTAAGCAACACAACAAAGAGAAATTATATATATATCCAATTTAATTACACCCAACTTTAGAACAACTTTATTACGTCGTCTTGTTAGCACCTGTATATTGCAACCTTAAACAGCCTGCTCATGCGCGTCCTCCTATTCCTTCTCATCATCTTCGCAGTCGTCCCGGCGACCACCCGGGAGTTCGCCCTCAGCTGGGATTCATGCTTACCGAACAAGGAAAGCGGAAAGAAGGAGAGGTGGCCGTCATGCAGTCTATTCCCGTATTGCAAAAAAACATAGCCAACGTTTGCTCGGGATCCCTCACATCCGAAGTACAAAGCAGTGCTCCATTGGAAATATCCGGCTTGTAAGTCCAGCCCTTCTTCACCTCAATCTACCCTTTCCCAAGACTGATCAGCGGTTAAGCCACATCTTCAATGAATTTGCCCGACTCTTACTCACGACAATCCCTCCGGCCACTTCAGGCTTAACATACACCTTTAACTTGCCATTAAAATAATTATGTACTGTTTTCACCGCTCCGAAAGTTGTGATATATTGCCTGTTAAGACGGAAAAAGAGCTGTGGATCCAGCATTTTATCCAGTTCATCAAATGTATAATCCAGCATATATCTCTTACCCTCTGTTGTATAGAGGAAGGACAATTTGTCCTCTACACTGAAAAATGCCACATCAGTAACAGAAAGAGGAATAAACTTATCCCCCTGTTTGATCAGAAAGCGCGTTTTATAAGCCGGCTGCACCTCCCGGTCTCTTAGTGGACTAATCAATAATGACTCCAGCACTGCCTTCAAATCCTCAGTACGTGGCGACAGCGAACGGAATTTCTTCATAGCCGCTTTCAGCAACTCAGGCTCAATTGGCTTCAATAAATAATCGATACTATTGACCTTGAATGCCCGTATCGCAAATTCATCGAAGGCTGTTGTAAAGATCACAGGGGTGCGGACATCCGTCTGCTCAAATATCTCAAAGGACTGGCCATCAGCCAACATGATATCCATGAAAATGAGATCAGGCGGCTGATTATTCTCTAGCCAGTACACAGCATCCTCAACACTGTCTATGACATCAAGTACCTGGATGTCCGGATCATATTCAAGGACCACAGTCTTTAGTCTTTTTGCCGCCAGGGCCTCGTCTTCAATTATCAATATTCTCATAGGCCTTCATTAGAAACGATCAATGGAAGTGATACACGGAATTCTGTCGGCGTGACAGTCACATCAACCTGCTTTCCGTTAAGCAGCTCATAGCGGTTGATGATGTTTTTCAGTCCGGTGTTGGTTGACTCCACCCCAGAAGTTTTTTTCTGAAGATTATTGGAGACAACAATAAAGTTTTTATTTACAGCAATCTGAATTGTTAAGGGTTTGCGAGTAGATATGATATTATGCTTAATCGCATTTTCAACCAGCATCTGTAAAGTAAATGGTATCAGCGACAGATGATCCAGCTTATCCGGAAGCTGGAATTTGACGATAAGATTTGAATGAAAACGTATCTGGTGCAGAAAAATATAATCATCCAGAAAGTTCTTTTCAGTTTGCAGATCGATCACATCCCTGCCATTGTAACTAAGCACATGTCGGTACACATTGGATAGCTTCTGTATGAAAAGCACAGAGAGCTGTGGATCTTCGGGCACCATAGTGATAAGCGCATTCAGGCTGTTAAAGAGAAAATGCGGGCTAATCTGACTCCTCAGCAGTTCTACCTGAGAGATCAATGCTTCTTTTTTTAAACGTTCAGACTCCAGCTGACTTTTTTCATATAGTCCGAAGTAATACACACATTCGTAGATGACGGTGACCACACCCAGCAATACTGCGCTCTTCCTTAGAATTTCCAGATACTCACTCCAGAAATCTTCATGGCTGTTCTGCGGAAGACGTACATTGATCATAGTAAAGATCAACCCTGCAAATAGCATATAAACGATAAATAGTAACAGATGATGCAGGATACGCTTCGATGTATCTCTCAGATCCGGATATCTGTTCCGCATATAGGTAAACAACATACGGTTGCTTTCCCAATAGCAGAGTACAAAAAAAGCATTCCGGAATAACTTAAAAAGCAGCATTTCTGTACTGATGTGATCCGGACCTGTATCATCCATCAAAATCAGCAGGACGACAATTGTCGGCACGCCAATAATGCGGATCCATTTATCTTTTATAATTGTTTTATCCATATCAATCAGCTTCCTATACATAACACGCTACGGGAGTACCAGTTCACCTGCAACATGCATGTCCATAAAATTAATTTTTATTCTTCTGTTTTAATCATAGGCCGCTTACTTCAATTCCACTGTAGGCAATACAACGGATAGTGATGCGCCGAAATAACCCGTTGCCACCTTTGCAGATGCTGCATTTATATTGATCACATTCGTTGGTACATTTGCCGGAACCGGGGCAAATAGTCCGCCATTATCAACCTGCGTTTTCAACTGGTTCCAAAAATCGTACGCTGCCGGGTCAAGGGACCATTGTTCTACCGTAATCAGATCGCCACTCTTGTACCCTGTGAAAGAATTCATTTCCAGCCCTTGTACATAATTCCCTTCCACATTGTCATCGTTATAAATATTAAGATCATCCGGCAAGTTTTGCAGTATCCCATTCCGCCTGATCAGAATACGGATGGCATCTCCTTTTCCGGTTAATTCCTGTCCCCATATCTTAACACGGTACCCAACGCTATCGTGGTCTCCTCCTTCGGGATAGTATTTGAAGGTAAGCGAATCAATCACCGGCGACAACCGGGAAACGGAGGTTATTGCCCGATATGTTTCTCCTTCAGCCTGAATGGTGAGTGTGTATTTATAGCCGGAGGTGGCCCTGATCTGTTTGATTACAAACACGCCCGGTGCTGCCTGTTCCAGCTGTTCCGTGTGCTGATGATCATCCGAAAGCAGGATACTTGCCCCGTCACCGGCGGCACATTATGCTGGTCAAAGAAATCAATGGTTTTAGTAAGCCTGATCGTGTCCCCGGCTTCCCGGTCGGTGATCCAGCCATCTACGTTGAGTACAGGCGTACCGGAGCGAAGCGGAACGCTAGGTAAACTTTTTTCACAGGCATTTAACACCAGTGTTAAAAATGCAAATAACAGAATTATATCTTTTCTCATGATGCCAGGAGATTTAGTAAGCTAAAAGTTGAAATTCCAGGTAACACCCGGGATAATAGAGCCGATGACTGACAACTGATTCGCAATTGTTTTGTTCGGGTTGGCATTATCCTGTTTGAAGTATAGCGCATACACATTTTTGCGGTTCAGCACATTGTATAGGGAAAACACCCAGTTACTGCTAAATCGGCTGCCTGCGCGATGCCGGACGAATAATGTGGCAGAAAGGTCAAGCCGGCTATAAGGACTATACCGGTAATTATTACGTAAATCGCCGTTGTTGTAGGGAACGATAATCCCCTGAAACTCACTGCGACCGGAAGGAAAAGTGGCAGCCACGCCGGTCTGATAGACATAATTAGAAGAAAATGTCCATTTGTTGCTATAGTTATATACAACAACCAAATTCAGGTTATGGGTACGGTCATACTTGGCATTATACCAGTCCCCATTATTGACACCATTCATCTGCCGTTCTGTTTTACTCAATGTGTAGCTGGCAAAGCCGTTCAGCTTCCCTGTATTTTTCTTCAGGTAGAGTTCCAGTCCATATGAACGGCCCTTTCCATAAACAAGGTCCTTCTCAACATCCTGATTACCAATCGGCTCTGTCCCGTTGATCACGTCAATCTGATTACTCATCGTCTTGTAGTATGCTTCTGCTGACAGCTCATAGCTATGCTTTGTCATAAAATACCCCAATGAGAATTGGTCGGCCAATTCTGGTCTGATGTTATTGGTCGAAATCATCCAGGCGTCCAGCGGCGTAGAGGCTGTGGTAGCGGAGATCAGGTGTACATACTGCGCCATCCGGTTATAACCGGCTTTTATCGAAGCACTCTCTGATAACAAATATCTGAGGGATACCCGCGGCTCAACATTCCCATAGTTTTTTATAGCCGCCCCTTTCTTAAATTCCGTTGTCAGTACAGGTAACAGCTCTTTGCCCGGCATACCGCCATAGGTATATACAGGCCCATTTTGGGCCGCTACAGCGCCGAAATAAGAAAACCGAATACCGTACTGGGCAGATAACTTTTTGCTGAATTTATGGGCATTATTCAGGTAAAAACCGAGTTCATTACCCGCCTGTCTTGCCGATGTAGTAGTGTTAAAGACCGAGCTCTCTGTCAGCGGTGTTTGTACACCTGGATTAACATCATACCGGATAGCGGATAATCCGAAGGTCAGATCAATCGCTTCATTCCTTCGATAGTGCCAGTCGGTTTTTAACGCGTATTGTCTGATATACTGTTTACTCAGCAGCGATTGCGGCTCCTGTAGTACACCAAGATTACTCCTGTATTGGCTAAATAAGAATGTAGTCTTCGCAGAAAAACCTGAAGAAAATTCATGAAGATAGGTTGCAGCAGCATTCGCGTTATCATAGCCTATGGTAAAATCTTTCTGCAGACCCAGTTTATCGTTCCCCCAGTACCCGGCGAGACTGATGCGATCTTTTGTACTAAGCTGATAATCTACTTTACCGTTAAAGTCCTGAAAATAGGCAACGGTGGAATTGAGATTTTCGTCTGAAGAGAGTTTTAGGAACTGATCGGCATAGGTCCGGCGGGCCGCAATGAAAACAGACCCTTTGTTATGCAAAATGGGAAAGCCTGCGGACAGTCTGGCTGATACGGATCCGATTCCCCCGGCCCCCCGGAGAGAATCAGGACTGCCACTTTTCAGTTTAATATCCATCACTGAAGACAATCTCCCGCCATAGTCCGGCGTTATCCCCCCTTTTATCAGCTTCACATCCTGTACCACCTCGGGATTGAACACAGAGAACAATCCAAACAAGTGCGATGTATTGAAAACAGGGGCGCCATCCATCAATACCAGATTCTGATCAACGTTTCCTCCACGGACATTAAAACCGCTTGATCCTTCCCCTACCGAACTTACACCTGGTAGCGACAATACACTACGCACCACATCCACTTCTCCAAGCAGCGCAGGCATCTTCCGCAGTGTAGACAGATTGATAGATTGCACCCCCATTTCCAGATTTTTAACCGGGTTGGTCTTGCTTTGTCCCCTGACTATTACTTCTTGCAGCCCAGTACCGCCACTACGCATCACTAACTTAAACTCTCCATCTGAAGGGACATTGATGCGCTGACTGACGGGCTGAAAACCGATATAGGTAAGGGAAAGAATATAGATACCTTTTGGAAGACGGAATTCAAAATGGCCCTCTCCATCCGTCGAACCGCCCGAAATGGTTTTCGATGTGTTATCTGCTGCGTTTACGCGAACCGTCACACCTATGAGACTTTGACCAGAAGTGTCCCGTACTGTAACGGGCAATCGGTAGTATCTTTCCTGGGCAAATAGTTGCTGGCCTGGAAACGCCAAAAACAGGAGCAGCACCAGGATTTTGTTTTGCTTCATGAAGTTGTGTATTAACCCTGCAAAGAAGCAATACGGCCCTTCATTTTCCTTGTTAAATGGGTCCGAACTATCCTGAAACCGTGATGAAACGTATGAAACTTTAACTGAAATACTGATAGCACTTTAAGTTCTTTTAATGTTTTCGTTATTTTTGAATCCTGATTGATATAGAGTAACCGCTGTTATCTCAATTGAATGGCAGCATTGTGCGTTTTTACATGTATACTTTTGTTATGGGAGTTAATACGCTTGATATCAAGGAAATCGAACTGTTGCGGACTTTACCGGATCTGCTTCCTGTCAGGCGAGATTACTTTGATGAACTAGACATTACTGTGATCAACCGCGCCGATACGGTATGCAGAAATTACCTGTCACCTAACCGGAGAGAGTTCTATAAAATTGTTTTCATTAATGCAGGAACAGGCATATTTACAATTGGCTTAAATACCTACCATATCAATCAGCCAACAATTCTCTTCTTGCATCCCAACGATATCATTTCGTGGCAGAATCTGTCACCAGATTCTGCAGCAACAGGGCATTTTTGCCTTTTCAAAAAAAGTTTTGTAGAAAAATACCCTACGCTTAAAACCATTATGAACACGCATGAACTTTTCACTGCTCATAACAAAAGTGTAATTACCCTGGCAGAAAAGGATGTTGAAGCAATAGATGGATTGTTTATACAGATGCATCAGGAAGAAAGCGGCAAAAAGCAATATATACCTGATACCCTCCAGGCTTACCTCCAGTTGCTGATCATCAAAAGCAGTGTCATAGCTAATTATCCCCAACCATCAGTAGTGTCCCCCTCATATCAGCTGCTGTATCAATTTTTTGATCTACTGGAGGAAGAAACAAAGAATATCAATTATGCCCAGCCTATAAAAATAAAGACAGCTGCGGAATTTGCGGATCATCTGGGTGTACATCCCAATTATCTGAATGCCTTGCTTAAAAAGCATACCGGACAGAATGTAAGCACCCATATCAGAAATCGTCTGTTGGAAGAAAGCAAGGTATTATTGTTGCAAACCGACTGGACTTTGCAGGAAATCGGATTTGCAGTGGGCTTTGCAGATCAGCCGAATTTTAGCCAGTTTTTTAGAAAAAACACAGGTATTACACCTACCGAATTCCGTAAAAGCTATTTACAATAGCTTCCCCTCTTTACCTGCTTTTAGACAAAACAACCCCTTATAAGACATTTTACCGCTACACCTTTGATTTTCATATGTAGACATTTGATCACACTATAGTCCCGTTAAGTCATCCTTCAGAAATTTGCTTTCAAATTCTGAGGACATGAAAAATCAAAAAGTGTGGTTAATCACTGGCAGCTCACAAGGACTCGGCCTGGCAACTATCCGATATTTGTTAAATAAAGGACAAATTGTTTTTGCAACGACTCGCGATAGCACACGATTTAGCAGGGACTTATTTGAACATCCCCACTTTCATGCAATCGCCCTGGATCTTACCAAAGAGGAGGAAGTCAAAATGGCCATTGGTGATGTGTATAAAAAGTACCAACGGATTGATGTACTGGTAAATAATGCCGGTTACGGTTTTGTTGGCGCCGTCGAGGAAGCTTCCGTGCAGGAAATACATCAGGTAGTCGACATTAACGTACATGCCACTATCCGAATGATCAGGCATGTGTTACCATATATGCGTGGACAGAGAAACGGACATATCATCAATATCTCATCTATGGCAGGTCTTATCAGTTCCGCGGGTTGGGGTATTTATAATCTTACCAAATATGCAGTAGAAGGGTTTTCCGAAGCGCTGTACCATGAATTAATACCCTTAGGCATTCATGTAACCATTCTTGAACCTGGCGCCTTCCGTACCCGCTTCCTGGCAGGATCACTAACCACTGCTGCAACAATCATAAGCGATTATGATACAACAGCAGGCAATCGCAGACGCATGCTTGCCGGAAATAATGGACATCAGCCCAACGACCCTGAGAAAGCGGCAGCTGCCATCTTCCAGCTTATTCATATGGAAAATCCTCCACTCCGGCTTTTGCTTGGTCAGGACGCATATGACCGTGCCTTCGAAAAAATCCGATTGCTTCAGCAAGACTTCCAACGGATGAAAAACATAACGCTATCGACAGGCTTTTGAATCACCTAACAAAAATTAAAAGCTAAATATTAAACAAGATGATAACAGATCAGCATAACACTTTCAGACAGCTATTAAACCAGAAAAATCCCAGGACCTCCAGGCGCGGGCATTTCTGGATAACAGGCGAGCGGGTACAACTAAATGAAAAGACTTACCAGCGTGGACCAATGTTCGTTGACTGGGAAATGCCTGTTCAGGTGACACAACCTTACCCTATCGTACTTATACATGGCGGTCTGTTGCAAAGTACAGAATGGATGGATACACCTGACGGACGTCCCGGGTGGGCAGAACGTCTTGTAGAAGCAGGATACCCCGTATTTGTAGTCGACAGGCCAGGGCACGGCAGGTCTCATACACACCCTGATATTGTAGGACCAGTCGGAACACCTTTTTCGTATGAAGACGGCCGGCATGTCTTTTTCCCACCTGAAGATGCCGCTATTCAGACCCAATGGCCCTTTGCAGAAGATGATGAAGCTGCGATGGACAGTTTCATTGCGCCATTCGGTCCGCTGCCCGCTGACCTGGCAACTTCACAGGAAATGGATACAAAACGCCTCTGTCAGTTGCTGGACAAAATTGGCCCTGCTATCCTCATGACACACTCCGCTTCAGGCCCACTTGGCTGGTCAGTGGCAGATCGTCGTCCGACCCTGGTTAAAGCGATTGTAACTGTTGAGCCTATGGGGCCGCCATTTGCCTACACGCATGGACTAGGATCCCTGGACTGGGGCTTAACCGCTATACCAGTCAACTATCAACCACAGAGAACCAGTGCAGAGGAAGTGAAGCATGCTGATCCTGCCACACTGCAAATACCCGCCATGAAAGGACTACCGATAGCCGTAGTCAGCGGAGAGGCATCAGCATTTGCCCGTTTTTCCCCACTTATCGTTGATTTCCTGATCAACGCCGGCGCCGCGGCTGAAGCACTGCACCTCCCGGACTATGGTATATTGGGCAATGGTCACGGACTGATATATGAAACCAATTCCGACGAGGCACTTCAGCCGGTACTACATTGGCTGAACAATAAAATAAATGACAGGAGTACCCCTGATACAACAAATACAGAGGATATCCCGGTAAGCAGGGAAAGCACCATGTTTGTTACTTATTATCACGACGGGACTACCTGGTTTGACCGCGATTATTACGTTCAAAAACACCTGCCGCTGGTCAAGGATGCCTGGAAGGAGTATGGACTTATTGAGGCTACCGCACTTTTCCAATCTGAAAATACTGCAGGCAAGGGCGTTATTTGTACATGCATCTGCAAGTTCAGGAATGAAGCGGCGATGCATAGTATATTTAACTTACCGGAAACCGTGGCGGTAATGGAAGATATCACCAATTTTACAGACATCGTACCATCACAATACTTTGCGATGCCCCGTTGATGTATCGAATCATGTTATTCATTAGAAAAAGGCCTGCTAAAAGGGGGCAAATCATTATCAATATGATTTGTCCCTTTTTCGTTTTAAGTCCAAAATATTTCACTACGCATAAAGGATAGTAAGTGACCCTTTATCTTTGATAAAGCTAAGCCAAAACAGATAGTTTATGTTTATGAGGACCATTACACGCTGCTTACCTATACCCACACTGAAATTCAAACGAAACGCTTTCTAACACCTTATTGACTGGGTTACCCCCTCAGTGAGCACCTATTTCTAATCACCAGATTAGCAGGTAGTTACCGGCGTCCATACAATCCGGCACTACCTGGATAGTACTCCCTGTTATTTATACACCGATATCACCTTATCCACAAATAAAAGCATTAGAAGACTATGAGAGGACAACAATCCCTATTTGACAATTATATTGAAAAACCCGTCAAGAAAACGACAAGAAAAGGACGTTCATCTGATATGATAGCCCTCAGGGACGAGTGTCTGCTACACAGATATTATTATCATATTAAGCTACAGGGCAAACGCTACGATATCGCTATTCAGGAATTATCCAGTGAATTCTGGATCAAAAACAGCAATATCATCTATCGTCTGCAATATAATAGTGAAAGACTGGAACAGATCATGAAGCTGGAACAACCAGATCTCAAACAATTAAAAGTTTTATATCCCTGGTTGGCCTGGTAAGCAATAAAAAACCGCTGCAATTGCAGCGGTTTTTTATTGCTTACCAGGATTATTTCTTTCTGATGAAAATGCGCCCTAAAGTGCCTTCAAATCCAGCATAAGTGGATTCATAATCCGTTCGTACACTGATAATTTCTCCATCCTTGTTAACCGCCATATAAACATCTTCAGGCTTCTTAGTCTTTACTTTTTTATCATAAAGATTGGCATACAGTTCTATGATATCAGGAATACTTCCTGTGATACTCACCTCATATATGATATCCGCCTTTGTTTCCTCATCCTTGTTAAATTCTATAATAATGCGTCTGGCATCACTATCAGGGCTTTTGAGGGATACCTGCATTCTTGAGCGATTAGTATTTGTATTTGCACTGTCGGGCGCTTTCAGGTGCATTGTCTGCGCAATAGTACCGGCAAATCCATATGCCTCCGAGAATGGTTTTCCTAATACCTTTAACTGTTGTGCATTAGAAGAGGTAAAAATAAAACAGGATGCAAGGAGCATCAGTGTACAGCAGGCTTTCAATATAAAACGTTTCATAGTTGA
This sequence comes from Chitinophaga pinensis DSM 2588, assembly GCF_000024005.1. Lineage (NCBI taxonomy): Bacteria > Pseudomonadati > Bacteroidota > Chitinophagia > Chitinophagales > Chitinophagaceae > Chitinophaga > Chitinophaga pinensis. The sequence goes on from NC_013132.1 coordinate 330,369, forward strand.
ATTGGTTTGGCTAACAGATTATAAGATCTAAATATAGATAAATAAAATCAGAACATATCAATTCCTACCTTACCCTGTTAGCCAACCCAATCTCCTTATCAGGACAATAATTCCAGTGGTGGCTTTTCGATCTCACTGGTTACCGCCGGCAGGGGACTTTCATGAAAGTTCAGACTGTAAGTGAGCACGCGTACACGAAAGGCATCATCCCTGTCTTCTGTGCTCACACCAATACGTGTTAACGGTGCGATTGTTCCGTCTGTCCATCCCTGTAATGCCTGATGCAATTTCAGTTCCGCTTCATAATGACTAAGCGCCGTCGGTGTATCCAGGAAACTGGACCCGTTGGCATTCGTCACCAGAAACACCATCCTGCATTGCAATTCACCGGACGCTGCCTGTACAAACCCCGTCAGCTCTGAGTACGTCAGGTTCGTAAAATCAAGAAATGCACAAGGCCATACTGAAGGGTTGCCATTGTAATTCTCTGTTTGTGAAAGTTCGGGGTATACACCTTTAATTAAAGGTACACTGGACTCAATACGCGCTTCCAAAGCAAGGAAGAGATTCGAAAATAAACTATCCATTTTTATTGTTTGAGGTTATCATTTTTTTATTGGTTAACGAATGTAAAGGTCGGTGCAATAAGCCTCTTTTCCGCCTGCAATTTTAATGATTGAACAGCGATTGATTTATGATTATACAATAAAAGAATAAGCATTATTTCCTGATTTTTTCAACGTCCGTTAATGTCGTTCCTTTGTATTGTAATCGCTTGCTGACAGTAAGTAAACCCTAAAAAAAGCTGTTTCGAAAAAAAGATAATATAGTGATCGGGCAGTGATAATGTTAACCTCAGATGTTACTATTAAATGCAATCATACACACAGATCCTGAGCAGACCGTCTTACAGCGGATCGGAGACCAGGCATTTTCAGTAGTCGTTTTAGTAGGCATAGCGTGGATATTATGGAAACGCCAGATAAAACTGGAAGACCGTCTAACGCAATATCTCGATGACGATCGTGAAAAAATGCTGGGCGTGATAGAGAACAACACGAAAGTGATGGAGCGGCTGGAAGACGCGCTGAGCAGGAGTAGTCCCCGTTAACAAAATGCGTAGAATAGACTTTATTGTTATCCATTGTACTGCGACCTCTCAGGATACTCGTCCTGAAGCAATCCGGAATTACTGGAAAGAATATCTCAAATGGAAAAGTCCCGGTTATCACTACCTGATTGAAGCATCAGGTAATGTAATACAACTGGCAACAGAAGATCGTGTCTGCAACGGCGTAGCAGGATATAATGCAAATAGCATCCACGTCAGTTATATCGGCGGAGTAGATGCTGATAACAGGCCATTAGATAACAGAACGATCGCACAACAAGACGCAATGAGAACATTGGTCACGCTATTAAAGCAACAATATCCGCAAGCGCGGATCCAGGGCCACCGGGACTTTCCATTTGTTAAAAAAGCTTGCCCATCTTTTGATGCACGTGAAGCATTCAGTGATTTATAAAAAACATACCTATGGCATTTTGCAGAAAAACCCGCTCAAAGATCAAGCAGGTATTACAACAATTTGATGCATTCATTGAACGTCATGCTGAAGAAGCATTGCGCGTCACAAAAACCATCAAATCATTATTGGAAAGCCCGCTGGTCAACTTACTGGAAGCAATCATTCCAGGAGACGCTGACACAATATTCAAGAACAAAGTATTACAGGCGCTGGAGACAGGCATTGATACCCTGAACATCGTGAATACCTGCCGGCAGGAGCCAAACCTTGATGCAAAACTTGTATGCTTCGTAAAAGCACTCAAAGAAGTATCACCCGATCTGCAGGACGCAGTACTTCAGAAATTACAAAGCATTCTTTTGCGCGAGCTGGATGGCAATACCAGGAAGCAGAATATTTACGACCTGTTTAGTCAGGCCGCTTATAGCAACAGTAAATAGCAATTCAAACCAATTACAATGACCAAAAAAAGTAAGAAATGGCATTACCAAAAGTAGCAATTACATTAGGAAACGGCAATCTGGGAGCAAGCGCTGCAACCGATGATGGTGTAGCAGGACTGGTACTGACCGGCGTAGCAACCGCTGGTCTTCCGCTGGGTACACCCAAGGTGATCTTCAGTCTGAGTGAAGCACAGGATCTCGGTATTCTAGCAACAGGCAGCAACGCCAGCGCACACCGCCACATCAGGGAATTCTATGATATCGCAGGAGAAGGCGCTGAACTGTATATCATGACTGTAGCAGATACAGTTACGCTTACACAAATGGCTGACCTGACAAACGCAACAGGCGCTGCAAAACTGCTGGACGCAGCACAGGGGCGTATCAGATTATTAGGTCTTACCCGCACACCTGCAGCTTCCTATATCCCAGGATTAACAGACGGTCTGGACAAAGACAGTCTGGATGCTATCTCCAAAGCACAGCAACTGGCACTGGCCTATGGCGTACAGTACAAACCCGTACGTGTACTGATCGAAGGACGTAAACTGGATACAACCAATCTCGCTACACTGAAAGATCTACGTACCTACACTGCTAACCATGCAGGTGTTGTTATCGGCAGCACCACTAACGATGGTAGCGCTTCTGTAGGATTAGTACTCGGACGTGCAGCATCTATCCCTGTACAGCGCAACCTCGGCCGCGTTAAAGATGGCGCATTGCCAATCCTGTCCGCTTACGTAAACACTGCAAAAGCAGAAGACCTGACATCCGGCGATCTGCTGCACGACAAAGGTTACATCTTCCTGCGCACGTTTGTTGGCCGCTCTGGTTATTACCTGAATGATGATCCGATGTGTGCTCCTGTTACAGACGACTACAGCCAGCTGGCATTAGGCAGGGTAATAGACAAAGCCACTATCGTCGCTTATCAGACTTACGTAGAAGAACTGAACGATGAGATCACTATCGACGAAAGCGGTAAGATCAGCGTACCTGTTATCAAGTACCTGCAAAACAAAATCGAGTCAGCGGTAAACCTGGCAATGGAAGACGAGATCAGTTCTTTCAGCGCATACATTGACGCCAGTCAGAACGTTCTCAGCACCGGTAAGCTCACCGTTAAGGCAGCTATTGTACCAATGGGATATACTAAGACAATCGAAGTATTACTCGGCTTCACCAATCCTGCTCTCCAGTAATCCTGTTATTCACTTAAAAAAAGAACCAATATGATTTTTGACAACAAAGAATGTACCTGGGCCAACATGAAAGTAGTAGTGCTCGGTAAAGAATTAACAGGCATCCGTGGCATCAAATACAAACTGATGCAGGAAAAAGAACATCTGCATGGCGCAGGTGATGAGCCAATCGGTATTCAACGCGGTAAACGCACCTATGAAGGCGAAATTAAACTGCTGAAATTTGAATACGATGTACTTGCTGATGCCGTAAGACTTGCTGGTGGCAGAGATCTGCTGGACCTTACAGCCGACATCATCGTTACTTATGTAAAAGATGGTCTGTCTGTTCCACGTACTGATATCATCCGCGGTTTCCAGTTCAAAGAGTTTGAAAAAGGCTGGGAACAAGGCGCGAAATTCATGGAGATCACCATGCCGATCGTTTTCATGGGACTGCAACAGAACGTATAATAAACATAGCACGATCACCTTATTTTAAATAAATACCTATACACTTAACAGATTATGACAGTAGAAAAACCGGTAGCAATTACCAAAGAACATATTGAAGCCTGGAAGCAGAAATACAAAGATGTATTCAAGCTGACTGCTGCTGATGGAAAAACAGGTTATTGCAGAAAGCCCAACAGAGATGAAGTAAGCTATGCCATGACCCTGATCGCAGGCGATCCGCTGGCGTATCATGAAACCATCCTGAAAGCAACCTGGCTGGGCGGAGACGATGAAATACTAAATGATAAGTCTTACCTGTACGGCCTGGGCGCGCAACTGGATAAACTGCTGGAAGCGAAGAAGGTTGAAGTGGAAAAGCTCTAAGCGAGGCGTCCGGCGAATTTGATAAAAACCCGCTCGGGTATATTCAAACGCTGTTCGAATATTATCTGCCCCAGGTTGACACCTCGCAGCTGACTGATGCTCAGTGGGCAGAAAAATTTGCACAACTGCACGACATCCGGCAGCGGGAGCTAAAAGGATTGCCATTACTCTCAAGGTAGAGATCGTGCTAAAAAAATTAAAAAATGGCAGAAACAACAAGTGATGAGTATTATCAGATAAGCAGGGCCGCCGACCTTGCTTTGAGCAAAGTATCCATCTTCCAGAGAACCGTGATGTCAAACAATAATACCCTGAGTTCGTCTTTAAGCGAACTCAGGGAAAACATCACGCAGATCGAAATAACCAGCGCCAGAGCCTCTTCATCCGCATCTGCTCAGATTGGAAAAAAGGCCAAAGACGAAAAGAAAGATGATAAAGACAAAGGCGAAGAATTCGAGGTAGATGGTATCATCAAAGGTGGAACAGCCATGCTCAAAATGGCAATGGACCTGCAACAGACACAGGTGGCCTTTCAACAATTCACCGGCAGTGCAACCACTGCAAAAGCACTGATAGGTAGTCTGCAGGAAATGGGAGTGGCTACTCCCTTCAGCAGCAGTGACCTGATGAAAAACGCTGAAGCATTGCTGGCATCAGGCACAGCGGCAGCCAACGTCGTTCCTACACTTAGCCTCTTAGGTGATGCAAGCCGCGGTAACAAGGAAAAGCTCGACTCGCTGACTGCCGCCTTTAGTCAGGTGCAGACAGACGGTAAGCTGACTTCTGACACGATGGCTGAGCTTGTGAAAGCAGGATTCAATCCATTGGAAGAAATATCCAGAACCTCAGGCATATCAATGACCAAGTTACAAAGAGACCTGGATGCCGGAAAGATCTCAACCGATCAGCTGACAAACTCTCTCATCTCAGCAACAGGCCCTGGCGGGCAATTCTTTGGCGCCATGCAGGCACAAAGTGAAACGGCAGCCGGAAGATGGCAGGCCTTTACTGAACGCCTCGAAAACGCAGGAACGACACTGGGCACCGCGCTACTACCAGTTGCGACCGACTTTGTCAACAACGCGCTCATGCCAATGGCCGCGTTCCTTGAAACAACCGCCAACTGGATAGCAGAACATTCATCACTGGTAGGATTCCTCGCCGTAGTGATCGGCGGCGCCCTGCTCGGTTATAAACTGTGGGCAATCGCACAAGGTGCTGTTAACCTCGTGATGAGCCTCAATCCCGTCGGACTGGTTGTCGCAGGAATTGTCGCACTCATAGCTGGTGTTATCTATGCCTGGAACACCTTCTCAGGATTCAGGGGAGCAGTCGTTGGCGTATGGGAATGGTTGAAAGCTTTCGGATCACTGATCAAAGATTATGTCATAGACAGGATTAAAGGCATGATCAGTGGTATCTCCGGACTCGGACAGGCCATCATGTATATGTTCAAAGGTGAATGGAGCAAGGCATGGGAAACGGGCAAGAACGCCGTAAAAGACCTTGTAGGCGTTGACGCAACAAAGAATGCTGCTGCAAATGCGGGAAAACTCGGCGCTGCTTTCTCCAAAGGATTTGACGACGGCGTAAAAATGAAGCCGATATCCATGAAGAGCCTAATGCCTGATACCGCTCCGACTACTAGGATGAAACCTACGGGAAACTATGGTTCACTCGGCAAAACATCTGAACAAACAGGCGGCTTAGGCAATACCAAAGAAAAAGTCGATGGTATCACAAGTGGCGGAGCCCGTAATATCATTATCAATCTGCAAAAGCTTTTTGATAATATAAACATCAGCTCAACAACTGTACAGGAAGGCGTCAATGATATGGAGCAAATAGTAACAGAAGCTTTGCTCCGCGTTTTAAATAGTGCTAACGTATTACCAGTTTAACTATGGCAGCAAGTTTCGATATAAAAAAGATCTTCAGAGAATCGTGGGGTTATCAACCTCCCATCTTTGATGTGGCTCTTCAGCCTGAACAATCAATTACAAGTGCCGATTTCTTCGCCAAAGGTCTTTACGGACGTCCTTACTTTATGCCGGTGACACTGGGAAAAGTAGAGCTCCCAAATCCCGTTATCCGTGTCACAAGCAAAAAGACCATTGTTGAAACCGTCCTCGTAGGCCGCCCCGGCACCGTGAAAGAACTGATCGGACAGGAAGATTACAAGATCAATATTAAAGGCATCATTGTCACGGAGAACAATAATTATCCTGAAGATGATATAAAGAAAATACACGGGCTCTATACACAAAACATTGCCCACCGTATCACCAGTCCACTGACCAATCTGCTGCTTGGTGAAGGCGCCAGTGTTGTCATCACTGATCTAACCTGGCCTGAAATAAGCGGCATACAGAACGTCAAGACCTATGAAATGAACCTGATCAGCGACATTCCATTTGATTTAATTCTTAAATAATGTTCACACTCAAATGTAAAATCATAATAGGTGACTACAAGCTCTTCGCAGTAACAGATGTGAAAATAAAAAGAAGTATCTATTCCTTTGTCGACACCGCCACTATTACACTGCCCGCGTCTGCCCGCTTACAGAGTGACGCTACTAACGTTCCAAAATCTGTTTCAACGGCCGCTACCTTCAAGGAAGGTGACAAAGTTGAGATATGGCTGGGATATGACAACGATCTCCAGCGTGAATTTAAAGGCTTCATAAAAAGAGTGAATGCCGCTACACCATGCGAGATCGAATGTGAAGGTTATAGCTGGCAGTTAAGACGCAAGAACATACTATGGGCAACAGAGAAAGACAAAGTAACAAAGTTGAAAGACCTGTTGGGAACACTCATACAGGGAACTGATATCAAGCTGAGTGACAGTATACCCGACATGGATGTGCAACAATTCTCTGATGGGAATCGTAGTGGAACAGAGGCACTGGACTGGATCAAAAAAAATCTTTTCCTTACTGTCTATTTTGAAGAAGATCAACTGTATGCAGGCCTGGCCTTTATTAAGCAACCCGACAGCGCCTACGCTAAATACGGTATCGGCGTTAACCTGGTAAAAGAAGACCAGCTGAAATTCAGAAATGCGGAGGATGTAAAGATCCTGGTCAAAGCTATCTCATTTAATAAGCTGAATAAAGCTGTTGTTGGAAAAGCAGGTGATGAGAACGGAGCCATCAGGACCATCTATGCGCAAAACGACAAAACCCAGAAAGAGCTCGACGAACTTGCCCAATCAAAAATAGGTGAGCTGAGATACAATGGCTATGAAGGGAAAGTAACAGGCTTCCTGGCACCCTTCGCCCTCCCCGGTTACAGAGTTATCCTTCAGGACAAAAATTACATCGAACGTGACGGCACCTATCTGATAGAAAGTACTGATGTAAGCTATGGTACAGGCGGCGGCAGAAGGACCTGCGGAATAGGCGTTAAAATAAGCAAATCATGAGTAGACAACAGGCACAATTGATTGAAGCACTCAGGAGCCTTGGCATGGAAAAGGCGACCATCATACCGGCACAGGTTGAGAAGTCGGATAAAGCAAAAGGGACCATTGACGTGATCACTTTTGACGATCTGAAAATACCTAATGTACGCCTGCGCTCCGTGATCGAAGAGGATGGAAAAGGCCTGCTTACATTTCCGGCTGAAAAAACCAGTGTGCTGATCGCAAGGATCAATAAAAGTGACAACTACGTTGTTGTTAGCATACAGGAACCGGAAATGATAAAATGTAAGGTCGGCGAAAAATACCTGGAGCTCGATAAAGACGGACTCGAAGTAAGCGCCGGTGACGACACCCTGAAGAAATGTCTCGACGATCTCTTAGATGAAATCATCACGATCTACGCACCGATGAATAAGGCCGCATTTACAGCTATCAAAGACCGATTAGCTAAACTTTTAAAATAATTATATGCCCCTGAACAAAAGCGGACTTGAACAAAGTATCAAAAATGCTTTCAAAAGTATGAGAGACGGAGATACTGACGAAGAAAAAGGCCTGGACGCGCTTTGCAGCAAACTCGCTGATGCCGTGGACACCTACGTTAAAACAGCCCAGATTAATTACACAGCCGGTCTGTCGGCCCCCAATGGTCCGGTAACCGGTGTATTCAACGGTACTTTATCATGAAAGATATATTGTTAACAGAAGACCTGGACCTGGATATACATGGAGGCGATCTGACAATCGGAAACAGCGATCTGCAACAACAGGAACTGTTACTGATCAACAACAAGGGAAACATAAAGGAATTCCCCACTGTCGGAGTCGACGCCTTCAGTTTCCTGCAGGACAACAACACTTCAGCGTTGCTGCAGGAAATACGCAGACAATTCTCTGCTGATGGCATGGAAGTAAAAGCGATCAATATCACAGATACCGGTCAGCTAAATATTGATGCTACTTATGGAAACAGTTAATGTAAAACCCCACCAGTGCCTGCTGGATCTCTCCATGCAACTGAAAGGCAGCATTGACGCACTCTTCGACTTTGCAATCGCGAATGGTATAAGTATTACCGACGACCTCAGATCTGGCAGTATGATATGGGTACCCGACAGGGCCATCATTGACCGCCGCACATTCCAGACATTGAAAGATGAAGAGGCAATACCCGCCAACGCTTACACTACCGAAGACGAAGCAGCTATCAAAGGTGGCATCGGTTATATGGGGATACAGGTGGATCTCCGTGTAAGTCAAAACCAAGAGTAAAAAACTATTATGGCAAGAACAATCACCGAAATACAGAACGATATGATCAGCAGGATCACAGCAACTGCCGGACTGACTGATCTGAACAGCAGCAGCAAAACGGCTGTATGGCGCATGTGGACCTACATCGTAGCAGTAACGGTATGGGCGCTTGAAAACCTGTTCGATCTCCATAAAAACGAGGTGAACACACTCATCAACGAAAAAGCACCACACAGCTTACGCTGGTATGCCAACAAAGCAAAAGACTTTCAGTATGGTTCTGAACTCGTCGACGGAGAAGACTATTACAACAATACGAATCTCTCCGAAGAGGAAATAACAAAAAGAAAGATCATCGCTTTCAGCGCAGTAGTAGAACAGGCAAAAGGCTTGCGGCTTAAAGTGGCCAGAATAGTATCTGACGACCTGGATGCCCTCAGCGCTATTCAGCTGGCTTCCTTCGAAGCATACATGAACCGTATAAAAGATGCAGGCGTTAATCCACTCATCATAGAAAGTCTGCCAGCTGACAATTTAAAATTGTCCCTGAACATTTACTACAACCCGCTCGTGCTTGATAATACAGGCGCAAGACTGGATGGTACTGATCCAAATCCCGTAGGTAAGAAAATAAAAGATTACCTGAAAAATCTTCCCTTCAACGGCGTAATGGTGCTGGCTTATCTCGTAGATGCATTACAGCAGGTAGATGGTGTGGTGATCCCTCACATTGTACAGGCACAAGCAAGATACGGCGCACTTCCCTATACGGCATTTGACGTGAAATATAGTCCCGACGCCGGCTACCTGAGGATACTGAATGAAGCGGATCTGCAGATCTCATATACCCCACAAAGCGCTATCATATGAGTAAATTATTCGAGGTAGATCTTCCGAAACTCGTCAGGCTCCTAATGCCGCCAAGAATGAGGAAGATGAAACATGTAGCATGGCTACAGGCTTTAACCAATCCTGTCAACTACCTATACCAGCAGTTCAGGCGCAACAGGGACGCAAACCTTTACCGGCTCTACATCACCCCACAGGTAGTGTATATAGAAAAGTTGCTGAACGACAGATATGATATATCAGGCCGAAGGATCCGCATAAAAGATGCACTGGTCTATGATGCCGAATATCTATATCAGGAACAGGAACTGAAACCAGTATACATCTACAAAGAAGAGGAAAACAAGCCGGTATATCTCTTTACAGATGATGAAATAGGCAGCGACTCCGTCGATTTCTTTGTGCTGGTGCCGTCAGATCTGACATTTAATGAAAATGAAATGTCAGCACTGATCGACAATTATAAACTGGCCGGCAAGCGATATAAAATTCAAAAAGTATGAACAAAGTAGAACAACTCACAAACCTCGGCGGGTTTCCTATGACCCAGTATACGCTGGACTTCATGCAACAGTCATACCGGGATGCACTGGGCGCACTGGCCAAACTTGTTGGCAGCGCTGTAATAGTGTCAGGTATGGAAGAAACCGGCAATAATGTGGCCAATGGATGGATCAGCTACAACGGCGAATTGATTCCCTTCACAGGCGGCCCTAAACAATCAACCTGGATCATTGAAGATGCAACAGAAGATCGTCTCTTTGCTGATCAGGTGAGCCGCACTGTTTACTTTACCCGCAAGGCTAGGTTTGCAGCTGGTGGCTTCAATTATAGCAACCTGCAACGTATAGAAACGCTGATAGGACTCAAAGGCGTGATCGCATCACTGGACTCCCGTCTTACACAACAGGTGCAGAACGTATGGAAAAGAGGCGACATTATCGAAGTGGATTGCAGCACCGCCTATATTCAAACAAACTTTGATGGCACTGGCCTCGGAAGAAATGAAAGAACGGGCTGGGCGATCTGTAACGGTAACAACGGCACCAGAAATCGTGGAGGCAGATTCCCTGTTGGATATGATCCTTTCAGAGGTGAATACAATACCGTCGGTAATATCGGCGGACAGGAAGCTGTAACGCTCTCCGTAGCACAGCTGCCACCGCACATGCACACAGGTAATAAACAGGTCTCCGCAAGAGGATGGCCTGATGATTCCGGCGACAGAACAGATAACTATTATTACATCCACTCTTCCAGAGATAGCTGGCAATTCATGCAAACCTTTGACACAACCTACACCGGGTCAGGACAATCGCACGAAAACCGTCCACCATACATTGTTACGCTCTGGATAATGAAATTATAACAACATGGCAATACGTGAACGTAATAAACTAAAAGGCTGGTTCCAGACGGGAGATTATCCCACCCAGGACCAGTTCTGGGACTGGCTTGACAGCTTTGTGCATAAGTCAGAAGATCAACTGGAGATCGACAACATAGCCGGACTACGCAGCCTGATTGCCGCCAAAGCCGATCTGGAAGCATATCTTATCCTGTACCAACAAGTGCAGGATATGACTGCCGCCGGAATAAAAATCAGGAGGCCGGATGTATTGTTTTCCCTGTCTGATGAAGAACTCAATATACAGTATCCTGACGCATTACCAGGTACCCAGATTATCTGCCCTTCCATAGAAGGTGGCGGGGAAGTCTATGAGAAGTTTGACCAGGATACAAATAGCTGGTTCAGATTATACATGACGAAAGGCACATCAGGCAACCTGGGCGTGATCGCCGGTATTGAACTGGACAGTTTCGTTTAGTCATCCTGTAAAATTATCTAAAATGAACTTTGAGCTAAAAAAAATAAACTGGGAACCCGGCAAAGCACCATCACAACTCCAGTCGATGACACTGCGCATCAGAAAGAAAAGTGACGAGGATGATGAGAGCTACTATACAACCATTACAGATGCCCTGCAGGTAAACACTGACGGTACAATATTAAATCCACCTGTCATCAACGACCTGGAAGAAGAAACAAACTATGTTCTCCGCGTCCTGAACAATGATCCCGCTGGTGGAAAGTTTGACATGGTATTTACTACGCCTGGAACATTTGAAACCGAGTCATTCACACCCTCTTATTATCCCAACTCCGAACTGATGTACACCGCAGATAGTAATATCAGGGGTGCGATGTTACCGCCCCAATCCGGCGCTTATTACAGCCTGGACTATACAGCGGCGGACTGGTTCGAAACTTATGCCGATGCTGTCATACCTGGCGAAGTCGTGTTTGAGAAAAAGCAGGATATAGCAGGCATTAAATTACAGACGCCGTCTGATCTGGTAATTTTTGCAATGGATGCAGGATTCCTGGAAGGAATAAAGACGCAGTATGCATTAGGTCTCCATTTCTATGTAGATGCGAAAGACCTGCCGGCAACCGGCAGATGGCCACTGATCTCCTTTGGCGCTCCTCCCGACAGAGATGGTGTATCAGTATATGTAAACTGTGAAACCAAAAAGGTACATTGGGCGCAGCAAAGAAATGTAACCATACAGGAGATCGTAAGCACAGAGCCGATCAAACTTGGCGAATGGAACCAGGTACTCGTCTCCCGTCCAACTGATATCAGTGCTTCAAAGATGTGGTTAAACTCCTCCGATACATCTACAGGAAAATTCACCACGGCCACTATACCCAACATAATATGGATGCTTGATTCTGTAAGTATCGGCTCTCCCGGAGGCATCTTCAGTAAATACTACTATACAACACTCAATATGGATAGTATGATCGCTGAAAAATATCTTCGCCCCCCTTATCCGGTTGGCATACTGGAAGACTATTATGATGCAGAGAACAGATTTACCATCCCGACAAAAAATCTGGTCGTATTGGATAAGAATTATATTCTCTGTTCAATACCGACTGATGCACCTTCAGGCCGCAAATGGTTTTACATCGAAGACAGCCTTGGTAAAAGAAGAAAGATTGAAGTCAACATACTGCCACTTGAAAAAGTACAGTATCCGGTAGAAATGGATTTCAGTCCAGAAGGAGGAGGAGAATATTATTTCAAAGACCTCTACTATCCAAGAGCAACGGGATGGGGCGGCGCAAACGGCGGCGTATCGGATAAACACATCTACACCCAAAACGGACAGCTTGTGCTGGAGGCACACGGAGACCAATATACAGGCACCTCCCGTGGATATAGTATAGGCGGCGCGCTGAAGTATCATTATGATCAACGAGATCCTTCCTTCAACCTTCCGTGGATTACAAGGGTTGGTGCGATGATCACTTCTAAAGATTATTATGGCTATGGCCGCTATATAGTAGTAGCCAAATTACCGCGAGATATAGGCGTAGCGCCTAGCTTCTGGACAACGCACTATGCAAAAGTATATCCACGGGATCCGCGCTATGATCAGATGCTGGCGCAGGGTTTACACAGGCAGGGCGATCTGCAGGCAGGGTATTATGTAGTGGGAGATAACCAGATTAATATGGACCTGCCCAGCAATAATGCTAACTACATTTTCTACAATGTAGAAGAAATGCTCGCCACGCATTATCACATGACATGGAAAGGCCAGCTGGTAGCAGTAGAACAAGATGAAGACCCCGTAAACAATGGTACCTGGCAACTCAATGATATCGCCGCACCACAACTGCTGGAAAGCTGGACGAAAGTCAACAATGAGATCCAACACGTATATCAGCCACAGAAAGACAATATCATATGCACTAACCGGCAAGGTGAAATTGGAGAGGGCAGAGGACTGATCACCTACAACAATCCTTTTGAGGATGAATTCTTCTCTATGCTGACAAACATCGGCAAAGACGTGTGGGACGACGAATTCCATGAATTCAGATTTGACTGGTATGCGGACAGGGTTGAATATTATGTGGATGGAGAAATCATACAGGTGAATAAACACTTCGTACCTGATGTAGCAGGAAGATGGTCCATAGGTCTTTGGTTCCCTTCTGAGCCGGAGCCACAGCGCACCTGGCGGACAGACATAAGGACGGCATGGGCAGGACCAGTAGCAGACTGGAAATATCAAAAAATGTTTATTAAAAGGATTGCACACACACCTTTCACTGACGAAGAAGCCGGTGGCTCAAATCGTCTTGTAGGTGAGAACGAACCTTTTGATGGACTGCGGAGATATCCTGCACCTCCTCCTGCGTAAAGCAGCTCATCATCTATAGGCGGGAACGGTCTGAAATAAAACCGTCCCGCCTTCTGTTACAATTCGCAGCAAGAAAACTTAATACCATGGCCATACAAGAAAGAAATAAACTTAAAAGCTGGTTCGTAACAGGTGCATATCCTGTCCAGAATCAATTCTGGGATTGGCTGGATAGTTACATACACAAATCAGAAGACCAGATATCAATCGAGAATGTAGCGTCGCTCAGAGACATCTTAAATCAAAAGGCGGATCAGGAGACTTATGCTGCCATGTTCAATCTTTATCAGCAACTATCAAATGATGCATTGTTAAAGAACACAGCCTTTAGTGGAGAAGTAACCGGAACCTATGATGCACTGCTATTGAATAACGATGCCGTAATTGCAAAGGTGCTGGAAGGTCTTGACATCCCTGTTACACAGGAATACATCAGTGGAGCAGATACAATACTGACCGCCTTCGCCAAATTGCAGGGTCAACTGTACAAAGCAGTAATACTGGATGAAAACAATAAGGTACCTGTTGAATATCTGCCAGCCATTGCGATCACCGATGTGATGACAGCAGCCAATGAAACGGAAATGCTGGCATTAGATGCACAACGTGGTGATGTTGCTGTAAGAACGGATGTCGCTAAAACATTCATTTTATCTACCGATGATCCAACTGTACTCGTTGACTGGAAAGAAATCAAAAGTGGTTTGTCCGTCCAGAGCGTAAACGGGAAAAGCGGTGTAGCAGTGCAACTGAGTACAAAAGATATACCAGAAGAGCAGAACGAGTATTTTACAAACGACCGTGCCCGTGCAGCATTTACTGCTGGTACAGGCATTAATGTTTCAGCCGGAGGAGAGATCAGTAACACCCACAATACATTACAGGCAGTTACTGAAAATGGTTTTGATACAAACAACAGAATGCGCATATCAGGCGCTGCCGGCGATCTTGGGAACGGCGAAGGCTTAGAATTACTTTACAGTAACAATGCAGCAGAAATCTTCTCCATTGACAGGAATCCGGGAGGCGGATATAAAAAACTGGCGATAAACGCTTCTACCTTACTGTTGAACAATGAGCTCAGCGGACCGATCGGCCATGTACTCATCGGGAACGCTGCGCCGGAAGCCAAACTAGGCGTAGCCGGCGATGGTGTTTTTACCGGCAATGTATCAGGTAGCGACGCAACAGATCCACGACATTTTGTAACCTATCAGCAACTGAATAATCAATTTTCAGAAGGCCCGTGGACACCTGACTTCGGAGAACTGAACGCGCTTGTAAGATATGTCAGAGCATATTATGTAAGGAGCGGAAATAATGTACGTGTGAGCTTACAGTTTCAGATAGGAGAGGTACCTTATCCGCAATCTATTTACCTGATCTTTATAAAAGGATTACCATTCCCTGTAAGAGAGTTCGGTGTGACTTATTATAGTGGATATTACGGTACCAGCTTTGCTGACAGTCAGGTACAACCCGGATCCGCCAATCAGCATCTCAATCTGGCTGTTATAGTCTCCTCAAATGGAGATGCAATTCGTTCTAACACGAATGAGCGCTGGGGCGATGTACAAAATAAAACAATGGTGATTGATATTACTTATGTAACGACAGCATAAATAGCAGCGGCAGATTAACATAAGAACTGCGAGCAAAACCATATCTGCAAGAATATCAATAAAAAAAGTGGCAGCGTCTTTATTGACACTGCCACTTTCTCATATTAACAATTATTTACCACTCCGTACCACCGTCTCCAACTGCTTATTTTTCTCCTTCAACTCACCGATCTCTTTCTTCATTTCAATCAGATACAAGGTCATTTCCTCTATCTTCTGCAACAGCTTTTTATTCATTTCCCCCACATCGATACCATCTTTCTCTACCTCTGCAGCTGAAGGCACATCCGGTAAATGCTGATGCATTTTAATATAGTTTTCCACTTCGTACAAAGTCGGCAATTTATATTCCGGCTGGAAAACAAAATCCGCCCAGGTTTCCGAAGTCACCTTCATCTTTCTGGCGGCGATAGTACCGCCTACAGCCAGCTTATAATCATCCTTTGGTGTGGCGCCAATACCGACATTACCATTCTTTAAAATCATCATTTTAGCAGATACGGTCGCCCCTACGGAAAATCGCAGGTCACCAGTACCTGGGTTTAGATACACTCTGGCAAGCTCGTTGCCTGTGTTATCCGCAAAAAACACATCACCCGGATCACCTGGTGCGGCATCCGGTGCTTTCAATATCAGATTACTACCACCACTGACCATCGTTTGACCATTGACTTCAAGACGCGCAGTAGGCGTCTCTGTATTAATACCGACGTTACCGCCATTCAGAAAAGACAAACCATCTGCCCTTAGCTGGACTCTCAATGTGTAAACGTTTGGCTGTGGTGTGAGAAACATTTGGAACGTCGAATTAAGTGCCCCACTGGTTGAGCCTCCCGGACGTAACATCAGGGCGTTATGTGTATAAAGCCCTGGACGGCTACCTACCACCAGGTTATGACCGGCGTGGTAAAAATAGTTGTAACCGACACCATTTATCTGACTACCACTATTCAGAAAAATGTTACCGTTATTAATATGTAATTTCTCAATGGGAGCAGCGCCGTTGGTTCCGATACCAACAGACCCGTTGTCCGGAAATGAGTTCTCCTGCGCAAAAGCAGCGGACGCCAACAATGAAAATGTAAAAAAGAAAATTCGTTTCATAAATAAGGGCATAGCAATCTTAAAGGTTTACAAAATTGTTCTGGCAAACAGGCCGGATTTTTTTCGATTGCTAAAAGACATATAACGGCTGCAATTACCGGGTACAGGGAGTTCTCCTTAAAATCGCATTTACGTTACGAACAAACATATCATGACTTTCCAATGTTAACCAGAAGAAGCCGGCGTCTTAAATACACCGTATTTCTGTGCTTAATGAAGGAAACAATGAGACGTATAGGTTAATGTCATTCTGGGCAACAATGTTTAATATCCTGGCATAGTTCAATGTAAAATAATAACTTTTTCTTGACTATTCATAATTTACATTTAAACACTTAACTAGTTAGTAAATAACGCACCGGGGACCGTAATTACTACACAAAAGTGTTAAAACTTTTCAGGAAACCACACACTATTTAATAAAATAAAAAAGGTGATGCTCCTAAGAACATCACCTTTTATTAATATTACATCCATCTTACTTACCCGCAAATATCTCCGCATAATTCACCGGTATCCACTCATACTCCTTCCCAACATATCTCAGATGACCGATACCAGGAAATGATAAATGTGGCGCCGCAATCCAGTATCCCTGTTTCACAGCATCGTCAAAAGTCTGCTTTCTGATAGCCGCAGCTTCCACCAGGTCTACGTCAAAGTCAATCGTTACCCCAGGATCCGCAAACTGTATCGCACCGGCATGAATCACATCTCCCCAGAAAACCAGTTTTTGTCCCTTACTTTCCAGTGCAAAAAAACTATGTCCTGGCGTATGTCCTACAGCGGGCATCGCTGAAATACCGGGTAATAACTGTGGACCCGGCACAAAAGTCTTTACTTTACCTGCCTGCTGATAAGGCTGAATCGTCATCTGGGCAAGATCAAAGAACGGTTGCGCTCTTTTATTGGCAGTCGCTTTATTCGCTGCTGTCAACCAGAAATCCGCCTCCGGTTTGCTGATATAAAGTGTCGCATTCGGAAAGACAACTTTACCTTCATTGATCAATCCGCCGACATGGTCTCCATGCAGATGCGTCAGTAATACCGCATCAATGTCTTCCGCCTTTACGTTGATGGCTGCGAGCCTGGATGACAGTTTACCCAGTGTTGGCCCCAGGAAACTACCAGAACCGGCATCTACCAGGATCTGCTGATCACCCTTCATAATAAGATAGGCGGTAATAGAGGTTTCCACTACCGTATCAAGATAGTGTTGTTGCAGTAATGTATTAATCTCCCCCTTCTTTGTTTCATGTAACATGGTATGCATATTCAGGGGAATGGTACCGTCTGAAAGCGCTATGACACGGAAATCTCCCAACTGCATACTGTAATATCCCGGTTGCGCCGGTGAACCGGCTATTTGTGCTTTCGCAGATAATATGCCGCTCAGTAGTAATAATGCCAATACTCCTCTCAGGGAAAATGTTCGCAGAAAATTCATTGCTTTAAAATTTATAGCACAAATTTCCTGCTGTACACGTCCCTGTAGAAGGACCTTTGTCACTTAAAAATTGTGACAAATGTGCCGTTATTTCCGGTATAAACGGCTTATGGTCTCGCGGGACACTCCCAGGAAAGAAGCAATGTGCATCTTCGGGATACGGTTATATAAATGCGGATACTGTCGTACAAAATTCTCAAATCTTTCCTTCGCACTGCCCATAATCAACAATTGCAGCCTTTTCTGTAAAGCCACATAACCCAGACTTGACTTAGTCAGCAGATAATGCTGATATTTCCACATCTCCCTCGCCAGTTTATCCCGGTTCTCTGCAGAAAGCGACAATAACTGGCAATCCTCCAGACACTCAATAGCCGTATTCGCAGGGATCTGTTTGACAATCGATTCACGCTCTGAAATCCACCATCCTTCCGCAGCAAACTGATAAGTAAACTCCTTCCCCGTGCTGGCTTCTGTCATATACGCCCTGAGACATCCCTTCAACACAAAGTACTCATGCTTCACCAGATCACCCTCACGTACCAGCGTACTATGTTTCTTATACTTCACAGGCGTAAAGTGAGACAAGATATAGTCAAACTCCTCATCTGTCAGCTTACAGACAGACTCTATATGTACTCGTAACGGATGCGACATACTGCAAAGGTAAAAGAATACCTTATATCCCCGTCTCAGCAGTATTACTTCCTATGTACATTACCGCTGAATCTTCAATATATTTCGCCGGATTAAAGGAATTGCCGAAGGTCTTCTTCACAAAAGACAGCTTCTCCTTCAGTTCGCCAACCTTTGTGGTGAATTCAGTCGGGAACTTATTGCTGTCTGAATAATCAGTGATCAGCTCATTGTACCTGTCAATATTGATCATCATACGCGCAGTCAGTTGTCCGAAGCGCATACGCAGCGACTGTACCTTATACATAAACGTTTCTACCTGGCCTGACCACTTTCCTTTCATCAGACTATCCGCCTCCATTGCCTGTATTTTCCGGGCAATAGATAAGCGGCAATCATTCTTATACTGTTCTCTTTTACGGTCCAGTGTAGTAGATAAATACTCTCTTTTATAGCCCTCGCTGTCCAGACCATAATAAGACAACTGCTGGCTCAGCAAGTCCTGATTCTCCTGCTGCAACTGATTCAGCTCTTTGGTGATGGCCGTCCACTCATAGTCGATCACTGATTTCTGTTGCTCAAACTGACTGGCCACGTTGAGTAATCGCAGCATGGAAGGGCTTTTACCTTTCAATTCTCTGTTCTCTTTACCGAAAGACATGACCAGGGTATTCACACCAGATGATACCGTCTGCACCAGAGAACCATATAAAGGCACCCTATTGGCAGCATTGGTCACCAGTGAAAGCGAGGAGTTCAGAAAGTCAAACATCTGATCGCCACGCCCTTTTTTTGAATACCAGTTCTCATATTCTGTCTTCCATTCGTTGAAATCCTTGTATTGCTGAAGATTGCTGACAGCACCCAATTGTGTGAAGAACTGCTGTGAGGCTAAGAACAAGTCCGCCGGCTGCACATCACGCTGTATACTGAGCAACTCTGTAAATGCCAGCTGACCATTCAGACCAACCCTGATTTTCGGCGTTTTTTCTAATATGGCCAGTCTGCTGTCCAGTGCTACCTGCAGATTTTCCATGGCCGTCATTTTGCGCTTCGCTTCCTTGTCATTCAGTCCGGACAGTTCGGTTTTTAGTACTTTAATCTCACCCTCATTCAGTTTCAGTTTGTCATTCAGCTCTTTTAACTGCTGGTCTCTTTCCAGTTTAATTTTGTCGGCAACGGTAGAGTCCTGTTGCGCAAATGAAGTAGTTGCTACGGCAATGCTGATAAAAAATAGTAGAATTCCTCTTGTCATACTTGATGTTTAAGTTATAGGGATATGCGATATTCACCGGGATAAATGCGTACGGTACAGGATATATCAAATTATCCCCCGAATATAGAACAAAGTCCATTAAAAATGGAACAGGCCCCGTATCCCCAGACGCCGTCAATACAGCCCCTTGTTATCAGGTATTCGCCAGCAGGTCAAAATATTCATCATCATCATTCTTCCCCCATACCCTTTGCCTAACCGCCGTAACACAAAACGCTCACTTTCAGTTAAAAAGAAAGGGGACGGAATATAAAATTCCATCCCGTATATGTTTTGAGATTCAATGAAAGCCGCCATTTTATGGTCAGACTATTACATTATAGAGGAATGGGCATCTACTACCATTACTCTTTATCTGAACTAGGAAATGAGGGGTCTGTACGTTGACAATCTCAAAAAGGCGTTACCCTTATGTACAGGAAAAATTCATCCGTCTACCTTTCCAGGCGTGCCTTCATATTTCATGTATCTACCTACTTATCCAATTAAAAAAAATTTTCAACCCGCGTAAGGGTGCGTCTCTTTGTGCATTGTCTACCTTCGGGTAAAACACTTTTACGGCACATTGGAACCACTAAATGACCTTAAAACAGACAGTGCCTTACTTGAGCAGTACTTCCTTGAATACTTTGAGGTGTTGCACAACTATGCGTATACGATCCTGAAAGATAATGACGAGGCGAAAGATGCAGTACAGGCAGTTTTTATCCAGCTATGGCAGAAAAGAGAAAGCCTGCAGATCCGGCAATCTGTAAGGGCTTATCTCTACGCAGCCACTCACAATCACTGCCTGAATCATATCAAAAGCAGTAAGATCCGGAAGAAGCATTACGACAGGTTTGCATCCGGTATATCATCCACCGGCATAACTGATATCGAACAGCAGATCGTCTTTGCCGATATGAGAAAAGAAGTTCTCGAAGCCATGAAGGCCCTGCCTGAACGATGCCGGGAGATATTCTTTAAAAGCAGATTCGAAGAAAAAAGTTATAACGAGATAGCAGCAGAACTGCAAATTTCTGTAAAGACAGTAGAAGCACAGATGGGTAGGGCATTACGCACGTTAAGAACAATCCTGTCCGAACGAACTTTCAGTTGGCTGATTATCAGTGCACAACTGATCTCCATCCTGAAAAATCTTTTTCACTAAGTATGGCACAAAAAGCTAAAAATATGAATGTGACAGATGAACTCCTGTCTAGGTATTTCTCCGGAGAAGCCTCTCCTGAAGAAGCCATGACCATTGACGACTGGAGAGGCCGTAATAACGCCAATAACAAAGAGTTTAACGCCCTGCGTACTGCCTGGAACGCAACGAGCGCTCTTCCCTATGTCATGCAGGATGCAACTGCCGCATGGCAGCAAATGCAGCCCCTGCCTCAACGTACTCGCCCACAACGTATTCATATCGCAACCTGGGCGGCGGCTGCTGTCCTGACCGGTATCATCATATGCGCCGCTATATTGTTACGACCTGTACGCCAGCATACAGTAACTACCACAGCGGATGAAACCAGACAGCTGAAACTGCCTGACGGCTCCGGCATAATACTACTGGCTAATAGTACGTTCACTTATCCTGAAACATTTGCAACACCAGCAAGGAATGTATCGCTGCAAGGGAAGGCCGGTTTTGACATCCACGGTAATGCAGCACAACCCTTTATCATCACCGCCGGCGGTCTACAGATAAAAGTGCTTGGTACCGCTTTTAATGTAGCAGAAGATGATACATGTATACTGGTCAAGATGCTGACAGGGAAGATCCTGATGTATACCATCAGTGATACCCTGCCCGTTGCCGGCGGACAAACAGCTGTCTACAGCAAAAAAGACCAGCGTATAAGATATGACCGTGTATTCCACTTTGAAAACGAAGACCTGTCTGTTGTTTGCAAAGCCCTTACTGAAGCGTATCAGACAAACATTATCATCGATCAACCTGCAATCGCTTCCCTGAAAATATCCAGCAACTTCGACAACAAAACCCTGGATTATGTGCTCGAAGTGATTGCCACCACCCTCAACATTCAATACACCCGTAAACCCGAAACAAATGAAATCCACTTCACCACCGAGAACTAATTATATACTACACTGTATTATCTCCCTGTTCTTCTCAGCACCTTTGTACGCGCAGCAATACGACAAAGCAGTTGTTAATATCAACACATCCCCCATCGATATCACTACACTCGCTAAAATCATTGCAAAACAAACAGGATTGGAGTATTCACTCAACATGCAAAACTCCTCACTGAAAAAACGTATCACACTACGTGCCGGCAACTGGCAATTAGCCAACATATTAAAACAGGTGCAGCAGCAGGCCAACCTGAGCTACAAGATCATCGGCGATCACATCCTGTTTATGGATACCCGCACCGGTGATGCAAAACGCAATTCCCTGGCAGCAGAAGCCCCCAAAACAGCACCTGCGCCGAGCGCTCCTAATCACCAGAATACCCGTCCTGCGGAGAGTGCTACAAGAAGAAACTTAACAGAAACCAGCACTGAGAACACCGATGCATTAACATTACACGCCCTATCTGCCGTCGCCACTACTAATAGTGACACCAGTGTAACACTGAACACACTCGCACAAACACAGCAAGGCCCTCATTTCAGGAAAAGAGGCGCTAACTATAAAATGTCTGTGGTTAAAAAAACAAGCAGATCAACAACCGGTATAACATCTGCAGGCACTAATACCAAGACAATAATAGCTACTACGACTATCAGCACGAAGGAAAACAGCACCATTAAACCTGCTGCTACAACCAGCAGCAATAACAATGATGACGGAAGAGTAAACTGGTACAAACCATACCTGAAAGCAGGATTGAGTGCAGATGAAATATTATATGGCAATGTATCGATGATAACAGGCTTCCGATATCTGTACGGCATCGCTTCTTACGGGTATACATCCTATGGAGGCAGGTTCCGCTGGGGTGCCGGCATTCCTGTAAAACTCAACGAAACACAACAACTGCATATCACCTTTACTACCGGCACAATAAAATATGATGTACCAGATAGCCTGGGAATAGACGATATCCATCTGAAGGAAAGACTGAACCGTTATAGCCTGGGATGGTCTAAAACATTCTCTGAAAAATGGTCCCTGCACGCACAGGTGCATTATAATGATCTGAGAAAAAAGGCGGATCATATTCCTCCACCTATATTTGAAAATTTGGGCGAGCAGAGAAAGTTCAGATATGGGAAAGCACCATACACCATCAGCGAACGCTTTGGTACCCAAAATGATTATCAACGTTGGATAGGTATTCAGCTATCCCTATACTATCATTTCTTTTAAGGCGCTTAACTCAGCCACTTCCGCAACGCAATAGACTTTTCTCTGCTCACAACAACTTCCTCTGCCGGAGGATGCAGGTCCAGTTTCAGCTTCCCGTTGAAAGTCTGATGTATCTTCCGGATAGAGGCGGCAGAGACGATATACTGCCGCGTTGCCCTGAAGAACTCTTTCGGATTTAACTCCTGTTCCAGCTCTTCAAGGGTCTGATCAATGACATAACGTTCCCCTTGTTCTGTAACCAGGTACACAGATTTATGTTCGGAAAAGAAGTAAGCAATATGATGCACCATCACCGGAATAAACATATTCCTGTAAGACACCAGGAAGCGCGTACGATATGCCACTTCTTTATATTGCATCTTCCGGATCACTTCCTGCAGATTCGGCGCCACAGATAAGTTCACCAGGTTTTTGATACGCGCAATACTTTTTTCAAGTTGTGCCTCCTCCAATGGTTTCAGTAAATAATCGATACCATTCACCTCAAACGCTTTCAATGCGTATTCATGATATGCAGTAATAAAGATGACATGCGATGTTATAGTCACATGATCAAATATCTCAAAGCTTAATCCATCCGTCAGTTTAATATCCATACAGATGATATCCGGATGTTCGTGTTCTTTTAACCAGCTGATTGCTGATTCCACCGTCTGTATCTCACCAACGATTTCAATATTCCTGTCTATCTGCAACAACAGTTTTTTCAACCGTGCCGCGTTCGGTAATTCGTCTTCAATGATCAATATGCTCAACATCGTCTTTCGTATTTATTTTCAGCAATGGTATCTTTACTTCAAAATAATCAGGGCCGTCGTCTATCAGTGGTTTATTTCCACACAACAGCACGTAACGCTGTGTGATGTTCTTAAGTCCCAGTTGCGCACCAGGCTCTTTCACCCGCTTCGGTTTCTTGTTATTCCTGACTACCAGCCACTTCTTTTCCTGGAGGTAAATATCGATAATCAGCGGCGCATCTCCTGAAAACTGGTTGTGTTTAATCGCATTTTCTATGAGCAATTGCAATGTCAGCGGTGCGATTTCCCCCTGCCATCCTTCCACTTCCGCAGCAATATTCACACGGATCGCCTGTCCGTACCGGGTCTGGTGCAGAAACAGTACATTTTTGATAAAATCCAGCTCTACCGCAACAGCAATCGTATTCTGTGTACGATTACTCATCATATAGCGGTAAATAGAGGATAGCTTTACCACATAATTAACGGACAAAGTCTGGTTTTCCTCTATAAGGGAGGTGAGGGTACTTAAATTATTGAAAAGAAAGTGAGGGTCTAACTGTAGTTTCAATGCATCCAGCTGTGCCTGTACAGCCAGCTCGCTTAACTTGGAGGCTTCGATCCGGGCATTGTTCAGACGGAATACCAGGTATTCCGCGGCAAATATGGAAGTAATCACCAGGCAGAAGATCATCCCGGTAATGGAAGATTGCCGGTATAATAGCTGGTTGAAGGCAAATTTGGCCGGAAATGGGATGCGAAAGAACAGGTTCACAATCAACAGCACAATCGTCATGTGCGCGATCAGCTGTACGATGAAACGCATTTTCATATTCCGTTTCCAGTGCAGACGCTGGTTCAGGAAATAAGTCAGCCATATACCTGTTTCTATCACTGCCAGTGGGAAAAGCAGGGAAATCAGGCTATTGATAAAAAAGTCCAGCACCGTGAATTGTCTCCAGGCGTTGAACGTACGCTCGTAAGGGTTGATCAGGAAAAAGATCAGGTTTGTCAGCAGGCAAAAGATAGGATATCCATATAATCTTAAAAACTTATAATTGGATGCAGCCATAATATCTAATTAGATCAGACTGTTTATCGGCTGCCCTATCCATTGATATCTTAGTTGACAGCAACGCGGTGAGATACCGGCCTTGTCAATGATTCCCATATCAGATAAAACGTGCCTAATGATAAAACAGACAGTACAACTTTAACGATTTTCAGCAATTTACCTATTTTATACAGCTGTGACACGTAATGCATTTTTTTTGTCATGATCGGTTCCGTTTAATAATTATGAGGCAATTTGCCTCATAAACGACAGACCCGCCCGTCCAATCTGACTGAAGTCGCGAAATTGGATACCCAAGTTAAAATATCGCATACCGAAGTAAATACTGTCAATTCCGTGTATTACATTGTTCTTATCCTCTATCTACTCCGTTAATGCTTCGATCAGGAACGTAGCACTAACGGAGTAGATAGGCACACTGCCGCCATTTTAGTAAATTAGAGGAATGGAAATGCAGACATTTCTCCCTTCCGACATCTTAAAATCTTATATCAAGTATTACTGGGTCTTTGCCACGGATCAGCAAAGTATCAACGATGCTATTTACCCCAGCGGCTACCTGGAACTGGCCATTAATATCTCGGAAGGAGAAGTTGTTTCTGTATTGAATGACCGTTATATCGGGATGCCTCCGGTGGAAGTACTTGGTCAGTTGACGGCGCCTGCCCGGATTATCGCAGGAAAGCAAACCACTCTGCTGGTCACCCGCTTTTATCCTCATGCGACAGGCTTATTCTTCCCTAACCGGATCGCTGATTTTACAGATGATTCAGTAGACCTCTTAGACGTTTTTAAGACAGATACAGTCGATCTGCATGCCCGCATGATGGACCAGCGTACCCTGGCACAGAAGATCGGCATACTGGACGGCTTCCTCGTCCGGCAACTCATTAAATCCCAAAAGAACCTGTCCCAGATCTCTCTGGTGGAGAGTATATGCCGCTATGCCGGAACAGGAGGGGACGGACCTGATATAGAACAACTGGCCCTGCAACACGGTGTATCAGCCCGTTATATCCAGAAATTATTCCTCGATTGTATTGGCATCACACCCAAGCGCTTTTTCAATATCAGGCGTTTTAATAAGAGCCTGGACCTGGTCAGAAAAGCGCAGGAATCCCTGACCTCCATCGCCTATGAGTGTGGATACTATGATCAGGCCCATTTCATCAGGGAATTCAAGGCATTTTCGGGCGTTACGCCTTCCCGCTTCCTCCAACCTGCTCTTTTAGAAAATACGACGGGAATCTGACGCTGTTCGCTTTTTTACAATTTTAAACTTTCCAGATGTCCTTTCTTTGCTACAGCATTCTACAACAGCATGCCACCGGGGAAACAGAACCCGCCATTCTAAAAAAGGGGACAAAGAACGATATCGTCTTTTGTCCCCTTCCCCCGTCTATACCGGATAAGGTCCGTCTTCAAATGTTTCTGCATGATAGCCTTTCGCACCTACCTCCCGCGTTAGCAGACTCCTGAAATCACGGTCAGCTTTTAACTGTTCCACCACATAAGCAAAATCGTATTTAGGCGCCCATCCCAGCTCTTTTCTCGCTTTTTCGTTGACATATACCCTGTCTATCTCTTTGAACATCCGCCAGCCCCTGCGGGCGTATTCCTGTACAAATGCCGGTACGACGCCCTGCACCACCCATTCGGCATTACTGCGTAAATAAGGTGTATGCCCCTGCATAAAAGGCGATGTGGCACTGATAATATATTTTCCGAAACCAATGGCTTTCGCCCGTTTAATGGCCAGTATATGCGCTTCAACGGCATCTTCCAGCTCCACTCGTCTGCACAGGTACTCGTTGGCTTTCAGATTGCCATCTGTAAAAGCATTCCTTCTTCCTTTATTATCATCTTCTTCCGGGAAAAAGCGGGAAGTACGCAGTACGATACAAGGCAGTTGGTGATTACGGTAAAACAGCTGGCAAATATCCTCAGCGGCGGCCTTGGTCACACCATATATATTCTTGGGTACCGGCGTCACTTCCTCAGTAATCCAGGCCGCAGGCGTACCTGGTGGTGGCACCAATGCATCTCCGAATACACTTGTCGTACTGGTAAAAACAAAGGCTTCCACACCGGCAGCAACTGATTCCTCCAGCAGGTGCAGCGTACCGGTAATATTGGTATCAATAAAATCCTGTTTACTATGTGTGGCAACATGCGGTTTATGTAAAGTAGCGGTATGGATCACTGCCTGTATCCCCTCAAGACAAGTTTTAACAAACTCCCTGTCTGTGATGGAACCTACAAATGTTGTAAACGGAGACGCTTGTATATCTATGCCGGTTACTTCATAACGACGTGCCTGTAGCGTACGGACTAACCCCTCACCAAGATGTCCGGCGCTCCCGGTAACTAAAACTTTCATATGTTAGCGTATTATCTTAATGTTCAGGATCGAAATTAAACGGTCCTGATACAATTTTTGGGACATTTGTCCCATTTTACGGCTATGATCAAGACAAACCTGGCGCTATTACAACTGATGAAAGAACTCTCCGCAGGAGAGCATACAAAAAGCGCCATTACACTCCGCCATCTCGATATAAAACAAAAACTGATCATGCAGGATCAGACATTGCAGAATGTCTATATTATTAAGTCAGGCGTTATTAAATGTTTTATGACCGAAGAGAATGAGAAGGATTATATACTCGACTTTCTGGGAGAAGGAGAATTACTGGGGGAAATAGAGGCGATACGCCATAAAACGGCTGGTTGTACGGTAGAAGCCATTACCCCGCTGACCGTATATGCGCTTACCAGTACCCAGTTCAGGCATTTCCTGGAAACCATCCCGGCTTTTAATATGGCAGTGCTGGAGCAGTTGGTCAATCGTGTCATGCGGATCTCTGAAAAGGCTTCCCGGCATCAATTATATACCCTGGCAGAAATTCTGCCCCAGTTGCTGAATACCCTTGAATCGCAACAGATCAATTTCACTAAACAAGACCTGTCCGAATACCTGGGCATTTCTGTGAGAAGCCTCAACAGGATGCTGAAAGATACTGGTCATACGGCTATTTAAACCGGGCCAATACCCGTTTTGCTTCTTCAGGATATACCGTAATGAGGTGCGTACGCATGGAATCAGGCGTAGGACTGTTCTCTCCGTTGGTCAGCAGCGTGATCTTACCGGATGCCAGGGCCGGCATATGACAATCAATACAATTCTTCGACAACACTTCCGCCGATATATTTTCCAATTTACAGAAAGTAGGCTGCCCTGCCTGATGACAGCTCATACAACGCTGTGAAAATGTCGCCAGCTGATTGCGCTCACTATTATGCGGATTATGACAGGTAGAACAGGTCATATCATTACTTTTCACAAAACATTTACTGGCGGTGAACAACTGGTATTGCTTCCCATGTACATCCAGTTCGGCAGCCCGGGTAGGACGGGTAAAGTCAGGGAAGAAATAATCTGACAAGGCATCTCCGGGCTTATAGGCAAAAGCGGGCTTTTGCGGCGTTCCTAAACCGGAATGGCACAAAGCACACATATCCAGTCGCTGCTGGTGTTGTAAGGAACGGACCTTTGTAATATGCATGGGATTTTTCTCCTGCGGATGGGAAGTATGAAAAGCCACATGTGCAGCAGCAGGCCCATGACAGCGTTCACAGTCAATACCGTATACCAGCTGATTCTTTTCAAACTCCTCTGACAGATGCCGTCCTTCCATATGCACGTCTTTAATGCCTACAGCGGAGCTGTGACACCCAAAACAGGTACTGGGTATCATCCGGTCAAACTTTGGATAGGAGGGAGGAAAACCAGGACTATTCGCCCAGCTGTCAGCTGGCACAAACCAGGAAAGCGGTAACTGAAAATACCTGCCGGCACTCCAGGTCAGAAAAGTCTGCGCTTTTCTACCCGATCCTATGGTAATGTCAAAACGGTGTATCTCCTGTAAAGTACTGTCCGCATAGGCCGTCTGGAATAAGCCACTGTCCCGGCGCTCCATAGCTACCCGGATCCCGTTGCTATAGGAAAAGCTATTGCCATTGGCGGCGAAACTGCCTTTGATCGTTCCAGCGGATGCAGGAGCAGAAGTATTAAAGTGTCCTGTATGCATATAGGAGTCGTAAATCTGACGGTGGCAATTCGCACAGGTGGTCGCTCCGGCAAACTCTTTTCCCCTGATATCAGCGCTGTTACTTTCCGGCGCCTTACGGACACATCGGGAAAATATAAGGATACAGGATATGATCAGTAAGGATACATAAAACAGTCGCTTGTTCATAACGTAGGAATCTTTGGACAAGATATATAATGTTTACAAAAATCTAACCGCTAAGCCCCAACTTCCCCACCCGAATTACTTATATTTAAGGAGCAAAATGCTTATACCCATGAAACATATTCTGACTGTTAGCCTGCTACTGGTACAATTCCTGTCTGCCAAAGCACAATACCCAACAGATAATGATCTTCCGGAAAAAGCGGAAAGAGTTAAGAAGATAAAGCTGTCTTCGCAACCAGCTGAGATATCAGCACCCGCCGCCCCTATTGCGGGTATCAAGGTGATCCCTTCCTGCGGAGACACCCTCCGGCTTGGTTTCGTTCAGGTAGGTATGGCAAATAAAAAGATCAGTGCCGTACCTGACAAACCCTGGAATGCCTATCTCCAAGATTTTGTAGATACCCGTTTTAAAACGGCATTGACGGCTTCGGGTGCACAGTTGCTCTGGGTAGTCGAAGACCTCCGTATCAACGAACATACTTTTGCCATGAGTGAAAAGGCTTATGTCAGATTAAAAGCCAATGCTTACCTGAGCAGGGACAATGCACACTATCAACTCATAAGTTCACTCGATACGGTATTATTAAAAGGTGGTATGGATGTTACCCACAAACACGATCAGAACATCGCTGAAGTATTCGAACTGCTCTGGGGCAGGTCTGTCGATGCGGCGAATACAGCTACCGGCAACGCCACACTGACCGTAGCAGACGTATTGTCCAAAGAACAAAACCGTTTTGCATTACCCATCCTGCAAACGAGTATCTATAAACCAGGCGTCTACAAAACCTACCAGGAATTCCTGAACAACCAGCCTTCCATTGAGAAGTTCAACGTGGAGATCAAAAAAAGAAAAGTGACCATTCAGGAAATGGACACGAATGATAATGCAGGTCCGGCAGTTGAAAATGCATGGGGTATTTGTAAAGACGGAGAACTGTATAAATACCATAAAGAACGACTGATTCCTATCGAGAAAAGCGGTAACAGTTTTGTACTGTCCAATTACCTGGACGCGATCAACCGCAGAAACAAAGCGATCTTCTGGGGTGCAATGACAGGCGGCCTCGGAGGCGCCGCATTCGGACTTACAACTACCGGTCTTTTTAGCGTAGAGACCATCCCTTATATCACCAGACAGCAACCTGAAGCAACAACAATAGATATTGATAACGGCACCTTGATGTTTTAACAATTCAGTATTACTTTTTTTGGTACATTTATCTCACTTTCCCACCGATCTATGTATCACTCCAAAGTATTGCTGCTACTGCTGGTTTTCCTGGTATTAAATGCTTGTACGTCCAAACGTACACCACCCGAACATGCCTTTTATTACTGGAAATCAGATTATACTTTAATCTATGACCGGTATCCCTCAAGTGATCCGCAGGACTCCCTGAGACGGACTTTTGGTGCATCACACGTTTACCTGCATTTATTTGATGTAGACTGGAGCGAAAACCTCTCTATGCCCATACCTAAGGCAGCATTCAGAGGTATTTATGAGGTATCACAATTCATCAGGGACGGTTATACGCCGGTCGTATTTATCACTAACCGGACCTTCGAAAGAATGCTGGACAGTTCCTGTGCACTGTTGGCCAGAAGAGTCGCTGATAAGATCAATCAGCTGAGCAGTAATATAAAACATACGCATGATTCAGTCGTGCCGCAGGAAAAGCAACGCCCCGAAATCCAGATCGACTGTGACTGGACAGCGGGTACGAAGGATAAGTATTTTCATTTCCTGAAAGAAATCAGACAACTGTTCCCGGATTATACCTTATCTGCTACCATCAGGTTGTATCCTTATAAATACCCTGATAAAACAGGCATTCCTCCGGTTGACCGGGGAATGCTGATGTGTTATAACCTCGGCAATATCAAAGATGTCAGCACCATTAACTCTATCTTTGATGTCAACACATTGAAACAGTACCTCTCTGGCGACGATTATCCGCTTCCGCTGGATATTGCCTTTCCCGTATTTGGCTGGTATGCCTGGTTCAGGGGAAATGAATTCAAAGGGATCGTCCACGACGGACCGGAATTCATTGAAGATACCAGTTCATTTGCCGCAATCGACAAACAACGCTACCGTATTAAGACCGATACTGTACTGGGTGAGAACTATTATCGTGCAGGAGATATACTGCGCATGGAGTACCCCGATACAGCTACCTTACAGACGGCCATTACACTGGTAGAAGAAAAAATCCCCGATTACAAACGTATTGCTTTTTATCACTGGCATCAGTCATCAATTATGACATATGAAAAAGTTATTAAAACGGCTTTTGCTGGCCGTTAGTGTTGTTGCTTTAGTGTTTGTTCCTTATCTGGATACGCAAAGCTGCGGACCGGAATTACCTGATGAAGCTTACCGTTTTGCCCTGTTCCAGCCGGACCTGTCAGGGAAAAACGACCTGGCGCCACTCTATTATTCGATTCCCTTCGTCAGTTATTTTGACTCAGATCCCCGGAAGAAGGATTACTGGAAGAATTGTAATGAATGGCAGCAGCTAACCGGGAAAACAGTCTCTTTAAAGGATATATATACCGTACAGTATGACCTTTCTCCGGACGATTTTCTGTATGCCTATAAGCATAAGCAATGGCAGCAGCTGAAAGACAATTCTTTTGTAAAATGGCTATGTCAACCTGCTCAGAAAGAGGTACTGGACTATATGGCACTGGCCAAACAGATAGAATTCAGTCAGCAGGGCGAACTGGATCCCTGGAACGAAAGAGCTGGCAGCGTCAATACAGATTCTATCCTGCACGTCGTTCGCCAGAAAACCCACACGACAACAATGCCTTTCCTGAAAGACCGTTATGCCTTTCAGCTGGTCAAAATGTATTACTACAATGCAGATTCAGTGTTAAGACCACAGCTGACCGACTATTATAATGCCCATCTGAAGAACCATAAAACGATTGTTGCCGACTGGGCCCTATTATATTATGCCCTGATACAACCAGACAAAAATGAGCGTACCCGCTTCCTGCTGGAAACGTTTGAGCGCTCAGAAAGTAAAAAAGGATTCGTCTTCGGTTACCTGTCAAAACAGGAACTTAAAGATCTTGCAGCCACCAAACCGGATCCGCACCTGTCAGCGTTAATAGCGCTGATGCAGGGATTAAAACAACCGGGGCGGGCATTGGAATACCTGCAAAAACTCTATGAAATAGCACCTGATAATGAATTCCTGCCCATGCTGGTATGCCGGGAAGTCAACAAACTGGAAGACTGGATTTATTCCCCCACCGTACTTGGATTCAATCCAATGATCAATGTAAATACCTTCTATGAAGAAAAACTGGCTGCTGAACAAAACGATCCGGAAAGAGATAATAAGCCGGATACCAGTTATTTCTATTATGCGAAGAAAAACCTGCAGAGCGACCGGGAATATCTCCGTACACTACGGGATTTTCTGATCAGTATGCAGCAAAGGAAAACACCACACAGAGATATGCTACGTCTGGCTATTGCGCACCTGTATAATATGGATGGTCAATATGCAACTGCCGCTACTTATACCGCCGGACTCAAAAACCTGAAGGATAATACCTTCCGCCGGCAGGCAATCGTAGAAAACCTGCTCAGTTCTTTTTATTCAAAAGACCTTCATAGCAATCAGGTGAAACAATACCTGTACGAACAGTTTCATGCCCTGGAAAAAGTCGGCACCATCATGAGAGGGGAACAATTGACATATGCTGAAGATGATTGGAGCCAGAACAGGGATCTGCGTTCGGCACTTTACCTCTTACTGGGACAGCGTTATCGCACACTGGGAGATCATCTGACTGCAGGATTGCTCATACAGCAATCAAAAACAGTGATCAATGAATATACAGGTTATATAGAGGATACCTCCCGGGTCAGTTATTCACGGATCGCTTATTTTGACAAATATGCCGCTCCGGCAGATCTGGATAAGGTGATTGCATTAAAACATAAAACGAATAAAACACCTTTTGAAAAAATGATCTCGCCAGCCATCTGGGCACCTGATGATTTTTACAGGGATGTAAAAGCTACTTTACAGGTACGACAACATCAATTCAAAGCAGCTGCTACTACGCTCGATAAGATAGCGGATGACTTCTGGGAGGTTAACTATGACTATAGTACTTATCTTACCCGGACTTATATCGGCAGTCCGGCATCGCTCATACCTAACGAACCAGTACAAAAGCGTTATCTTTTTGCAAGCAAAAAAGCAATCGTAAAAGACATTGTTTTACTGGAAGACAGTCTGGCGAAAGCTACAGACAATTCCGCCAAAGCACACTTCTATTATGCGCTTGGGAATGCCTATTTTAACATCAGTTACCACGGCAGATGCTGGATGCTAAGCAGTTACGGCAAGTCAAGCAGCGAGCCGCATAGCCAGGAGGAAGATGATTATCAATGGGCTTACTTCTCTTTCTATCCGAATAAGGCGATCTTCAAAAACGATTACTACCGGTGTAATCATGCAATGGAGATGTATGAAAAAGCACGTCAGTGTTCCGGTATACAGAAGGAACTACATGCAAAAGTATTACTCATGATGACGGTATGTGACCAGGCCAGATATAACTTCTTTATCGGAGAATCACGGTACAGTTCAACGAACGGTATTTCCAACTACAAAAAAGAGATTTTACCATACAGCTATCCTTACCTGGCTGTCCTGAAAGAAAGATATGCTGACACGGAAACATTTATCGATGCACGTACCTACTGTCCGGACGTCGACGAATACCTAAAGCACTAGAAAACACTACTTTGGAACAAAAAAATTTATAGAAGTTATGCACATTGCATAACGATGTGATTTACATATTGTAGTGGGGTGTTTTTACACCCGGTTTTATTCTCATTATTCCAAATCATTTTTGCAATTCAGAAAATTGTTATAACCTTTGTATGGTAATCAATTTACAAATGGACACCGATTCCTCTATACGTGCTGACTTGCACTTTTTACACTTCACCATTCTTAACACTTCTCCCCCCGGAATTTAAGTTTACGAACGACGGAAAGTTTTAACAGGCTTTCTGTCAGCGATCTGCTGTAATACAGTTCAAACTGTACATGGCATTGCTATGCACACTTGTACGGCAACGTACGATTTGTCCGCGTATATACATACATACGCGTCAAGGGCATCTTATTTCCATTCACATATATAAACACTAAACAGCAACACTATGCAATCATCTGAAGTGATCAGGTGGCTGATCATGATCGGCCTGCCCATCCTATGTCTTGTATTTTACAAGTACATTCTTCGCGTCTTCTTCGGTCTTGTAATCGTACCGGAAGACAAGATCGGTCTTGTGACCAAAAAATTCGTGCTGATGGGTAAACAGGAGCTGCCCGAAGGACGTATCATCGCTACCGGCGGGGAAGCGGGTTTTCAGGCCCAGACACTGGCTCCCGGTGTATACTTCTGGAAATGGTTCTGGCAGTATGAAGTAACCTTCCAGTCCTTCACCATCATCCCTACCGGTAAAATCGGTCTGGTACTGGCAAAAGACGGTACCCCACTCAATCCGGGTGCTATTCTTGCCCGTCGTGTAGAAAGCGACGCCTATCAGAACGCAGAGGCATTCCTGAACAATGGCGGTCAGAAGGGTCGTCAGACAGCCATTATGACGCCTGGTTCTTACCGTGTGAACACCTTCCTGTTCGAAGTGGAAATCACTGATATGACCACCGTACCTGACAACACGGTCGCTATCGTAACCACCCTTGAAGGGCAGGCTATCGAAAATGGTCAGATCGCCGGTAAGATCATTCAGAACCATAACAACTTCCAGGATGCAGACGCCTTCCTGAGCAATGGTGGGTATAAAGGTTTGCAGGAGCAGGTAATCCTTGCCGGTTCTTACTTCCTCAACCCATGGTTTGCCAAGGTGGAAATGCGTCAGATGACGGAAATCCCGATCAGCCATGTGGGTGTTGTCATCTCTTATGTAGGTAACGAAGGTGAAGACATCAGCGGTACCGAATTCAAACACGGTAATATCGTCGCAAAAAACCATAAAGGGGTATGGGCAGAACCACTAGGACCGGGTAAGTATCCGATCAACTCCTACATCATGAAGGTGGAATATGTACCAACAACCAACCTGGTGTTAAACTGGGCCTCCGCCCGCAGTGAAGCGCACCAGCTGGATAAAAACCTTTCTACCATAACAGTACGTAGTAAGGACGGTTTTACCTTCAACCTGGATGTCGCACAGATCATCCACATCCCTTCTAATGAAGCGCCTAAGGTGATCGCACGTTTCGGTAACATGAGCAACCTGGTAACACAGGTATTGGAACCAACAATCGGTAACTACTTCCGTAACTCCGCGCAGGATGCTGAGGTGATCGACTTCCTGAAGAGCCGTAAGGAACGTCAGGAATCTGCGAAAGCACATATCGGAAGAGTGCTGGAACAATACAACGTATTCGGTGTGGATACCCTTATAGGTGACATCGTTCCACCGGAAAGTCTGATGAAAACACTGACTGACCGTAAATTGGCGGAAGAACAGAAAGTAACTTACGACACCCAGATGCGTGCACAGGAAACAAGGCAGGCACTGGAAAAAGAAACCGCGATCGCCGAAATCCAGAAGGAGATCGTAAAAGCCGACCAGGGTGTATTGATCGCAGAAAGGATTGCCGACGCTGCGGTGAAAAAAGCAACGGGTGACGCGAACAGCGTACGTCTGCAGGCAAACGCGGAAGCTGACAGAATGAAACTGATGGCAAGTGGTGAGGCGGAAAAAGTACGTGTACTTGCGAAGGCAGAAGCAGAAAGAACGGAACTGATCGCAAAAGCGGACGCAGAAAAGATCTCCCTCACAGGTAACGCGGAAGCGGAAAAAATCCTGGCGATCGGTAAGTCAAGCGCCGAGTCTTATAAACTGGCGGTAGAAGCGATGGGTGGTAACAACTTTACGCAATTGAAGGTAATGGAAGCCATCGGTCAACAACATATCAAGATCATGCCTGATATTCTTATCGGTGGTGGCGGCGATAGTACCAACGGTCCGATCGGCGGATTACTCGGTCTCAGACTGCTGGAACAACTGGGCAACAAACAAACAACTGAAGCACAAACAGACAAAGCGGAATCCGCTGAAAATAAATAACCCTTTCATCCATTTCTACATATACGACAAAGGGCTGTCCCGCCAAGGCGGGCAGCCCTTTTCCATTTCCCGTCTTTAATAAATATTCATCCTGTTGTCAGTGATCAGAGAAAACTGATGAACAGCAACAACAATCCTGGTAAAGCAATTGTCCATAACCCGAAGTGGGCCGCCAGAAAGGCGCCGGCCACACAACCGCCCAGGAAACCGCCAATAATAATGAACTGTTTCCCGAACGCCGGACGTTTATCACTGTTCCATACACCTGGCATCAATATCTTTGCGACATCCAGCGTCAGCTGCGTCACATTCCCCGTCATCATGGTCGTAGGCGCATAAGCCGCTGTGGCGTACAGTCGCCCGAAAGCATTCTGTATCCCCATGGCCAGCACCACCACATAAGGTAATACCGCCGACCAGGTAGTGCCTGGCCGGTCAAATGCCAGATCAAATGCACCGGCCACCAGCAAGATGACCCCTTCTGCAAATAACAGGGTATAGCCGCTTTTCAGCTTAGGTGCATACCAGCCGGCACCGACTACCGCCACCGTAAATACCGGGAAAGACAATAGTTTTAACCAGGATTGTGTTCCTGCACCTCTGATCAGGTCATAAGCAAAAACGATAAAGTTGCCTGTCACATGCGCAGAGAATAACTCATCTGCTGCCGTGAAAGTAGCCGCATCGCAGAAACCGGCAGCAAAGGCCAGGATTAAGCTGACAAGGGCAATATTCTTTTTATCCATATCAGATTATCTTAAATGAGCTCTTAACATCCAGGCCATCTTCTCATGCGTCTCCATCAAACCAGTAATATAGTCGCTGGTACCCAGGTCATGCCATTCATTCGCAAAACGGTTCACATTCTCGCGCAGGTGAATGATAATGCTTTCATGGTCTGACAATAGTTCGCGGATAAAACCAGCGCCATCATTGGCCGAACGGCTTTTTTCTGTCAGATGTGTAAGCGACAGGTACTCTTTCAGGGTAGCGGGGGAGTAGTGACCGATAGAACGGATACGTTCTGCAACGCTGTCCATAATCTCGTCCAGTTCTTCATACTGCGCTTCAAAGAATACGTGTTTAGAATGAAAATCCGGTCCTTCTACGTTCCAGTGAGCATTACGCGTTTTGGTATAGAGTACGAATTCGTCTGCCAGTATTTTCATCAGTTCATGTGCTACTGAGGAAAGGTTGTCTTTTTTGATACCGATATTTGGTTCCATCTGCAAATAGATTTACTGTGTTAATATTGAATAGAGGTAGTGATCTGCTGATATCGTACCTGCGCCCATACATAAGAGGAACAGGAAACAAAGCGTATACATATAGGGAACGTCCCTTACTTCAGCATTGTCGTGACGGTGTACGACAAAATAACCGATGGCGGTCACGCCGATAATGGGCAATACAATCAAGCGTGTACCGATACCGATCATCACCAGAAAAGGCGCTACTGTATCTGCCAGGGTAGCCATCATACCATTTAGTTTGTCTGGCAGATGCAAAGGATTAGGCACATGTTCCCGTTCACCGTTTTCTAACCTGAACTTCTTTAGTCCGTGTACCCTGAATAACTCAAATGCCAGCAATACCCGGAATACCAGCAACACCCAGTTATTGAAATCACTGCCTGCATCGGCATACAGCAAATGTTTGATTATCTCAGTCATGCGCTTATTATTGGATTAAAAAGCAAAACAGGAACAACCCAATGCGCCCCAGAATGCTGTATAGTTATTAACTGGCACCTCACTCATACGTGCTTTATCATGATCATGTGCGTGTACGCTACAACTGCCTATACATTGGTGCACGACAGCGCTGATATCAGCAGCAGGAGCAGACGCTGTTTTTGCAGGAGGTGTTTTGGCACTCAGTCTGTTCGAACCGGGATAATAACCATTGTAAATAGCGATAGGAGACCAGTCAGGCAATATCGGGATGGCTGGTGGCGCCCATTGCTGGAAATCATCTTTCGCATACACAATTCGCCCCCCGACGATTGTCAGTTCAGCTTCGATAGACTTGATCGCTTCATCCTCAATGGTGAAATAATCGCTGTCCAGCACTGTCAGATCTGCCAGCATACCTGTTTTGATACAGCCTTTTTTATGCTGTTCACTGGAAAACCATGCACTGCCTTTTGTGTAGAGTTCAAGGGCGGTTTCCCTGCTGAGGCGTTGTTGATTGTCGTAGAGTTCCAGTCCGCCGACGGTCTTACCGGCACTCAGCCAATACAAGCCGATCCAGGGATTATAAGAAGATACACGGGTAGCATCTGTACCCGCACCAACCGGTACTCCCATCTGCAGCATCTTCTTTACAGGTGGCGTCTGAGCAGCAGCAGCCTTACCATATCTGTCCGTAAAATATTCTCCCTGGAAAGCCATTCTGCTTTGTATCGCGATACCTCCTCCCAGTGCTTTTACTCTTTCTATATTTTTCTCATCAATCGTTTCCGCATGATCAAAGATCCAGGAGAGACCATCAAATGGAATATCCCTGTTCACTTTCTCAAATACATTCAGGAAACGGGTGATGCTTTCATTGTAAGTAGCATGTAAACGGAAAGGCCAGCGATTTGCGACCAGCAGTCGTACAACCCTTTCCAGCTCTTCTTCCATCACTTCAGGCAGATCCGGACGAGGGTTCATAAACGACTCAAAATCTGCTGCCGAAAACACCAGCATTTCTCCTGCACCATTATGCCGATACATATCATCCCCCTGGTGGAGTTGCACTGATTTCACCCAGCTATCAAAATCTTCTTCTTCATGTTTAGGACGCTGTGTGAAAAGATTGTAAGCGATACGTACGGTCAGTTCGCCGTTTTTATGCAGTTCATCTATCACTTTATAATCATCCGGGAAGTTCTGGAATCCACCACCCGCATCGATAACGCTGGTTATACCCAGCCGGTTCATTTCCCGCAGATAATGACGGGAAGAATTCATCTGGTATTCGTATGACAACTTCGGCCCCTTGGCTAATGTAGCGTACAAAATGGCAGCACTCGGAGAGGCCAGTAACAATCCGGTTGGTTCTCCGCTGACAGTACGCTGGATCTTACCACCCGGAGGATCAGGTGTATCTTTGGTATATCCTACTGCCTTCAACGCTGCTCTGTTCAACAATGCACTATTATACAGGTGCATGATAAACACCGGCGTATCAGGGGCAATAGCATTGATTTCTTCGAGTGTAGGCATCCGTCTTTCGGCGAACTGAAATTCACTCCATCCACCGATAACACGCACCCATTGCGGAGTAGGAGTGCGGGCCACCTGTTCCTTTAACATCCTCATTGCATCCGCCAGAGAAGGTACGCCATCCCAGCGCAGCTCCAGGTTATAATTCAGACCGCCACGTATCAGGTGTGTATGGGAATCATTAATACCAGGGATCGTACGCTTTCTTTTCAGATCAATCATCTTTGTACTATCGTCTGCATATTGCATCACAGTACTATCATCGCCCACTGCTACAAATTTGCCATCCCTGATAGCAACAGCTGTTGCAGTCGGCTGCTCATGATCTACTGTATGGATATTCCCGTTATAAAGTATTAAATCCGCTTTCATGCTATTGTATTTGAACGGTTGATGCCGTTTATGCAGGACGTCCGCTAATCAGCCTGTCATGCGGAGGCACATAATAACGTGCCTCCGGCACAGGCGCCCTGTCTCGTTGTATTGTGTGCAGTAATAACTGCTATAAAGAATACTGATTAGTGTTTCAGCATGTTGTGTCCGTACTGAATACCGATGCCATAAGCACCACTGTGTTTCTTCATCAGGGTAGTAACCGGTTCATAAGTACCTGTTCTTGCCCAGTCGCGTTGCAGTTCCAGTACATATTGTACGGAAGTCATCGGAATAGCGCCTGCCTGTAACATACGCTGTACCGCTCTTTCGTGCGCTTCAACAGATACGTCTCCGCAAGCGTCCGTGATCACATATACTTCGTAACCTTCTGCGATAGCGGATAATGCAGGTCCTACGATACATACGCCTGTCCACAGACCACCCAGTACGATCTTCTTCTTTCCTTTACCCACAATCGCTCTGTACGCGTTAATATCTTCCCATGTGTTCATGGAAGTCCTGTCGATATAACCGGATGTCGCTTTAGGATAAGCCTCTTCCAGTTCCTGGAATACAGGTCCGCTGAAGCTGTCTTCTGCAACGGTCGTCACAACAGTCGCCACATTAAAAATTTTAGAGCCACCAGCTATCAGTGCTACGTTCTGGCGCAGTTCCATGATATCAATATTCTTGGTAGCAAAGCCCATCTGACCTTCGAAGTCGATCAGTACGAGTGTGTGATTGTCGGGTGTAAGTAATGCAGGTGATGGTTGAGCTTCTGCACCTGTGTGTTTAGTCGCATTAGACATGATCTCTATAATTTAGTGTGTGAATTATGGGATCAAAGGTATTTATGCATGCGCGGGGCGGCAATTGCCATATGCCTTCAAATGTTGTATAAATTATCGAAGGGGCGGTTTAGTTGTAATCATACTCTTTTCTCATAATGATCAGCAGATTAAGCACAGTAAAAAATGAAGATTAAGTGTCCTTTTTACCATTAAAAACGTGCGGATTGAAAATTATTCTGAAATTCCCCGACCTACTTATTATTTTTACTTACAACCTGATTAATTGAATGATTGTCAATTAACTCAACATAGTAGAATCTTATCAACAGGTCCAATGAAAATGAAAAAATTCGCCGGTAACCGTAGTCATTTTATGCTTTGCATTGCAATGCTCGGTCTTGGCACTCAAGCCTTCGCGCAGGTCAAAAAGACCTCCACTACTTCAGTTGTCTACAAAAATGCATCAGCACCGGTTGATGCCAGGGTGAAGGATCTCCTGAAAAGAATGACACTGGAAGAAAAGGTAGGTCAGCTCTGTACCTTGCTGGGATGGGAGATGTATGACAAAAAAGGCGACTCCGTAGGCGTCAGTGACAAGTTTAAATCTGTAATGTCCAAAAGGTATATCGGCAGTTTCTGGGCTACGCTGAGGGCCGATCCATGGACGCAAAAGACATTAGTGACCGGCTTATCGCCTAAACAGGCAGCTATCGCAACCAATGCCCTGCAAAAGTACATGATGGAAAATACCCGCCTGGGTATTCCATTACTGCTGGCAGAAGAATGTCCGCATGGACATATGGCGATCGGTACGACCGTCTTCTCAACGTCTATCGGTCAGGCCAGTACCTGGGACCCTGCGCTCATTCAGGAAATGGCTGGTGCCATTGCAAAAGAAGCACGCGTACAGGGAGCCCATATCGGTTATGGCCCCGTGCTGGACCTGGTACGTGAACCACGCTGGTCCAGACTGGAAGAAACTTACGGGGAAGATCCATACCTGATCAGTCAGATGGGTATCTCTATGGTAAAAGGTTTCCAGGGTAATAGTATCGGCAGTGGCAGCAATGTCATTTCTACGCTGAAGCATTTTACCGCTTATGGTTCTCCGGAGGGTGGTCACAATGGCGGTATTGCGCTGACAGGTCTGCGTGACCTGTACTCTTCCTACCTACCTCCATTCCAGGCGGCAGTGAAGGCTGGTGCACTGTCTATTATGGCTTCTTATAACTCTATTGATGGTATACCGTGCAGCTCAAATAGCTTCCTGTTGAAAGATGTACTGGTAAAACAATGGGGCTTCAGCGGCTTCTCTGTATCTGATCTCGGTGGTATTCCAGGCGTACGTTCTACACACCATATAGCCGCAACGATGGAAGAAGCAGCTACGCTGGCAATTAACGCCGGACTGGATGCAGACCTGGGTGGTGAAGCATATGGCGATGCATTGATCAAAGCTGTGAACAATAAGAAAGTGACAATGACAACCCTGGATACAGCGGTAGCACATGTACTCAGACTGAAATTCACTATGGGACTTTTCGAAAATCCATATGTAGATGTGGATGTAGCAGAGAAAACCGTAGGTACAGCAGCCAACAGGGCGTTATCCAAACGTGTAGCAGCTGAATCTATCGTGCTGATGAAAAACGAGAACGGCCTGTTGCCATTGCAAAAAACGATCAAAAACCTGGCTGTAATAGGGCCTAACGCAGATAATATCTATAACCAGTTAGGTGATTATACCGCTCCGCAGCCACAGGAAAAAATAGTAACGGTACTGGAAGGTATCAAAGCAAAAGTATCTGCTGATACTAAAGTAACATATGTCAAAGGTTGTGCGATCCGTGACACCGCACACGCAAATATCAGTGCTGCTGTAGCTGCTGCGCAACAGGCAGACGCAGTAGTGATCGTACTTGGCGGTTCCAGCGCACGTGACTTCGAAACAACCTTCCAGAGCACCGGCGCCGCTGAAGTAAAAGCTGCAGAAGTAGCCGTAAGTGATATGGAAAGTGGCGAGGGTTACGACAGAGTAAGTCTCGACCTGATGGGTTTACAGTCAAGGTTACTGGAAAGCATCGTCGCAACCGGCAAACCAGTTGTATTGGTACTGATCGAAGGTCGCCCACTCAATATTAACTGGGCCGCTAAAAACGTACCTGCCATCGTAAATGCGTGGTATCCTGGTCAGGAAGGTGGTAACGCTGTCGCGGATGTACTCTTCGGCGATTACAATCCTGCCGGCCGTTTACCTGTATCCATCCCTAAATCTGTGGGTCAGCTGCCTGTCTACTACAACTACAAGAGTGCGGCAAGACATGACTATGTTGAAATGGACGCTAAACCACTCTACAGCTTCGGCCACGGTCTCAGTTACGCCAGCTTCGAATACAAAGACCTGCATTCTGATGTACAGGCCACTGGTAATAACCTGAAAGTAACAGTGAGTTTCAAACTGAAAAACACAAGTACTGTAGCAGGCGATGAAGTAGCACAGCTCTACATCCGTGACGATGCCAGTTCTGTAGTGACTGCTGTAAAACAACTGAAGAAATTCCAGCGTGTACACCTGGCGCCAGGCGAACAGAAAGAAATTAAATTCGAACTGTCTCCTGATGACCTCAGACTACTCAATGTTGATATGAAATGGGTGGTTGAACCAGGTACTTTTACAATGATGATAGGAGCTTCTTCTGAAGATATCCGCCTGAATGGAAAATTTGAAGTAAAACAACAGGTGGCGTGTAAATACTGATCTGGGTTGTTATAAAACATGAAAGGCCGCCAACTTATCGCTGGCGGCCTTTCCTGTTTTATAAAGACTTTAATCCATCAACGTCATATTCACCGGCAACATCTGCTTCTCCGGTATTCCGATAATAAACGTCGCTCCATTATCAATCTCACTCGTCGCTGTAATAA
The DNA here is from genome assembly GCF_000024005.1 of Chitinophaga pinensis DSM 2588. Taxonomy (NCBI): domain Bacteria; kingdom Pseudomonadati; phylum Bacteroidota; class Chitinophagia; order Chitinophagales; family Chitinophagaceae; genus Chitinophaga; species Chitinophaga pinensis. Next base: position 374,052 of record NC_013132.1, read on the forward strand.
AACCATTGTGCTGCTCCATGATCTTTTTACAGATCGAAAGACCGATACCCGTCCCTTCGATCTCATGATAGCTATGCAAGCGTTTAAACACAACGAATATATCTTCGACATACTGACTCTCAAAGCCAATACCATTGTCAACAACAAAGATCTTATAATAATTACCATCCGGTCTTTCACGCAGATGCGGATCAGGCGATGCCACCAGTTCTGCATAGATACGCACCTCCGGTGACACTTCCTTCTTGCGGAACTTCAGCGCATTGCTGATCAGGTTGTAAAATACCTGTCGCATCAAGGTAGGTATTACCTGTATAGAAGGTAGTTTCTCGATCTTTATACTGGCACTGGATTGCTGCACTTTGATCTCCAGTTCTGTCAGCGCATCGCGTACCAGGTCATTCAGGTCGCATACTGTAAAGTCGCCCCCCTGAATAGAATGCCGGGAAAAACGTAACAGATCGCTCACCAGTTGCTGCATACGAATCGTCGCATTGGTGATCTTCTGCACATATTTATCCACGTCGCCGGCGCTACTCTTCTTCTGAAGGATCATATCACTGAACACCCTGATCTTACGCAAAGGCTCCTGGAGGTCATGTGAAGCGATATAGGCAAACCTATCCAGTTCTTCATTGACAGCTTTCAGGTGAATGTTATTCTGCAACAATTGCCTGTTCAGTTCGCGCACCTTTAACTCAGAGGCTTCTTTCTCCTCAATTTCCCGTTGCAGGGAAGCATTCGTATTCAGCAGCTTCTGTTCCTGCGCAATAAGAGACTGTGTTTTTCGGTACAGTTCAACAAACAGTCCCACCTTTACCCTTAGCAGTTCAGGATTGATCGGTTTGTAAATAAAGTCTACGGCCCCTACCTTGTAGCCTTTAAAGATGGCTTCTTCCTCATGACTATGCGCCGTGATAAAGATGATCGGAATTTCCTTTAGCTTATCCCGCTGATAGATCAGGGCTGCAGTTTCAAAGCCGTTCATATCCGGCATCTGCACATCCATTAGTATCAATGAAAAATCATATTCCTTCAACAGGATCTTCAGTGCAGCCCTGCCCGAGTTGGCTTTTACAATCGTATAGCTCTCCCTTTCCAGGATGGATTCAATCGATAATAAATTATCCGCCCGGTCGTCAACAACTAATATTTTTATTAAGTCCTGTTCGTGCAAAACTGTTTAATTTTTCAAATGAATACGCTATTACTATCTATACAACCATACCCGCATCAACGATAATAACTGATCTATTTTTAACGGTTTTGTAATATAATCAGAAGCTCCGGCTTCAAGACACTTCTCCCTGTCACCCTTCATCGCTTTAGCCGTAACTGCAATAATAGGCAATGCACTGTTCTTATGCTCCCTTCTGATCTTCTGCATCGTCTCATAACCATCCATCTCAGGCATCATAATATCCATCAGTACAATATCAATATCACTATTCTCACTCAGGATATTCATGGCTTCCTTACCACTTTCCGCTGTAATGGTATTGATATGGAAACGCTCGAAAGCGGTGGTCAGTGCAAACAGGTTACGTACGTCATCATCGACTACCAGCACATTTTTATGGATCAATACATCTTTCTGTGAACGCAGATCTTCGATCAGCTTCTTCTTCTCCGGCGCCAGGAACTGATGATTGATATGCAGCTGCATGATCGTCTCTTCCAGCAACAGATCCAATGAGTTAACGCCTTTCAGCAGTATTTTATTGGCATACTGCTTTAGTTTCGACCGCTCATTGTTGGTAAAGTCCTTCGCCGAGTATACGATCACCGGTGTAGCGTTATGCCTGTTGACCGTATTCATGTTCGCTACAAACTCAGCACCATCGATATCCGGCAACATATAGTCTGCAATGATACAATCATATGCTGTACTATTCACCTTATCAATAGCCGCTTTACCATTTTCAACAAAATCCATCTCAATCAGCTCTCCATTATCCAGGATACGCGCGATCTGTGATGCATCAGGTTCATTGTCTTCCACCACAAGCACTTTCTTCGTCTTGCGACTATCATGCTCCATGATACTGGTGAACAATATATTCAGCGCTTCTGCTTTCAGTGGCTTCAGATTGAAACTTCTTGCACCACGATGCATCGCCAGCAAACGGTTCTCTTCTCCGGATATCAGGTGGATGGGGATATGTCTTAAATTAATATCGTTTTTGAACAGATCAAGTACTCTCCAGCCACTCGCATCCGGCAACTTTACATCCAGTGTAACGGCAATCGGATTATACTTGTTGGTCAGATCGAACACATCTCCGAAACTGGTCGCTACCACTACTTTCAGTCCCATCTCATGCGCCTTCTCCAGCATGATCTTAGCAAAACGTACGTCATCTTCGACGATCAGTACGACCTTGTCTGATTCAATAATATGGGTTCTGTCGTCGCCTATTTCGTTGATGATCTCATTCAGGCCTTCCAGCGTCTCAGGAAGTTTCGTCTGTGTAATAGCCATAGGTTGTACCAGGGCAGGCTCATAGCTTTCAGGCAACTGGTATTGTCCTACGGTCAGACTACTCTGTTTTTCGCGTTTGATAGCAGCCGGATTGTACTGCAATGGCAGGAACAAAGTGAAGATACTACCTCTTCCAACCTCGCTTTCCAATTCGATAGAACCACCCAGGAGGTCTGCCAGACCACGGCTGATAGACAGTCCCAGACCAGTACCGCCATACTTACGGCTGGTGGAACCTTCTGCCTGCTGGAAGGCTTCGAAAATGATATTCTGCTTGTCTTTGGAAATACCAATGCCTGTATCCCTGATTTCAAATGCAACCACTCTGTCCGCACTGTCGAGACTACCATTCATCAGTCGCCAGTTACGTTTCGCTTCATAGATCCGGAGTTTTACTTCTCCTTTTTCTGTGAATTTGAACGCATTTGACAACAGGTTTTTCAGAATCTGGTTGAGACGCTGTACGTCCGTTTCCAGCGACTGTGGCAGCTGTTCATCCATTTCAATACGGAAGCGCAGACTCTTACTTTCAGAGATATGTTTGAAGGTCGTTTCCACAAAAGATACCACCTCGTTGAAACGTACCTTGATAAAGTCTGTAGAAATATAACCAGATTCGATCTTCGACAGGTCGAGGATGTCGTTGATCAGTTGGATAAGGTCATCACCACAGCTATGGATGGTTTTCGCATAACGTACCTGTTTCTCATTCAGGTTACCATCATGGTTTTCATAGAGCTGTTGCGCCAATATCAGTAATGAGTTCAGCGGTGTACGCAACTCGTGCGACATGTTCGCCAGGAACTCTGATTTATACTTAGATGTCAGCTGTAACTGTTCTGCTTTTTCTTCCAGTGATCTTCTTGCTTCTTCCACCTCCTTGTTCTTCTCTTCCACCTCATCCTTCTGTTTCACCAGCAGGTGCGCTTTATCCTGGAGTTCTTCGTTCGTTCTTCTCAGCTCATCCGCCAATGACTGGGACTGCTCCAGCAGGTCCTCTGTTCTGGAGTTCGCCTCGATCGTGTTCAGTACGATACCGATACTTTCTGTCAACTGACTCAGGAAGTCTAAGTGCGTTTGGCTAAAGGTATCGAAGGATGCCAGTTCTATCACCGCTTTGATCTCCTGCTCAAACAATACCGGCAATACGATCAGGTTAACCGGTGTGGCTTCACCCAGTCCGGAGCTGATCTTAATATAATTTGACGGTACGTTGGTCAGCAGGATACGTTCTTTTTCTACGGCACACTGACCTACAAGTCCCTGTCCGAGTGCAAACTCGCGGGATACGCTCACCTCGTTGCCATATGCATATGCTGCAAATAATTTGAGTTTTGGATTCAGCAGGTTCTCTTCCTGTTCCAGAATATAGAACATCCCTTTCTGTGCATTTACCACCTGGGCCAGCTCTGAGAGGATACGGCGGGTTACCGTATTCAGGTCTTTCTGCCCTTGCAGCATCTGCGTGAATTTCGCCAGGTTGGATTTTAGCCAGTCCTGTTCCTGGTTACGCAGGGTCGTCTGTTTCAGGTTGGCGATCATCTGGTTGATGGTATCTTTCAGCTCTTCTACCTCACCCTTCGCTTCCACACGGATCATCTGAGTCAGGTCACCTTTCGTTACCGCCGATGCCACCGCCGAAATCGCACGTACCTGTGTGGTAAGGTTTTCCGCTAGCTGGTTTACGTTTTCCGTCAGGTTTTTCCAGATACCGGATGCACCTGGCACACTCGCCTGACCACCCAATCTACCTTCAACTCCCACCTCACGGGCCACCGTTGTTACCTGGTCGGCAAACAATGCCAGTGTATCGATCATTTCGTTGATCGTCTCAGTCAGCTGTGCTACCTCACCGCGCGATACGATGGAGAGTTTCTGTTTCAGATTACCCGTCGCCACCGCCGTTACCACTTTCGCGATTCCACGCACCTGGTTCGTCAGGTTGGAGGCCATCATGTTCACAGAGTCTGTCAGGTCTTTCCAGGTACCACCCACACCCTGTACTTCCGCCTGACCACCCAGCTTACCTTCCGTACCTACCTCACGGGCCACACGGGTCACCTCAAAAGCGAAGGAGTTCAGCTGGTCCACCATCGTATTGATGGTGTTTTTCAGATCAAGGATTTCTCCTTTTACGTCGATCGTTACTTTTTTGGAAAGGTCACCCGATGCCACCGCTTTCGTTACCTCGGCGATGTTACGTACCTGTGATGTCAGGTTACCCGTCATCTGGTTTACGGAGTCCGTCAGATCCTTCCAGGTACCAGCGACACCCGGTACGAATGCCTGACCACCCAGTTTACCATCCGTACCCACCTCACGGGCCACACGCGTTACCTCAGAAGCGAATGCACGCAGCTGATCCACCATCGTATTCAGCGTTTCTTTCAGCTGCAGGATCTCGCCACGTACGTCCACCGTAATCTTACGGGACATGTCACCGTTCGCCACCGCAATCGCCACATCCGCAATGTTTCGCACCTGTGCCGTCAGGTTACCCGCCATCTGGTTCACCGAATCCGTCAGGTCTTTCCAGGTACCACCGACGCCCGGTACGAACGCCTGACCACCCAGTTTACCATCCGTACCTACCTCACGGGCCACACGCGTTACCTCAGAAGCGAATGCGCGCAGCTGTTCCACCATCGTATTGATGGTATTTTTCAGTTCAAGGATCTCTCCCTTAACGTCTACTTCAATTTTACGCGACAGGTCACCGTTTGCCACCGCCGTTGTTACCTCTGCGATGTTACGTACCTGCGACGTCAGGTTGGACGCCATGATATTCACGGAGTCCGTCAGGTCTTTCCAGAGACCTTCCACACCCGGTACATCGGCCTGTCCGCCCAGTTTACCCTCAGAACCTACCTCACGCGCCACACGGAACACCTCCGAACCGAAGGAGTTCAGCTGGTCCACCATTGTATTGATGGTATTTTTTAACTCAAGGATCTCTCCCTTTACGTCCACCGTGATCTTACGCGACAGGTCACCTTTCGCCACCGCCGTTGTTACTTCCGCGATATTACGCACCTGCGCGGTCAGGTTGGATCCCATCTGGTTCACCGACTCGGTCAGATCCTTCCAGGTACCACCCACACCCTGCACTTTCGCCTGGCCACCCAGCTTACCTTCCGTACCCACCTCAAGGGCCACACGGGTCACCTCAGAGGCGAAGGAGTTCAGCTGATCCACCATCGTATTGATCGTCTTTTTCAGTTCAAGGATCTCACCCTCTACGTTTACCGTAATCTTCTTTGACAGGTCACCATTCGCCACCGCGGTCGTTACTTCCGCAATGTTTCGCACCTGTGCCGTCAGGTTGGATCCCATCTGGTTTACCGAATCGGTCAGATCCTTCCAGGTACCACCCACACCCTGCACTTTCGCCTGACCACCCAGCTTACCTTCCGTACCCACCTCAAGAGCCACACGGGTCACCTCGGAAGCAAAGGAGTTCAGCTGGTCCACCATTGTATTAATGGTATTTTTCAACTCCAGGATTTCTCCCTTTACATCCACCGTGATCTTACGCGACAGGTCACCTTTTGCCACCGCCGTCGTTACGTCTGCGATGTTACGTACCTGCGCCGTCAGGTTACCCGCCATCTGGTTTACGGAATCTGTCAGGTCTTTCCACACACCACCGACACCTTTTACCGTTGCCTGACCACCCAGTTTACCCTCAGAACCTACCTCACGCGCCACACGCGTTACCTCTACAGAGAAGGAGTTCAGCTGGTCCACCATTGTATTCATGGTGTTTTTCAGCTCCAGGATCTCCCCGCGTACGTCCACGGTAATTTTACGGGACAGGTCACCTCTCGCCACCGCCGTTGTTACCTCTGCGATGTTTCGCACCTGACCTGTCAGGTTGGACGCCATCTGATTCACAGAATCCGTCAGATCCTTCCAGGTACCTGCCACACCTTTTACCTCTGCCTGGCCACCCAGCTTACCATCCGTACCTACCTCACGGGCCACACGCGTCACCTCGGAGGAGAAGGAGTTCAGCTGATCCACCATCGTATTGATTGTATCTTTCAGCTCAAGGATCTCTCCTTGTACATCCACTGTAATTTTCTTGGACAGGTCACCTTTTGCCACCGCCGTCGTTACATCCGCGATGTTACGCACCTGCGCCGTCAGGTTACCCGCCATCTGGTTTACGGAGTCCGTCAGGTCTTTCCATACACCAGCCACATCTTTTACTTTCGCTTGTCCGCCCAACTTACCTTCGGATCCCACCTCACGCGCCACACGCGTCACCTCACGTGAGAAGAGGTTCAGCTGTTTCACCATCCCGTTCACCTCCGTCGCAATACGGGCAAATTCCCCCTGCAACACGTGATCTTCGATCTGCAAAGGCATTTCCTGCGAAAGATTCCCCTTCGCCACAGAACTGATTACGTGTGCTATTTCGATGGTAGGATGAACAAGATCAGAGATCAGTGTATTGATAGAAGCAACCGCATTATCCCAGGAGCCCTTTGCAGTACGGGGCATGACCACACGGTGATTCAGACGTCCCATCTTTCCGATGGTATTCCTCGCCAGCGTCAGTTCCTCCACCAGGGTTTCGTTCAGGGAAATAATCTCATTAAGCGTGTCACAGATTTTGCCACTTAACCCGATATTATCCGCCGACATCCTTGTGGAGAAATTGCCACTTCTAACGTCCAGCAGGACCTGCAACAATTGCCGCAAATCCAGTTCATCTGCTACGGGTGCGTATACTTGCTTGGTTTCTTTGCTGCGCTTTGTTGTGGAAGTCTGTGGAGTCTTTTCCACATCTTTCTTGGACAGGGCAGTACTATCGGGATTTTTTCTCCGCGTGTTCATAGTGAAGGTGTTAGCGAAACACTTATATGTATAAGTTAAAAATTTCTTTAAGTTGTGTTTATCAATCTCTACGGCTCTTTTTGCTATCGCATATAGATGTTATGTATTATATGGCTTGAAGTGATTACATTTGTTCTTATTAAAAAACAACTTTACAGATGCAACTTTCAGGCCATTCGAAGAGGCTGATCCTGTTGGCGGAAGATGATATTGATGACCAGGAGCTGTTGGAAAATGCAATAGAGGAGATAGATCCCACCTGGCAACTGGTGTGCATCCCTAATGGTAGAAAATTCGTGAAATATCTGGATACCATGGGTGAAAGCAATATGCCTGCACTCATGATACTTGATTATAATATTCCTGAACTAACCGGCGTAGAAGTGGTAAAAGAACTGAATGATCAGGGACGCTTCATGGATATTCCGAAAATTATCTGGAGCACCTCAACATCTCCCGTTTTCAAAGCGAAAAGCATTGAACTGGGCGTTAAGGACTATATCACAAAACCTAATGACCTCGCTTCTTTCCTGACCACTGCGAGGTACATGCTTTCTTTTGTCAAAGAATGATCGGAACTTGCACCAGCCATGGTGAATCATTCCTTTTACACTGAACAGTATCAATCACTCGACGCCGATGCCCGCATCGTCGCAGACGTGCTGTCCGTATACCTATATCCCCTGGAACGATATACGTTTCTCGATGCGGTGAATCGCGTCAGGGAAATACCACAGGACAGGATACTTGATATCCTTGAACTACTAAAGGAAAAAGGACTGGGAACCTACAACCTGGCGGGCAATTATTCCCTGATACCAGAATTGGGTTTCCTCCTGTTTCCGGAAAATATCAGAAAGCCGGAATACCTGCGCCTGCTGGATCATGCAAAACCATACTCATTTTACAGCACCAGCGCCCGCTTGCAGGAACTGCAACAATTGCTGACCGCCTTCTTTACCGGCGATCGCTCCCTGTTACTGCAACCTGTCAGAAAGATCAGTTTTGAACTCGCAGAATACTTTCCCTATCTCTGCTATTTGCTGTACTATCCCGAATACGTAGGATTATTACGATTGTTCGATACCGGCAGCATTACCAGTATCTATCACGCAGCCGTCCGGCAACACCTGCTGGCCATGAGTACGCCTGATGCTTTGCAACAGCTCAAAGTACAGGTCGCCATATTGATCAGAACAGAACCGGGTGCATTAGCACATGCAGAAGTCATCTTACAGGCCGGAGAAACAGGAGAGGAGATCACCGGTACGGACGCTATTTATGCACAGGCTGCCGTACATCTCTACGAAGGGCAATCCGACAAAGCCCTCACTGCATTTGAACAGGGTATCAAACAACAACGGCAACAGGATAAAAAACATACCATTCCGGTATCGCCACTCTTCGCCTTCCTGTACGCCTACACCCTGACGATACTACCAGAAGAAAAAACATATACTACTATTAACAAAGTAGTAGCTGCATACGATAAAAAACTCTTCCAGGATATTACACCCGCCATTGCGCTGTTACACTTTCATAGCGGACGCAAAGAAAAAGCGGATCACATCCTGCAGATCCTGCTGGAAACAACTTCTAAACAGCCGGAAAAATACCTGCTCAGTTACCTGGCCTTGATATGTCTGCAGGCATATTACCCGAAAAGTAAACTGCTCAAACAATATAGCCCTTTCCTGAAAGTCGTTTTATATCACGGTATACAACGCAAATACCGTCTGCTCACATACGAACTCTTATACCTGTTCCGTGAGCAGGCATATCTGAATAATGAAAAGACTTTCCGCGAACTGGCCGCCTTCATTGGTAAAGAGCCGATCTTTTCGCGGATGCAGCCGGTCGCGGACTGGGAACGCCTGCTCAACGTACTCATCCTACCTGAAGCCGGCAAAACACAAAAAGAAAAGGCGCCAGCCGCTACAAGACTGGCTTACCTGATTGACATCCGTAAATCAGAAATCCAGCCTGTCATACAAACACAAGGAGATACCGGATGGAGTAGAGGCCGGCTAGTAGAACTGAAAAAACTGAAGGATGGTCTGATAGAAGCGATGACGGATCACGATACCCGTATTGCCGGCGCGATCATCAAAGAAAACTATCATACCTATGGTACCGAAGCCTATGCCTTTGGCGAAAGAGTATGGCATGAAATAACAGGTCATCCTTATCTGTTCATGCTGGATGCACCGGAAACCCCTGTGGAGATTATCAAGGGACAACCGGAACTGGTGGTTAATAAAACAGGTAACGGCTACGAATTCAGCACCAATATCAACGATTATATCAGCGATACCGTACTGATAAAAGAATCAGATACACGCCTGAAAGTGATCAGGCTTACACAACAACAACGTACCGTATTACAGACGCTCCGGCAAATTGAAACAGTGCCTGCCACAGGAAAAGATAAACTGATGCAGGCGCTGCGCAATATAGGCGCTCATATGACGGTGCATTCCAACCTGGATGACACCGCAGCATTAAATATTAAGCAACGGGCAGGCGACGCCCGTATACGCGTACAGCTGCAACCCACCGGCGATGCATTGAGAGCCTCCTTCTTTGTAAAACCGTTTGTCAATGATCCACCTTATTGCAAACCAGGAGAAGGCGCCAAACACCTGATCGGCGTTACCAATGGAGAACGTTGTCAGGCTACCCGCGATCTCGATGCAGAAAAGAGCAATCTGGAAAAACTCGTTACCCTTATCCAGGAATCTGTCAAACAGGAAATAGAAGATGACGTCATCATCTTCGAAGATCCTCTGGAATGCCTGCAACTGCTGGAAGTCATACAACGTCACCCTGAACTGGCCACTGCGGAATGGCCGGAAGGACAGAAATTACGGGTACGTATGGTCGAACCACAGGCGCAACTCCGCCTGACCATCCGCAGGGTAGATGGTAAATGGTTTGCTGCTAACGGCGATCTCAAAGTGGACGAAGACACGGTCTTATCCCTGAAAGATCTGCTGGACGCTGTGAAAGCCAGCAATAGCCGCTTTGTGACAGTAGGAAAAGGGGAATTCCTTTCGCTGACCGGTAAACTCTACCGTCAGCTGAATGAACTCGCCAGTGTAGCAATAGCAGAACACGAAGAACTCCGTATACGTCCACTTGCTGCACACATGCTGGACGAACTACTGGAAGGCGCCAGCCAGGTGGAAACAGATGAACACTGGAAAGCACTGCGCGCCGGACAGGCAGCGGCAGCAACCGTACAGGCAGAAATCCCTGCTACCTTACAAACACAATTACGTCCTTACCAGGAAGAAGGCTTCCGATGGATGGCCAGACTGGCCGCATGGGGCGCAGGCGCCTGTCTCGCTGATGACATGGGTCTGGGCAAAACGATCCAGGCAATCGCCATGTTGTTATATAGGGCACATGAAGGTCCGGCGCTGGTGGTATGTCCGGCATCCGTATTGCCGAACTGGGTAAACGAACTGTATAAGTTCGCACCTTCTTTACAAGTCAGACAGATCGCCGGCAGTAAACGACATGCCATACTGAAAGCAGCCGGTCCATTTGATGTAGTACTGATCACCTACGGTATCCTGCAATCCGAAGATGAACTGCTATCCGTGATTCCATGGAACACCGTCGTACTGGATGAAGCGCATACCATTAAAAACTACCAGACCAAAACCTCCAAAGCTGCCATGGCTTTACAGGCTGGCTTCAGACTGATACTGACTGGTACCCCGGTACAGAACCACCTGACTGAGATCTGGAACCTTTTCAACTTTATCAATCCCGGACTACTGGGTAGCCTGCCATATTTTAATAAACAGTTTACTACGCCGGTTATATATAACGCAGAAAGTACTGTTACTAAACACCTGCGTAAGATCGTCGCGCCATTCATGCTACGTCGTACCAAAACCGCCGTATTGGATGAACTGCCGGAGAAAACAGAGATTGTGAAAATGATCTCCCTGTCGCCGGAAGAAGCGGCTTTCTATGAAGCACTTCGCCTGAAAGCAGTGGAAAATATCAAACGTTATAGTAAAGACAAGACCAGCAAGCATAATTTAAATACACTGACAGAGATCGGGAAACTGCGCATGGCAGCCTGTAATACACAGATGATAGATCCGGAGATCCGGATACCTTCTTCCAAACTCGCTGTATTCATTGAAATCGTAAAAGAGCTGATCGACAATAATCACCGCGCACTGGTGTTTAGTCAGTACGTAAAACACCTCGACCTGGTCAGGTTAGCCCTCGATGAACTGAATGTTTCCTATTGCTACCTGGATGGCAGCACTCCTATCCCCGTCAGGGAAAGAGTCGTAAAAGAATTCCAGGCAGGCGCCGGTTCACTATTCCTGATCAGTCTTAAAGCTGGCGGAACTGGTCTGAACCTGACTGCCGCTGACTATGTCATTCACTTGGATCCCTGGTGGAATCCTGCTATTGAAGAACAGGCATCAGATAGAGCATATCGTATCGGTCAGACAAGACCAGTAACAATATACAGGCTGGTAACAAGACACACCATTGAAGAAAAGATCATCGCACTCCATAATAGTAAAAGAGACCTGGCCGACAGACTTCTGGAAGGAAGCGACATCAGTGGTAAGTTATCCACGGATGAATTATTATCCCTGATTGCAAAAGCAGATAAATAATAGAAAGTGATTGTTCATAAAGGCAACAATGGAAACACTGTTAGTATATAGCTCAATGACAGCAGAAGAATAAACGGATAGTATTCCTATTGATATTGAATGATCTGACCTTTAAATTTTGACAAATAATCGCGCAGAAATCCTTCATTTTTTATCGCGCAACGCATTTTTCTTCATTTTAATATTAATTATTTCAAAAAGAGAAGAAATAATTTCCTGATATCAAAATTTGATTATCTTTAGCGTGTACTTATCCTATGAATCACCTTTTTACATCGGCTCGAATCCCGCTATGGCGTGGCATTTGAGCCGATGCAATGAAAATCATCCGTAATAATTTTTTACTATCCTATGAAACACCTGCCTTCGATAAAAGGCACCTGAAAATCGTCTAAAATCTCCCCCTTGTATCCCCAATTTTTGTTACTTTCAGGATTACTGATATCCTGATGTGATTTTTCATTCCCTCCTGCGAATAATAAGGTAAATATTTATTCAAATGACCTTAATGATTACATCATATGGCCCCTCCAAAAGAAGATAAGCTCTTTCTGTCGGTCATCGAACAGCATAAGGGAATTATCTATAAAATAGCCAATTCCTACTGCCACCATACAGAAGACAGAAAAGATCTCATACAGGAGATCATCTTCCAGCTATGGCGATCATTTGACCGGTATAATGATCAGTATAAGTATTCTACCTGGCTATACAGAATAGCCCTGAACGTGGCGATCTCCTTCTATCGTAAAGACAGTAAGCGCAACAGCGCACACGAACTCACCGCCGATATTATCGTCCTTACAGAAGAAACAGCAGATATGGAACAGCTGCAATTATTGCAACGCTTCATTCATGAACTGCCGGAACTGGACAGAGCTATCATGTTGTTGTACCTGGAAGAGAAAAGCTATAAGGAAATAGCCGATATACTGGGATTAACAGAAACCAACATCGCAACAAAGATCAACCGCATCAAAAGCAAACTGAAAAACAAATTTTCCACCATTCATACCTGATAACAATGGAAGACATCTTATTAAAACAAATGTGGGCCGCTTACGATAAAAAGCTGGAAAAGTCACTGACACTGAATCAACGCCTGATCACCGAAATACAGACCCAGAAAGCAAGAACTGCACTCCGGCCATTAAAAGCAATCAAGATCGTAGCCGTAATCCTGGGTATCATCTGGTCGCTGTTCCTGTCTGCACTGGTCGTTCTGGCCATCATGTACATGACGCCTTATAGTCTCTTCTTCATTATATCTGCAATGGCCGTTATCATCATTACCGTCACAGCCATCGTTGTATATATCCGACAGGTAGCGCTGATACAACAGATCGACAATGACAACAATGTACTGGACACACAGAAAAAACTGGTTCGCCTGCAACTTTCAACTATCAGTATCGTACGCATACTTATGTTGTCAGCCCCCTTTTATACCACCTTCTACTTCAATAAAGGCATGTTTGAAAATGGTACCATCGGACTATGGGTATTCCAGCTGACCATCACTTTTCTGTTTTCAGCGCTCGTCATCTGGTTCTACCAAAACGCGAAGATCGAAAATGCAGATAAACGCTGGTTTAAGATTATCTTTGGTAGCAGTGAATGGATCGCTCTTACAAAGGCCCAACACTTCCTCCACGAGATTGAAGCCTACGAAAAAGAATAACACATGTCCAGGAAAGTAACTTTTGATGCCGTGATACGACAACATGGTGGTATGAATGCCGGCTATGTCGTGTTTCCTTATAACGTACAGGAATTGTTTGGCGTAAAAGGCCAGGTAAAGGTGAAAGCACTGATTGATGGTAAAGTGACCTATCGGGGCAGCCTGACAAAGATGAACATGCCGGAGCACTGGCTGGGCATTACCCAGACAATCCGGCAACAACTAGGTAAAGAACTCGGCGATACCATCCACGTCGAACTGGAACAGGACCTGGAAGTCAGGGAAGTACCACTCACAGCCGAAGTAGTCGCTTTATTTGCCAAACACCCTAAAGCGGAAGCCTTTTATACTAAACTGTCTTACACCGACAGGAAGGAATATATGGTGTGGATCACCTCTGCTAAAAGAGAGGAGACCAAACAAAACCGTCTTAAAAGCATGATCGAAAAGCTGGAAGCAGGAAAGAAGGTGACCGAGAAATAATAATTCGGTTCCTTTGATTTAACTTGTACCTTCAATGGACTGCCAGTGAAACATGAGTGAACTTATAACACCCAAACCGTCTATCCCCCGGGACCAGGAACTTCAGATACGTTTTGCATTACATGCTGCCGGGATCGGTACATGGGATGTAGATATGGTCAACCGGCAGATCGTACTGGATGAACGTTGCAGGGCTTTATTCAGACTGGCAGACGACGAAACGCCTACTTACGAGACCGTCATACGGCATATTCACTACGCAGATCAGGACTCCGTACGGCAGACGGTCAGACAGGCATTACAGCCGCAATCTGATCATCAGTTCAGCGTCCGGTTCAGAAGCATTGCAAGTGACAACAACAATACTTTATGGCTGAATGTAAAAGGACAGGCTTACTTTGATAACGAAGGAAAAGCCATCCGCCTCTCCGGCATCAGCCAGGATATTACCGCAGAAATAGCCGCCCATGAGAAGGCAGAAGCAGCAGAAAGACTGGCCAGTCTCGCTGTAGAAGGTTCTGACGCCGGTATCTTTACCGTCGATCTGAGCACCGATGATATTGACTTCTCTGCCAATCTTCAATACATTATGACGGGCATACGGGAACCTGTCGTTAAGAAACGGAACATACTGATCAGCCATATTCACCCGGATGATGTGCCAATAAGAGAACGTGCATATGCAATGGCCGCCCAAACCGGTACCCTGCACTATGAAGCACGTTTCGTATGGGAAGACGGTACTATTCACTGGGGTAAAGTACGTGGCAAGTATTACTATGATATAAACGGTACCCCCGTATCACTGTCCGGTATCTGCCTGGATATCACCCTGCAGAAAGAACAGGACCGCCTGCTCAAAGAAGTTGAACAACGCTTTGCACTCTCCTTTAACAATGCCACCATCGGCATGGCCTTCATCGATAGCCAGGCAAAGTTCAATATGATCAACAAAGCCTTTGCAGGTCTATTGGGTTGCACCGCAGAAGAACTGACCGGCAAAGAATACATCGAGATCGTACATACCGAACATCAGCAGGAAAATGTACAGCTCTTCGCAGAACTGATGCAGGGTAAACGTGATGTATTCAATCAGATCAAACGTTATAGGCTAAGGGATGGCGCCGAACGATGGGTACAGGTTAATACAGCCCGTATCACCAGTCAGAACGATCAGAAAGAAAACATACTGGTGATCGCTTTTGATATCAGCAACGAAGTAGCCGCCCGCCAGGAACAGCAAAAGCTGCTGACACTGGTAGAAAACAGCAGCGACTTTATTGCCGTAGCTAATCTCGATGGTACCATTACCTATGTGAATGATGCCGGTATGAAATTACTGGGCATGGGCCGAAAGAGCTCCACCATCACGCGTAATATAAGGGATATCTTTACCCTCGAACACCTGGTACATCTCGAAAAACATATCCTTCCTGCTGTCTTTATAGAAGGTAAATGGACAGGAAGACAATACTATACACAACAGGAAACCGGCGAACAGATTCCTTTTCATACCAATGCTTTCCGGCTCGACAGTCCTATGAGCGGAGAACCCATTGCTGTTGCCTGCGTAGCCAGAGACCTGAGAGCAGAACAGGAAGTGCAACAGGCACTCCTGGAAAGTGAATACCGGTTCCGCTCTCTCGTAGAAGAAGCGCCTGTAGCCACCGCACTCTTTGTAGGTCCTGAACTGGTCATAGAAGTCGCTAATGAACCGATGATCAATGTATGGGGCAAAGGAAGATCCGTTCTCGGCAAAAAACTGTCTGATGCAGTACCTGAACTGAAAGAACAGCCTTTCCTGAAAATACTGGATGAGGTATATAGAACCGGTATCGCCTATCATGAAAAAGAAGCCAGGGCAATCCTTGTCATCAATGGCAAACCGCAAACATTCTATTTCAACTATACTTACAAACCATTGCTGAATGCAATGGGAGAAGTCTTCGCGATTGTAGACATGGCCATCGATGTAACCGAACAGGTACTGGCCCGTAACAAACTACTGGAACATCAGGGTAACCTGGAACTGGAAGTGGCTGAAAGGACAGAAGAACTTGCCGCCTCCAATGAGGAACTGGCAGCCATGAACGAAGAATTACAGGATGCCAACGCCAATCTCGTCAGATCTAATCAGGAGCTGGAACAATACGCATACGTGGCCAGTCATGACCTGCAGGAGCCTTTGCGCAAGATCCGCATTTATGCCGACCTGCTGAACCGTTATGAAGACCTCGTTCCGGATCATAAGAAGCTGGTGGAAAAGATCAATCAGTCGTCAGAAAGAATGTCGATGCTGATCAAAGACCTGTTGGAGTTTTCCAGACTGCTGGAGAAAGGAAATATGACGCGGCCAATAGACCTCACCTTCATCCTACAAAGCGTCATCAGCGATTTCGAACTGATCATAGAAGAGAAAAATGCAGAGATCCTGATCGGACCACTCCCTACTATACAGGGTATTCCGCTACAGATCAACCAGCTGTTCTATAACCTTATGAGTAATGCCTTGAAGTTTACACAGCCAGGCATCCGCCCCGTAATAGAAATCGGCGCAAAAATCATAACATCCGATATGGCAGGCAGCTACCTCGGCAAATCCGAGCGATACAGACAATACTTTGATATCACCTTCAGGGATAATGGCATCGGCTTCGAACAGAAATATGCCGAACAGATCTTCGAAGTATTCAAACGCCTGCATAACCGCGCCATGTTTCCCGGTTCCGGTATCGGATTGTCTTTATGCAGACGCATTGTGGCCAATCACGCAGGCCACCTGTTTGTAGAGTCTGCGCCTGGGAAGGGGACCCTCTTTCATATTATCATTCCCGGATTATAATATCAGAAGTTCCACCATGACGTAATCACCGGCTGTTTTCCTACAGTAACCGGCTGACCGATCATTGGCGTAGCAATAGGCATATGTTGTGCAACAGCAGCCTTGGTGACTCTTTCAATAGGCTCATTCCAGGGATGTAATGCCAGCTTGAATTTAGCCCAATGTACAGGTAACAGCATTTTTGCCTTCAGGTCGAATGCTGCCTGTACCGTCTCTTCCGGCATCATATGAATATGTTTCCAGGCTTCATTATACTGACCGCATTCCAATATAGCAATATCTACTGGCCCCTGCTTTTCACCGATCTCCTTAAAATGGGCACCATAACCGGAATCTCCACCGATGAAAATAGTATAACCATATATTCTCAGCACAAATGACGACCACAACGAACCACCTCTTTTAAGCCCCCTGCCGGAAAAATGCCGCGCAGGTGTAGCGGTAAGAGAGATCTCCGGACTTAACTGCTCCGTTTCCCACCAATCCATTTCTGTGATATCCTGGTCATTCACACTACAACCTGCGATATCCTTTCCCACGCCCAATGACGTATAGTACGCCTTTGTCTGCGGACGCAGCTTCTTGATCGTCTTCTTGTCCAGGTGATCGTAGTGGTTATGTGTAATGATCATGTAGTCAATAGCAGGCATATCTTCTGTCTGATAAACATTAGCACCAGGAAAAGCTTTCACCATCGTACGTAGTGGAGACGCATGTCCGCTTAATACAGGATCTACCAGTATATTGATGCCCTTGCAATGAATCAGATAAGAGGAATGCCCGAACCAGACGATCACCGGTTTATCTGAACGTAACGCTTTCAGATCCGTTCTGACAGAGGGTATCTCGCTGGCGGGAACAGCTGTTGCCGGCGGACGAAAATACTCTACCAGCATTTTGCTCATAGAGGTACCCTCCGTCATCATAGGGGTGTACTCAAGATTCAGGAATTTGCCTTCCTTATAATTCCGGGACTCAGTCAGTATCCGCCATTGCTTTTTCATACAATAAATTTAATCAGGATGTTGGTTCAGACAGCCATTACCGTCTGCGCAAAGGTCAGGAAAAAGCAGCTATCACATATAAGAAAAATCAAAGGATTGATATCAGATTTCAAAGAGGAGCTGTATGCATAAAAAAGCCTCCGGAACAGCTGAGATACTCCGGAGGCCACAAAAACATATCTGGTTTATCAGTTGGTACTGATTCTATGCACTTTCAGATTATCGTAGTAGATATAACCGTCTGTAGATGATTGCCAGTAAGTCTGGCTGCCACCACGGAAAGTATGGAAGGTCAGGCCTCTGATGAGACGTTTACTGTCGTTGGTCGTCCAGCGGATATCCTGATCCAGCACTACTGTACCATCAATCACATACTGTACGTGACCATTGGTATTACTACCCGTGTTGCTCTTTACATACAGGTGTACATGGTAGGTCTGCCCTTTGTTCAGACTACCGCTGGATGGATAAGACTTACCAAAAGTTTCACCGTACTGACCAGACTGGTCTTTGAAGTAAACATAAGGCTGGAAGAATACCCTGCCGGCATCTGTCTGGTACCACATCAGACGGGCAGTACCGCCATTACCATCCCATCCCGGATCACCACCGGTATTACCATCGCCGATAGAGAAACCAAAGCCCAGTTTTCCACCCCTGCTCCAGTCAAACTGGCTGTGGAACCTCACATCGTAGTCTACTTCATAGGCAGTACCATCAGAAATGTCGATGTTGGCGACAACCCCACCTGCACCGGATAAGGCATTCTTTAAGAGGGTAATACGCAGATTACCATTGGAGATCATCCCCCGGCTATCTACCCAGCCGGTAACGTTACCAAAGTCGGTAGCGCCGTTATTGGCGGTATAAGTCACCCCATGTGTATAATTATCCCAGTTCACACTCCAGGAATTCAGGATAATATTGCCCACTGCCTGAGCGGCTAAACTGCTGCCAGCGGCAAGACGTTCTTCCTGCTGAACGCTTTCTTTTGTACATGCTGACAGTAATACGGTCATGGAGAGGGCTGCGGCCCTGGCGACATTGACAATTTGTTGTCTGTTCATCTTTGAATTGGTTTTTTAAGGGAAAATGAAAAAAGATAATTCGCTATAGGATAATCTATTAGGTCTTCAATTCATTAATACAATCGATTGCATCTATACGCAAGCAGTCAAACGTGGATCCGAGCTGTAGGTTTCCTTAGATGTCGCGTGAGGGGAAAAAGGGTACTACTCGTTTCAATAAAAAAGTGAAGAATTGTCCCGACACAAAACCGGAAGTGGAGAATTGGATCAGGGAAGGCCAGTATCCGGCAGGTTCCCAAAAAACGAAATGGGTTGCCTGCCATACGGCGGACAACCCATTTTCCTTTCGACGGACCTTATAGGGATAATTAGCGGTTCGTATTACTTACCACGATCTTCTGACGGTGAATGATCTTTTTATCATCAGTAACAGTCACAATATATACACCATCCGGCAGGGATGAAATGCTCAGACTATTGTAATTGCCTTTGATACGCTGAGACACTCTTTTCACACCAGCGATATTGTAGATATCCACATTGTACACCTTCACTGCATCTGGCAGGGAAAGATTCAGTACGTTGCTCGCAGGGTTAGGCCAGATGTTCAACACAGCAGCTTTCTTTTCCGGTACAGCCGCTACAGCCGGTGCTAACAATGGCTGTGGATAGGTAAACGGAAAATCGATCTGTGCCTGTTTGAACTGCATCTCCAGTTGTTTGGTCCAACCAAATGCAGTATCAGCCTGCAGTTCCAGACTGAACTGAGCCGCGCCACTCCAGAAATGCACAAACTCACCCAGGTTCAGGTCACGGGTGTATTCGCCATTATGTTGCGGGAAATACTGTGATAACAGCTCGAAATACCTGTTCAACGCAGCACTGGAATCCGCTCTGTCGTAGATCGGATAGAACCAGTCACGGAACCAGTAAGTATCCGGACTAGGGAAGCTCTCTGCTTTCACCACAAAGTCATTGTATGCCTGCTGTGCATCAGCTGACCATCCCAGACGTTTCATTACATCATAGATGAAGATTTCAGCCCATTTGCTATCTCCCCAGATCGGAAAAGAAGGTGAATTATGTACGCCTTTGCTGCCACCTTCTACGATATGGCCTACTTCATGAATAGACGCGTGCAGGTTCCAGCCCTCACGGGTAGCCCAGCTACCACCAAGATCGCCCACATTCGCATAGTCATGAGAAGCATCGAATACATTCGCAGGGTGACCACCGGAATAACCTGCTTTACTATGGAACACCATGTTCAGCTTAGGATCGCTGAAAGAACCGTAGTTCTGTTTTACATACTCCCATACATTCGTGAAATCCTGGTTCATCCAGGTAATAGACGGACTTACCGCCGCATCAAAATAGATGTTCACACTACTGTTAGAATAGTTCAGGGTCAATGGTTCTACATGCGCAAACCAATGTTCCTGCCATACTGATTTCGGTGTAGCCGTCAATGTGGTATTGTTGCCAGTTACCCATGCAGATGCACCATTCGCATTTTCTGCCCTGAGACGGTAATAATATTTCGTCAGCGGAGACAGGTCGAGAGAATAGAAATGCGTCGTATTTACTGGTAATACAAATGCTGTGTTCCAGTTCAGCGTATCTGTCGTTCTTTCAAGACGGTAATTAGTTTCTGTACTTGCAGCATCCGCCCAATCCAGGATGATCTGGTTGCTCGATACCGACTGCGTCGTAAAGCCTGTCGGAGCAGCAGGAACACCTGTATTCACCGTACCTGTGCCGGTACCGATGATTTCGAATTCTGACAACTGAGTAATAGACGCGCCATTATTCGCAGTAATATTCAAACGGTAATACTTATAAGAAGTTGTGTTAGGGAATACATAAGTACGTTTCTTATAACGGGCAGTAAACTGCTGGTCTGTTACTACCTGCAGGTTTGTCCAGTTAGTACTGTCATTGGAACCCTGGAAGGTCCAGTTGCGTGGATCGCGATCTGATGCATCATTCGCAGAAGTAATGCTGTATTGTGTAGCTACGGCGCCACCTGGCAGGGAATAACCAATAGCAGTTGTAGCCGCCCACGCCAGGTATTTGGTATAAGGGCTGTTATCAAAAGCTTTATCCAATCCTTCAGCACCAGTTGTATTATACGGATCGTTGAACTTTGCGTTCGTGTAATTGGTGATATCAAATCCGGAAGGAGCCACGCTTGTTTTCACAACATCGGAAGTATCTGCGGAAGATACACCTGTCGCATTTACCGCTCTTACGCGGTAGATAAAGCTGGTACCTGCACTCAGTGCGCTATCTGTGTAAGTAGTTGCATTTGCAGCAACAGTAGCACGTGTCAGGAAATTAACCGCATCCAGTGAGCTTTCGATACGGTAACCGGTTTCGTTGGTGGCATTGTCCGACCAGGTCAGGTTTATTTTATAACCTGATTGAACGGTGGCAGTCACATTCGTAGGTCCGGAAGCAGGTCCTGTCAATGTTCCCTGCAATTGCCACTCTGCTATCTGAATAGCGCCTGCGCCATTATTCGCAATAACATTCAGGCGGTAAATAGTGTAAGCAGTTGTGTTGGTAAAGGAATAGGTTTTTGTCAGAAAACGACTGGCAAATGCCTGGTTGGTCTGCGTGTTCAACGTAGTCCATGTTTTACCATCATTCGATGCCTGCAGATTCCAGTTCTTTGGATCGCGGTCAGCATAATCGTTTGCAGAGGTAATTGAGTACTGGGTAACAACGGCGGATCTTGCCGCTTCGAATTGAACCCAAAGGGACGTTTTGTCAATGTAATACTTCGTACTGGTGTTGTTGTCTATCAACTTCGGATAGTTTTCCACGGCGTTGGAATTTCCATACTGCGCGGTCAGCGAACCTGCTGTAGACGTAATGTTCGTCTGAGCTAGTGCCGGCACGGTAGCGCATAGGAGGGCCACATACAAAGATGCCTTTGTAAAATTAAGCATAGTGATTGCTCTTTTAGGTTTATGTAATTAAAAAATGCCTGTTTTTTTGCGAATCATAGGGTGATGAAATGTTTCTCAAAGTGGGTGTGCTTTTTGGTTGATATAAGTGCTCACGAAACGGCTAACACAAAGGCGATATACGATTTACTAATATCGTAAGTAAACAGCTGCAAAGCTGTCAACGAATTTCAAACAGATTGTTAATGGAAATTAAACTACAGGCGGACGCCAAAAACATCTTTTAATGCCTTCTTCGCCGCATGATAACCACACATACCATGAATACCTCCACCGGGAGGTGTTGAAGAGGAACAAACGTAAATGCCCTTAGCAGGCGTCGTATAGGGTGACCATCTCAAAGCTGGGCGGGTGTAGAGTTGTGTAATATCCAGGAGACCACCATTAATATCTCCCCCGATATAATTAGGGTTATATGCTTCTACATCGGCGGTATTCATCACATGCCTGCCGATAATCAGATCCTTAAAACCGGGTGCAAAACGCTCCACCTGGTTTTCAATCGCGGCAGTCATGTCTCTGGTAGAACCATTCGGTACATGACAATAGCCCCAGGCCGTATGCTTGCCTTCCGGAGCCCGGGTTTTATCAAAAATACTATGTTGTACAAACAAGGTATAAGGTAATTCAGGATGCTGACCATCCACGGTACGTTGCTCATTGGTGGCTATCTCCTCAATGGTATTACCCAGGTGAATCGTACCTGCTTCTCTGCAAGCTGCCGCTGTAAAAGGAACGGGGCCATCCAGCGCCCAGTCTACCTTAAATACGCCCATCCCGTATTTATAGCGTTTCAGCTGCCATTTATAAAATGAAGTAAATCTTTCGCCCGCAATCTGTAATAACTGCTTCGGCGTAACGTCCAGTAACACTGCCTTCGAAGGCGGCAACTCCTTTAATGCCTTGACAAAGTTTCCTGTCACGATCTCTCCACCTAATGAAGTAAAATAAGCGCCCAATGCATTGGCCAGCGACTGTGCGCCTCCTTTCGGCGCAGGCCATCCACTTACATGACTATTCGCCATTAACACCAGTCCTATCGCGGAAGTCGCAATATTTGTCAAAGGTTGTATCGCATGTGCAGCCACTCCTCCAAACAATCCACGTGCTTCCCTTGTCTTAAAACGCTTCGCCAGATGCATAGCAGAAGGTAATGCCTTCAATCCGAATTTAGCCATCGTTAACGGATGTTTCGGCAGCTGCAAAGGGCCCAGTATATCTTCAGAGAGATCTTTAAAATCTTGTAGTAAGGGACGAAACAGCCGCTCATAAGTCTGACGGTCACTACCCAGTAACTCAGCCGTTTTCTCCAGGGAAGAATACAACACGGCCGCCGTTCCATCATCAAAAGGATGCGCAGCATCCGCTACAGGATGGAGAAAAGATAAGCCAAACTGCGCCAACGGCAACTGGCTAAAGAAAGGCGACGTCTGCGCCATAGGATGAATAGCAGAACAGATATCATGCGTAAATCCCGGCAATGTCAATTCCTTGGATCGTAAACCTCCACCGATCTCGTCACGGCCTTCTATCACAAGCACGGATAAACCCTGCTGTTGCAGGAGTATCGCTGCCGCGAGTCCGTTAGGTCCTGAGCCGATGACAATAGCGTCGTATGAATTCTTCATAAAAATTAGGAATTAAGAATTAGGAATTAAGAATTAGGCTTTTGCAAATAGCCTGATGACCATTTTATCAGCTGCAGGCATTTCAAAAGAAAGAAGGTCATTACACCTTATTCCTAATTCTTAATTCCTAATTCCTAATTGTTTTAATACTGTCCTGCTTCTAATTTACTGGGTGACAGCAAATACTGCTTATCAACCCTGTCTAAAATTACGTAAATAGAATCTTTATTTTCATTTAAGCCGTAAAGAATGATCCGTGTATCACTCGGTCTTTCATAATGCAATACATACGGAGGATCTTTCTTCTTACTGGTATTCGGACGATCAGTCGCATTCCGCCGCTGGCGTTCTCTGCCCTGATTCGCCTGACTCCTGTTCTTATCCCGCAATGCCAGCTCCTGTCTGGCTGTATCGGCTTCATAGTAGAAGAACCTGCGTCTGCCAGCTACACCTGCCAGCTCAAAATTACGGTCCACATCGTTCTTAGGGGAACCGCCGCCATTACTCAGGTCAAGCCACACCGGTTTATTTACCTGGTAAGTAATCGTAGACCATTTTTCAAATGTCACATTCTGCCAACGTACAGTATCCTGTGGTGAATAAGGGATTACCTGGTTATTCAAACGAAACTCTGTTACATTGTAATAACCTTTTGTACCAGCGATTCCTTTACTCACTGGTTGCTTATACGGATCATACAGGTAGTTCCACATCTGCAGATAAAATAGGATCACGACAAATAACAGTACAGCGCCTCCTTTCAGGATATAACGGGAATACTGTTGCCATTTCTCTTTAAAGGAAGGATAATAATGTACAGGTATAGTATATCTTTCTAACACCAGCAGATTATAGATCTTCGGCACATCATATGCCAGTACAAACAATGCCAGTATTACAAAGTAAGCACTATACACATGCACTCCACCATCATAAGCAAAGTTTACAAAGGTGATATTCGCCAATGCACCAGCCAGTAACACAGCGCCGATCGCAGCTGTACCTCTGAAGAATAAAAGCACACCAGCCAATACTTCTACGATACCCGCAAACACCTGGTACCAGGGTACGATACCAATAGACAACCAGTATATTTTCTGCGCCGTGAAATCACCAAAATTGGTATGCAGATTAGAGATCGACGGATAAGGCATCTGTACAGGAAACAGCTTGGTATACCCAAAACCAATGATTCCGATACCCGCACGGTAACGTACAATCACCCGCAGCCAATAGTACAGGATATTATATTCCTTTCTGCGGTCAAAAATGCTCCAGATTCCGGCGCCTGCTATCGCAATGATTAGTGCCGCCAGCCAGCTGGCATAACTGGCAATTCCCCAACGGCCACTTTCGGATTCTACATTCCATAAATTCGGCTGAAAACGCGCGATATCATACACATCCCTGTACTTCAGATGTATCCAGTCCATCGTAAAAAGATGCTGATACCAGTTCCAGCTGGTCGGGATACTCATCAGCACAAAAAAGATAAAGGCAATACGAAACGCTACTCGCTGCCAGGTTTTCCAGGGCTTTGCAGCTGATGTAGTTGCTTCGGTATGCACTTCCGCTACGGGTGTTGCAGGTGCGGCAACAGTTAAATGAATTATATCAGACATAACGTTGATTTTAGAGTTTAAGCGGTTTACGGCGACCTTCGATCAGTGGATATTGCTTATCGATCTTATCCAGTATAACATACACTGAATCCTTCTTCTCGTTGATACCACTGAGGATAATACGGCTGCTGTCAGGTCTTGTATAATGCAGCTCCAGCTGTTCCTCATGATGATACCTGTTTTTATTCTGCAGCAACAAGACCTGCTTTGCTTCATCGATATGATAGCTGTAATAGTGCCTGCTGATCGATCCTGCCAGTTCGTAGTTACGGTCAGAATCATTCACAAATATTTCTTCCGTATTCGCCAGATCCGGATGTACATAGCGATTAGAGCGTACGCTCAATGTCGCCCACGGCTCAAATACCACGTCTTTCCAACGCACGGTATCTGTCAGTGAATAGGGGATTTCCTGGTTATTGATGCGAAACTCCGTTACATTGTAAATACCGGCTGCTGCTGTCAGACCCGGCATATGCGGATACTGATAGCCCAGCTGTTTGTAACTCGCATAGGTCTTATAACCGTATAGTCCGACAAAGAAGAATATAAACAAGGTCTTCAACGCCAGTTTCAATCCCCGCTGCCACGGTTGCGGCAGATAGGGACGCACCGTATTCGGCGCTGTAGGCTGTTCAAGTGTCAGCAGATTGATAATACGTATAGTGTCATACTGTAACAGGAATAAAGCCAGTACTACCAGGTAAAAACTGTATACATACTCCCCGCCTTCATATGCCAGGTTAGACATGAATACGTTACCGGTAAAGGTGATAATAATACCCGCGCCAATCGTAGAAGTTCTCCTATGTAGTAATAACAGCCCCGCTACCGTCTCTACCAGACCCAGAAATGTTTCCATAGAAGGCACCACACCAGTGCTCATGGCGAAGATCTTCCAGGCTGACAGGTCACCGTATTGAGTATTGAGCTGACTGATAGAAGGGAAAGGTAATTGCTGCGGAAACAGCTTCAGTAAGCCATAAGCGATCACACCGATTGCCAGCCGATACCGGACAATCACCCTCAACCAGTAATACAGCTGGTTGTATTCCTGTCGCCGTCTGTCCAGATAAGACCAGATCAGCGCACCTGCGATCGCGATAACAGCAGCTACGCCCCAGTCAGCAAAACTGCCGAAAGGACTATCCGTCGTTACAAAACGTGGCGTATAACGGGTCAGGTAAAAGATATCACGGAAACTCAATTCTCCCCAGTGAATCTGAAATAAGCCCGCATAATAGCGGATATCCAATGGTACACATTGGATAATGAAGTAAATGAAGAAAAAACGGAACAGCACCTTCCAGGATGCTTTCCACGTTTGTGGTGGTAATAAATTTGCCGGATGTGTCATACCTGCAGGGTTTATATAGTCAAGAAATCAATCTGTGTTTAGTAACCCGGATTAGGTTCCAGTGCATCGTCTGCACTCAGTTCGATAGCGGGTATCGGCATTACATATCGGCGTTCGTCCGTAACACCCAATACAGTACCTGCACGTCCTGTTCTTACCAGGTCGTACCAGCGGTGAGGTTCAAATGCGAACTCCAGTCTGCGCTCATTTTCGATCGCCAGGAGTATTTCACCCTGTGATACTGCCGTACTCCCGCTCAGTCCTGCTCTGTCTCTTACCGCATCCAGGTCAGCCAGCGCCCCAGACAGATTACCTTGTTGTGCACGTGCCTCCGCCCTGATCAGGTATTGTTCTGCGATACGCAGGACATAGGCCGGATCTGTCGCCGGACTGCGATAATAGAAATTGCCATACCAGAGCCCCTGGTTCGTAATAGCCACAGCCGCGTTTCTGTTACCGCCCACAGCCGGATTATTGATCAATGCGATAAAAGCGTCATTAGGCGCCCACTGACGGGTTCCATTATTGGCAGGGGGCTGCCAGTAGCCACGATGTGCATTCGTATTAGTGGCGCTGTAGGAGATTTCGAAGATGGATTCGTCGGTCGCCACCACGTTGTTGGCAAAGAACGCGCTATAGGGCTTTAGAAGCCTGTATTTCGCGTCTTGTATCAATCTGGAGGAATATACCTCTGCCTGTTCCCAATTGCGCTGATAGAGGTGAAAACGGGCTAACAATGCCCATACAGTTTTACGGGTGGCACGATAGCGGTTAGTAGTCTCAGGTAAAAGCGGTTCCGCCATCTGCAGATCTTTCAGTACCTGGGCATAAGTCTGCTCCAGCGTACTGCGTTTCAGCCCTTTTGTATCATTGATATCGGAAGTCGCTTTCACGACCAGCTGTACACCTCCCCAGGTACGGGCCAGGTCAAAATAGGCCAGCGCACGTACAAAGTAAGCCTCTCCCAGCAGGGCGTTTCTTTCATCTGCTGTCAGGGTAGCATCGTTTACACCCGGCAGTTTATCAATTACCTGGTTAGCCCGGTTGATAGTGGAATAGATGGCCGACCATGCCGTCGCTATATTCGTATTATCCGCCTTTACCGCATGCGATATAAACTGCTGGATAATCGACTGTGAACCTGTCCACTGAATATTATCTCCGGAGAGATACCCGATCGTCTGAAACAGTGCGCCATAATAATCATCGTCGCCCAACTGCCGGTATATACCACGTACAGCTGTCTGCGCAGAGGTTTTATCAACGATCGTCGTTTCATCTGAAACGGAGTCTTTCGGTTGCACATCCAGAAAGTCACTGCAGGAAACCAGCAAAAAGACAATCGGTAATATGCGGATCAATAATTTTATATTCTGCTGCATAACGCAATTCTTAATTCTTAATTCTTAATTCTTAATTCTTAATTCTTAATTCTTAATTGTTAATTCCTAATTCCTTACAATGTCACATTTACCCCAAACTGTAAAGTCCTCGACTGTGGGGGTGTACCCAGGTCAATCCCCTGTACCGTCTGCGAAGCCGATACGTTTGCTTCCGGATCAGGACCGGTATACTTCGTCAGCAACCAGAGATTATTACCGGCAAAGTAGACGCGCAGCGCATCAATATGCCAGCGGCTCGTCAATGCCTTCGGCAGGGTATAACCCAATGTCAGCGCCTGTAAACGCAGGAAGGAACCATTTTCGATAAAGCGGCTGTTCTGCTCCAGTGTGTAGTTATTACCTACTTTCGTCAGTCTTGGTACATCTGTCACATCGCCCTCTTTCTGCCAGCGTTTCAGCTGACTGGCAAACAATACCCTGTTCGCGTCACGGGTACCGCCACCTTCTCCAAAGAAGCGGTTCAGGTTTAACACCTTATTACCGTACTGGTAGTTGAACTGTACAGACGCATCAAATGACTTCCAGGAAAAACTGTTATTGATACCGCCAAAGAACTTAGGCAATGCATTCCCTACAATCTGCCTGTCTGCCACTGTAATGCTGCCATCTCCATTTACATCTTCAAACACCGCATTACCTGTCTTAGGATCTACATACAGTTGTTTGTACATCCAGAATGAATACATGGAATACCCCTGCTGCATCCGGATCCAGTCACGGTTATACTGGGTAATAGGCACCGGCAGTTTCTCTACCTTGTTTTTGTTGCCGGAAATAGTGAAGGAAGTATTCCAGGTGAAATCGCCTCTTTTGATATTTTCTGAACGGATAGCCACCTCATATCCCTTGTTGCTGATCTCTCCTGCATTGGAGTAGTAAGTGGAATAACCGGTATTGGATGGTACAGGTAGCTGTAACAGTACGTCAGAGGTTTTCTTCGAATAAACATTCAGCTCCACAGAAAGACGTCCATCCAGGAAGGCAGCATCCAGTCCGATATTGGCCTGTTTGGTCTTCTCCCAACGCAGATCAGGATTCGATAACTGTAAGGGTGCTGTAGCTGGTTTATCGCCACCTGTCTCGGCATCCGGATAACCACTGGCGCCTGTCCACAAACCACGGGCAGCAAAATCATTGATACCGCTCTGGTTACCGGTTACGCCATAGCTGGCTCTTAATTTCAGGTCACTGAGAAACTGCGCATCTTTCAGGAACTGCTCTTCCTTCAGACGCCATGCGGCGCCTACTGCAGGGAAGTAACCCCAGCGGTGATTACTGCCAAAACGGGAAGAACCATCAGCACGGAAACTGAATTCGAGATAGTATTTACTGTCGTAGTTATAGTCGAGTCGGGAAAAGAAAGATGCCAGCGTACCCTGTGTCCAGGTCTGACCGGAAGTACGGGTAGAGGCAGATGAAATGTCCGTATAGGAATTATTCGGAAATCCTGTACCCTGTGCAAAAGTGCGTTTCAGGGTATTCTGTTGTACCGTATTACCGACTACCGCACCGAAGGTATGTCCGCGGCCGAGTTTCTTACGATAAGATAAGGTCTGCTCATTGATCCAGGTACTGTTCTGTGTGATGGAAGATGTTGCCAGACCATAAGTCGGTGCAGCACCCAGCTGTGTTTTATCATTCCAGTATTCAGACTCGTCGTAGTTGTTATAATCAACGCTCCAGCTGGTACGGAACTTCAGATCCGGCAGGATTTCGGCTTCTGCATACAGGTTGCCGATATAACGAAGGCTCACCGTATTTACATCGTAGTTATCCAGCAGCACCTGCAGGTTGTCAAAACCGGCCCAGCGGGCAGGCGTACCGTCGGCATTCGTTTCCGGCAAGTAAGTAGGCGTGTGCAGTGCGGATTGCAGCAAACCTCCCTGCGGACCATCACCTGCGCGTGCCTGGTTCCTGTAGGAACGTGTGATACCATTGCTCACACCTACCTGTACACGATCACTGATCTTATGATCGATATTGAGTTTCAGACTGGCTCTTTCGAAGAACACTGGCCGGATATTCGCTTCCTGTTTGGTATAACCTGCACCAATGTAGAATTTGGTTTTATCGCCGCCACCATTCAGGGACAGATCGTAGTTAGCCAGTTGTCCGGTACGGAATAATTCACCCAATCTGTCATAGGTTTTTTGTTCTTCCGGTAATCCGCGGCCACCTTCTGCTACAGGACGAAAAGGTCTGTTGGCAAAAGTCTGATTAGACGCAGGATTATCTATCCCTGTATTGATCCAGTATTCATTGATTAATGCCGCATGTTCCGGACCAGTGGTCAGATCCCACAATTCCGGCGCCTTGGCAAAGCCATGTGATACATTCACGTTGACTTTGGTTTTTTGTCCGTAGTTACCACGTTTGGTCGTCACGATCACGACACCATTGGCGCCACGTGAACCATATATTGCCGTTGCACTGGCATCTTTCAGTACCTCTATACTGGCGATATCGCCCGGGTTGATATCTGCAATAGGAGAGGTGGCACGGCCGCCGGTGCTGACAGTCTGCAGACTGGTATTATTCACAAACACACCATCTACTACATACAGCGGATCATTACCGGCATTGATAGAAGTCGTACCGCGTACACGTACAAATACACCATCCCCTGGTACGCCGGTATTAGAATTGATTTGCAGACCAGCGGCTTTACCCTGTAGCTGAGCATCAAAACCTGCTACGGGAATATTCTTTGTTTCAGAAGTATTGATTGTAGACACAGAGCTGGTAAGGTTCCGGCGCTCCTGGGTACCATACCCGACAATCACGACCTCACTTAGCTTTTTATCGTCATTTTCCAGTTGAACATGAAAAGAGGCATTGCTACCCACTTTTATTTCCTGTGGCTTATACCCGATATAAGTAAAAACGAGTACGGCATCTGCGGGCGCATTCAGTTCGAAAGACCCGTCTATACGGGTAAGAGCGCCGCGTTTGGAGCCTTTCACAATAACGCTTACACCAGGGAGTTGCTGTCCGTTAGTATCAGTGACTTTTCCTTTTACCGGGATATCTGCAGGTAGGCGGTCAGATAGTGTACTGCTGACTGCATCCGGAAAAACAGCGCCCCTCATGGCAGTGCTGCCCAGTACAGCGGGAATCAGCAGAAAGCCGGCATTCCGGACGAATCTGCGCATCACAGGGTGTCTGTAATAGAAGGTGGTTGACATATTACTGATTGGTTTTTTTTATGCTGATAGTGTTATTTCCATTTTTCCGGTCTGTATACGACTTCTCCGCCCCGTTTTACCAGCCATGCTGTTACGGGATTCAGGTGATATCCTGTGCCTATACCTCTTGCTGCGATCAGCTCTTTGAGTGAAGGTTGTGTATAGCCTGTTTCATCTGTTGCGCGACTCATGATCTCTGTTGTATCGCCATCCCATTGCCATAGATACCTGAAGTAGGTATGCGCTTTATCCATGACGGGTTCCTGCAGCCGGGCGGCCTGCCAGGTTTTCCCTGCGTTGGTACTGACTTCCACACCCGTTATTCTTCCACGTCCGCTCCAAGCAATACCCCTGATTTCTACCCAGCCTTTCTGCAGTTGTACAGGATACGCAGGATAGGTAATGATAGAGCGGGCATCCATCGTAAAACTGAACTGACGGATCTTCCCATCTTTTACAGGCTCCGTATATTTCGATGTTTCTTCACGGGTCATAAAAGGACCGTCTGACAATTCAATACGGCGCAGCCATTTGATACTGGTGTTGCCTTCCCACCCCGGTAACAGCAGCCGGGCCGGGTATCCCTGCTGGGGGCGAATGGCCTCCCCATTTTGTGCATAAACAATCATAGCATCGTCCCATCCTTTGCTGACGGGAATGCTACGCGTCATGACGGCGGCGTCTGATCCTTCGGCAAGGAACCAGGTAGCCTTTGGATCCACGCCTACTTCCCTGAAAATAGTAGATAGCATCACCCCGGTCCATTCGCTCTGACTGGTGAGCCCGCAGATATCCTGCGGCGTAATCGTTTCTTTATCCGGCTTACGGAAGTTGCCGGAGCATTCGATAAAACAGATTCTGGATACGGAAGGAAATCGTTTAAGATCAGCCAGGGTGAAGACGGTAGGACGGTCTACCATACCGTGTATGGTGAGTTCATAGGTATTGGGATCTATGGCGGGTACACCGGCATGATGACGTTCGAAATGCAGATCAGACGGTGTAATGATTCCGTAAAGGTCCTGCAACGGCGTCTGCGATGAAGTGAGTGATGCTTTTCGCTGCGGATGTTCAAACGGCGATCTCGTACCCAAAATGCCAGGTAGTGGCCCCACCTGTTTGGTCGGGTCTATAGCAGCTTCGGGAATACCTGTCTGCACCATTTTGCCAAAGGATGACTTAACCATAGCTACAGCAGCTGTGGCGGCACCTCCGAGCAAAAGGCGACGACGCGTCATCTTCTGGCTCATATTATGTTCTGTTAAGAATTACAGTTTTATGCGACACATATGTTATTCATATGGTCCATCCCCTCCCTTCCGGTTGTCTGTGACATAGTATTTTCGGGCCGGCATAACAATGCCGGGCAAGGTTTTCGCATTCATGACAGCAGCACTATCTATCAGTCTGTTAGCATACAGCAGATATGCCGTGACACTATATACTTCATTATCTGATAAGGAGCCGGGTGCATTAAAAGGCATGGCACGTCGTACGTAATCGAATACGGTCGTAGCATACGGCCAGTAATTCCCGATGGCCTTCACCCGTTGCGGAGCACGGTCAAAAGGAACTGCATCTGCCGTATCTGGCGCTACCAGTATGTTGAATGGTCCTTCTACACCAGTCACACCATGACAGGAAGCGCACTTTGTCGCATAGACAACGAGCCCTTGCTGTACAGAGCCACTACCTGCTGGCAATCCTTTTCCATCGGGACGAATAGCTATTGCTTTTGCTGCGATCTCCTGCTGTGTAGCAGGACGACCATAGCCGAAATGCGTTGGCGCAGTATTGGCACGGCGTTCACATGAAATCATAGCAATACCTGCAACGCAGGCCCAATAAGGCATTCGTAGCTTAAACATCAGATAATGAGACTTGGATTCTTATGGTTGATTACAATGCGCAGAGTGTAGCCATATCGGCTACTGCATTTGTCTCTTGGTGGGAGCACAATAATAATCTGATGCAAATATATACAGTAGAAATTTAAAAGTCTACTATTTGTGTAGACTTTTATTTGAACGGTATTTTTTTGCTCTTTTAAGTAGTAAAAGAGGGGGGATAGTATTAATGTTCCATCATGTCCAGGATATCTGTCCAGATGATGCGGGCGATCTGTTCACTTTCAATGGTTCTTACACGCTCTTCCGGGGTGATCATACGGTCATCCTGCCAGTCGATCGCTTCAGGCATAAAGTCCCGCAGGATATCGCCGCTGGTGATGACTTCGTAAGTGGTTTCCTGTGCTATATTATCCACCGTTATTGCAAGCTGATAAGATCGTCCATCGATATATACTGTAATCGTACGCCTTTCCATAACAAACAATTAAGAGGGTTGCTACTGCGGGATATTCCACAGCAGATAAAGTCGGAGAGAATCTGTTGATATATGACTACTGGCTGCTGACTGCCTGGGGAGAGTGTCGATTATCACTGTTCGATAAACTACCTGCTTTTGCTTCCTTCGCTCCTCTTGTCACCGTCTCTTTGCCACTGATTGAATACGTCTTCATAATCTCACGGTTTTAATGGGTTAGTTAAAAGCTGACATACTAAATAGAACAAAATATCTGCCAGTATGTTCTTCACGGCCAGGTGTGGAATAATACTCCCAGCCTCCTAACCCGGACCGGGATGTCTCCTGAAAATTGAGGTATATGTCCGACAGTTACATTAAAATACAATTGAATATCAACTAATTAAAAAAACATGTCACATGGCTTTATGGCAGTGACCGACAGTACCGGTTGTCTTTATAGGACCTAAGCCATCTTAAAAACGAAGGTGTCGGCAACATAAGCCATAGGTAACATATAGATATCCCATAGATAACCCGTATCCATAAGAATGGATCATATACGGGTTATCTACGGGTTATGTACGGCTTATCTAGCAATTATCTCCCCGATACCTTGCTTTTTAAAACAGATTAAACGGGTTCTCCTGCCTTGTAGTAGTCCAAAAGAAAATGCACCGGAACAAAGCCGGTGCATCTCTTCAAGGCTACAGTTTAATAACCTCATCATAGGGGATCAAACCATGACCTGTATGTTTCTCTGCGTTAATACGTGATATTCGGGAAGGTCTGCCTTGCCTGCTGGAACTGTGTTTCCCAGCTGGCGGGCCATCCGAAGGCGATAGTCGCCTGTGCTTTCAGATTGACGCCTGCAGCGCCGCTCCAGAAATGCACAAACTCTCCCCAGTTCATATTACGGGCATAGTTGCTGCCATTTTTAGGAAAGTACTGTGCTAACAAAGCGAAGAATTTATTCAGTGTGGCGGTACCGCCATGCTGACTGTAAATAGGAAAGAACCAGTTCCTGAACCAGCGGGTATTCGCTACCGGGAAGTTATCGACCTTATTCCACATGTCATTATACCAGGCATTCGCGATAGTCGTCCAACCCAGTGATTTGTAAACATCATACTGATAAATTTCCATCCACTTACTGTCACCCCACAGCGGGAATGCAGGCGAATTGTGAAATCCTTTGGAGGCGCCTTCCACGATATGCCCTACTTCATGAGCGGTAATATGGAGCGGTTGCCCGGTGCTGTCAGCCCATGAGCCGTTTAGTCCTACGTCAATGACATTGCGGAAATCATGGCTGGCGTCAAAATAAGTTGAAGGATGTCCGCCACTATACTTATTTTCATGCAGGATTACGAACAGGCGTTTATCCGGACCGAATTCACCGTATGTTCTTTTGGTATAGCGCCAGATGCTATCCAGACGGCGATAAGGCCACGTAACATTTGTAGGCATATCATTGTCATAATACACCGCAATGTGATCATTGTAATAAACACGCTTTAGGAGCTGTACGTGTTCAAACCAGTGTTCCTGCCAGGTCGCGGGCGGTATTTCTGCCGCTGCTTCTTCGGTCACCGGCTTTTTTGATTGAAGGGAGTCATTGTCTTTTTTACAACTTCCCAGTAAAAACGTGGATGCCATAAGGCCTAAAAGAACGATTAATTGAGGGCTCTTTTTCATGGAATCTTCGATTAGGGTTTAAGATGTGATTAACTAACAAACAAGCTACAAGCCGTACAGGAGTACAGCCTGTAGTTGTTACTTTTTTCTCTAAAACAGCTGAGTACGTGATCGTGGTAATTAGCACAAAGGTCTGAGACGCTTTGCTGTGACAGTTAAACAGTATTGGTTGATAATAGTATGCTCAAAATGGATGAACGACAACCGAAATTAAAAAAGCAGCAGCAGAAAAGTTGTAAATGGAAAGCAAACAAAGTGTAAACAATCTTAAACGAATTGTGAATGAAATTTAAATTTCCGATATTTAAATATGACTAGAAAATTATGGAGTTTGCGCAAACTGCCATCTGAAAGAATATATTTGTTCTTCAGGAATTTTTTCATGCGGCATCCTTTCAAAATCTATATCACCACATCTGTCATTTGCTTCCTGGTACTGGCACTCG
The DNA here is from genome assembly GCF_000024005.1 of Chitinophaga pinensis DSM 2588. NCBI lineage: Bacteria > Pseudomonadati > Bacteroidota > Chitinophagia > Chitinophagales > Chitinophagaceae > Chitinophaga > Chitinophaga pinensis. The sequence goes on from NC_013132.1 coordinate 409,684, forward strand.
TGCAGTTCATGCTGGTATACAATACCTACGATCTGCTCAATCGTCGTTTCTATTACGAGAAGAAAAATAAGATCAACGAAGAATATTCGAAAGCTATTACGAATGATAAATTATTTCCCGGCGGACAAGGAATTGTAGATTCCATATTGATGCCGCAATTAAGAAATTTAGAACAGATTTATCAGACTGATACTACAAAGTTTCAGACGACTTCACAGGAATTATTAAACGAAGTATTTCACAGACTCGTCAGACAATCTACTACAGACAGCCTGATGCGCGTCATCCGTCAGCGGAACAATATCACAGACTCACTGCGTTACGCATTGACCATTCTTAAAATAGACATCATGACCGGTGACAGAAGATATATCAATATCTACAACAGCCGGCAAAAATATAAACTGATAGATGATTCCCTGCAATGGTCAGATGGGATCCGCATCTTTGGTGATCTTAAAGATCCCGATGAACGCAGCCAGGTGCTGGGACTCAATGTCAGCACCCCCGTACCTTATACCTATGCCATGCAATTCAGTCTTCACGCAGAGCCTTATAACAGGCGTGAGATGGTATTCCGGCAGATGCGGCTGGTACTGACGATGTCTCTTTTATCGATGTTTGCGATAATTGTATTATTTTTCATCACGATGCGCAACTGGATAAAGCAGAAACATCTTTCAGATGTTAAAACTGATTTTATCAACAACATTACGCACGAATTTCATACACCATTATCAGCCATTATGGTGGCCAATAAAAATATCCAGAACGAAAAGATACTGGATAACAAAGTGGCCATCCGCTCTTTGTCAGAAATTATCGACCGGCAGTCGCACCGCCTGAAATTACTTTTCGGACAGGTACTCGATCTTGCGACGGTAGATAAATTATTTGTACAAAAAACGCCACATCATCTTAACATGAGAGTGAGCGAGATACTGACAGACTTCAGCATCAAGTTCTCAGCATCCAATGTGCAGATAGATTTTAAACCGGCAGACACAGACATTGTAGTAGAACTGGACAGCTTCCACTTCACTACCCTGATGCTGAACATCCTGGATAATGCCGTGAAATACAACACACACCCGGTAAAAGAACTGGTGGTGATGATTACTGAAGATAATGAGCATATCTATATCACGATAACAGATGATGGTATCGGCATGTCGAAGGAGACGCTTAAACACATCTTTGAGAAATTCTACAGATATCAGAAAGATCTGACACAGAACACAAAGGGGTTGGGACTCGGGTTACACTATGTCAAACAATGCATAGATGCCCACAAATGGAAACTAAAGGTAGACAGCGAAGTAGGAAATGGAACTACATTTGTAATTGTAATTCCTCAATAACAAGCGTGAACATTCTAACGTAGACAATGTCGCCTGCTTCAAATTAAAAATTGCAGCTATGAGACACCGAATTTTATTGGTCGAAGATGAAGCTGATCTGGGTAATGTAGTCAAGCAATACCTGGAGTTAATGGACTTCGAAGTAAACTGGCAGCCAAACGGCAGCGATGCACTGGAAGAATTCAAGAGAGCACCTGAACTATACCACATTCTCCTGATTGACGTCAACCTTCCCGGCATGGATGGCTTTGAGCTGGCCGAACACATTGTGAAAATCAACAACCAGGTACCATTCCTGTTCCTCACCGCACGCGGTGAAAAAACCGATCGTCTCAACGGTTTGAAAATAGGAGCGGATGATTATGTTGTAAAGCCTTTTGATATCGACGAACTCGTACTGCGTATCCGTAATATCATCAAACGCAAACAGCCTTCTGCAGCGCCTGAAGTGGTGAAAGCTAAAAACGTCATTATCATCGGCAATACACAATTGTACGTCGATTCACTGAAACTTGTTACAGAGCAGGGTGATGAAATTGTGCTCACACCAAGAGAATGCGACCTGCTGGTATTATTCTTCCACAACGTCAACCGTGTCATCAAACGGGAAGAGATCCTGACGAAGGTCTGGGGATCGAATGATTACTTCGTAGGGCGTAGTCTGGATGTGTTTATCTCCAGGTTCAGAAAGTATTTCCAGCAGAATCCGGGTATCAGTATCAAAAACGTATACGGGATCGGCTTTGTATTCAACGTAAAATAATTCATCATTCAGCTGATATTATAACTTCATTATTTACCGGCAATGGAACCCTACTGGCAATACATGCCCTTACCGATTTTCCACCACTTAATCGGTCAGACAGTGTTCGCTGTCAGCAGAGTTCCACCGGCAATATCGGGATAGTGCTTACCTGGAATTTCCTCTTTCCACTGCACGTGCCGCTCTCCTGTAAGCAGTCTTCATTTTATAATCAAACCATTTCTTACCAAGTATCCTGCGCATCGCGTCGTCAAAACGACGGGTAATAAAGATATTTCTGACCCCCACTGCCCGTTTCAACATTGAGACCGGCAATGCCCTGTATGCCACAGAATATCCGGCTGTTTCATACTGTATGTAGTGCCAGTACCCGGAAGGGATATACAGCGTTTCTCCAAAATGCAGAGTACATTCCCATCCACTTAGCTGCCGTAAGGCAGGAAAGGCTTCATAATCCGGATTCCGCAGATCGGCAATACCGTGAAAATTCCATGGTAAACGATATAAGAGATCAGATTGCTCATTAGGAAATAACCACACCTTTTTCACGCCCTGAAACTGTGACAGGAATACGTGCGACATATCAATATCATAGTGATACCGTACTGAAGAACCTTCTCCCCCGAAGAATAAAAAAGGTAACCAGGTCAGCAGGTTATCTGCCATCTTCCGGACCTTCAGTTCCTTTTTGATATCCGGTCGCTCACGCAACAGGTTGAAAAGGAATAATCTTCTTACAGTCGGTCGTGATTCTATCAGGTCAAGGTAATCGCCGAATTTCATCTTTTCGCCTGGCTGACTTGTCGCCTTGTCCAGGTGCGCATTTTCTTCACTATGTATGCCTACCATTACTTCTCCCGCTTCCTGCCGGAAGTAATCATAGTTCCATTTCTGCAGGGCTACACTGTCCGGTTCAATAAAATCTCTGATCAATACCGGAATGCCGGGTGTAAGATATGCTGTCGTGAACTGTTCCCGGGTGTACCCACTGATGGCTGTTACAGGTTTCAGATGCATGATTTTTTTTTTGTTAGTTCGCAAAATGAGTGACGATAGCGCCTCCTGTCGCTGCTTTGCCTGGTACGCTATTCAGAAAGACCGTATAGCTTTTACCCGCTTCCAATAGCAGATTGGAAAAGGCTTCCTTATCAATCGCCAGTGGCTGACGATCCGCCACGGTACTGACCACCACTGCGGAAGCACCCGCCGGTACTTCTACAAAAGGGCCTAATGACCAGGCATTCAGATTGTCTCCTGATAATACGGATCCTCCCGCACGGCCGTAATCCACCGTGTCAAACAGCAGGCTTTCATGTCCTTGCTGCTGTAATGACACCTGTACGGTGGGAATGGACGGCGCCAGGTGCACAAAGCGTAACTTGGCCTTACCGGCAGCAGGCGGCTGCGGGTTATCATAGAATAGTATGAGGGTATCTTTTGTAATATCTGTTTTCGCCCTGGCAGCAAACACCGTATGATAGTAGCCGGCTATTGGACCATTAGGTCCTCCATTCGCAGAGAAAGTAGCCTGGTTACCAAACTGACGGGATAACTTATAACTGGTGCCTGTACCTTCTGTGAAATTGATCTGTACGTTACCGAATAAAGCAGGTAAATAAGGCGATGCCTGATTGATACCTACCGCAGTTGTCGTCACCTGGGTAGTAAATATCCAGAACTGCAAAGGCACATCTGCCGGACGTGCATTGACAAAACTGATCTGTGCACTGAGTGGCGGTCTTTCTCCCGCATTCACATCAAGATAGTCTGCCTTGTTGCAGGCTGTCAGCAAGACAAACAGCAACAACGCAATCGTATGGTGGAGATAAGGTTTCTTTTTCATGTCGTATCTTTTAATACACCATCAGGTGCGTTTAAAATTTAGCCAGGAGTCTGGCGAAAGGCTGCACGCCGGCACTGCCATTCTGGATACCGACTACAGTAGGATTACGCAACCCTGAAACTGCCGGCGCGGTGTAATCACCCAATACATCAAATGCATTGTTGACACCAATGGTGGCCAGCAACTGCGGCGTAATATGATAGCCGACTGAAAGATCGGTTACCCATATCGCAGGCAGTTTCTGGAAGAAATAATCCGGGCGGGGAAAGGTAGCATTCAACGCTGTAGCCGTAGTAACAGTGCCGAAATAAACAGTACGCAATAACAGGTTCCATTTGCGTGAATTATAAATACCCTGCAGGGTAACCTTCTGCTGCGGAATATTAGTCGTTACCCTGGCTCTTTCTGCTTCGCTGAAGATGACATAACGATACGTCTCCAGGCCCTTTGGCGTATTCACGCCGCTTACTTCATTCTTAGAGAAATTCGCACCTGCGAGGAATGATAAGGAACCTTTATTCAACAGTATTTTATAACTACCCGTGAACTCAATCCCTTTCGTACGGGTACTGAAAGCATTGTAGAAGAATTTAGCCTGTGTAGTGCCTGTCTGTAATAAGAGGCTTCTTACATCCTCCGGCAGATTTGTATCCAGTGCAGAGAAATTGCCTGTATTGCCTACGCGGTTGTCTATCTCCACATGATAAGCGTCTATGCTGAGTTCCGCTCTTGGTGCAGGTTCTGATGTGATACCGGCACTGAATCCTCTTGAACGCTCCGGCGTCAGCGATGGAATACCCAATGCCCGCGCTGCGGCGCTTTTGTTAGAAGCGGTGACCAGGTCAACAGCACGGCCCTGCTGGAAAGTCGTAGACGTTTCTGTGTAATAGAATTGCGCCAGATCGGGAGCGCGGAAGCCCATGTTATAGGCTCCCCGGAAAGCTAGCCATTTAGCAAGGCTATAACGACTGGCTACTTTCCAGGTAGTTACGTTACCGAAGTCAGAGAAATGCTCTGCTCTTACGGCGGCAGACAATAACCACCGACGGGTGATGTTTGCCTCAATATCTACATAACCGGCCGTTACAGCACGGTTGACATTTACTTCATTCGCAGGACGAAAACCTGCATGGATCTGAGAACCAGGGGAGAGGCCGTTCAATGCGATCAGACCTGCGGCAGACTGGTAAGGCACGCCTGCCGCCGTTGTATCTATATTATAGATGGTACGCAGATCGGCCTTTGCATAGGAGGCTTCTTCTCCTGCGATGATCTGATAGGTTTCTACCCGGTACTGTCCGCCAAAGGCCACATTGATACCTTGCAACGCATGTTCAAAATACCGGGAGATGTCAAGGCCAGCGGTATTCTGGGATGCGTTATACCGGCCGGCATCAAAAGTGGTGGGACTCTTCAGTCCATAGCTTGCATTCAATGAGTTGTCAATGACATTTCCGAAATCATTCTTTCCGTATACGTTTGAAAGATCGGTTGTCCACTGTCCTATCTTTCCTTTTACGCCAATAGCAATTGATTTATCTGTGATGGTATTGTCCATTTCGGGCAAAAAGCCATCAGGGTAGAGGAAGGCGTTATTTCTTTCTGTCCATCCCGGCAAGCGGTATACCGCTGTAAATTCTGAATTACGATGACTGATACCACCGAATGTGTATAGCTCTACACCTTCTTTCAGGGGAATAGCTGCGTTGAATGACAGCAGGGCATCTTTCGCCCTGTTAGCACCACCGCCACGCTGATCAAAGTAATGCCGGTCGATACCACGGCTGACTAATATGGCATCATCTGTTTCCTTTGTATAGATCGCATCATAGCCACGGGTATTAGCGCCGCCGCCATAGATAGGACCATTGTACAGACCTGCATCTGTTTTACCGGCAGGCAGTGCAACTGCCTGTGTGGCAAATTCTGCAGTCAGGCGCAGGTATCCGCCATTATCGCCCAGTTTAAAACCATATCCGGTGCTGGTACGCGTCGTTAATCCATCTCCCCGCCGGCGTACACTGGCGGTAGAACTGATTGTAATATCATCGGTTGATTTTTTAAGCACGACATTGATCACACCCGCAATGGCATCTGAACCGTATTGCGCGGCAGCGCCATCCCGGAGTATTTCTATGCGCTCAATGGCGCCGGCAGGAATCGCATTCAGATCGTAGCCGGTAGCACCGTTACCCAGTCCACCCCAGTTCACATTAGAGCTTTTATGTCTTCTTTTACCATTCACAAGCACCAGCAGCTGATCCACACCCAATCCTTTTAATTGTGCGAGATTGAGTGCAGACCCGGCATCGCCGGCGTTGCTGCCATTCACAGAGTGAAAGGAAGGGGAGATATATTGCAGCAACTGCGTCAGGCTGATTTGTGGGGCGTTTTCCTGTAAAGATCTGAGGTCAATAATATCTACCGGTACAGGCGCATTTAAACGTGTGCGCGTCACGCTGCGGGAACCTACTATCTGTACTTCACCCAGCCGTCGCAGGGTAAGGGAATCCCTTTCCTGCGACTGTGCCGGCGCGTAGTAGCCTGTCAACAGCAGTAGAATAATGATAGTAAAGATTCTCATGTTATAGTGTTGAAGAGACTGTCCGCCTGTGGCGGGATTTGATTATTGGTTGATAAAACGGTCGTCTGTAAGTGTCTTAAGAAAAGCTTCCAGTTCGTCTATTTCTGTGTCTGTTAAGTTCAATGGCGTATTTAATGATAAATCCCTTTTTATACCGTCATGTATTAATGCATCCGGTGTGTTGTAGTATACAATGACTTCACGCAATGTCCGGAACATTCCGTTGTGCATGTAAGGCGCTGTAACAGCCACATTACGTAAGCTTGGCACCTTGAAGAATCCCAGTTGGGCACTATCGTGAGTGATATCAAAACGCCCCGCATCTTTCAGTGTAGTACCGTTGTATAGTCCTATATTTTTGAAGCGGTCAGCAGTGAAGTCTTCACCCGAATGACAATTGTTACAGTTGGCCTTTCCGATGAATAACAAACGTCCCCGAGCAGCCGTAGCTGAGATGGCATTGTCATCGCCGTTGATGTATCTGTCATAAGGACTGTTCGCTGTTTCCAGCGTACGTTCAAAAGCTGCCAGTGCCTGCAGGAGATTTTTTTCAGTAGGTGCACTGTTAAAGATCTTTCTGAATGCCTGTACATATGTACTGTCCGCGTTCAACCGCTTTACCGCTTCATCAATGGGCAGTCCCATTTCATCAGGAGAGATGATTGGTTGCTTTGCCTGCTCCTCCAATGTGGCGGCCCGTCCATCCCAGAAAAAGCTGGGCCGGCCACTTTGGTTCGTGAGCGCAGGGGTATTTCGCTTGGTGAGCTTGTCATGAATGCCTTTGCTGAAGGTTGACGTATCGGCAAAGGCAAACTGTGGCCTATGGCAGGAAGCACAGCTGACAGTCCTGTCCATCGATAATACCGGATCAAAAAACAATTTTTCTCCGAGGGTCACCCGCGTCAGCGGTTCTTCTGAATGAAAAGCCAGCAGGGTAGATGCGGTCACTAACAAACCTGTGATGAGCCACTTTTTCATTACTGAGCATTAGCGAGCAGTGTTATATCCAGATCGAAGTCATCGTAGATAGCCTTATCGCCCAGGTTTTCAAAGTAGTTTTTAGAACGGAATTTGATATCGTACTTCGTTCTGTCCACTTTTATCTTTGCATTGGCGGTCAGCTTACCTTTATCGATCACCACGGTGGCAGGGAAGCTGATGTCGTTGGTAATACCTTTAATAGTCAGTTTGCCGGTGACGTCGTACAGGTTGTTGCCATGCGGCTTAATACCTGTGATAGCAAAATCAGCCGCCGGGAATTTCTCCACAGCAAAGAAATCGTCGCTCTTCAGATGGCCGGTCAGCTTTGCGTTACCATCCGCATCTTTAATATCAGTTACGGCAATGCTGCGGGTATCGAGTTTAAAACTGCCGCTTTGCAGCGCATTGTTTTCAACATTCAGCGTACCATTGCTGATATTGATAGTACCGGTATGCTCTCCGGTTACCTTACGGGCTGTCCATAAGAGTTTACTGCTTTTATTATCTACCTGGAAAGCCGTGACTTTACTGGTAGCAGCAACAGTTGTTACAGTTGCAGGTATAGGAGCTGTAGTTTGAACCTGCACGGTGAAAGCGGTGATCACAGCGATCACGCCTATCGAAGCGAAAGATGCAGCGTGTTGAAAAAGTTTCATGGGAATTTTGTTTTAGCAACCTGCAGGGCCGATCCACGCGACCCCGCAGGATTTTACAACAGAGAACAACATGTATAGACGAGAAGACATTATTTGATGGCCACGTCCTGACGGACAGGTTCTGCAATCAGCGCATCCAGATCGTCGTTCCACTTCTTTACATAATCGTTAAAATAATTACCGGTAATCTCACCGGTGTAACCCGTATGTATCTGACGCACGTCACCGTTACGATCTATAATAATAGTTGTAGGGAATGCCATCATACGGTTGAGTGCCGGAAGTTTTTCCGAAGCCACTTTCTTATCAGCAATGCCACCAAAAAGAATATCATATTCAATACCGTATTTATCTTTTAATTTACCTAATGTGTACCGGGCATATTCCAAGTCATCTTTCTGCTCAAAACCGATGGCGATAGCCTCAACACCACGGTCTTTGTTCTTTTTGAACCAGGGAGCAAGAAACGCCGTCTGATCAGTACAGTTAGGACACCAGGTGCCGATGATCTCAACGATCACCACTTTGTCTTTATACTTTGCATCGCTCAGCGATACCTGTTTACCATTCAGGTCAGGTAGAGTGAAATCAAGCTTCTTATAGCCCTCTTTCAGGTAGGTCAGCTTGTAAGGATCCGGCAGTTCAGCATTGGCATTCTTATTACCATCGAACTTTACATTGTTATAGATCCCCAGACTCAGTTCTCCTGTAAAAGACTGGTCGTCATTGATATGACCTTTGATATATATCGGGCTTGGGCCGGTAAAACCTGACAGTTCAAATTCATTGCCCTGTACAGTGCCTTCCAGCTCACGGCTGTCGCCTACAACAGACATGATTACGCCTGTCAGACGGTTACCGTCCTGCTTCAATAGTCCGATCCGGTTAGGCGTAGGTTCTTTGCTGTAGATCTGTAATTCCCATTTCCCGGACAGATTCACCGCAGGTTTGACGTCTTTCCCCGGTTCTACAAAACGGTATTTCTTACCGGCCTCCGCTACAAAAGGCAATGCGTTACCTCTGAAGTTAGGCACGAGGCTTCTGTATTCACCGGTGATACGGCCGTCTGATTCGATCTTTGCAAACAGCGCAGCATCATAGGTATTCATTTTTATAAACAGCGAATCATCTCCGACACGCTTTACTTTAAACTCATCACGGCGGGTACCATTGATCAATGAGAACACGCTGTGCTCGGGGTCTTTTCCTTTGAATTCGAAGTTGAAAGGCACGTTGGCTTCATTAACAGTAAAAACACCACGCCATACGCCTTCTTTTAAAAACAGGGGCTTTTTCTCAGTTGCAAATACAGTACTGCCGAATAGTACAGTGGCCAGCAGGCCTTTTACTCCGATACGGGCAATTGTGTTCATGAGAGTAGATTTGATTTGAGTAGTTGATAGTTCAGGGTATAGCTATCTCCTTCCGCTTATCGGTCATTTGTAATCAGTATATGACGATGGAAAAAGAAAGCGCCTTTGGACAAAAGGCAGATTAGCGACAACAGTAAGGCATACAGCCGGAAGAACGAAGGAAATTGTTCATGTTCAAAAGTGTTAGTTAATTTTTAGAAAATCAACTAATTAATGGTGGCTTAATTAGGGTGGTGATAACAAAGATAGAATGGCTGATTTTATTTTCCAAATAATAGTCTATAAATTTTATAGACTATTCAAAACAAAGATAGAAATCCCTGTACCTGAATAAGATAGCACGTGGCAAACTATCCTGACCATCTGGTACAAAGGCATCTGACAAAGTATGTTGGCGGGGTTACCTTATGCGTGGCGCTTAAAGTTGTTCATTGTTCTCCTTCCAGTTTACGCTAGTCTTGTGACCGTAGAATCTGTTCACTAACACAAACATAACTGTAATGCACGCAATGATAACGTAATGTAAAACGATTGACGGCATGATGATAAAGCTGAATAAGTACTACACTAATTGTTATACTGTTGTTGTATCTAAATCTACATAAAACAGGTTGAAAATATACGGCAGTCTCAATAATTACCTGACATAAGTATAATTTCGTTAACAAAAGTTAACACAGCTTGGCGACTCTGACAATACCACGATCGTTTAATTTCTCTGCAAATCCGCTACCATAAAGAAAAATCCCCCGTCAGGAACGGGGGATTTGTAGTAAAGTATCTGTTTTTAACGGTGTTCCGAACACCGGCCAGCCCATTTTGTTCCAGCTAAACCGCTGGATTCTGGGTGATCTCTTTCCTCCACAACCATCTCCCGGATGGTCATTGGCGTGGTACAAGATCCAGTATTCTTTGCCGTCAGGCGATGTAAAGAAAGAATTGTGACCAGGCGCATAGACCTTGTTTTCAGTAGATTGTCTGAAAACCGGCTGGTCGTGTTTTTTCCACGAAGCCGGATTCAACAGATCACTTTTTTCATCAGCCACTAACATCCCTAATGCGTAATCGTCTGTCCAGCAGGCGGATCCCGAATAAATGATGAAAAGTAACCCTTTATGTTGCAACATCTGCGGCCCCTCGTTAACGTCTATATGTTTTAGATTAGGATCTCCGAGATCTCCCTTGGTCTCCCATGGATACTGCGGTGTCGATATTTTTACCCTTTTCCCCTGGATGGTAAGCGGATCTTTCATGGCGGCGATATAGATATCCTGCCGGCCATTCTTATCTCCTTCCCATCCTGACCATATCATATACAATTTTCCGTGATGCTCAAACACACTGGCATCAATGGCCCACTTATCTTCCGGATCAGTTACCTTTCCTTTAAACTCCCAGGTACCCTGCGTTGGATCAGGTGAACTGTTTTCCAGCGCATAAATACGATGGAACTGATTATCACCATTATCCGCAGCAAAATAGACATACCATTTCCCTTTCAGATAATGGATTTCAGGCGCCCAGATATTTTTGGCATAAGGACCGGAAGCCGGTGGCGTCCAGATGGTTTTATGTGGTGCATCCTTCAGTTGAGCGACGTTCTTTGTTTTCCACAGCTCCAGGCGGTTACCCATCGTATGCATATAATAATAATATCCATCCTTATACACACACCAGGGATCAGGCCCGCCCGGCAGGACCGGATTTTTAAACGTCTGCTGTCCGTAGGCAACAGACGTCATTAGCAACAAAAAGCAAATAAGTGATCTTAGCATATTTTTATTTCAGATTAATCTGCTGAACTTCAGAAAACAACAGATCTTCCACACCACTGATTTTCACGCCGATACGGGCGAATACGTAATCCTGATCGCCGCTTGCGCCATTGGCGGAATGATTATCTGGCACATTCACACTCAGACTGACATTAGCCAGGTCGGCGATATCACTACCATTCAACGCCGTACGCGCAAGGTAGTTAGTTCCGTCTACAAACTGGGTTTGGTTTACATACAGGAACACAGATTCCACGTTTCTGGCATTTGCGTCTGTGATGATCTGTTCCAGCTTACAGTTCGCATTCACGGTAGTACCACTTACTGTCAGCTTCGCATCCCTGACCATATAATAAGGCATCACCTCAATATTCATATCACGGCTACCACTTACGGTCAACAGCATCGTGTCAGTTTTAGTCTCTGCATTCGTGATGGATCTGAATGGTCCCTGTGAACGAGGGATAACCAGTTTATAATTACCATCAAATAACAGCGCGGAATAAGAACCATCCTCTTTTACATTGACAGTAATAGCCCCGCTTTTACCCCATCCAGGTTCCCAGAGTTCGAAAGTTACGTCTTTTGAACTGACGTTGATCGGCATTCCCTGATAGGTAATATGACCCGAAAGGGTAGAGGAAGGTGGATCATAATTATCTTTCTTACAGGCAAAAGCAGTCAGTGCCAAAGCTATATATACGAATGTTTTTTTCATGTGGCATGTTTTACGGTCAGTACTTAATGATTAGGATTCTTCACCAGCTTAGGGTTATTACTAAGGATATCTGAGCCTATCACAGAATAGTAGTTCCCCAGGTTAAAGCGGTGTGCGGCAGTTACATTGGACGGTTTTACAATTCTGTACACCCATTTACCGTCATTTGCATTACCCGGATTATAGATTTTATACCCCCACATCGCATAGATCATGGTGTTTACCCTGTCAGCTTTACCAAGATTGCTCGTCACATCAGCAGCAGAGATATTTTCCCCGTTCCATACTTTATGTGCGATCCTCCAACGTTTGTTATCAAACATCTCGTGTCCTTCAAAGGCCAGTTCCACACGTCTTTCGTGTACGATCCTGTCAAAGGTCATCTGGGCGTCTGTGAGCTGGGTAGTAAAACCTGCGCGCTCACGCAGCTGGTTAATATAAGTGGATGAAAGACCGGGTTGACCGAGTTCGAAAGCAGCTTCTGCTGCATTTAATAATACTTCTGCATAGCGGAAACGTACCCACCATACATCACTACGGGTACCTATCTGACCAGAACCCACTGTAGGATCCATGAACTTACGAACAAAAAAACCGGTCTGTGCACTGTATTGCAGCCCGTCTACCGGACCATCTGTACCCACTACCTGAGAACTCCTTGGAGATCCCGCAACCGGAATACTGTCTCTGTCGCCAAAGTTATCACCAGTGATAATATTGTATTTACCATCCTTCCAGTACATCACGCCTGCCCAGATGTCTAGTGGAACACCTTTGAAACGGCTGCCAGGTAACATGATCGTGCCACCCAAACGGGCATCTCTGCCAGCGAAAATATCACCCGGATTATTGTAGTACACATAGTCACTGCCGTTATTCGTAGCGAATGGCGCGAACGTGTTATCCAGTTTCTCGTATTGCAGGGCCAGGTTCAGGGATGGATTTACTCTACCTCCCTGTTGTTCCTCGGCGGAAGACCATGGCTGGTTAGCCAGCGTCCAGTCCTGTGTTTTACCTGACTTCAATTTGAAATCCTGTACGAAGATAACTTCCGGGTTGTTTGACTTATCATAGAAGAGTGAAGCGAAATTCTCCTGAAGGTCTTCTGCTTTCTTTTTGTATAAAGAATATTTACCTCCGGTAATCACCGCCTGGGATGCTTCCAGTGCTTTTGTAAAATAAGCAACTGCTTTGTCGGCAGATATGCCCACTTCACCACCCGGCAGACTTACCAGCGGCGTGGATCCGCCATACTTCGCAATGGAACCTGCATATAAAGCAGCTCTTGATTGCATCGCCAATGCGGCGGCTCTGGTTGCGCGGGATTTGATACCGCCATCATCAGGCAATACATTCTTCACGCTATCCAGTTCACTGATCACGAAATCATATATATCGGATTCCTTCGCACGTGCATGTTGCAGGTAAGTAGGATCACCACTGAAGTTATATTCCATTGGTTCCAGGATCAAAGGAACGCCACCCATACGTTTTACTTCTTCAAAGTAAATAGCAGCACGCAGGAAGCGGGCTTCTGCCAGGAAACGGGCGCGTGCATCAGCAGCCAGCTCATTAGCAGCCTGGCATTTCTGCACGAACAGGTTCAGGTCACGGATATAACCGTAATCCCACAAAGACCACCATCCGGTAGGATAATCTACCTGTTTGGTTCTCCAGTACTGACCAGCTTCTGAAGCAAATGCCTCATCAAAGTTGGTAAACTCAGCCCAGTTGGTAATGGTCTGCTGTTCAGGATAACGGTCGTATAAATCAGCCAGTACAGAAAGCACCAGATCGGAGCTTTTCCATACTGCATCGTCAGTAAGCAAATTGGTAGGATCAGTCGTCAGGAATTCATCATCCTTTAAGCATCCTGTTGTTATGATTGAGATGACAGCTGTCAGTATCAGCAAATATTTTTTCATGCTGCGTGTAATTAAATGATCAGAGAGAAAGTTCAAAACCAACGTTCACAAATCTACTTTGCGGATAGGTAAGACCGTTATCATCCACGATTTCCGCATCTATACCCACCTTCTTGAGGTTGTCAATAGAGAAGAGGTTATTCGCATTCACGTAGAAACGGGCTCTTTCTATTTTCACACGACTGAGCACATTTTTCGGAATAGTATATCCCAGCTCCATCGTTCTGGCACGCAGGTATTTAACATTGGTCAGCCAGAAATCAGAATCCCTTCCGTAACTGCTATGACCACCATCATTGAAACGGAGTGCAGGGTATTTACCTGGAATCCAGCGACTGTTAGGGTCCAGTGGATTCTCTCTGTGCCAACGGTCGTTATACAGGTCGGCAAACAGGTTACCACCATTCTGGAATGGATTACGTGTTTCCCAGTTACGGTTGAAGGAATAACCGCCACCACCGGAGAAATCAATACGGCCGTCAAAACCTTTCCAGCTTGCAGAAAGACTAAAACCAAAGTTCAGGATTGGGTTTCTGCCGGTACCATAACCAATCGGACGTCTATCCTGATCATTGATGATACCATCGTTGTTGAGGTCTTTATAAATGATATCGCCTGGTAATAAAGTTTTGTTACCAAAACCATCCACGTTCACAGGATATTTGTTGATCTGCTCCTGTGACTGGAACTGTCCTGCTGATTCAAATCCCCAGAAAGCGTTTACAAAACGTTGTTCGCGTGAGTTGAAATAATGGTCGAGTGAGTTGTTGAATACCGGCTTATAAGTGTTCAGTGTTTTCGGACGCGCGATGGAAAAGTTACCACCGATACTAAAGCTCACGTCTTTCACTTTTCCGGAGTAGGCGATAGAACCTTCGAAACCAGCTACCTGATCACTGTTTACGTTTTCAGATGGCAGATTGTAACCAAGTTCACTAGGTACGAGGATATCGTATTTAGAACCCAGCAAACCGGTTCTCTTTCTGTTAAACACGTCGATCGCACCGGTAATTTTGTCATTGAATAATGCATAATCCAGACCTACGTCCAGTGTCTGACTTACAAACCAGGAGATATTGCTGATAGGTACACCTTTGTTACGGGAGCCGATCACTGCATTACCATCCAGGATAACAGTAGATGCGTTATAGTTATAACCTGCCAGATAATCATATGCACCGATTCCGATGTCATCATCCCCCATTCTACCAAAGGAAGCACGGAGCTTCAGTTCACTGACAGCCTTTTTGCTCACACCGCTGAAGAATTTCTCTTCGCTTACTCTCCATCCACCGGATACGGAAGGGAATGTACCCCATCTTTTATTCGGTGCAAATTTCCAGGAGGCATCACGACGTGCAGAGAGTTCAATATAATACTTACCGCCATAGTTATAGTTTACACGACCGATATAACCGAGTCTTGCCTCTGTATTATCGAAGTCATTGTAAGTATCCATTGTCGAGAAGTAGATCAATGGTAACTGGTTGAGTGTTGGTACGGAGTGTACATAGGTGCTAAGATCTCTTCTTTTGATCCTTTCAGCTACCAGTGTAGCACCTATTACGTGTTTACCAAACGTTTTATTATAATTCAGCTGAGCCTGTAAAGTAGGCGACAGAATGGTTCTGTTACGCCTTTCGCGGTAAGGGTTGGAGCTACCGCCGGTTACGTTGTATGTATCGTCTGCCGGATTGTAGGTATACACTTTATAAGTATACTCATGTCCGTTCATAATTTCATTTGCATAGTAATAAGAGAACAGACCCTTTGCAGTCAGTCCCTCCAGCGGGAACTGATATTCCGCGGTCAGGTTAGATTGTACTACACGCCAGTCACTGCGCCAGTAGCCAGACAATTTTTTATTCTGGAGCGCCCAGTTCTCTGTGTTGTGACCGATGTCATTCGGATAGTCAGGATTATCATTGGCGTAAGGGCGTTCTGTTGGTCTGTTACGCAGGATCGCGAAACGTGCTGCCCAGTAGTCATCACCTCCTGGTACACCTGGCTGATCGCGCGTTTCCACACGGCCATTGATCTGCGCGCCGATTCTGAAACGGTCAGATACGCGGGCGTCGATATTACTCTGTACATTGGATCTTGAAAAAGTAAATTCCCTGCCGAGTACAGAGTTCTGGCTCAGGTGAGTGGCAGATACATAATAATTGATACGCTCAGAGCCACCAGTGAAGTTCAGGTTTGCAGACGTCAGCGGAGAGTTTCCTTTTACAATGAACTTGTACCAGTCAAAGCTTTTATAGCCTGTCTCCGTACCAGCTTTCCACTTGTCCAGTTCTGCCTGTGTGATAGTAGTGTGGCCGGTCTGATTCACATCTGCATCTGCTTTACCTACCATCCATTCATACGCATTGACTGTTTTCGGGAAACGGGTCCAGTTCTGCCATCCTCTGTAAACGTTTACGTTGATGGTGTTGCGACTGCCCAGTTTACCGCGTTTAGTAGTTACTACGACAACGCCGTTTGCAGCTCTCATACCATAGATAGCCGCGGAAGCGTCTTTCAGTACGGTAATGCTTTCAATATCATTAGGAGCGATGTTATTGAACTGTCCTTCATCCTGCTGGATACCATCAATTACATACAGTGGATTACCCATGTTTCTGATCTGTATGGAAGCGCTGGCGCCGGGACGACCATCAGACATACGAAAAGACACACCGGCGATCTTTCCTGCCAGACCAGCACTCACAGTAGAACCGGCGTGTATGCCGTTGAGTTCTTTGCTGGTTACGGAAGAGATAGCGCCTGTTAATGATTCTTTGCGCTGTGAGCCATATCCCACGATCACAACGTCGCCCAGTGCGGTAGACGATGATTCCAGTGTCGTGTTCACAGTGTGCTTACCATTGATCTCTACCTCTTTAGGTGCATAACCTACATAGGTAAAGATGAGGATACCGCTGAGTGCAGGTACGTTAAAACCATAATTACCACTGGCATCGGTAGTGGCGCCTGTAGCGGTGCCTTTCAGCTTAACGCTTACACCAGGCAAGGGTACACCTTTCGGGTCAATTACCTGACCGGTGATACGCACAGGCTGTTGTTGTCCGGCATCAGCAGTGGAGCGTAATCGATTTAGCACAATCTGCCGACCAGATACATGATACTGGAGTTGCAAAGGAAGGAGTAATTCATCCAGGATAGCTGCCAGTGTTTCATGATCAGCAGCTACGTCTACTTTGCGGTCAGACTGGATAAGAGAGGAACTGTAGAGGAATTTGACATCCACCATTTTTTCAATCTGGTTCAGTACTTTACCTACAGGTTGTTGTTTTACTTCCAGGGAGATCTTTTGCTGTAATACTTCCTGGGCTTTGCCGGACCTGGCAAATACGATGGTGGTAAACGACAGGGCCACCAGCAGCTGGTAAACACAAGTACGCATAACGTGGAAGATTAAATCACGGATTCGTAATCTTTTTTTCATAACTTGGATTGTGTTCCTGAATAAATATTGGGAAATAGAATGGCTGTCTCAAACCCAGTGGAGCGGGTTTAAGTCAGATGTGACTTTGGTGTTAGCCAGTGGTACGGCCATACCGCTGGCTATTTTTCATTAAGTACTGCGGTTCATACTACATTTAATCGTGGTTTAGTTTTCAATAACATTTGGGCGACATCCTTTAGCTTTCAGCGTTATTTCATCTCCCTCGATGATACATCCCGCCTCCAGCGCCTTACAGATCAGGCGAATCTTCTCAATTAATGGTTCATCAGTCAGCGAGGCGGTCAGCCTGCAATCAGCCAGTAAACTTTTGTCATAGTTGATGCGTACCCCGTATGCATTCTCTATAGTTGTCATCACACTATCTACCGGCGTATCACTGAATTCAAATGAATAAACTGTTGTTTCGTCCATCTTCCGGGTATTGACCTGTGGAATGGTCTGCAATACCGCTACGGCCAGTGTACTTCTTGTTAATACGGCCTGCTGGTTGGCAGAAAGATTGGCGACAACTTTGTTTCCCAATGGTTTCACTGACACTGCTATTTTTCCTGTTCTAACGTGCACTTCTACCAGGCTATCCTGTTCATATGCTTTTACATTGAAGCTGGTCCCCAGCACATTGATCACCATTTCATTCGCATACACGATGAAAGGTTGCATTGTGTTACGTGATACTTCAAAAAAAGCGGCTCCCGACAGATATACTTCTCTGTTGCACTTCTGATCCGGACAGGCAGGAAAACTGATCCTTGCGCCGGGTTGCAATACGACAGAGCTTCCGTCAGGCAGACTTACTGTTCTCGGGTGTTTCTCTTCATTGATCTCTTCTATTCTTTCCTTCCCTTCCAGTTTTGCTTCCCGCAACAGGCGGCTATATACCGCTGGAGCAGGGGCCGGACGCATCCACCAGATGGCAGCGCCGGCGGCTATACATAAGAGGGCTGCTGCCCAGTACAAAAAATATCCCCGCGATGTTTTCACTACTGTCCTTTCTGTCAGGTCCATCTTTTCCCGGATATTCTCCCACATCAGTTGCTGTTCCTTCTCTTTCAGCCCAAAAGCAGGTAACTGCGCCGCTGCCAGGATAATGGCCCTGGCCTGCAACATCGCTTCCCGCCGTGCGGGATATCGTGCGATTACCTCTTTCCAGTGCGCTTCCTCCCTTCCTTCCTTCACCCATGCCACAAAAGAATCGTCACAGACAAAATCTGCTGTATCGTATACTGAATAATCCATAGCATTATGTGCCTTCCGACAGTAGTTGTAATAATAAAGGCAGGTGAGTTTCATTTTAACTCACTTTTAAGAAAAAAATTTTTGAAGGGTGTTATTTCCAGTTTTCGCGCAGTTTAACGATCGCCCGCTGTACCAGGTTCCGAACAGATTGTTCATTGATCTGAAGAATTCCGGCGATTTCCTCCCAGCTGAAATTGTCATAAAAGCGGAGGCGGATCACTTCCTGGTGCCTTTCAGGCAATTTCGACATAAGGTATTGTAACCGTTGCTGCTGCAACAGATCTTCTTCCGTACGGATCTTCAGTTCTTCAATAGATTCGGTCTGTAAAGGGCTGATAACAGGCACCGGTTTGATATCTGCCAGCCGGTACAACCGGCGTCTGAGAGAGCGGAAAAGATAATACTTGATAGAACTGGTATCAGAGAGATTATTGCGTGTACGCCAGAGATCCCCGAACAGATCCTGCATAGCGTCTTTTACAAGGGCGGCATCGGGTACAAGGTGATAGCCATAGTTATACAGCGTACCTGCATGACGCCGGTACATTTCACTGAAAGCCTGTACATTCCCCTGTTTGAAAGCAGTCCATAGCTCGTGGTCCGCTATGGTTGTCTGGTTGATATTTTCGGACCCCGCCAATTTACCTCGTTTAAAGCTATTGCCTATAAACTACAAGCTATAAAAATAAAATGATACAGTAAACAAAATAAAAAGGGGCCTGATAAAAATCAGGCCCTCCCCAAATTAACCATTAAAAAAACTCATTTGAATTTTGCTGTACCAAAAATAGGGGGATTCTATCCGCCATCTGTTAACCATAAGTTAATGATTTCAAATAATTTCTGATGAAAACGAGGTCATGGGGAAGGGCAAAAAAAGGCCCCCGCAAGAAATTGCAGGGGCTTACCATTTAACCTATATTCTGTACTGTAGCATCAATTTTTCAAATATTTTTCAGGGTGCTTACATTTTAGATTAGTCTGTCATCACTACAATTATCAATCGCTAAAAGTGCTGCCCTCAAATATTTACTTTATCTAAGACTGCTTATTATAACCGAAGTTTAATCGCTGCGGAAAATTTTTTCAATTTTATTCTAACTTGCTGCTGATATGAACAGGATAGACCGTCTTTCCGCCATTCTCATTCAGTTACAAGGCAAGAAAATTGTAAAGGCAGCAGAAATAGCCGAACGTTTTAACATCAGCCTCCGTACTGTATACCGGGACGTCAGGGCCTTGCAGGAAGCAGGCGTACCTGTCGGCGCGGAAGCGGGTACCGGTTATTACCTGGTGGAAGGGTATCACCTGCCTCCTGTTATGTTCAGCAGGGAAGAGGCTGCTGCACTGCTCACCGGAGAGAAACTCATGGCCAACCTGAGCGATCATTCTAATAGAAAGGAGTTCAGCAACGCTATGCAAAAGATCAAAGCCGTACTGAGAGGCAGCGAAAAAGACTTCCTGGAATCGCTGGAAGATAATATTGCAGTTGTCAGCCGTCGTCCTCCGGTAGGAGAGGAGTTTCCTAACCGCTTCCTGTCAGACATACAGCATTCCCTGGGTAAACAGCTCATTCTCCAGCTGGACTACTTCGCCCTGCACAATGAAACCCATACCAAGAGAGATGTGGAACCGATCGGTATCATCTTTATGAACGGATATTGGCACCTGATCGCCTGGTGCCGGCTACGTCATGGATACCGCGACTTCCGGATGGACCGTATAAAAAATGTAGGAGTATCCGCTGACAACTATGACAAGCAGCGTCATATTACACTCAAGGAATATATGGACAGGTACGGGGAGTATGAAACGCAGGCGCACATGGTCAAAATACGTTTCCCGAAGACACATGCCCGTCGTATCGGCGACCAGAAATACTACTATGGACTGGTCGAAGAACAGCTCATAAATGACGAATGTATAGAAATGACCTTCCTGGCGCCCTGCCTGGACTGGTTTGGCCGCTGGCTATTGATATGGGGCTCCATTCCGGAGATCGTCACCCCGGTAGCCCTGACTGAAAAAATGCAGGAACTCGCCCTCGAAATAAAAGCACATTATCTGTAATCCCTCCTGACATAAGGCTGTCACTCCCCCTTTTTTACTTTGTATCAGTAACGATAAATCATTACTGAATGAAGCTACACTTATGGTGCCATTGGTTATTGCTGATTATTGGTATTGCGCACCAGTTTACAATGTCTGATCAATCATGCGTTATCACGCATAAGAATAAACGTGTTTCTGATCCATGCAAAACTAAAACAAGCGTTATGTCTAAAACAGACCTTACCAAAGTACACCGTGAACTGTATACGGCAAAAGTTAAACCCGCGTTGCTATTCGTACCCGCCGGTCATTATCTGGCCATTACCGGCAAAGGCGACCCCGACGGTCCTGTATTTGCGGACAGTACCCAGGCATTGTATACTGCTGCCTATAGCGTAAAGAATGTCTATAAACAATCCACGCAGGACTTTACAGTCAGTAAACTGGAAGGCACCTGGTGGGTAGAGCAGGAGGGCTATCCCCTGGATGTACCCCGTTCTGAGTGGTGCTGGCAACTACTGATACGTATGCCTGACTACGTAGTCAATCCGGTAGTACAACAAGCTCTGAAAGCAGCCTTTGTCAAAAAGCAGCTGTCTTTGCTGCAACAGGTTTCGTTGATTACACTGGCAGAAGGTAAAAGCGTACAGGTACTACATACGGGTCCCTACTCGGAAGAACCGGCCACGTTAGCGATAATGGAGGAGTTTATCAGAAAGGAAGGATTAGCCTATAATGGCAGGCATCATGAGATCTATCTGTCAGATCCGCGTAAAACAGCACCCGCTAAAATGAAAACCATTTTGCGACAGCCGGTAAAATAAATAAGTGATTATTTTTCGCCCAGGCCCAGTAGTTCTATGGCCTGTTGTGCAGCTATCTGGCTGGCGTCTTTCTTATTGAACGCCTTACCACTGCAAATCAGCTCACCATCTACGACAGCACCGACGGTGAAAATACGACGGCCATTATCCATCTGTTCTTCCAGCAGGTCGAACTCAAGGGTCTTGCCGTGTTTATTCGCCCAGCCGTACAGCTTGTTCTTATGGTTCATTTCCACATTTTCCAGTTGTTCAAGGTCAATGTAAGGAACGATCAGCCGCTGGTGTACAAACTGTTTGGTCCTGTTATAGCCTTTGTCAAGGTATACGGCGCCGACAAGGGCTTCAAGCGTATTACCGAAGATCTGGCTGATTTTCAGGAAGCTGTTGTATTTATCGTAGATGGTCAGTTTACGCAGGCCCATTTTGATAGCAATATCATTGAGCTGCTGACGGTTAACGATTTTAGACCGCATTTCGGTCAGGTATCCTTCCGTTTTGTAGGGATACTTTTTAAAAAGGTAGTCTCCTATAATGGCGCCAAGGATTGCGTCGCCCAGATATTCCAGGCGCTCGTTGCTTTCTAGGAACTTCTCTTTGCTGGAACGGTGGCTGAGTGCCACTTCATACAATGAGAAATTGCCCGGGGCAAATCCCAGCAAATTATAAAGGTCCTTGTAAAGGCTCCTTTTCTTAGGAACGAATCGGTATAAAAATCCTGGCAGTAATTTCACACAATCAAGCAACAAATTTTTTGAAAATAACAGATGCATTATGCCCTCCAAAACCGAAGGTGTTACTTAATGCAGCGTTGATTTCTCTATGTTGTGCGACGTTAAAGGTAAAATTTAATTTGGGATCCAGCTCCGGATCTTTCATGAAATGATTGATGGTAGGAGGTACAATACCATGTATTATAGACATAATAGCAGCGATGGCCTCAATTGCTCCGGCAGCGCCTAAGAGGTGCCCGGTCATAGATTTCGTGGAACTGATGTTCAGATTGTAAGCATGTTCCCCGAAAACCTGTTGGATAGCTTTTACTTCCGCAATGTCACCCAGAGGTGTAGACGTTCCGTGCACATTAATATAATCAATATCATGGGGTTGCATTCCCGCTTCTGCTAAGGCCAACCGCATTACATTCATTGCGCCAAGTCCTTCCGGATGTGGTGCTGTAAGGTGATAGGCATCGGCAGTTGCGCCGCCTCCGGCCAATTCAGCGTAAATTTTGGCTCCTCTTGCCGTCGCATGTTCATAGGATTCTAACACCAGTCCACCAGCGCCTTCCCCCATGACAAAGCCATCTCTGTCGAGATCAAAGGGGCGGGAAGCGGTTCTTGGGTCATCATTTCGTTCAGACAGGGCCTTCATCGCATTAAACCCACCTATACAGGCTTCGTTAATAACGTTTTCTGATCCTCCGGTGATCATCACATCCGCCTTACCAAACTGAATATACAGCATAGCCTCAATAATAGCATTGGTAGCAGAAGCGCAGGCAGAGACTACTGAGAAGTTAGGACCTCGGAAGCCGTGACGTATAGATATATGCCCAGCGGCAATATCAAGGATTAACCGGGGAATCAGGAAAGGACTGAAACGGGGAGTTCCATCACCCTGACCAAATTCTTTCATTTCCTGGCAGAAATTGATCATACCACCAATGCCGGAAGCCCAGATCACCCCAACCCTGTCAATATTGACAGTATTGCGGTTAATCCCGGCGTCTTGTACTGCCTGGTCGGCAGCAATCACAGCGGTCTGCGTAAAAGGATCCATCTTGCGTGCATCCTTTTTGTCCAGAAAATTGGTAGCGTCAAAGTTCTTCAGTTCGCAAGCAAAACGGGTCTTGAACTTGGCAGCATCAAAATGTGTAATAGGGCCGGCACCGGATACACCGTCCGTCAATCCCTTCCAGAAGTCGGATATGGAATTGCCGAGCGGTGTAAGTGCGCCTAAACCTGTAACGACTACTCGTCTTGGTTGCATTAAAACAAATCTGATTAAGTAGGATTATTTCACATGTTCTTCCAGGTAGGCAACTGCCTGGCCAACAGTAGTAATAGTTTCAGCTTGTTCGTCAGGAATGGAGATGTTGAATTCTTTTTCGAATTCCATGATCAGTTCTACCGTATCCAAAGAGTCAGCGCCCAGGTCGTTGGTAAAGCTGGCTTCAGGAGTTACCTCAGCTTCGTCAACGCCCAATTTGTCAATGATGATCTTTTTAACTCTTGATGCAATGTCTGACATAATTTTAAGTGTTTTTGGTTTAAAACTTGAGTGCAAAAATATAATTTTTATTGAATTGACAAGAAAGCATACAAATTTTACACCCTAGACTTTAGTTGTAGACGCCCAAAACTCCCTACCACAAAGGATTCCAAGCCCTATTATTTAAACCGGCAAAAGTCCTTTTCCGTCCAAAAAGCCCCTCCTGTCGCACAGACACACACCTATATATATGCAGTTGACAGCACAATAAACACAAATTGCCACTCAACAGCCTAATCTGCCACCTATATACCGATAAAACACAATTAACTTTAATTAACACTGCGGCCATCGTCGCAGCAATCCCATTTATTAAATTTGCCCGGATTTATCCCGTCTATATTAAACCAATACAAGCTCATGGCTGGCAATAAGAAGATCCTGACAACTGTTTTATTCCTGATAGTGGCTGCTGTCATTGTCGGTTTTATCATTAACAGAGTGAATGCTCCAGGGAAAAAAGGGGAAAATGCTCCTGAAAAATCAAATGCGAAAGGTGGCGGAGGCCCGAAAAACCTCCTCGTGGACTACTATGTTGTAAAGACCAGTTCTCTGAACGAGACGATAGAAGCGAGCGGAACCCTGCAAAGCAATGAAGAAGTGCAGGTACAGGCAGAAATTACCGGTCGTGTTACAGGACTCTTCTTTAAAGAAGGTACCCAGGTGGCCAAAGGCGCCCTGCTGGTGAAAATCTATGACGAAGACCTGAAAGCCCAGCTGCAGAAGCTGGAATTACAACGTGAACTGGCTAAAACCACACTCGAAAGACAGGAAAATCTCCTTAAAATAAATGGTATCAGCCGCCAGGACGTCGACGTTACCCGTAACCAGGTAAGCGCTTATGGCGCTGATATCGAATATACCCGTACTCAGCTGCAGAAAACGGAACTCCGCGCACCATTCTCCGGTCGCCTCGGCCTCCGGAATGTCAGCCTCGGCGCTATCGTTACACCTGCTACAGTTATTACCACCCTCCAGCAGATAGATCCCCTGAAAGTAGACTTCTCCGTACCGGAAAAGTACCGTACAGCTATCGCACAGGGTGATGTGGTAGATTTCAAAGTAGCCGGCGATAACCAGACGTATAAGGGTAATATCTATGCCCTCGATCCGAAAATCGATCTGTCTACGCGTACCATCAGGATCAGGGCGATCGTTCCTAATGCCGGTAAATTGCTGCCAGGCGCCTTTGCACGTGTACTCATCGCACTGAAAAATATGCCCGACGCTATCATGATTCCTACCCAGGCCGTAATACCTGGTACGCGTGATAAAAAAGTAGCGATCGCTGACAGCGGAAAAGCGAAATTTGTAGTAGTAGAGACAGGCATCCGCAATGCAGACAATGTACAGATCACCAGCGGACTCAACGTAGGTGACACCGTGATCACCAGTGGTATTATGCAGATCAAACCAGGACTGGTGCTTAAATACAATGACGTTAAATAGGCCTCCGGACAATTAAAGCTATAGATTATGAGCCTTCCTTCACTCTCTCTTAAACGTCCCGTATTTGCTATCGTGATGAATATCATTATTGTGATATTCGGCCTGGTGGGATTCAATTTCCTGGGGGTAAGGGACTTCCCCGCTATTGACCCGCCTATCGTGAACGTGCGTACTTCCTACGCCGGCGCCAACTCCGATATTATCGAAACCCAGATCACCGAACCGCTGGAGAAATCCATCAATGGCATCGCGGGTATCAAAAATATATCCTCCAGCAGCAGCCAGGGTTCCAGCAATATCACGGTTGAATTTGAACTAAGTATTGACCTTGAAGCTGCGGCTAACGACGTGCGCGACAAAGTATCTCAGGCACTTCGTAGTTTGCCGCCGGATATCGACGCGCCGCCTGTTGTTTCGAAAGAAGATGCTAACTCTGATTATATCCTGTCCATGACAGTACAGAGTAACATCCGTAACCAGCTCGAAGTAACCGAATACGCCAACAACGTATTGCTCGAAAGATTACAAACCATTCCCGGTGTCAGCTCCATCCGTATCCTTGGTGAAAAGAAATTTGCCATGCGCCTCTGGATGGACCCTGCCCGTCTATCGGCCTACAGCCTCACGCCAGGTGATGTACAGGCTGCTCTCTCACGTGAGAACGTGGAACTGCCCTCCGGTAAGATCGCCGGTAATGCAACTGAACTGACCGTACGTACCTTTGGCCGTCTGAATACAGAAGAAGATTTCGACAACCTTATCATCAAAAATGACAACGGTAAAGTAATCCACTTCCGTGATATCGGTCAGGCCATACTCGGACCGGAAAACGAAGAAACCATCCTGAAAGAATCAGGCGTACCGATGATCGCATTGGCACTCACGCCACAACCAGGTTCAAACTATGTGGCCATCACAGACGAATTCTATAAACGTTATGAACAGTTAAAGAAAGATTTGCCGGATGATATCACCACCGATATCGCGATCGATAACACGAAGTTTATCCGCAAATCCATCGAGGAGGTGGAAGAAACACTGATCATCGCACTCGGTCTTGTGATCATCATCATTTATCTCTTCTTCCGCGACTGGCTCATGGCCTTCCGTCCTTTGGTGGATATCCCTGTGTCACTCATTGCCGCATTCTTTATCATGTACGTCTGCGGATTTACCATCAATATCCTGACCCTGCTGGCGATCGTACTCGCTACCGGTCTGGTGGTGGATGATGGTATCGTGGTCACGGAAAATATCTATAAAAAAATCGAAGCCGGTATGCCGCGTATGAAAGCGGCAAAAGAAGGTTCTGAAGAAATCTTCTTTGCGGTGATCGCCACATCTATTACACTTGCATTCGTATTCCTTCCGATCGTATTCTTACAGGGTTTCGTAGGACGATTGTTCCGTGAATTCGGTATCGTGGTAGCAGGCGCTGTATTGATCTCCGCATTTGTATCCCTGACGCTCACACCCGTACTCAACGTAAAACTGGGTCGTAAAACACATAAACACTCCTGGTTTTATGAAAAGACAGAACCATTCTTCACCGGAATGGAATCTGGCTATGAGCGTGCGCTGGAAGCATTTATGAAGATCCGCTGGATGGCGACGCTGATCGTATTGATCTGTCTTGCGATGATCCGGATCATGTTCACAAATCTCCAATCAGAACTGGCGCCCATTGAAGACCGTAGCCAGTTCCGCCTGTCTATCAGCGCACCGGAAGGAACTTCCTTTGACTATATGGAAACCTATATGAACCGTCTCACACAGTTCATGGTAGACTCCATCCCTGAGAAGAAGATCCTCATTTCCGTGACATCTCCGGGCTTTGGCGGTGGCGCTGTTAACTCCGGTTTTGCCAACGTCGTACTGACCGAACCTAACGAACGTCAACGTTCGCAGAAGGAGATCGTGAATATGGTGAACAAGAACATGTTCCGCTTCCCGGAAGGTAAAGTATTTGCGATCGAACAACAGACGATCCAGGTAGGACGTCGTGGCGGTCTGCCGGTATCGTTCGTACTACAACATATTAACTTTGACAGTCTTTCCTCCGTACTGCCGAAGTTTCTGGAAGAAGCAAATAACAACCCGACGTTTGCTGCAATCGACGTGGACCTGAAGTTCAACAAACCAGAACTCCGTATCCAGATCAATCGTGCGAAAGCAAGTGAACTGGGCGTATCTGTTGATGATATTTCACAAACCTTACAGCTCGCACTGAGTAACCTCCGTTACGGCTATTTCATCCGTAATGGTAAGCAATACCAGGTAATGGGACAGGTATTCCGTGGAGCACGCGATAAACCAACCGACCTGCAGAACATCTATGTACGTAACAGCCGTGGAGAAGCGATTCAGCTCGACAACGTGGTAACGATCGATGAGGAAACCAGTCCGCCGATCATCTATCACTTTAACCGTTATAAATCCGCCACCGTATCTGCGAGTCTTGCACCTGGTAAAACGATCGGAGATGGTATCAACGCGATGTATGCTATCTACGACAAACTGAAACAGCAGGGTGTATTAAATGACAACTATGTTTCAGCGCTGGCCGGATCATCGCGTGACTATGCAGAAAGCGGTTCCAACACTATGTTCGCACTGATACTGGCACTGGTACTGATCTACCTCGTACTGGCCGCCCAGTTTGAAAGCTGGGTCGATCCGTTTATCATCATGCTGACGGTACCGCTGGCATTCGCAGGTGCATTGCTGTCATTGTGGATATTTGGTCAGACCTGGAACATCTTCTCCCAGATCGGTGTAATTATGCTGATAGGGCTTGTTACGAAAAATGGTATCCTGATCGTGGAATTTGCCAACCACAAACGTGATGAAGGTATGTCCAAGGCAAAAGCAGTAGTGGAAGCATCTGCTATGCGTCTGCGTCCTATCCTTATGACCAGCCTTGCGATGGCCCTCGGTGCATTGCCGATCGCCATGTCATTAGGTGCTGCGGCTACCAGCCGCATCCCGCTGGGTATCGTGATTGTGGGTGGTATCATATTCTCACTGATCCTGACCTTATTCGTAATTCCGGCGATGTATACTTTCCTGTCCAGAAGAAAACCTGCGGCAGAAAGAAAAAGTGAAGAAGAAGAAGAGGAGACAGCCTCTGTGCACGCATAAATTATCAGCAACTACATGAAACGAACACTTTTATATCTCTCTTTGCTGCTTTGTTCTGCTGCACATGCACAGCAGATACTGACGCCGGAACAGGCAATAGATGTCGCATTGAAGAACAACTATGATATCCGTCTTGCAAAAAGTGATGCAGCTATCACTGCAAATGATTATGCATATGCTAATCTCGCCTTTGCACCGCGTGTGAACGGAACCGCCAATAAAGTATGGAATGCTACGCAGACCAAACAGGAATTCGCCAACGGCAGTAAACGTGATACTTCCGGTATCCGCGCCAGCACTTTAAGTGCAAACGTGAGTCTTGCATGGACACTGTTTGATGGTTTGAAGATGTTTGCTACCAGACAAAAACTGGAGTCGCTGCGCGATCTCGGTGAACTGGCCGTAAAAGACCAGGTGATCAACACAGTCGCCAATGTCATTGCCGGCTATTACAACGTTGTACAACAGAAACAACAATTGCGTAATCTCTCAGAACAACTGTCTATATCAGAAGAAAGAGTGAAACTGTCAGATGCCAAGTTCCAGACTGGTCTGGGACCAAAGACAGACTGGTTACAGTCTAAGGTAGACTACAATGCGCTCAAGGCGTCCTATCTGCGTCAGCAAACCTTAATCGAACAGAGTAAGGCCACATTGAATCAGCTGATGGCCGTTGAAGCAGGCAATACACAATACGATGTGATGGATACCATTCCACTGAATATGGATCTTTCCTACGGCGGATTAAGACAACAGGCGTTAGAGAAAAACACCGGGATTAAAGTGGCACAGCAGAACCTGACTGTATCACAACTGCAATTGAAGGAAAGCAAAGGAGATTATTTCCCTGTGATCAACTTCAACTCTGCATACAACTATTCCCGCGTTAATTCCAACGCAGCCACCAACTCATTCAGTCCGGTGTATAACCAGAATGGCGTCGTGAGTTATGGATTTTCTGCAACGATTCCGATTTTCAACGGATTGAATGTAAGAAGACAGGTGAATGCGGCAAAACTGAATGTAAATTATCAGCAACTGGCACTGGATAACACCCGTACAATTGTTGACCTTTCCCTGATCAGCGCTTTCAAGGATTATGAATATTATAAAACAGCCGTAACACTGGAAGACGAGAACCTTGGATTAGCCAGAGAAAACGTGATGGTAGCGATGGAACGATTCAGACAAGGGGTAAGCACGGTGATAGAAATGAAAGAAGCACAACAGAGTCTAGAAGATGCTTACAACCGCCTGATCAATGCACGGTACAATATCAAACTGGCGGAAACACAGCTACTGAGATTAAATGGTATGCTGGTGAAATAAAGAAAGTGGATGCGTAACACTTATAAACGAAGAAGAGGCTGCCCCCCATATGGAGGACAGCCTCTTTCTATTTATTGAATAATGTGTTGTTATTCTTCGTCAGGCTTCTTCGCCGCAGGAGGAGCCGCTTTATCCAGCTGATAATGCTTGAAATTTTCCTTAATGAACAACATCAGGTCATAATCTGTGGCCTCCTTTAAGAACTGATAACCGGGTCTGTAACGCAGCATAAAGGTATCCAGTTCATCGCCGCTCAGCTTCGTCATCCTTTCTACAAGTTCAGGGCTATATCTATCGTCAATATATTTCTCTTTCTCCCAGTATACCAGCTGCTCCTGGAAGTGCTCTTTACGCTTACGCGTCTTACTGGGCACAAGATAAGTCAGAGCAGTAATCGGGTTGGAAGGCAGCGTTTTAAGCACATCAACAGCGCCTGGTTTATGGTAATTGAAGTATTTACCATACTCCTCACGTGTGGCTAGTGAATCCTTTGTATGATCCTTTCCAATTACTTTATGTTCAGTCAGACCGATCACCTGACGGGTCATATAGACATTGATAAACATAGAAGTAGTGGGAACGTTGATATCCTTTTTGTAGTAACCTAACATAGAGAATTCCAGGGTATCGCCTGGCATTGCATCTATGGCAAAACGACCGCTTTCGTTGCTGACAACGCCTGAACGTGAAGTTTTATTAAGAATGGTAACCCCCGGTACACCTGTTCTGCTATCAGCTTCAGCTACCATACCCGACACCCTTACCTGCGCGCTTGCGTGCTGCAGAAAGAATAACAGGTACAAAAACAGTGCTCCGATGCTACCGGAAAGTTGTATGAATCGTCTAGGCATCGCTCAAAATTAATTTTCCCAGCGCAAATGAAAAGTTAAAAAATAGTTCTCGTTCGACAGACTACAGTCCCACAGTTATAGGAACAAGCAATAAACTTAGGATTTTTATTTCTAATAAACGGTCTCTTCCTTATGAATTGACAATAAATTCCCGATCATACGCCTTGATAATCTGTTATATAAAAAGTATATTATTATCTTTAATCCTTATTTCAAAGACTATGCCTCACAGGATCTTGTTTGCAACTCAACGTTATCAGTATCTGAAAGACAGATTATTGACGCTTGTTCCGGAATGGGAAGAAGGGAAATTGGATATCCGGGATTTTCCTGATGGGGAACATTATCACCGTATCAATTCCAATGTCACCAACAAAGAAGTGATATTACTGGGAGGTACGATCGATGACAAGGAGACATTAGAACTTTTTGATATTGCGCATGGCTGTATCCAGGAAGGCGCGTGCGCTGTCAATATCGTCATTCCGTTTTTCGGTTATTCCACAATGGAAAGAGCGGTAAAATCAGGAGAGATTGTGAAGGCAAAGACCAGGGCAATCCTGTTTTCGACACTTCCGCCCACCACATCGGGGAATAAAATACTGATGCTGGATCTTCATGTGGATGGCATTACCTACTACTTTGAGAATAGTATACGTCCTGTACATCTTTACGGGAAAGACCTGGTAAAAGAAGCGGCGCTTGAAATAGCCGGCGACAGACCTTTTGTGCTGGCCAGCACAGATGCCGGTCGTGCGAAATGGGTAGAATCCCTCGCCAATGATCTGCATGTATCAGCAGCATTCGTATTTAAAAAACGCCTCTCCGGAGAAGAAACACATATCACGGCGATCAGTGCCGATGTACAGGATAAACTGGTGATCATCTATGATGACATGATCCGTACAGGAGGATCGCTTATAAACGCAGCAGAAGCCTATTTACAGGCAGGTGCTTCAGAAATAGCCGTTATCACTACTCACGGAATTTTTGCCGGAAATGGCTTTAATAAGATCAAACAAAGTGGTATTATCAAACGGGTGATATGTACCGATACTCACCCCAATGCCCTCACGATTAAAGATGAAATGCTCACAATTAAATCTGTAGATAAGCTTATCGCAGATTACTTTAACTAGCAATACTCAGTACCAGCAAGTCTTTTTAGAGTATGCCATTGGCAAGGTGTTTGATATACAGCGCAATAGAAGGGATTGCTCTTGTAGCGGAAGACCATGCCCTGGCATGTCGTGCCGTATAATACAGGGAAGGGACAAATGATGAATGGCTGTTGCATCCTCTATTTTCATCTAAGCTAGCATAAAAACGAAATGTACAATTTACGCCGGATAGCTATACCTACGCATTGCAGGCACAGGTATGGACTGCCAACTGATGAGATGAATGAGCACTGTTTTCTTCATATATCGGAAATAAATCAGTTGCAGGCTCATTGTGAAAGGCGATTACGTTGTATTATAGTTAGCAGAGACGATATCGAAGTTATCATAGCAATATAGATAGAAGCAGCTGCCCCTGCTTCAAAAAAATTTGTAACCAAATCTTACTATATAAGATGAGAAGCCATGTACTCAACTGGTTGTGGCTGTGCTTTGCCTTTTTCTGTAGTGTAAAACCCACGAAGGCAAACACAAGCGTTAACCACTCTTTTTACGAAACCAGCGCTGAGCTAAGTAAATATCAGCCCGCAATTACAGCCTTTCAACAGAAAGATACCACTGTAAAACCCACTACCAGTCCGGTAGTTATTACACCTTCGTCATCTTCAAAAGATACTTCTGGTAAACAGACGAAGGATACTGCAAAGCCTGCTGCTGCATCTCCGGTAGTCATTACACCGAACGCTGCCGCGAAAGATACTTCCGGCAAACAAACAAAAGATACCAGTGCCCCGGCTACTGCGTCTCCTGTTGTGATCACGCCAAATGCAGATACCAGCAAGCCAAAGCAGGATTCTTCTTCAGCATCCCGCACGGACAGTACACGTACTGCTGCTGCTAAAGACACAACAACAAAACCTAAAAGTGACACTGCATTGATATTACCTGCCGATCCTAACACGATCAAGCAGACAACCGGTCAGTTCAACCTGAAAGGCACAGTGAAAGAGGCCGGAGGAGCAGCTATTCCTGGTGCTCAGGTTGTCAATCTCAGCACTAAACAGGGTGTAGCAGCTGGTATTGATGGTACCTTTACACTAAAGGCTTCTTTGAAAGATACTATCAAAATTTCCTCCGTGGGATTCGCAGAACAGTCCATTCCACTTGACTCGCAAGAACCACTCGCAGTGAATCTCGCACCTGCCTCAGCTGGTAAGAAAGAGTTGAAAGAAGTGGTTGTGACCGCACTCGGTATCCAAAAAAATACACGCGCTGTCGGTTATGCAGTAGAAGAAGTAAATGGTAGCGCTGTACAGGAAGCAAAAGAAGTCAACTTCGTAAATGCGCTGACCGGTAAAGTACCTGGTCTGCAAGTTAACAGCAATACGGGTTCCATGGGTGGTTCCACTAAGATCACAATCCGTGGTGTGAAATCCATTCTCGGAGATAACAACGCATTTGTTGTTGTAGACGGAACACCATTTATCAATAACAACACTAATCAGGGCGGTCAGCTCAACGGTGGTGGTGGTTACGATTTTGGTAGCTCACTCCAGGATATCAACCCTGAAGATATCGACAACATCTCTGTATTGAAAGGTGCTGCCGCAACGGCTCTGTACGGTAGCCGCGGTGCTAACGGTGTCATGCTGATCACTACGAAGAAACGCCCAGAAACTTCCGGTGGTATTGGTGTAACATACAGCATCAATGCACAGGTAGATCAGGTATATGTATTGCCTAAATACCAGAACGAGTATGGTGGTGGCACCGGTGGTAAATTCGATACACTCTATTACAACCAGCATCCGGAAGGCTTCCTGAATGAAGGCGCAGCAACATATGATGACAACAATGGATTAGGCCGTTATGACCTGCTGGTAAAATATTATGATGATGCATCATGGGGACCTAAATTAGATGGTCGTCAGGTACGTCACTACTGGTCATGGGATAAGAATAAGGGCAATCCTGATTTCGGTAAAACAGCGCCATGGTCAGCGAATCCTAATAACGTGAGGGATTTCTACAGAACGGGGTTCACACTCACCAATAATATTGCCATGGCGGGTAACAATGATAAAGGTTACTTCAGATTGTCCTATGGTAATATGACACAAAACTTTATCCTGCCGAATGCAGAAATGCGTCGTAATAACTTCTCATTTAATGGTGGCTATGAGGTAGCAAAAGGATTGAAAGGTGTAGCCTCTATCAACTACAGCGCGACCAAAGCAAACGCTCGTCCAGGTACAGGTTTCACAGGTCCTAACCCGACTTTACAGTTCACCATGTACGGACAGCGTCAGCTGGATATCGAACGTGAAAAGAAGTATCAGTATGAGGACGGATCACAAATCACCTGGAACCGTAAATCATGGAGTGATCCAGCTGTAGCTTCCAGCAATGGTCCATACTGGAACCGTTACAAGGACTATGAAACGGATAGCCGCAACCGCTTATTCGGTAATGCAGGTCTCGATTGGGATGTGGCAAAATGGCTGAGCATCAGTGGCCGTGTATTCATGGATGACTACAATACACTCGAAGAGGAAAGATCTGCGAAAGATTATCTGATCGGTGGTTATATCAAAAGAGTACGTACTTCCAGAGAAATGAACTATCAGTTAACTGCGAATATCAATAAAGACTTTGGTAAAGACTTTAAACTGAATGCGGTAGTAGGTGGTAATATCATGCATCGTAAATGGACGACTACCGGCGGTAGTACTGTAGGAGGTCTGATCATCCGGGATGTATATAATCTGAATAACTCTGTGCAGACAGCACAGCCGATTGATGAGTTCTTCGAAAAACAAATCAATTCCGGATTTGCAACAGCGTCTCTCGGTTATAGAAACTATCTGTTCCTGG
Organism: Chitinophaga pinensis DSM 2588; assembly: GCF_000024005.1. Lineage (NCBI taxonomy): Bacteria > Pseudomonadati > Bacteroidota > Chitinophagia > Chitinophagales > Chitinophagaceae > Chitinophaga > Chitinophaga pinensis. The sequence goes on from NC_013132.1 coordinate 444,280, forward strand.
AACTGACCGGACGTGCTGACTGGAGCTCTGCATTGGCCAGTGAAAACAATCCATATTTCTACCCCTCAGCATCTGCATCCTTCGTGTTCTCAGATCTGCTGAAAGACTGGAAATGGCTGAGCTTCGGTAAACTGCGTGGAAGTATTTCACAGGTAGGTAGTGATACGGATCCGTATCAGATCTATGATACTTACCAGTTCATTCCTCCATTCGGTAACTTCCCGGCTACACAGCTGACATCAGTTAAATACAACAAGACACTAAAACCGGAACGTACGAGAGAATACGAAACAGGTATCTCCCTGAAATTCCTGGATGATCATATCGGACTGGATGTTACTTACTATGACAGGATCACCAAAGATCAGATCATTCCTTTGCCGATCTCTTCTGCAAGTGGTTTTACCAGCACCATCGTAAATGGTGGTTCTGTACAGAACCGTGGTGTGGAAATAGGACTGAACCTGAATCCGATTCGCCTGAAAAATGGTTTCCGTTGGGATATCAATGCTAACATCGCCCGTAACCGTAACAAGCTGCTGGACCTGGATATTCCGCAATACAACAGCTCACTGCCTGTATTGCTGATCGGTACAGACCGAAGAACAACGAAAGTGTCTGTAGCAGCTTATGTAGGTAAACCAATGGGTACCTTACTGGGAACTGATTATGTATACGATGCACAGGGCCGTAAAATCGTCGGACCTGATGGTCTGTACAAGATCACTGACAATCCTGTTCCTATCGGTAACGCCTACCCTGATTTCACCGGTGGTGTAACCAACAGCTTTACTTATAAAGGTATTTATCTGTCTGCCCTGGTTGACTTCCAGCACGGAGGTGATTTCTTCTCTTACACAAACATGTATGGTAAAGGTTCCGGTCTGCTGGATATCACTGCTGCGAATGGTGTGAGAGAAAAAGGCATCATTGCAGAGGGTGTAACTGAAGATGGCAAACCAAATGATGTAGTGCTGGATGCAGCTACCTACTTCCAGAATAACGAAGGTAAAAATCTGAGTAAAGCGAATCTGTACGATGCGAGCTACATCTATCTGCGTGAAGTAAAACTGGGTTATAATCTGCCGGAAGGATGGTTCAAAAAAGTAGGCGCACAGACCGCAAGAGTGTCTCTGTACGGACGTAACCTCTGGCTGATCAAATCCAATGCACCAAACGTAGACCCTTCGAACATTATCAACTCCTCTTCCAATATACAGGGGATTGAAGGTGGTGCCTTACCATCACTGCGTTCTTATGGTGTTAACCTGAATGTATCATTCTAAAACTGAGTTCAATGTTAAAAAGATTCTTAATATACGCATGGCCGGTATTATTCATCTTTGTGATGATGGCAGGATGTAAAAACCTGGATGAGATCAATCACGATCCAACCAAACCTACAGAGTCAGAGCCTGCATATCTGTTGACCAGCGCTGAGAAAAATGCGATGGATTTTATGTACAGCACTTTGCAGAATGGCTATATCGGTATGCACTATGCACAGTTCTGGTCCGCCAATTCAAGGGTGAATGACAGTCAGTATGCTATTGATGAAAATAACAATACGGCTTTCTGGAATTCAATGTATGTATCCTTACACAGCCTTGATAGAATAATAACAATCAATAATCAGCGGGGTAATAATCCGGCTGCTAAAAATCAGAATGCCATTGCCGGTATTCTAAAAGTATGGTTGTATCAGGTATTAACGGATTCATATGTAAACATTCCTTACTCACAGGCATTAAAAGAAGGTGATAATATTACACCTGCCTATGACAATCAACAGGCTATTTACGCTTCTCTGATCGATACACTGAACCAGCAGATTACAGCACTTGATCCGGCTCAGCCTACTTTCGATGGCGGTGATGTAATATATAACGGCAACGTGACGAAATGGAAAACACTGGCGCATTCACTGATGCTGCGACTGGCGATCCGTATTGCGGATGTATCACCAGACAGGGCAAAAACGATCATTGAGGCTAATTATGCGGCAGCCATGCAGAGCAATGCTGATAACGCGAGATTTAATTATCTGGGTGCAGCACCTAATAAATTTCCCATGAGTGATGTGGACAGGGAAATCCTTGATTTCTTTGTGAGTAAAACACTGGTAGATTACATGGAAAGTGTAAACGATCCACGCTTGCCGATATTCGCCCGTCCAGCTCCTGCCGATACCTTGATCAGAGGCCTTGAATACGGTAGAAGCGCAAATGATCCGGGTAGGTTAGCTCCCGCTAATTACTCTTATCCTGGCAGAAGGATCTATTCGGACACTATGCCAGGGCTGTTGATGACTTATCCGGAGGTAGCATTTATACTCTCAGAAGCTGCCGCCAGGACCTGGAACGTAGGAGAACCGGCACAGGCATTTTACGAAAAAGGAATCCGTGCTTCTATGGAATTCTGGGGTATTACAACAGGTATTGATGAATACATTGCCGGAGTACCATTTACTGCCGGTGACTGGAAAAATGTGATCGGTACCCAGAAATGGCTGGCGCTGTATCCGCAGGGATTCCAGGCATGGTTTGAGCGTCTGCGTCTTGACTTCAAAAAACCGAATGGAGATTCATTGTTCATAGCGCCATATTCAGGCTCTCTGGACCAGAATGTACCATATGTACCATCCCGTCTGACTTATCCTTTGGGTGAGCGTACACAGAATGCGGATTCTTACCAGAAGGCGGCTGATGCGATCGGAGGTGATACCAAAAAGAGCAAAAGCTGGTGGGATAAAAACTAAGGAACACAACTATCCTCATAAATCCCGAGCCCCGGCCACAAGCCGGGGCTTTTTCTTTGTATAAGAGATAATACACCTATAGTTATGCTTCGTTAGTGCTCCCTTTTTATCGGAGCATTAACGTTGGATGAGTATAGTCAGACTATATTAATACTATCGCCATAGTATTCCCAAAGGTAAGCCTGATTTCTGCGGCTGCATGACGTCAGGCAACTACAATATGAAGCCCTTTTTACAGGCATGTAATCAGGAGGCAATATTAACGGAGGAGACGAGGCTGACGGATATTATTCAGACGCTGTTTGGGGCTTATTTACCACATACGGTTGTTTCCCGGACATACTTATCCAGTCCCGGTGTTAAAGGGCCATTTTACCAGTAAAACTTAATTGATATGATCATTTGCCAGACGGCTGAACTCCTCGTGTGCGTCGGCAGATTTGAACGCGCTGGTTGGTACGAGGAAAAAATTCTTTTTACCACGATAGAGGAAGAAGAAGTTTTTGGCTTCTACGACCCGGGTAAAAGTGCTCCAGGAGAGCAGGCGTTGTTGTTCACTGTTACGGGTGGAGATGGTGATCCCTTCTTCTGAATATTTCAGGTGGATATCGTCTTTAAAGGTAGCGGCCTTATTATAGATGGAAACGGGCAGCAGGAACCAGAACACCATAATGATGAGTACCACCATTGAGACAATCCCTATCAGGGCGCCTATTGTTACTATTTTAAAAGCAAATCCGGCCAGTGTGAAGGCCAAAAGGATGAAGAGTGTGTTGCGGAATACTTTTATTTCTCCCAGCTGCAAAAAATGATAGCGTAATGCATTCAATACCTCCTCCTTATTGTAATTAAACTCCAAATGCATTATGGCAAGGCAAACTTTTATTTATTAACAGGAAGGGTCATCTGACTCTCCATATCATCTCTACGGCTGACAGGCGCGTATTTCTTACGGTTGGCAACTGGTTGTTTTTTAACAGTGCCGGAGGAACCATCGGAGAGGTCATCCTCGCTCAAACCTGGAAAATTATTCTTTACGAACTGAAAATACTGTTGTAAGGTCTTTGGATCTACTTTGAAAGGAAAGGCCAGCTCGTTGCCGGTTAGTTTCGACAATTCATTGCTATTGATCCGGGATTCGTTCTGCAGGTACCATTTATAGAGATCCAGGATACCTTTTTTGAGCTCCTCTTCATACATTTTATCACCATCCTGATCCTTAGGTAACATCCACACGTATTCTTCCACCCTGGTCGGGCGGGTTACTTTGGTTACAGTTACCGTCTTCTCGTCGCAATTAGCATTCTTATTTCCGGCCTTATCGCCTTCCTTCTCCTTGTCTTTCTCCTTCTCTTTCTCTTTACCGGCTTTGGTTTTATCCTCGTCCTTCCATTTTTCGCTATTTGCGCTTGCTGATGCGGCTGAGGCAACGGAGACCAACAGCAGGAACAACAGCTTCTTCATAGTGTAAAAAATTTGTAAGACTAAAAATACAAAATCCAAATTATAAATCCCAAACTAATTGTCCGGCGGGAGGGAAGGATAGAGGGTTAAAAAACAAAAGCAATGGATAAACCATTGCTTTCGAGAGTCATTTTACATTGCATGATGATTCACGCCTGTAGGAAATATTTGGTTCTTCATAGGACAGTAACCATAATAAAATTAATACAATAACAAATATAATAAATATTTATTGCAAGATAGATGCGATCCTAAATATTTGAAATTCTTCAATTTACCATCGCCATTTTTGCAAAGCTGGTAAAAAACATAAAGGATTGTTAAAAATCCAAAACACGACTTTTTACGGATATATATAAATAAAGCTAAAATGACCACGAAAGCATCGTAAGGGGATTTGTAAATTAAACTGACCGGAGCCAACTGTAATACTGTATGAAAAAACTAATCGTGAGAATACTGAAACGGACAGATAAGGGGAGAAATTAACATTTACTGAATAAAACCGTGAGAACGGTACCGAGTAAAAAGAGTAAGGGCACCTGGAAAGGCGCCCTCAATTTGTTACTATCCTATGAAAACCCTATTTGAATACAAATGTAAGGGCATGTTATTTTTCTTTGAAATTTTAAAGCCACAATAACAAATCGTTAACAAAGACAGCAATCTCACAACGCCTCAATCCCTTAACAGTATTGAATTCCGCTTATTCGTACTTTTTTCCTAAATTCGTTAACAAACCGCTCAGAACTTATTGATGGGCCTGTCCACGAAAGAGTCATTTTGTATGTAGAATGTATGTAGAATTATCTTCCTACCAGTTTCCCCTTACACAGGGATCCGCTCATTTAAGTACTTGACTGGAGGGTTAAAAAAGTATATTTTTATTTGATATGATGGTGTTTTAATCTTTTTATTTCCATTTCTTTAGAACGAATATATGGCCTGAAGATTGCACTATAAACGGACAGAACCCTTACTGGATGGGAATTTGGTCGAATAGAAAATGAATAATATGCATATTCATTTAACAATGTGGCTTATTACCGAAAAAATTATACATTTGCGACAACCGGAACAATGCTATTTTAATGCACAATAAAATATACAATTCTTTTATCGATAGGAAAGCGAAGGGCATAAAGTCGTTCGCAGTACTGATTGATCCGGATAAGGTAAATCCTGCTGACATAGCAGACCTTGCGGCGAAATGTACGGCAGCTAAGGTGGATTATATATTCCTTGGCGGTAGTCTTGTGATCACCAACCACCTCGATGAATGCGTACAACAGTTTAAAACACTCTGTGATATTCCTGTGGTGTTATTCCCTGGCAGCCCCTCTCAGGTCTCCCGTTATGCCGACGCATTGCTTTACCTGTCTGTTATCTCAGGGCGTAACCCCGAATTGCTGATAGGACAACACGTACTATCTGCTCCAGCCGTTAAAAAGAGCGGCCTGGAAGTTATTTCTACCGGTTATGTCTTAATTGACGGCGGCGCGCCGACTACTGTATCTTATATCAGTAATACCACTCCCATTCCTTCAGATAAAGACGACATTGCCATGTGTACTGCAATGGCGGGCGAGATGCTGGGCATGAAAGTAGTATTTATGGACGCCGGCAGCGGCGCCCGTAAGCCGATCACGGAAAGTATGATCTCCCGTGTAGCCAGCCAGGTTTCAGCTCCTATTATCGTTGGCGGCGGTATCCGCGACGCAGAAAAGGCTTACCTGAACTGTAAAGCAGGCGCTGATATCATAGTCGTAGGTAATGCGATCGAGAAGGAAACTTCACTCATCAAAGAAATGGCCGATGCAGTGCACGCAGCTGCACCTGTGTTAAAATAATAAATGCTTTAAAAAAGCGAAACGCTGATCATCGTAGTCAATACGGTAATCAGCGTTTCGCTTTTCAGCTTCATATCGCCTCAGAGGCTCATCATTTCCTTGAACTTAACTGCCTGTCTGCGACTCACTTCTATCTTCTCACCGCCACGCATCTCCAGCAGCAGGCCTCCGTTGAAATAGGTGTCTATTTTCTCGATCATCCGCAGGTTCACAATGTGCTTTCTGTTAGCCCTGAAGAACGTGCGTTCGTCCAGGCGCTCTTCCAGCGCATTCAATGACTTCAGGATCAAAGGTTTATTGCCTTCAAAATACACTCTCGCATAGTTACCTACACTTTCAAAAAGGCGTATTTCCTGCAATTTGACAAACCAGCAGCGGTCTCCGTCCTTTACAAATACCTGGTCATTCTCAGAAAGGATGGTCCGGATCGTACCGGCTTCCGCCTGTCTTTCCTTTTCTTCCTGCTGATGCAGTTTGTGAATGGCGTCTGCCAGCCTTTTAGGCTCAACAGGTTTCAACAGGTAATCCAGCGCATTATACTCAAATGCTTTCAGCGCATGCTCATCATAAGCAGTGGTAAAGATCACCTGTGGTGCTTTTTCCAGTTCGGCCAGCAAATCAAAGCCTGTCTTATCCGGCATTTGTATATCCAGGAAAAGCAGGTCAGGATGCAGCGTTTCAATTTTTTCCAGTCCGTCCTTTGCATTTACGGCTTCTCCCACAATGACTATCTCAGGGTGGTCAGCCAGTAATTTCTTCAGCTCGCTTCTGGCCAGGCGTTCGTCATCGATTATCAATGCTTTTTTCATGAGCAACTACTTTTAAACTTGGCGCGAAATACAATAATCAGAACAACGGCATCAGCACAATGGCTTCCACCGTTTCCTCATTTTTATTATAAATGTTAAATGATGCCTTATTACCATACAACAGACTCAACCGCTGTCTCGTACTCTGGAGGCCAAAACCATGTCCGGTGGTAGCAGCTCCTCCGATCTGTCCCGTATTTTCAATAGTAATTTCGTGGTGTGTGTCCCTTACATGAGATCCTATTATCACTGTTCCGCCGCTGACTGTACGTGAAATACCATGTTTGATGGCATTTTCCACCAGGGTTTGCAGCATCATAGGGGGAATAGGTAGCTCAAGTGTCTCAGGATCAATATCATACTGCACGCGTAAGCGCTCTTCGAACCTGATATTCTCCAGTGCAAGGTAATCTTTTACTATATCCAACTCGTTTTCCAGGTTCACTGTTTCCGCTTTTTCCACCTGCATCGAACTTCTCAGGATGTTAGACAGCTCCGTGATGGCCGTTCTGGCCCTTTGCGGGTTCTCATCTACCAGCGCCCTGATACTATTTAAAGCATTGAATATGAAATGTGGATTCAGCTGGGATTTGATCGTTTTCAGTTCCAGCTCCTTCACGGTACTTTCCAGTTTCAGCTTATCTACCTGGCTGTTCCTGCTGCGTTCGATATAGTGCCACACAAAGTAAATCAGCCACCAGATAGAGGTGATCAGGAAGATCGGCAACAGAAAGGTCAGTGTCGTCTGATCCGTCAGAGCCCTTTGTTGCCAGGAATACCGGTAAAGATTACCGGCAATAGTATTTCCCACGTAAATAATTACCCCGGAACTCACCGTCAACGCGAAAAAAAGCAGCATCTGGCTCTCAAAGCTATACTGGAACCAGTTCAGACGCTTGATGATGCTCCGCAGCAGATGCGTGGCCACCATGCCGAAAAACATAATGACCAGCAGGTTTACCAGGAAGTAAGATCCGAAGGAACCGGCAAAGGAATAGGCAAAAAACAGATTAACTACTGAATAAGCCGTCCAGCCAAGGATCTGACACCACCAATATCTTGATATTCGTTTAAACATCTATCTGAAAATTAGTAAACTACTGCTACATTTCAAAAATACCGATGTGCTTAGCCTGCCCGGGGCTAAATGTTATGAGTGGGTACCTTACATTGAAGAATGTCGAAATGTGCTGATGTATGGAATCACTGTACATTAGCACAGAATTTGTACTTTTGCTTACTTAAATCCTGCATCAAAAAGTATGAATATTACGCCGGGCCCTCTTTTGGGCAAGATCGAAACCCCTGCTGATCTGCGGAATCTCAGTAAAGAGCAACTGCACGAAGTAAGTGAAGAACTCCGCCAGTTCATTATTGATGTTGTCAGTGTGCACGGTGGCCACTTTGCAGCCAGCCTCGGAGTGGTGGAGCTGTCTGTCGCACTACACTATGTTTTTAATACCCCTTATGACCAGCTGGTATGGGACGTAGGTCACCAGGCTTATGGTCATAAAATCCTGACCGGCAGAAGAGACGTTTTCCATACCAATAGAAAATATCACGGTATCAGCGGTTTCCCGAAAAGGGATGAAAGCGAGTATGACACCTTTGGCGTAGGTCACTCGTCCACCTCCATCTCAGCAGCCCTGGGTATGGCGATGGCGTCTAAATATAAAGGTGAAACCGACCGTCAGCACATCGCCGTCATCGGTGATGGCGCCATGACAGCAGGTATGGCGTTTGAGGCACTCAATCATGCAGGTGTTGCCAATGCCAATGTACTGATCATTCTCAATGACAACTGTATGTCCATTGACCCGAATGTAGGTGCACTGAAAGAATACCTGACCGACATCACAACTTCTCCTACCTATAATAAACTGCGCGACGATGTGTGGAACCTGCTGGGGAAACTCCCTGTAGGTAAACGCTTCACCCGTGACATGGCCTCCAAACTGGAAGCTGGTCTGAAAGGTGTTGTTTCCAGCTCCAGCAACCTGTTTGAATCGCTCAAACTCCGTTATTTCGGCCCGATCGACGGTCATAATATCGTGAAACTGGTTGATACCCTGCAGGATCTGAAAGACATTCCCGGCCCAAAACTGCTTCATATCGTTACCACCAAGGGTAAAGGCTATGCACTGGCGGAGAAAGACCAGACCACCTGGCACGCTCCGGGCCTGTTTGATAAAATCACCGGCGAAATCTTTAAGAAACCGGTGGATAAACCACAGCCGCCAAAATACCAGGACGTATTTGGTCATACCATCATCGAACTGGCAGAGCAGAATAAGAATATCATGGGTATCACCCCGGCGATGCCTTCCGGCTCTTCCCTGAAATTTATGATGGAGAAAATGCCTGACCGCGCTTTCGACGTTGGTATCTGTGAGCAGCATGCCGTTACCCTTTCCGCCGGTCTGGCTACACAGGGTATGCGCGTATTCTGTAACATCTACTCTTCCTTCATGCAGCGCGCCTATGACCAGGCTTTACATGATGTGGCTATCCAGAAACTGCCGGTTACTTTCTGTCTGGACCGTGCAGGTCTGGTAGGAGAGGACGGCCCTACACACCATGGCGCTTACGATATCGCTTTCATGCGTTGCGTTCCGAACATGATCATCAGTTCCCCGATGAACGAAGAAGAACTCCGCAACCTGATGTATACTTCTCAGCTGCCTACCCAGGAATATCCTTTTGTGATCCGTTATCCAAGAGGACAAGGTGTAATGCCTGACTGGAAACAGCCATTTAAAGAGATCAAAGTCGGAACCGGCCGCAAAGTGCGTAACGGTAAAGATATTGCCATCCTCTCCCTGGGTCATCCGGGCAACTTTGTCACCGAAGCCTGCAAAGAACTGCTGGCAGACGGTCTGCAACCAGCCCACTACGATATGCGTTTTGTGAAACCACTGGATGAAGCCATGCTGCACGAAATATTCAGTCAGTTTGACAAGATCATCACCGTAGAAGATGCTGCTGTAACAGGCGGATTTGGTAGCGCTGTACTGGAATTCATGGCCGCTAACGGTTACAAGGCAGATGTGCGTCTGCTGGGTATTCCTGACCGTATCGTTGAACATGGTAAACCAGACGAACTGCACCGTGAATGTGGCTATGATGCGACTGGCATCGCTGCTGCTGCACGTGCCATGCTGAAAGAGAAGATCACTGTTACTGCCTGATAAAAAGGCTGTACCCGTAAAATAACAAGAAAGCCACCGGTTATGACATTGCTCATACAGGTGGCTTTCTTATTTTTATAATATGGATGAATTGTATATACACCTCCGCATCAGGGAGGTCATAGCGGAAACAGCAGATACATTTACTTACAGACTGGAGACTGTCGACGGACAGCCATTGCACTATCAGCCGGGTCAATTCATTACATTGCTGATCTATCTGCACGGTACGGAATACAGAAGGTCTTATTCCTTCAGTTCTACGCCCGGCATTGATCCTTATCCGTCTGTAACAGTCCGGGAAAAGCAGAATGGCGAGATATCCCGTCATATATTGCGCGACTGGAAAGTTGGTGACAAGATCACAGCGCTGTTGCCTTCCGGACGTTTTACATTACCCGCTCACAGTAAGACTCCCAGGGATATCTTTTTACTGGGCGCCGGCAGCGGTATAACGCCTTTATATTCAATCCTGAAAGACGTGCTGCATCATGAACCCACTGCACATGTCAAATTAGTATACAGCAATCGCTCTGAACAGCGGACTATCTTCCATCAACAATTACAGGCACTTAAAGCACAGTTTCCTGAACAGTTGCATATCATACACCTGTACAGCAGCGAGCCGCCTGATCATATCATACGCCGGCTGGGTAACCTCTCCCTGGAACCACTGGTACAGCAACAGCTACGCTATCATAAACAGGACGCCCAGTTCTTTGTGTGCGGACCTCCTGAATATATGCGTATGGCGCTCTTAACGCTCACTTTTATGGGCTTTGAAGAGGAACAGCTGCATAAGGAGAATTTCGTCGTAAATACCGCGCCGCAACTGGCAAGAATAGGTGTACCGGATGATGCCTCCCGGAAAGATGTGACAATACATTTCCGCGGGGGAGTACATCAGCTTTCCCTTCCCGGCAATCGTAATATACTGGCGGCAGCACTTGAGCAAGGCATAGCAATACCTTACAGCTGTAAAGGAGGTGTTTGCGGATCCTGCACGGCCCGTTGTACAAAAGGTAAAGTGTGGATGGCCCTGAATGAAGTATTAACGGACAAAGAGGTAGAACAGGGCTTTGTCCTCACCTGCACCGGTTATGCGGCTAGTGCAGCGGTAGTGATAGAGCTATAACTACCAGAGACAGGATCACGAGAAAGACCTGAATTTCTCAAATTCGTCCTGCAATTCGTTATACAATTTTCTGAAGGTATTCATGCGGTCATACATTACATCATAATCATCAACCGGGCGGTCGTCATGTAATATAGCTGGCTGACCATTATTGGAGATCTTCTTTGAAGATTGCTTCAGATCGTGACGCAGTTCATCTGCTTTTTCTTCCTGACAAATAAACTGGTTCTGGAAATGTTCGATCTGGGCCAGGGATTCATCGTCAGTTTTGTGGCGGGCAAGCTGTTCCAACTGACTGCGCATAGACCGGATAGACTCCCTGGTAGCAATCACTTCGTCTCTCCAGTTACTGATCTGTTCGATGTCTGAGGTTTGTGCGGAAACTTCCATGTGTATTGATTTTAACGTGAAATAATTAAGCAATACAATATTCGTCCGTTACATATTTCTAAGGTACAAACCTTTTTTCACATAGGCTACATCAAATAAACACCTGCTTAGAATCCGCCATACGAGCCATTTTCAGGCATCTCTACCATGTGATATTTCCTTCAGATTTTCATCCATATATCATAGTGTAACTGACTACTAATTGCTTGTAATCTTTACAGGCAGTGAAACAACAGCGGATTATTATATAATAAAAAAAATTATTTCAGCCTGTATCGCCCTGCCACCGAGGGATACACCTTTGTAAGCTGTCATTTCAGGGGATGATGGCCGATAAATTATATAACAAAGATTTTTTCATTAGAAAAAAACACCTATATTTGCACCCTCATTGTGAGGTAGAGCAGTGGTAGCTCGTCGGGCTCATAACCCGAAGGTCAGAGGTTCGAATCCTCTCCTCGCTACTCAGAAACACAAAAGCCGAAGTTATCTTCGGCTTTTGTGTTTTTATCGCGTCACTGTCTATATCTGCATGTTTCTCTATCTCAGATAAGCGTTGTACATCCACACTATCTTCTCCTGCTCACGGATGTAAGTTGTGATCAGATCGTTTGTACCGTCATCCCCCACTTCATCGCTCAGCGCAGATACTTCACGTTCGATCTCTATCAGTGACTGCAGGCCGGACAACACATGTTGTACACAGGCCACATCTTTACTTTCATGTTTCACTTCTGCAATAACAGATTGTTCTATATAATCAGAGAAAGCATGCGTAGGTGTGAATCCCAGCGTCAGGATTCTTTCTGCAATCTCGTCGATCTTCGTCAACGAGTCTGTATATAACTCTTCGAATTTTACATGCAGGGTAAAGAACTTGTCACCACGTATGTTCCAGTGAAAGCCACGCACATTCATATAAAACAACTGGTACGTAGCCAGCAGTACATTCAGCTTCTCTGCAAGTTCTTTGGATGTTTTCTTTTCAAGCCCGATGTTCGTAGTCGAATTACTCATATCGTTATGTTTTTGGGTAATGGCAATTAACTCATAGGAACATCAATCAACAAAAAGTTTGCCGCTTTGAGTGTCTTTACCGTAGCGCTATCGTAATTGCTTAACCCAATCGCATCACGTGCTTTCAAGACTTCCCCGGCTATTTCTACCTCTCCGTCGAGTACAAAAAGATAGCTACCCTGTTGCGCCATTTTTGGCGTAATCTCCACACTTTGCCCCTCGTCAAAATGTCCCAGTGAAAACCATGCATCCTGGTTGATCAGGAGTGCATCACTGTCTGCTTCAGGAGAAACGACTACCTGTAATTTATTCTGCCGTTCTGCAACATCAAATGCTTTCTGCTGATAACGCGGTGTTATATCTTTTAGTTTTGGGAATACCCATATCTGCAGAAAGTTAACAGGATCTGTTTTAGAAGCGTTGAATTCAGAGTGTGCGATACCGCTACCTGCACTCATGATCTGTACTTCATTACTGCGAATGATCTCATGTCTGCCCGTATTATCGCGGTGTTCAAGCGATCCGCTTAAAGGAATCGAAACAATTTCCATATTGTCGTGCGGGTGAGTACCGAAACCCATTCCACCTTTTACTATATCGTCATTGAGTACACGTAATGCACCAAAATGAATGCGTTCAGGATTGTAATAACCTGCAAAGCTGAATGTGTGATAACTCTGTAACCAGCCGTGGTTTGAGAAGCTGCGTGAATCAGCTCTGTGAATGATCTTGTCCATATATCTTGTCTCCTTTACAATACAAATATCCTCATTAAATGAAGGCAGGGAAATGGATAGCTTGTTGAAAAGAGTGGACTATTTATACCGATAAAAAAGAGCCGTGCAGTATATAACCGCACAGCTCTTTCTATAATGATTTTTTGCTTACTGATTACGCCAGTTGAGCGTCCAGTGTGATCTCCGTATTCAACAGTTTGGAGATAGGGCAGTTAGTTCTTGCCTCTTCTGCCAGTTCAAGGAACTTCGCATTATCCAAACCAGGAACAGTTGCCTTTAATTCCAGGTGACTGCTTGTAATAGCGCCATTCTCCAGCGTAATCGTTGCTTTTGTATCAATATTTTCAGGGGTAAAACCGGCGCCGGAAAGCAGAAAACTGAGCTTCATGGTAAAGCAACCTGAATGCGCAGCCGCTATCAGCTCTTCAGGATTGGTGCCGGTACCGTCTTCAAAACGGCTTTTATAGGAATATGCTGTATTGTCAAGTACACCTGACTGTGAACTTACTGTACCTTTTCCATCTTTACCGGTACCTTTCCAGTTAGCGGATGCAGTTCTTTTCATAATAAATACGTTTGATTAGATGAATGAATATGTGAATGATCAAAGTGGTTAATCTTCCTGAAATTACTATTCTTTTTTGTTTCCAAAGACCTTGCCACACGTAGATTTTTCTCTACAAGCTTTTATACAACAAAAAGCCGGATGAATCACTTCATCCGGCTCACACTATTGCTGGCAATCATCCTCAAAAAAACATCTTTCTCATATCCATTGCCGCCACTGTTTCCCCTGTCTTAAATTCTTTATTCCAGACTGATTAGCATCATTTCATTATTGCAATGGCTTTTGCCAGTCTATAACGGATTAAGCCTGTTTCACCAGCTGTACACTCGCCTGTAACTTCACTTCATCACCCAATACCAGACCACCATTATCAGTTACAGCATGGAATGAAACGCCGAAATCCTTTCTGTTGATTTTACCTTTAATATCGAAACCTGCTTTTGTCTGACCATATGGGTCTTTTACAATACCGCTGAATTCTACAGCCAGTTCTACTGGTTTGGTAACACCGCGCAGAGTCAGGTCACCAGTTACTTTATAATTCTCATCGTCCACTTTCTTCACACCGGTAGATACAAAACTCAGCTTTGGATACTGTGCAGCATGGAAGAAGTCTTCTGCCTGTAAGTGCTGATCACGCTGTTCGTTCTTCGTGCTGATGCTGTTTACATCTGCTTCAAAAGTGATCTTTGCATCGGTGAAGTCATCGCTGCTGCTTTCTGCAGTTCCTTCATATTTACCAAAATATCCAGTTACGCTAGAGATCATCAGGTGTTTTACCTTAAATTCTACATCGCTGTGAGATGCGTCGATTTTCCAGATTGCCATAACTTTAAGTGTTTTTTTAAGTTTAGTGTTTTTTTAAGTCTTGCGTTGTCAATTCGTTTTGTCTTATTTCCATCTGATGAACAAATACGTCATCGATTCACTTTGTCCTTTCTCTTGTTCTTGTCTGCCGTTCTTCTGTTTGTTATATCCGTTTCATTAAGACAATACAAAATTACATGTTGCAACAAATGTTAGGAATGGATAAAATGACTTAATCGGTGTACTTTTTTTCGCCGACTTAAAAAATACTAATTATCAGGCACTTGCGCGAGAAGCTTCTTTGAACTCAGAAGGGGTCTGGTTGGTATATTTCTTAAAGAAGCGGCTGAAGTAGTGAGGATCTTCAAAACCCAGTTTATAGGCAATCTCCTTGGCGGAGAGATCTGTATTATATAGATAACGCTGTGCTTCCAGGATAACCCGGTTGCGGATATGCTCTCCGGCAGTAATACCGGACAACTGTTTGCTGATCTCATTCAGTAAGACCGGCTTAATATGGAGGATCGCAGCATAATCTGACACATTTTTCAAGGTGACATACTGTTCTTCGATCAGGTTTTTGAATTGCAGGAACAGGGAACTGTTATGGGTAGCATGTTGTTCCGGAGCGGCCAGCATACTGCTTCCCTTGATACGGGAGGCAAGTACCAGGAAATAACGCAACAAGCCGTGAAAAGCAGTCTCATAGTCTGCCTCCTGCTGTTGTACCTCTTTCATCATCATATGTACCACCATCTCGAAGTCTTTTTCCTGCTCCGGACTGAGGGTAATGACGCTGCTGAACTGATTATTAAAGAAGAGAGAGGAATTGATGCCCATCAGGGTAGCTGCCTGGTCTTTCAGACACATAAAAGCGTCCTGGAAAGCGATCATATATCCTTCGATCCTGTCGCTGAATTCCATCTTATGTACCTGCCCAGGCGCCAGAAAGAACAGGGTGTTCTTCTTTACGGCATGTGTGACAGTGTCGATGGTATTGATAAGTTGCCCTTTTTTGATCCAGTAAACGGTATAGAAATCATGCCTGTGGGGAATACCATTGCTGGAAAAGAACCCATCTCCCAGTTCGCATAGTCCGGATACAACAAATTTCGGATCCGCCTGTGCGTACTTCGGTAAAGACACTATTTCTATATGTGCTCGTTTATCACTCATTCAAATGTACCGGCAACTTCTAACTCCCGGTCCTCAGGCTCAATGTAGTCAATTATAAAATTATTCCTGCCTTCTCCTACCATAATTCCCAGATATTTCATCTGTACCAGTTCAAGCATACCGAGAAACAGGAAGATGGCATGTACCCGGTCACGACAATGATCAAAGATTTTCTCAAAAGCGAGGGTCTTTTCGCTGGCCGCCAGCTCTATCATATATTCACGGGAGCCTTCCATGGTGTATTCATATTTGTATACAACGTGCTGAGGCTTGTTTTCCCGCTGTTTTACCCTTTGCATGACCTTTTCAAAGGTCTGGGTCAGCTTGAACAGGGTCAGGGTCTGTATTTCCGTTCCCTCGCTGGTCTCTTCTCCGATGCTGGCCAGTTCTTTCTTTATGTTTCCACGTTTGATCTGCAACATACGCTCGGCCTCGCGCTCTGCGAGTTCAGCGGCTGCCTGCTTGAAACGTTTGTATTCCAATATCTTATCGATCAACTCCTGGCGGGGATCTATCTCTATTCCTTGTTCATCCAGTTCCTTACGAGGCAACAGCATTTTAGCCTTGATACGCATCAGGGTAGATACGAACAGGATAAATTCACTGGCCAGCTCAATATTGAGCGATTCCAGGTGATGGATATAATCGAGGAAATCGTTGGTGATAGTAGTAATGGGGATATTATAAATGTCCAGTTCGTCCCTTTCAATAAAGAAGAGCAGCAGGTCAAACGGCCCCTCAAACTGGGGTAATTTTATTTTGTAGGAGTTGTCATTCATAATGTTATGTATGGCTTTCACTTGTATTTCAGTGCCAAATGGCAACTGCATTATCAAGTGAAAGCCATCAAAAATAACGAAAATTCCCGCTCATTAGAATTTGGCGGTGAATCCGACCCCGATCACCTGCTTTACCTGCAATCTAGGCCCTAAAACGCCTGTTTTGGGGTTTTCGAAAACACGCACATCATCATCGTAAATCATATCCAGGGATATGTTTGCTGAGATGTACTTGTTCACCTGCAGATTCAGGCTATTGGTCCAGAACAGATCGATATTCTCCGGATTATGTTTGTAATTGGAGTACAGGTCCATCCTGGTTTTATATACGATGTTCTTTGCGAGTGTCTTTACCCAGTTGACAGTCAGGTAAGCACCCAGCTCACTTTTTACATGTTTACTGGTATCTACTCCGAATGCGCCCTGCGCTGCCAGGTGATCATCCATCACCACTACATAACGTGCAGTAACAGGAGAGAAGAAAACGGACAGCTGATCACTGGGTTTGTAGTCAAGACCGGGAGACAGCAGTACGTATGCAGGAGAGAAGAAACGGGACACCAATGTAGGTTTCACCGAGTCTACGCTGGAATACAGATAACCATCGGTAAACTGTGTACGGAGGTCTAACAGGGCACTCAGATACAGGTTTTTACCGATTTCGTAGCCATATTTTGTAGTGATACCGATACGGTCATCACTTTTACGACCACCAAGACTGGTCGTATTAACATAACCATATGCAAGGTCCAGTACGTTATCCCAGTTGTTTTTCCCTTTCTTGTAAAATGCATACGCATTCAGATTGGAAGCTACGGAGAAGGAGAATTTATCACCACCCGCAGCCCAGTTTGTAAGGCTTCCCTGGTTAATGTTCAGGTTGAAGATGCCACCTTTTTTCCATACAGCCGGAACGGTGTCGTTGGCGTCTTTCTTGATTTTTCCGCTGGCTTCTTCTCTGGATGTTTTCATCCAGTCGCTTTGTGCGTGCAGCACCTGGAAGCATACCAAAAAGCAAATAATAGTCAGGACGGATTTTCTCATCAGTTTAAAAAGTTGTTTAATGCTATGGATAATATGATTGCCGTTATATGGGCGTTACGAACATGCCGCGTCTATCGAACGCGGCCGCAAAGTTAGGAAACTAAAAGAGAATTTTTTTCGGAGTTGGAAGAACAGCCGGATGCGGGTTTCACAATCCGGCTGTTATAATGAGTTTATTTATTCTTCAGTGCATCACGGATCTCCATGAGCAGCTTTTCTTCATTTGTTGGCGCTGGTGGGGCTGCTGGTGCTGCTTCTTTCTTCTTACGCATACTGTTCATGAATTTCACGAGCAGGAATATACAGAAAGCGATCAGTATGAAATCAATGATACTTTGTACAAATGCACCATAGGCAAATACTGGTGCACCCGCTTCCTTCGCCTTTTCCAATGAAGGGAAATCGGTACCCTTACTTGTATTCAACAGCCAGAACTTGTCTTTGAAATTAATACCACCAGTGACAATCCCCAACACTGGCATAAAGATATTATCAACCAGTGAAGTAACGATCTTCTGGAATGCACCACCAATGATCACACCGACAGCCAGATCCATTACATTTCCTTTCGTGGCAAACTCTTTAAACTCTTTGAAGAAAGACATATACAACTATTTTTAAGGGTGAAGACAATCAGTTGCTAAGATAGTTATTATAAGTTATAACATTCATTCACATGACATTTACTGCTCCAGGTTAGGATACTGCATTTCAAACGAACGCAGTGTATCCCTCAACGTTTGTGCCACCACATATTCTTTGTACCAGTTTTTATCTGCCGGTACAATATTCCATTTCACTTCGTTACAATTTTCAATGGCATCTTCATACATCTTTCTGTAATCCTTCCAAAGCTTAGCCTCTACAGCATCACTCTTATTATATTTCCACATTTTACGCGGGTCTTCCAGCCTTTCCTGTAATCGTTTTGACTGCTCTTCCTGCGAAATGTGCAGATAGAATTTAAGTATTGTGGTGTTGTTGTCTTCGCTCAGCAAACGCTCAAAATCATTGATCGCCTGCATCCTTTTTTCAGCAGTTTTATCGTCTATCCATTTGTGTACACGCTGTATAAGAATATCTTCATAATGAGAACGGTTAAACACCTGTATCATGCCTTTGGCTGGTACATGCCGGTGAATACGCCACAGGAAATCATGCTCTTTCTCCTCATCAGTTGGTCCCTTAAATGACTTTACATTTACCCCCTGCGGATTCATATTGCCCAATACCTTACGTATCAGCCCATCCTTACCACTGGCGTCCATTCCCTGTAAGACAATTAATACCGAGTGTTTATGTTCTGCATATAGCAGATTTTGTAATTCATCCAGTTCTTTAACTATTTCTTTGGTCATTAACTTGATAGCTTCCTTATCCATTCCATCGGGAGGTGTCGTGCTGATTTCTGATAATCTGATCTTACTCATGCTGAAAGGGTTAGTTCATGTATTTGTAACAAAATACAATCCGAAGTGTTGCGGTAGCACGAAATTCTACTGATCTGTGTAGCAAAATATTCGGACATTGCACCTTTAAATCAACCGCTTTTGAACAACCGTGCCATTCACTGGAGCATTTTCCTTCTTTTATCACTTACCTGGGGCAGTTCCTTCATTCTGATGAAAATCGGTCTGCAGGCTCTTTCACCATACCAGGTAGCCAGTTTACGCCTGCTTAGCGCCGGTGTGGCCCTGCTGCCTTTTTTTATAAAATTCATCCGTCAGACACCGCTGAACAAAATTCCCATGATCATCCTGTCGGGTATTCTGGGTAATCTCTTACCGGCATATCTGTTCTGTATAGCAGAAACCCGTATAGACAGTGCACTGGCGGGTATACTGAATAGCCTTGTACCATTAATGTCGCTGTTGGCAGGATTTTTCCTGTTTCGTGCACCTATTGTAAAGCAACAGTTGCTGGGTATCTGTGTCGGACTGCTGGGCGTAGTCATGCTGTTTGCCGTGAAAGGAGTGGATGCCGGTTACTGGTATTACGGCCTCTGGATTGTGGTTGCCACGATCTGTTATGGGTTGAATATTGCATTGGTACACCATCACCTGAAGGGATATAGCTCCCTGCAACTGGGGTCCATTGCGCTTTTCTTCTGTGCTGTTTTCGCGCTGCCGGTACTGTTATTCAGTGGCTTTTTTGGCATACTCTCAGGACCAGCTATCCCCTGGAGCTCTCTGGCAGCCAGTGTAACGCTGGGCATCCTGGGTAGTGGTGTTGCGTCTGTATTATTCTATATTCTGATCAATAAAGCTGGGGCTATGTTTGCCTCGATGGTCACCTATGCTTTACCGGTAGTAGCAATTGGCTGGGGGCTGTTGGCAGGAGAGCAGATCTCCTGGTTGCAGGTACTTTGCCTTTGTATCATTCTGCTCAGTGTATACACTGTCAATAAAGCAAAACGCTGACCCATCGGATCAGCGTTTTGCCTAAATGCTTATATGTAATAAGTTCGGTTCTGTTAGATAACCATGATTTCCTTCTCTTTCTGAGCGGTGTGTTTATCTACCAGTTCAATATATTTGTTGGTCAGGTTCTGTACATCTGCTTCGGCGTCTTTTGCGGTATCTTCGCTCAGACCATCTTTCTGCAGTTTCTTGATGCCTTCGATCGCATCTCTGCGGATATTTCTGATAGCTATTTTTGCCTGCTCACCTTCATTCAATGCACGTTTAACAAATTCCTTTCTTCTCTCTTCTGTCAGTGGCGGCAGGAACATACGGATGATGATACCGTCGTTCTGTGGGTTAATACCGATGTTAGAGGCGATGATAGCCCTTTCAATAGGCTGGAGCATATTTTTTTCCCATGGCTGAACTGTCAGTGTACGGGCATCTGCCACAGTGATATTAGCTACCTGCGCGAGGGGAGTAGGCGAACCATAGTAGTCTACCGTAATTCCGTCCAGTATCTGCGGATTGGCTTTACCGGCCCTGATCTTGGTAAGTTCCGATTCCAGGTGTCCGATAGCCTTACGCATGGTTGCGGTGGCATCTTCTATTATTAACGTTAGATCATCTTGCATAGCAAAAAATAATTAAGTGCCTGCAAACCTACAGGATTTATCTGAATTTGGAAAGGGGGAACGGAGGGGAAGGTCCCGGTACAGGATGACCGGGCCTGAAATTATTTGTCCTGGAGGACACCCTTTGTGTTTACGCGCAGGATCTTTGGATGGTTAATAGCAGCCTGTGCTTCATTTGCCGCTTCACTGATAGCAGAAACTGCCAGTGCACGCAACATTGCCTCTTTTCTTTTCTTCATCTGGTAAAGTACACCTGTCAGCAGCAGGGCAGAACCCAGGATCACGCTTAACAGATACGCAGAACCTATATTCTGCAAAGCAAATGCTAACACGATATAACCAGCATTGATGGATACCATCACCACGGTTGTCTGTCTGTGGGTCAGACCCAGTTCCAGGAAATAGTGGTGAATGTGGTTACGGTCAGCCGAAAAAGGAGACCTTCCATGCATCATACGGATCGCAAAAACACGTAATGTATCAAACAGTGGCATTACCAGGATAGCAATGGCCACAATAGGAACAGAGTTTACAGGCAGTTTTCCTGCGGGATTACCTGCCACGTCGATGAACTTGATCACCAGGATCGCATTCACCAATCCAACCATCAGGGAACCGGTATCGCCCATAAAGATGCGGGCAGGAGAAATATTATAGATCAGGAATGCTGCCAGACCACCTGACATAGCAAAACCCATTACCGCATACAGTAACTCGCCTGTATACAGGAAGTAGGTACCCATTACACCAGATACCAGCATACCAATACTACCCGCCAGACCGTCAATACCGTCTATCAGGTTGAATGCATTGATGATTACCAGGAAAGTAAAATAGGTGAGCATCAGACTGATGTAAGGAGGCAGGGCTTCGATACCCATGATACCATACATGCTATTGATCTGTAAATTACCGAGGTATATAACAGCAAAAGAAGCCATTAACTGGCCAATCAGTTTCTTTAACGGGGAAAGACCAACAATGTCGTCTTTCATACCCACCATAAAAATAACTATAAAAGCTGCGACCATGTACTGAAATGGAGAATCTGCAAATCCTGGTACACATACTGCAGATGCCATCACAAATCCAGAAAAGAAACCTATACCCCCTAAAGTTGGTATACGCGCTTTGTGAGATTTTCTTTCGTCCGGTTCGTCATAAAGATGTTTCAACTCTGCAACCCTGATCAGTACGGGAATTGCAAAATAGGTTATAACAAAACTCAGGACAGTCGCAATTAAAACATTCTCCATATTGGGAGGGGCTTGATTATTACAAAGATATTAATTTCAATCAAATGTGTATCACAAAAATAGGAAATTAAAAAGAATTGAGTCTTAGTCACTAAAAACTATTAGCTTAGAGACCAAATATGCCAGATTCTATCTAAATTCTATTAATTTAGCAATCTCAAAATTTGCAATTATCATGCCTCAGTTGAAAGACATAGCAACACAAATAAGACGGGATATAGTTCGTATGGTGCATGGCTGCCAAAGCGGCCATCCAGGCGGTTCTTTAGGATGTGCAGATTTCTTTACTGCGCTCTATTTCAAAATAATGCAGCATAAGCCGCAGCCTTTTGAAATGGATGGTTTAGATCAGGACCTGTTTTTCCTCTCCAATGGGCACATTTCTCCAGTATTTTACAGCACTTTAGCCCACGCAGGTTATTTTGACAAGTCAGAACTGGCCACTTTCCGCAAACTCAATTCCCGTCTTCAGGGTCACCCGACTACACACGAACACCTTCCAGGTATCAGAGTAGCGTCAGGTTCCCTTGGTCAGGGTATGAGCGTAGCTATCGGTGCTGCACTCTCTAAGAAATTAAATAATGACGATCGTCTGGTATTCTCCCTCCATGGTGATGGTGAACTGGAAGAAGGTCAGAACTGGGAAGCGATCATGTTCGCTCCTCACCATAAAGTTGACAACCTGATTGTAACTGTTGACTGGAACGGTCAGCAGATCGATGGTACTGTTGAACAGGTAGGTGGTCTTGGTGATCTGGAACCTAAATTTGCTTCTTTCGGTTGGAAAGTATTGCACATGGACGGTAACAACATGGATGAAGTGGTAGCTACCCTGGAAAAGGCAGTTAGCCTGACCGGCCAGGGCCAGCCAATCGTGATCCTGATGAAAACTGTAATGGGTAAAGGTGTTGACTTCATGGAAGGTCACCACGAATGGCACGGTATTGCACCAAGCGACGAGCAACTGGCAAAAGCGCTGGAGCAGTTACCAGAACCAGCAGAACTGGGCGATTACTAGTCTGCAAGAATCTGGCAATTACGAATGATAGATCAATGTGGTCTGCATACACCACACGACTTCGAATAAGATAAAAGAGGCGGTCCCTTTATGGCGACCGCCTCTTTTATTTATTCCAGACATAAAAAAGCCCCCGTCTCCGGAGGCTCTCATATAGTTATATGATACTGATCATCAGGTTGCTTTTAATTCAATATCCTGTTTCCCAGCTCTTCTGGCCGGATACCAACTGGCCGCCCCGCCGATAACAACAATTGTTATACTCACCAGGATAAAGTCGGAAATATGCATACTCACCGGATAGGCATTCACCAGAAAAGAGTCCTCCTCCAGCTTGATCAGACCGAAATGCTGCTGTAGTAAGCAAAAACCAATACTGATACCAAATCCGATGACAGTGCCAATAGCTGCAATGATCATCCCTTCTGCCAGGAATATACGGGTGATCAGCTGTGGACGGGCTCCCATTGCTTTCAGGATCGTAATATCCTTTTGCTTTTCCATCACCAGCATGTACAGACTACCAATCATATTAAAAGCGGCGATTACCAGGATAAAACTCATGATCACATATACCGCCCACTTTTCCGTCTGCATGATAGCGTACAGAGCCTGATTCTGTTCGTAGCGGGTCTGGAGATTATAGTCAGCCCCCAGCACTTCCTGTAACCGGCGTTTCAGCACAACGTCATCCAGTCCGGAAGCTCCTTTTACCTCCAGCGCTGACATTTCATCCTCCTTTAAGCCAAGCAGTCCGCGCATAAACGCGATATTGGTAATCACATATTTGCTGTTGAACTCCTGCTGAATCGCGAAAGAGCCGGCCGGATACAGAATACCGCTGCCAAGTGCATCTTCCGGCGTTGTGACACTGCTGACGTTCCTGCGGGGCAGATATACGCTGACCGGAGTGAGGTCTCTGTCCACATCTACGCCCAGCGCCATTTCCAATTCGATGCCCAGCACAGCCGTATAGCCATCCTGCTCATTACCGGTGTCAAACTTGCCACGGGACATGCTTTTATCGACAGCAGCCACTTTATTGTAGTTGCTGTCTACACCCTTCAGGATAGCGATCGTCTGATCTCCCTGTCCGTAGCGCAATACCGCCTTTTCCTCTATCACTTCCGTCATATAGGCAACACCTTTCACACCGGCAATCTTTTTCAATTGCGCTGGCGTGAGGGTAATACTTTTTCCACTTACTGCACTGATTTTGACAGAGGGGTAGAAAGTAGAGTATAAGGATTTCACCAGTCCTTCAAATCCGTTGAAAACGCTGAGAATAACAATCAGCGCGCCTGCACCTACCGCAATAGCCGAAACACTTACCCAGGCAATGATATTGATGGCATTGGTACTTTTTTTAGCCCTGAAATAACGGGATGCGAACTGCCAGATCAAAGTGAAGCTATTTTATTTGTTTTCCTTCCCTGCGTCGTCTTCTTTGATCTTTTTGAACAGCTCTTCCATTTTGAAGATATATTCCAGTGTATCATCGAGGAACAGCGAAATTTCAGGTACACGGCGTAATTGTTTGCCCACACGGTTACCCAGGTCTTTCTTGATTTCACCCATTCTTTCCTTGATCCTGTTCACCATTTCATGGGAATCAGCTATTTTGAACATGCTCAGATACACCCTTGCCTCCAGCAGATCCGGGGTCAACTTTACGGAAGAAATGGAGATCATCCCTCCATCTACCACGTTGAATCCCATCCGCTGAAATATTTCGCTCAGTTCCTTTTGTAACAGCTGTCCTATTTGTTTCTGTCTTTTGCTTTCCTGCATAATGTTTAAAGATTTGAGATTGTATTAACTTGCACCCTTAATTCAATCTTCTCCGGCAAAGATAAGGAAACGGGCATGTGCTGACAGATATAAAATCGGTTCCTGCTCCCGGAAAAGCAAAACAGATAAGATAAATAATCGTAAGATGAAGACTTTTTTCAGGTTGCTGAGTTTGTCGAAGCCCTATCACCACTACGTTCCGGAATATGTTGTATACATTTTCCTCTATACGCTGTTCAGTCTCGTAAACTTCACCCTGCTGATTCCATTAATGGATACACTCTTTTCCACCGGTAAGCAGGAAGTGGTATCGGTGCTCCCGGATTTTTCATTTTCTTTCGCTTACTTTAAACAGGTATTCTACTTCTATTATAATGAGTTACTGGTACATTACAACGGCAACAAATTTGCCATACTGGTATATGTCTGTGTGATCCTCTTCATCGCCATCACGCTCAAAAACATCTTTGGTTACCTGAGTCAGCGCGTGCTGACCCGTGTACGTGTTACCATGGTACGTAAGATGCGTGAGAAAGTGTTCCACCAGTACAGTACGCAATCCCTTTCCTTCTTCCAGAACGAACGTAAAGGGGATCTGCTCTCCGTGATCAGCTCTGATGTGGTGGAAGTGGAAAACTCAGTGGTGACCTCTATGCAGACGGTGCTCCGTGATCCGTTTGTGATTATTTCGACCTTTATTACCTTATTTTATATTTCAAAGGAGCTGACTTTCTTTACCCTTGTTTTCTTCCCGATATCTGGTCTGGTGCTCAGTTCTATTTCCAAAAAACTGAAAAAGCAGTCCGTTCTCAGTCATGGATTATTAGGTAAACTCCTGAATATCACGGAAGAAGCACTGTCCGGCATCCGTATTATCAAGGCATTTAACGCTGAAAAGTTCATCGGAAAGAAATTTGACCAGGATAACAGGGCTTTTGCCCGTACTGTCAAAGCGATGTCAGACCAGCGTGAAGCTGCGTCTCCGGTATCTGAAACCCTGGGCGTACTGATTGTGATCGTCATCATGTTGTATGGCGGCCGTCTGATCCTGGCAGGTGATCCTTCACTGACAGCATCCGGTTTTATCGCTTACCTGGGTTTCTACTTCCAGATCCTGGCGCCGGCTAAATCTATCGGTAGTGCTTTTACAGCAATGCCCAAAGGTCTGGCTGCCGGTGAACGTGTACTACGTATCCTGGATGCACCCAATCCGATCACTGATAAAGCCAATGCGGAGACACTGGCTGGCTTCGAAAAGAATATCGAATTCAGAAACGTCACCTTTGCCTATAATGAAAAGCCAGTGCTGAAAAATGTTCAGCTGACTATCGACAAAGGCCGTATGATCGCCCTGGTAGGAAAGAGTGGCGCCGGTAAATCGACTATGGCCGACCTGATTCCGCGTTTCCATGACGTGACCTCCGGTGCTATTCTCGTTGATGGGAAAGACATCCGTGACGTGAAGATGCATGATCTGCGTGCGCTGACAGGTATGGTATCGCAGGAAGCTATCCTCTTCAATGATTCCGTATTTAACAACATTGCCTTCGGACAGGAAAACCCTGACAGGGAAGAAGTGATCAGAGCTGCAAAAATTGCCAATGCACATGAATTCATCGTGCAGCTGGAGAACGGTTATGACACCCCGATCGGTGACCGTGGTATGAAACTCAGTGGAGGGCAGCGTCAACGTCTTACTATTGCACGTGCTATCTTCAAGAATCCGCCAATCCTCATCCTGGATGAAGCCACCTCAGCCCTGGATACAGAATCAGAAAAACTGGTACAGGATGCATTGGATAAGCTGATGGAAAACCGCACCACTATTGTGATTGCACACCGTTTGTCTACCATCCAACACGCGAATGAGATCATCGTAATGGATCAGGGAGAGATAAGAGAGCGCGGCACACATGACGAGCTAATCTCTAAAGATGGTATCTACCGTAAACTGGTAGAGATGCAGGAATTCAAATAATACAGCATACTGTAATAAAAGGAAACGGGGCATTCTCTGGCTGAGAATGCCCCGTTTCCTTTTATGATAATTAATCATTCAATAATATTCCACGGACTCCTGTCTCCGCTGCATTTCAATTCCTAATTGTCTAATTCCTAATTCGTAATTGGCCAGCAGGGCCTGCTATGGTACTATTTTTGTGACCCATTGGCCCTATGTCCATGTATGGCCTGATGACATTTTTATCAACGGCCGATTATTCACATTAAACAAGCATTCACCTATGATTTCTATTATCATTCCGGTTCTGAATGAAGGGGCTACATTACGTCAGGTAATCAAAACCATCAAAAAGACGACAAGAAAAATTGAGATCATTGTGGTAGATGATAATTCCAACGACAATTCGGTTGAGGAAGCATTGAAAGAGAAAGTGCGCGTCATTACCAGCAGTCAGCGGGGCAAAGGAATTTCCATGCGGGAAGGTATGATGGCCGCCAAGAACGATATTGTCATGTATGTAGATGGTGATATCCTGACCTATCCGGACAATATAGTGGAATTACTGACTGATCCCATTATTGAGGGAAAAGCTGATTTTGTAAAATCCTATTTCGAGCGACAGGCAGGCAGGGTTACACAACTGGTGGCCAAACCATTGCTCAGTATTCTTTTTCCTGAACTGGCGAATTTCAACCAACCGCTTAGCGGCATGATTGCAGCCAGGAAATCATTATTATCACAGGTTCAGTTTGAAAACGACTATGGGGTAGATATCGGACTGCTGATCGACCTGCACCTACAGGGCGCCCGCATTACGGAAGCCAATATTGGTCGCGTAGAAAATGCCATGCAGACCTGGGAACAGCTGAGCAAAATGTCAAGGGAAGTATCCCGTACCATTCTGCGTAAAGCGGAGAACATTCCACAGGAAAACCTGGAAACACTGGGTAACATTAATATGATCCGTGAACAGATGGAATATTCTATCCTGGAATCTATTGACAAGCTTCACAAAATGGTCATCTTCAATCTCGACGAGACCATCTTCCGAGAGGATTACCTGATGGCAGCCGCTACAGAATTCGGTTTTGAGAATACTTTAAAACAGATCAGGGGCCATTTCTCCGACCCGGTATCCGTTATAGAGCATACTGCCACCCTTTTCCAGGACAGAAATCTGGCAGAACTGCTTGAGGTAGCAGACGAAGTATCGCTGGTACCCGACATTAAAGTAGTCGTACGTGAGCTGAAGAAAAGAGGATATACCTGTGGTATTATTACGGATGGCTTCGAATGTGTAGCCCGCCATGTTAAAAACAAGCTGGGAATGGACTTCGTGTTTGCCAACAAATTGCATCTATTCAATAGCGTGGCGACAGGGGAGGTGACCATTCCTGAATATTTCCTCTGCACAGACAAAAATCTGCCTGCTCAGGCGCCGGTGTATTGTAAGAGCAATATATTAACCTATATTGCAGACAAATACCACGTCACTCCACAAAATATTATATATGTTGGTAGTGGTTCTGATGGTAGTCAATTGCTGAAAGAAGCAGGAATTGGCGTTGCATTTGATGCAGTCAACCCCGACGCAGAGAAAATTGCAGATAAAATTATTCCCGGCCCATGGATGGAACCGTTGTTGCAGATAGCCCAGGCCAGTCCTGAGAAGTTCAAGCTACGCTTACCAGCGATCAGTAAGAAACAGGCAAAAAGGATTGGTGTGGGAAGCCTTATCGGATTAGCGTCCGTAGGGTTAGTTTACCTGGCGGCCAGGCAGATTACTAAACGCAAAAAACAAGAGGTCTCATAAAGAACTTCTCCTTGAAGCCCCTGTTTATTTACACTGGCGTTCCTTCTGAAAAGAGGGGACGCTTTTTTTTAAATGTGTACAAATTAGATAACAATGAGACAATTATCAGGTACGCCAGCCCCATTCCATCTACAATATCGCGACACGATCCGCCCGCTTATCAGTCAGATTATCTCAGAGGCAATGTCACAAAAAGAAGCAACAGCGGGTATTAATAATAAAGCAGCCTCCCTTCCAGAAAACGATCGATCTTGATTATCGAAAGAGTGGAAACTGAATTACTGTCATTACATGAAGGCAATTTTGCACGTTATCGGGTAAGACCGTCAGAGTTTTGCCGCTGGAAAGAAATCTGGAACGCCAAAAATGGATGACCAACATACCTCTCCCCAAACAAAAATCCTGATCTTCCCTCCGCTACCACTTCCCGGCAATGCCGGCTCTGTGCTTAACGGATTTTTGATCAGGATTTTTTCCTATAACTGGATAAGTAGTTACTTATTTGCTTTTCGCCAGTTTCGCTTCGATACTCAGCGTAGCATGCGGTACAGCACGCAGTCTGGCTTTATCGATCAGCTTACCGGTTACGCGGCAGATACCGTAAGTTTTGTTTTCGATACGCACGAGTGCTTTCTCGAGGTGATCGATGAACTGGATCTGGCGGCTTGCCATCTGGTTCAGCTGTTCTCTTTCCTGAGAACCGGAACCATCTTCCATGCTCATATATTTGTTTTCGGTATCGTCGGTACCTGCTTCATCTTTACGAGTGATCAGGCCCTGCAGATATACGAGTTCCTTTTTAGCAGCTTCCAGCTTTTTCAGGATCAGGTCTTTAAATTCCTGCAGATCTGTATCACTATAGCGGTAAACAGGACCGGACGGCTGTTCTGGCTGATCGAGAACAGATTTAGTAAACTCTGGTTGGTAGGTTACTAATGTAGCTGCTTTGGAAGCGCCTTTTTTATCAACTTTCTCAGTACGGTCAGCCGGCTTTTCAGCTTTTGCTGCTGGTGCTGCTTTTTCAGCTTTCTGTACTTTGTCCGCTGGTTTTTTGGCGTCTTTAGCAACTACTTTTTCTTTATCGTCTTTTTTATTTACTGGCATTATTACTTCTTTTTCTTCTGGCTTGGAAATTAGTTTTTCTTTATCTGCAGTAACGCTTGGCGTCACCACTTTCTTTGTATCAGGCACTTTCGCGGAAGCTGCGGGCTTAGCAGGAGCCGTTGCTTTCTTTACTTCGGTATGAGGCACCGCCTGTGCTGCTACGGGTGCTTTCTTTACTACAGATTTACTTGACGAAGCCGTCTGGGTAACTGCTGATTTTTTGGCAACAACTTTCTGCGTTGTAGTTGGCTTGACCTGTTTGGTGGCAACTTTTGGCGCCGAAGTTTTCGCAGCTGGCTTTGCAGGTGCTGCTGCCTTCTTCGTCGCTGGCTTGGCTGCTGCGGATTTCTTTACAGGAGTAACCTGTTTTGCCGCTGCTTTTTTAGCCGGTGTTACCGCTTTCTGGGTCTTTTTACTAGCAACTTTCTTGCTTGTTGCCATGGGGATTAGCTTTTTTTGTTAACTAATACGTTGAATGTCAAATCATTTACTTCTATTTCAATTCCATCCTGTAATTCCGGCACTAATTCCAAACTATCTGCCAAAATTTCCGTGCAAATATAGTCATTATAGTTAATAATCGCCGATTTCAAGCTCTCGATTACTGCCACTTTTACCTGTATCCTGTCAGTCAGTTCGAAGTCATTATCCTTTCTGATCTTCTGAATACGGTTGACTAATTCACGGGCATTGCCCTCGTCCAACAACTCTGGTGTAATAGTAATATCGAGCGCCACTGTAAGTGCGCCCTTATTAGTTACGGTCCAACCGGGAATATCTTCTGAGATGATCTCTACGTCAGATAACTGTATAGGCAGTTGTTCATCTTCAATTTGAAGGATAAATTCTCCGTTACGTTCGAGGGATGCGATATCGGCAGCAGAGAATGCACTGATGGCAGCCGCAACGGCTTTCATCTTGGCCCCCATTTTACCACCCAGGGATTTATAGTTTGGCTTAATCTTTTTCTTGATAAAACCTTCCGTTTCCGTAAGATACTCAATACCTTTCACATTCACCTCACTTTTTATCAGATCTTGAATTTTTTCAATCTGTTCTTTAATATGCAGGTTTTGTACTGGTATCAGTATCTTCTGTAACGGCTGACGTACCTTAATATTTACCTTCTTTCTTAGAGACAACACAAGCGAGGAAATATCCTGCGCAAGCTGCATCCTTTCTTCCAGGTCCGCATCAATCGCTGTTGTTACCACAGATGGGAACAGCATATGGTGAACAGATGCCTCCGCATGGCGACCACTTACCTTGTTCAGGTTGCCAAATAACCAATCTGCAAAGAACGGTGACACAGGCGCCATTAAACGGGCCAGTGTTTCAAGACACTCGTACAAGGTCTGATAAGCAGAAATCTTGTCCTGAGCGTACTCACCTTTCCAGAAACGGCGACGGCACAGACGCACATACCAGTTGCTCAGATGCTCGTCAACGAAGGACTGTATCGCCCTTCCCGCCTGGGTAGGCTCGTAATCATCAAAATAGCCTGTAACGTCTTTCACCAGTGTATTCAGCAGGGATATAATCCAGCGGTCTATCTCCGGGCGCTCTTCCATCGGTACATATGCTTCGCTGAACGTGAATTTGTCCAGGTTCGCATACATCGCAAAGAAATTGTACGTATTATACAGGGTGGAGAACAATTTACGCTGTACCTCCCGGATCCCCTCTACATCAAATTTCATGCTATCCCACGGAGAAGCATTGGTGATAAGGTACCAGCGTGTTGCGTCCGCCCCATATTGTTCCAGTGTAGCGAACGGATCCACAACATTACCCACACTCTTACTCATCTTATTCCCGTTCTTGTCAAGCACCAGCCCATTTGATACCACTGTTTTGTATGCAACGTTATCAAACAGCATAGTACCTAGCGCATGCAGGGTATAGAACCAGCCACGTGTCTGGTCAACACCTTCCGCAATGAAATCGGCCGGGAAACTCTTCGCAAATTCTTCTTTGTTGTCAAACGGATAGTGCCACTGGGCATAAGGCATCGCTCCACTATCAAACCAAACATCCACCAGATCTGGCTCACGATACATCAGCTGCCCTTCATGATCGAAGATCAGATTGTCCACCATTGGTTTATGCAGGTCGATATCTGCTAATGTTTCTTCGGTAATCGCTACGCAATAGCTACTCACCAGATCTGTCAGGTAGAAGTTAGCCAAAGCCACATCTACCAAGGTGATCTCTTCTTTCTGAATTTTCGCGCGAATCTTATCTATATTAATAACAAACTGCTCCTGTTCTTCCTTACTCTTTCCAACGTACTGTGCATTATGAGCCGCGATACGTTTGCTCAGCGCACTGTCTGCATTTAATACATCCGCCTTGAATTCATCTTTCTTCACAAACAGCAGCGCACCCACCAGTTCGTTCTTTGCACCCAGACATTTCTGTACAGCGCCTTCCGGACTATCCTCTTTCACAGCAACTGTTCTCCATACCGGCAGCGGCGTACCCCAGAAACGGCTACGGCTCAGGTTCCAGTCAACCATGTTCTCCAGCCAGTTGCCAAAACGGCCTGTACCGGTACTGGCTGGTTTCCAGTTGATCGTCTTGTTCAGTTCTACCATCTTCTCCTTAGCCGCAGTAGTTCTGATAAACCACGCATCCAAAGGATAATACAGTACTGGTTTATGTGTACGCCAGCAGTGAGGGTAAGTATGTTCGTATTTCTCTACTTTGAAAGCACGGTTTTCTCTCTTCAGCTTTACAGAGATATCAACATCTACGTCTTTATACTCCGGATCGTTCTTATAATTCTTTACATAACGACCACCAAACTCACCTACTTCATCCAGGAACTTACCCTGACGATCTACCAGGGTCAGTATACCGATGTCATATTTCTGTCCTACGCGATAGTCATCCGCACCAAAAGCAGGAGCAGTATGCACGATACCTGTACCATCTTCTGTTGTTACGAAATCGCCTAACAGTACACGGAACGGATCGCCGGATTCTGGCTGTACGTAAGGCAGCAGCTGCTCATAACGGATGTTTTCCAGCTGACTTCCTTTGAATACAGACAAAATCTGCCAGGGAATGATTTTATCTCCTTCTTTATAGGCAGCAAAATCGCCGTCTTCACCTTCCTGTTTGAAATACTTACCCAGCAGGTCTTTCGCCATTACCACAAACTGCGGCAGATGGGTATATGGGTTAAACGTGCGTACAAGGGTGTACTCGATGTTAGCACCTACGGTCAGACCCAGGTTGGATGGGAGCGTCCATGGAGTAGTGGTCCAGGCCATGAAGAATACTTCTGCATCAGCAGCAATTTTTCTTGCTGCTTCAAACAGAAATGCGGAGTTGTCAGCTTCGATCGCTTTAAACATCGCTACGACAGTAGTGTCTTTTACCTCTTTGTAGCAACCCGGCATATTCAGCTCATGGGAACTCAGCCCAGTACCTGCAGCCGGAGAATACGGCTGGATACTAACGCTCTTATATAACAGATTTTTTTTATACAGTTCGCTCAGACACCACCACAGACTCTCAATATAATTATTGTCGAAAGTGATGTACGGAGATTTCAGGTCAACCCAATATCCCATCTGACGGGTCAGGTCATCCCATTTATCTTTGAATTTTAATACTTCTGCGCGGCAGGCCTTATTATAGTCCTCAATGGAAATTGTTTTACCGATAGCTTCCTTGGTAATACCGAGCATTTTTTCTACACCCAGTTCCACAGGTAAACCGTGGGTATCCCAGCCACCTTTACGTTTCACCTGGAAACCGTTCATTGTTTTGTAACGGCAAACCAGATCTTTCAGGGTACGGGAAATCACGTGGTGAATACCAGGCATACCGTTCGCACTAGGCGGACCTTCATAAAATACGAAAGGAGTGGCGCCTTCGCGAATGGATACGCTTTTCTCGAATGCCTGGATTTCTTCCCAGTGCGCCAATATATCCTTCTCTATCTGCGGTAAATTCAGCTGATTATATTCCTGATATTTGCTGGCCATAAAACAATTCTCCGCCCTTTGACGTTATTAAAAATATGTTGATTAAAATTCTGCAAAGTTACGGATTTTACAGCAGCCTAGAAGAGACCGTGTCACGAAAAAGATGGTTTTGCTTTTAATTGTGGTTTTTTTTTGTATTTTTACCGGGCATTAGTTCGTTGATTACTTTTTGGCATTGTTTTGGTAATTACGACGGAAGAATAAGTTGAAAAACTCAACCCAATTGAAAAACCATATCTGATTATTTATGAAAAAGTTAGTATTAATAATTTGTGTGGCACTCATATCTTCCGGCACAACTTTTGCACAAAAGAAATCAGCAAAAAAAACAAAGAAGGTAGTTGCGAAAAAAGAGGTAGTAGCTCCTGTTATCGTAAAGGATGCTTTTCAGCAGAACTTTTCAGGCACAGAAGCGAAGTGGGCGAAGAACTACAGCGGACATTGGGTAGCGAACTTTACTAAAGAAGATGTAAAGACTGCGGCCGAATATGATGCTGATGGTAAGTGGATTGCAACCCGTAGCACTTATGCAGCAGACAGGTTACCAGAAGCAGTAGCCTCTACGCTGAGATCTAAATATCCTACCGCCACCATTAAGGACGGTTCGAGAATTGAAAGATCCGACGTAGCTGCATATTATAAGGTTAATATTCAGGACAACGGTACAGAGAGATCTGTGTTAGTGAATGAAAGTGGCACCGTTGCAGAATAATTAACCACATTAATTTGTATTTCATAGGTATAGGGATAAATAGGACAGACCCTGCTCTTTTGGGCGGGGTTTTCTTTTTTTTATATGCCACATACTCTCCTGTCACCTTTGGACACAGAATGTCATACCCAACGACGATCTGACGTAATATCTGAAATTCAGACAGTACTCAATTTAGTATAAATTCCTATTAACCAGCCCCATCTTTACGTATTTTTTTCTACAGACTGTACAATAGATCAACATCACAGTCCTCTCTTTCCACGCATTCCGGTAGCACGGCTAATCATTATTTTGCTTCTTATACCCGTTCTGATATTTGCTTTATATGCTTTATCCTACGTTCATCCTACGTTGGTGAACGTAAGATGAACGTAGGATAAGCCTTATCTAAACGGCTTCTGAACCTGGTCAGATAAGCAATGATATATCGCTGGAAAAGCAGTGCCGGAAGGAAAAATTGCAGGTATATCGGTGACTTGTCCAAAACAAAAACCGTCTCGTGAGACGAGACGGCTTTATGTAATTACGGTAGAAAACTTACTGAACAAAAATGCACTTTTTCCAAAAGGTCAAAATTGGTGTTATGAGGTGCAAAAATCGATGGCTTTACTCTTTTTTTGCTCAGTAAGCTTTCTCCATGGTCAAATCTGATAAGGAAGCTTATAAGGAAGATCGGGATAGATATCAGCCGATCGTGATACAAAGAAACACCAATATTCCCGGGAGTGTTTTTGTATTCGGGAAAAGTAATGATCAAATCGGGAAAAGAAACGATCCCTCTCTATACCAGCCTCTTGCAACCAACCCAACAATCTGAATATCAGCTACATAAAACAAAAAGCCTGATCATATCTGATCAGGCTTCAAATTATTTTCTGTATTATTCTCATCTCAGCAGCAATTCACATGGCTTCAGTCCTGTGTGCTTCTTAAAAGCGGTAGAGAAGTGCGAAATACAGGAATAACCCATCAGAATCGCTACCTCAGACACAGACATGCCTCTTTCGTACAGCAGGCTTTTGGCCTTTTCCATTCTCTCTTTCTGGAAATAATCATAGATCGTAGTGCCATACATCGCTTTGAACCCTTTTTTCAGGTAACATTCATTCATCGCAACACGACGAGCCAGGTCACGGATCGTAATCGGTGCATCCAGCTGCTCCAGTAAAATATCTCTTGCCTTTTCGATCTTTTCACGGTCTTCCAGCTGTGTCAGGAAACGACAACCATAACGATCATCCGTATCATTCTGTACAAACTGGTCAGAACTAAACAGTAAGAGTTCCAACGCTTTACTCTGCAGGAAGATATTCTTCAGGGCGCCATCATAATTATGATGTACCATCTGCTCCAGCACCTCTTTGGATTTAGTGCTTGGCTGAATCGTCTTCACAAAAGGCTTGCGGGACTGCATGTCAAAAAGGGTAGAGTTGGTAGACCCTTTCTGCAGGGATTGTATGAAAGAAGGCTGAAACCTTACAGTGATCATATCAATAGATGGAGACTTCTGTACACAGTTGTCTTTATGCCCGCCAGCACATACCTGATCCGTACAACCCGGATTCTGACAATATTTATTGCCGGCGACACAATAGCGCAACTCAATGGCAGCAGTCTGACCACGTTTGGCAGGTTGATATACCACCATGGCAATATCTTCTACCGGCAACGGACGATCATACGTAAACCGTTGCAATGTAAAGTCGAGGCAGTCCGGCACCGCTACAGCGTCGTTTTCTGCCAGCTGCAGCTGATCGCTCATCGCGGGCTGCCTGATAGCCAATGCTAATATATCCTGAACCTCTTTCACGCCTTGCATTTTGTTAAATCCGTCACAAAAATAGGCATTCAAAATTTATTCAAAAACGTTTTGACATTCAGGTTACAATAGCAACCCCTTCAAAACGACACCCAAATTAACATAAATAATTATAATACAACTACTTATGATTTATTGATGATCATCAATATTTTTTACTTGCAGTAGAAAAAAAACACCCGCTTTCTATTTTCTACTACCTTGATATAGGGACAATGGTATGAATTTCGTTTAATTGTATATGATGCACAAACAATCCTTTTTCAAAAATATATGGGTGAAAATCCTCCTGAGCTTCCTGCTGTTAGTAGCACTGATACTGGGAGCCGCATGGTACATCGGACACCGCTGGAACAGGCAGATTCAGTGGCAGCTCCGGTCGTATATAATGGACATGTCGGACAGTCTGTATACCCTACGTTATGCAGATATGGCCCTGAATCCCATCACTGGTAGTCTCAGCCTTGAAAAAGTAAGCCTGATCAGGGATCCGGACGTATATAAACGTCTACAACAGGAACAGAAAGCGCCGAAACTGATCTACAGTTTTACGGCCGACAGAATCTCGCTCAGTTATTTCAGGGTATGGCGTTATTTTATGAAAAAGGAACTGAGCGCAGGTTCGCTGGTTTTTGAAAACCCGATCGTACTGTTGGAATACAATACCACGAACAAGGATACTTCTGCCCCTAAAAACGCCTATCAGAATATTTCGGCTAAAATAAAGTCGCTTTACCTGGGCAATCTCCGTTTTGATCATACGAATCTTAAATACACCGTCATAAAACCTGACAGCGGCCTTGTTATGACACACCTGGAAGACCTGCGTATCCAGGTCAAGGATTTCCTGATTGACTCAGTAGCCCTGGAAGACCCGACACGTTTCCTGTATGCGCGCAACTATGAATTCGGTCTGAAAGAATACCGTTACCGGACACCGGACAGCCTCTACTGGATGCACATAAAAGACGTATTGTACAGTGCCGAGGAACAAACGCTACGGATTGGACAGTTTGCCGTAGAACCCCGCTACGCAAGGGCTGCATTTGACATCAAAGCAAAAACACAACGTGACCGTTTTGACGTCAAACTAAATGACATCGAACTGGCCCAGTTACAACCGCGCATGTTACTGGAACATCAGGTAATATGGGCAAATAAACTCACTATCGGCAGCGGTGAACTTGATATCTATCATAACAGGAAATTACCGGATGGTCCGGGCAACAAACTGGGGGGTTACCCGAACCAGCTATTCAAAAGACTCGCAGTACCTATATATATAGATACAATGATCGGCAAGAAGACCGAACTGACCTATACGGAGATCAGTCCGAAATCAGAAGAAGCCGGCAGACTCAGTTTTAAACACATACACGGTACTTTCCGGAATATCACCAATATAGACAGTATGGTGGCTAAAAATGCGCATATCACTGCGGATATCAATGCCATTTTAATGAATAGCGGTAAACTAAGGGCGCATTTTGACTTCTCTATGAAAGACAGTAGCGGTGCATTTGGCGTATCCGGGCAACTGAAAGATATGGACGGCCGGGAACTGAACCCCGTACTGAAGCCTTTAGGTATGGTGGAGATCAAGTCCTGCCAGATCCAGGACCTGACTTTCAATATGTCCGGCAA
Source organism: Chitinophaga pinensis DSM 2588 (assembly GCF_000024005.1). Taxonomy (NCBI): domain Bacteria; kingdom Pseudomonadati; phylum Bacteroidota; class Chitinophagia; order Chitinophagales; family Chitinophagaceae; genus Chitinophaga; species Chitinophaga pinensis. The sequence goes on from NC_013132.1 coordinate 482,160, forward strand.
CGAAAGAAGGGCATCCGGTCAGGTGAAATTCCTTTATAGTAACCTGAAAGTGAATATTTTAAAGAAAAAAGACAATTCACACGAGTTTAAAAAGAAAGGATTGCTGAGCTTTCTGGCTAACGCCCTGGTGATCAAAGACGCCAACCCGGACGGCGGAGAAACCCGCCTGGCGCACCCGAAATATGAAAGGGATATTACCAAGTCCTTCTTTAACCTGGTCTGGAAGACCCTGTTTACGGGGATCAAAGAGACCGCATTAGGAGAAAATTCCCCTATCTGATTTCTCAGGCGAAAATGTGGATATCAACGATTCAAAAACCATGTGTTAAATATGGAAATAAGCCTCATTTTTCGTATTTTTGCACAATTCACGAGGATTCAAATCTAAACACATTTTACACCCAAATATGAGCGAAGAATTAGTGCAAGCACCTACCCCTGCCAGCAGTGGCTATGATGCGGGTAGTATACAGGTATTGGAAGGCCTGGAAGCGGTGCGCAAGCGCCCGGCCATGTATATCGGCGACATTGGTGTCAAGGGGCTGCATCACCTTGTATATGAGGTGGTGGACAACTCCATCGATGAAGCCCTTGCCGGTTACTGTAAAAATATCAGTGTAACTATCTGTGAAGATAACTCCATCCTGGTAACGGATGACGGTCGTGGTATCCCAACCGGAATGCACCCTAAAGAAGGACGTTCCGCACTGGAGGTAGTAATGACAGTGTTACACGCTGGTGGTAAATTCGATAAAAATACATATAAAGTATCCGGTGGTCTGCACGGAGTGGGTGTGAGTTGCGTAAATGCACTCAGTGACAAACTCCATGTAACCGTACGCCGCGAAGGAAAATTATTTGAGCAGGAATACCAGCGCGGTGTACCGCAATATGCGGTTCGCGAAATCGGTACCTCCGACTCAACCGGTACGACCGTTCACTTCAAACCAGATAATGAGATCTTCAAGGAAACCATCTACAACCGTGAGATCCTGGCTGGCCGTCTGCGTGAACTGGCTTACCTGAACCGTAAGATCAAAATTACCCTGACTGACGACCGTGAAAAGGACGAAGCAGGTAATTCTGTCACTGAAACTTTCTACAGCGAAGGCGGTATCATCGAATTCGTACAGATGCTGGATCGTAACGGCCGTCGTAATGGTCTGTTGCCTGATCCAATCTTCATCGAAGCACACGACGCAAGCAGCAACGTGGCCGTTGAAGTAGCAGTGATCTATAACGACTCTTTCAGTGAGAATATCTTCTCCTACGTCAATAACATCAACACGATCGAAGGTGGTACACACGTAGCAGGCTTCCGCCGTGCGATAACCCGTATCTTCAAGAGCTATGGTGATAAGAACAAAATGTTCGAAAAAACCAAGATCGAAGTAACAGGTGATGACTTCCGTGAAGGTCTGAGCGCTATCATCAGCGTAAAAGTACCTGAACCACAGTTCGAAGGCCAGACCAAAACCAAACTCGGTAACTCCGATGTAATGGGGGTTGTGGACAGTTCCGTAGCAGCCGTACTGGATGCCTACCTGGAAGAACATCCCCGCGAAGCCAAGATCATTATCAATAAAGTGGTACTGGCAGCACAGGCGCGTGAAGCAGCCCGTAAAGCACGCCAGATGGTACAGCGTAAGAGCGTACTGAGTGGAAGCGGCTTGCCTGGTAAACTGGCTGACTGCTCTGAAAATGATCCTGAAAAATGTGAACTGTACCTGGTAGAGGGTGACTCCGCAGGTGGTACGGCTAAACAAGGACGTAACCGTAGCTTCCAGGCGATCCTGCCGCTCAGGGGTAAAATCCTGAACGTGGAGAAAGCCATGGAGCATAAGATATATGAGAATGAGGAGATTAAAAACATCTTCACCGCACTTGGTGTAACCATCGGTACGGAAGAAGATGACAAAGCCCTCAACCTCTCCAAACTGCGCTATCACAAACTGATCATCATGACGGATGCTGACGTGGATGGTAGTCACATCGCTACACTGATCCTCACCTTTATCTTCCGTTATATGAAGGCAATGGTTGAACAGGGTTATGTGTACATCGCGCAGCCACCACTTTACCTGGTGAAAAAGAGTAAAGAACAGATCTACGCATGGACTGAAGAAGACCGTAAAGCAGCTATCGCTAAGATCGCAGGCGGTAAAGAAGACAGCGTAACGATCCAGCGTTATAAAGGTCTTGGTGAGATGAACGCAGAACAGCTGTGGGAAACTACCATGAACCCGGATAACCGTACCCTGAAACAGGTAACCATCGAAAGCGCTGCAGAAGCAGATCGCGTATTCAGTATGCTGATGGGTGATGAAGTTCCTCCAAGAAGGGAATTCATCGAGTCACATGCGAAATATGCGAAGATCGATGCATAAAATTTGAAGTGTTTACGCACAATATAAAAGCCCTGGTCCGATCAGACCAGGGCTTTTGCTTTTCTAACACCTTTCTACCTCGTTTCATTTCTCCTTCATTCCCAGTCAGTTCCCATTTTATTGCATCATACCTGTTAAAAAACTTATAAATAATTTATTTAATTCATTGGAAAGTAGCTAATTTGCACTCCTATTTATCACTATACCTGAAGAAACTACCTATCCTATGAAACTCTATTCCCTGCTGGGATTCCTGTGCCTCTGCCTCATTACTTTCGCATCCTGCCAGAAAGACAAGGCAGTACTGGCATCCGGTTCCTGTGAATTCAAATTTGATGGTGCTTCCTATTCAGCTAATACCGCTTACGGTGAAGTGTTTGACACGACCGTAATAGGTAAAAAGGTCTTAATGATACAAGGACTGACCAGTAACCTGAACAGCGCTATCATTATGACAGTGATCTTCCCTGATACACTGAAAACAGGCACCTACACCAATACAGAAAAGGCAAGTATAATATTCACTTCTTCTGTATCCGGTTCTGACACTTACGAAAGCAAAACAGCGACTATAAAAATTACAAGCATAAATAGTAAGTATGCCGAAGGCACATTCGACGGCATTTTAAACAATGGTGAATCAGAAAAGCCATTAACGGACGGAAAGTTTAAAGTAAATATTAATTGATCATCGTTTTTTTGAAATCTTTTTCCATCGTGTCCCGCCTTTCAAGGCGGGACTTTTTTTTGGTTAATATCCGTCTATAGATAGTCAAGAATCATAAAAAGGTTAGCCCCCTTCCAATATTACATTTGAGTATATATCATTTTAAGTCATTTGCGCAGATGACGGGATCAGTTATTTAGAGGGGAAATCACAAAAACCAATATCTAATCTCGTTGTATGAAAAGAAACGTATTTCACCTGCTGGCGTTGCTCGCGGGACTGCTGATCTATTCCTCAGCAATAGCACAAACAAGGGGAATAGATGGAACAGTGACCGATGAAAAAAAGCAGCCTATCAGCTTCGCCTCCGTCATCATCAAAGGCACTTCAAAAGGGACAACTACTGCGCAGGACGGCTCATTTAAACTGGAAGTATCCCCCAATGCCATACTCATTATCCGCGCCGTCGGATATAACCTGCAGGAGATTCCTGTTAATGGTGAACAACACTTCAATATCTCGCTGACAGAAAATGCCAGTGATCTGAATGAAGTAGTAGTGACTGCATTAGGCGTAAAAAAAGAAAAAAGAAATCTCACCTTCAGCGCACAGGAGGTAAAAAGCGATGAGGTATTACGTGCAAAGGAACCCAACGTACTGAACGCTTTGACAGGAAAGGTAGCCGGTGTACAGATCACCAGTTCTTCAGGTATGCCAGGCAGTTCAGCACGTATAGTCATCCGTGGTATTACCTCCATATCTGGTGAAAACCAGGCACTGTTTGTTATGGATGGTGTACCTATTAACAATGACGAAAGCGGCGGCACCTATAACGGTGGTTCAGGCACCAACAGACTGGCCGATATAGATCCGTCCACCATTGAAAGCATTAACGTATTAAAAGGAGCTGCAGCTACTGCTTTATACGGCTCCGCTGGTGCACGAGGGGTTGTACTTGTCACCACCAGGAAAGGCGCTGCAGGCCGTAAACCAGTAGTGACATTATCATCCGGTTTATCTTTCGAAAAGACCATTTTTCCTGATCGTCAATACCTCTATGCACAGGGGGACAAAGGCGTATTCTATGATGGAGAAAGCATGAAAAGCAGTACCTCATGGGGACCTCGTATGGATACATTAACAGTGAACGGACAAAAAATAAAAGCGCATAATCCGCTGGAAGAATTCTTCCGGACAGGCGTGACTTCCAATAGTACAGTCAGCGTATCCGGCGGCGGATCGACATCGAATTATTTCATGTCTTATTCCTACTTCGATCAGAAAGGAACAATACCCGTAACTTCATATAAACGGCACAGTGTATTCACGAAATACAACGCGCAGATCATCGACAAACTGAACGCTACTTTTCAGTTGACATACAGCACTGCCAACAACAAAAAAGTACCGGAAGGATATGGGCTTGAATCTCCGCTATGGACCATCTTTACAGCACCTGTATCCTATGATCTGAAACCAGCGCTGAATCCGGATGGGTCACAACGTCTGTACCGCTACAGCCGCAACAATCCTTACTGGGTATTAGATAACGTGCTGAACACAACCGTTGTGAACAGGTTCCTGCCGGTATTTACTTTTGTGTACACACCGTTTGAATGGCTTTCCGTTACAGAACGCGCAGGTGCTGATATCTACACTGATCAGCAGACCTATCACGTGAATACAAATGACATTACCTATGCAACAGGATTAACGTACTACAACAATAAAAACTTCAGACAGTTCAACCACGATTTCATCGTGCAGCTGAGACAACAGTTTAACAACACAAACGTAAGTCTGCTGTTAGGTAACAACGTCTATTCAGAACACGGCGACTTCATGACGGCATTAGGTCTCGGATTGGCAAAACCAGGCTATTATAACATGGCCAGCGCTTCTTCCATTACTTATACCGGCACAGAGTATCTGAGACGGAAAACAGGCTTCTATGCGCAGGCAGAAGTAGACTACAATCGCATGTTAGTACTGTCTCTCACCGGACGATATGATGGCAGCTCTGTATTGTCCTCCGAAAACAGATATTACCCATATGGCTCTGTAGCAGGTGGATTTATCTTCTCCGAATTATTCAAAGACAAGCTGAAAGATGTGATCAACTTTGGTAAAGTTAGGGCTTCGTTTGCTTCTGTTGGTAATGACAATGTGAAACCATACGCTACCACCACACCCTATTACCAGGCAGTGATCTATGGGGATGTGAGCAGCAATCTTACCTTTCCTTATAATGGCCAGAATGGTTTCCTGATCAGCTCTGCATTAGGTAACCCTAATCTGAAAAATGAGCTGCAGAAAGAGTATGAACTGGGTCTGGAAATGAAAATGTTCAAAAGCAGGGTCGGACTGGAAGCGTCTTATTTCAACCGGCGTATGACACAGGGGATTGTCGAAAACATCTCACTCGCCAACTCTACCGGTTATGCGAGTACGACTATTAACTCTGCGAAGATGTCAACTAAAGGTATTGAAGTACTGTTAAATGTGACACCTGTCACCACAAAAGATTTCAGCTGGGATATAACGATCAATTACACAAAGCTGAAACAGAAAGTAGAAGAGATCAGTCCTGATCTGGATCAGACAAGCATTGGCAGTATTTATGCAAAAAAAGGAGAACCATGGGGATTGATCTTCGGTACTAAATACGCACGTACAGCAGATGGTCAGTTACGCATCAATGAAGCAGGATTACCTTACGCCTCCGGCGAATTTGACGTAGTCGGTAACATCACACCCGACTGGATAGGAGGTATCACGAATCAGTTACGCTACAAACAATTCAATTTAAGCTTCTTCTTTGACACCAAACAGGGCGGTGATATACTGAACTCAGATGATGGATACGGGCTCTATTATGGCAGCTCAAAACAAACAGAAAAACGGGAGGACAGAGTAGTACCAGGTGTCAGCGATGCAAACAATGCGCCTAACAAACAGGTGGTGACCGGACAGGCCTATTTCCAGCAGATCAGCGGAATTACGGAAGCATTTATTCAGCATGCATCTTACATAAAACTGCGTAACGTGAGTCTTTCTTATACTTTCAGAAAAGGCGCAACAGCACGCACGCCATTCAAAGATGCTTCCATCGTACTTACCGGCCGCAATCTGTGGATACACAAAGACAAAACATTTACCGGCGGAGATCCTGAAGTAAACTCATGGGGCGCTGGTAATGGCGGATTAGGCGTATATACTTTCTCTGCGCCTACAGCCCGTTCATTTGACTGCACATTAAAATTCACGTTCTAGTAAACTACGCAACATGAAAAGACCATTCATCACGATAGCATTAACGGCAGCAATTACACTGTCTGCCTGCAGCAAATACCTGGACGTCAACCAGAATTCAAACGTGCCTTCTGACGTCTCTGAATCACTTTTACTGGCGCCCCTGGAAGCAGGTGTCTCCCAATACATAGCAGCAGGAAATGCTGCCACACTGGTGAATCAGTGGATGCAAAACTGTGTGCCGAATCAGCCTATGCCGAATACGGCCAATTATATGGTGACCAGTTCCAATTTTGACGACTTCTGGAATTCATTCTATGTCGTGGTACTGAACAACGTCACCATACTGGACAAGCAGGCAACAGCCAACGGTAATCTTAAATATGCAGGGATTGCGAAGGTACTGAAAGCATATACACTGGGCACAGCCACTGATCTGTGGGGCGACATTCCCAATGCAACGGCATTTACCGGAACCGGAAATACAACGCCCAGCTATGATAAACAGGAAGACATTTACAAGAGTATACAATCACTGCTGGACGAAGCCATCACACAATTACAATCAGATGGAGGAAGTACACCAGGCACAGACGATTACTACTATGCCGGTGATATGAATAAGTGGACAAAGATGGCTTATACGCTGAAGGCAAGGTATTATATGCATCTTACCAAAGCACCCGGTTATGATGCAAAAACACAGGCGAATCTTGCACTGACAGCACTCGGCAATGGTATGACGAATAACGATGACGACTGTTCATTTGCTTATAACGGCTCTTCGACATCTTCCAATGCCTGGTATCTGCACTTCTACAATACCTCTACGTTAGTACTGTCTTCTCATTATGTGGATTCATTGATGAAGTATGCTGATCCCCGTATATCATCTCTGGTCAGCAAAGCAGAGAATACCGGCAAATACAATGGTAACGTGATCGGTTCAGGCGCTGGTGCATTACAGGACTTCTCCGTTGCCGGTAGTTTCTATGGCGCAATCGGATCGAAGGTCTACATATTGAATGCAGCAGAAGCCTTATTCCTGAAAGCAGAGGCTAACTATATCACATCAGGATATAATGCCGCTCAACCGGCATTCAGACAAGCAGTGGCGGGTAATCTGCTAAAACTGGGTGTTGACACCAACAGTGCAGCAGCACAGACTTTCTTATCCAAACGAGGTATACTGACTGCGAATAACGCCCTGCAACTGATCATTGAAGAAAAAGCGACGGCTAATTTCCTTTCTGTTGAAAACTATACAGACTGGCGTCGTACCGGTTATCCGGCATTGAAAATGATTCCTAATAATACGGTGACAAGTCTGCCGCGCAGATTCCTGTATCCTTTGAATGAGATCAGTGCCAATCCACAGGATTTACAAAAAGCAAAACTCACGGACAAAGTATGGTGGGATAGCTGATATAGATGGATATGTAACAAAAATAAAGGGAGCAGCGGTAAAGCATGCTCCCTTTTTCTATTTATGCGACAGTAATTACTTGATGAAGAACACCGCTCTTACTTCTGCACGTACTTTTATTTTCTTGAAAGCAGCAGGATCAGCAACTGCATCAGTAGCCATTAAACGCGCATTAGCGAAAGCCACTGGCTGTACATCTGCATAGTTATCCGTATTGATTTCCTGTACTTCCAGCACACCACCGATGTTATCACCGATTGCTTCCAGCATATAGGTAGCTTTTGCTTTCGCAGCCTGTAAAGCTTTGGTTTTTACCTGTTTACGGTAATCTTCCATTTTGCTGTGTGTATAGCTGCTGATGTTTACGCTTTCAATACCTTCATCATCTACGCCACCCAGGATGCTGTTTACCTTATCCAGATTGCTCAGTTTAAGACGGTATTGTTTACGCGCCATGAAATCAGGGTCTTTTTTCTTTTTAGTCCACCACTGGTCATAGTTCGTACCAAATACATTCGCGATAGTCAGATCGCCGGCAGGTATACCAGCTTCTTTCACCGCTTTCTGTAACTGGAGTTCCAGTGTATTCATGTCTACTTTAGTCGTTTTATTTTTGAACTCGCGGAGGGAGATATCGAGATAGATCTCGTCAGGAGTGATTTCAATCTCTGCGGAGCCTGTTACTTCGATTTTCTTAACAGGAGGCTTGTTGTCTGTCTGCTGTGCCTGACTGAAAGTTGCTACGAGTATTCCTGCCAGTAAAAACATTACCTTTTTCATACTGTTGTGATTTGATGTTAAAATGAATATTAGTTTCCGTTGTCTGCCTATATGATGCGATAAAATATCCTGATTCCATAAAGGGGTAAAAAAATATTTTCCCAGTATACCAGTGCTCAACACTTTATGATTAAAGATATATGGAGTATCTGCCTGTAACGTGCAAGTCGGGGATATGTTACACTGATTATTTTTTTTATTTTACTGACACAGTATTTGCCTATGACCAGAGCATTGTTGCTTATAGCAGGATTGTGCTGGCTTCTTTTTTTATCCCATACAACGGTACATGCTCAACTACAGACCCCATATATATTGAATGGGGCTGCGACACAACGGACTTGTAATTGTTATGTGCTTACAGAAGATCAGGGTACTTCGAGCGGTACAGTATGGAATAAGAATAAGATCAGCCTGAATAATTCCTTTGATTATTATTTTGATGTCAACCTGGGTTGTAAAGATGAAAACGGTGCAGATGGCATCGGTTTTATTCTGCAAACACAGGGTACAAACCTTGGGGCCACCGGTCAGGGCATAGGCTTTCAGAATATCAGACCTTCCCTTGGCGTTATTATAGATACCTGGCAAAACATGGATGACGGTGATCCTTACTACGATCACGTATCTATCCAGATTAACGGTGATATCTCACACAGCAGTACCAATAACCTGGCAGGACCTGTTACAGCACTGGCAAATAATGACAACATCGAAGACTGTAACTGGCACATCTTTCATATTAAATGGAATGCGGCCACCAAACAACTGGAAGTGAGTATGGACGACTCCCTGCGTTTAAGCATACAGAAAGACCTGGTCGCAGAGGTATTTGGCGGCGACCCGATGGTATTCTGGGGTTTTGGCGCCGCAACAGGTGGAGCATCTAACAAACAACAGTTCTGTGCCGCCTTGCGCCCCCAGCTGGAATTTAACAGCAACCAGCTCTTCTGTGACGGCTCCGCCATTGTCTTTGCGGACAACTCAAAATCATTTGGCAGCATCACACGCTGGCGCTGGGATTTCGGAGATGGTACAACCGCTTCCGTACCTGATCCTCCTCCACATCAATACGCTAAACCCGGCAGGTACCAGGTAAAACTTCTCATAGAAGACAACAGTGGCTGTGTATCAGATACCATGAAACAAGACCTTACAATTGGTAGTTATCCTATCCCTGATTTCTCTTATGACTCACTTTGTACGAGCCGTATCGTTAGTATCACGGATAAAACAACCCTGGATGTAGGCACATTGCGTCAATGGGTATGGGATATGGGCAACGGTACGATTGAGACCACCCAAACACCTGTATTCAGTTATGATAGTACCGGCACTTACACTGTCAGGCTGCAGGTGACAAGTTCCGAAGGCTGTGGCGCAGAGATCTCCAAACCTGTCAATGTATATCCGACACCTGCGATTGCAGCTGCAGGAGAAAGCGTGTGTATCGGAGAACCTGTTGCATTCACAGGCACGGATTTAACACCTTCCATTCCGTTGTCGCAATGGTACTGGGATATGGGGAACGGACAACAGCAGACAGTACAAAACATCGATTATATCTATCCGGATGGGGGTGAATATGAAGCATCCCTACATACACTCAGCACCAAAGGATGCTTCTCAGATACCGCTTATGTGCCGGTAACTGTTTCGGATATCAAACTGGATCTGGGTAACGATACACTCATTGCGCGTGGTCAGCCATTACAGTTACAGGCAGTCACCGGCGGTAATAATCTTCAGTTCAGCTGGACACCTGACAACGGACTCACAGATCCTTATACAGCTAATCCGACAGCGATACTGAATAATGATCAGACCTACTATCTGACAGTAACTTCTCCACAGGGTTGCATTGATATGGACACTATACACATTAAAGTGTATGCAGGTCCGGACTTCTATGTACCAACTGCATTTTCTCCTAACAATGATGGACAGAATGATATTTTCCGGGCTATTTCTCCCGGTGTTGCAACACTTGATTTCTTCTGTGTATGGAACAGATGGGGACAGGAAGTATTCCGTACACAATCGCTTCTGACCGGCTGGGACGGCAGCTACAAAGGCCAGCAGATGCCTGCAGGAACTTATGTGTGGATGATACAGGGAACGGATTACAGAGGGAACGTATTTAACAGAAGAGGTACAGTGACAATTGTGAGATGATATCCTGTTACGCTGCAAAGTAATTAGTATAAACAAGTATGGCGCATCAATATTGATGCGCCATACTTGTTTATCGCTGAATGCGTTCTTACTTCTCGTTTCTTGCGTCTTCCATATTATGCAGGAAGTCATACAGATCACTCATCGTCACTATCTTATCTGCTACCAGCATAAAGTTCTTTCCTACCTGTCTGAGTTTCGCATTGTTTACTCTTGTTTGCAGGTAAGTAAGAATATGATTAAACGTCGGTGATTCGAAATATGGAGAATCAGGATTGTTAATAAAATAGCAACGTAATTTCCCTTCTTTCAGCATCATTTTTTCAAAGCCAAGCTTGATCGCCATCCAACGACAACGGATCATACAGAAAAGGTCTTTTACCGGCTCCGGAACAGGCCCGAAACGGTCCTGCATTTCAACTTCAAATGCCTGTAACTTGCTTTCAAGCGTAATGTTATCGAGCTCCTGGTAGAGGTTCAGACGTTCCTGTATACTTTCCACATAACTGTCAGGGATCAGGATCTCCAGATCAGTATCGATGGTACAGTCACTCACAAAGTCTTTCTTCTCTTCCAGCTGATCTTTAAAGAGATCACGGAATTCATTCTGCTTCAATTCACGGATTGCTTCGTCAAGAATCTTCTGATACATATCGAAGCCTATCTCTGCCATAAATCCGCTTTGTTCACCTCCTAAAAGGTTACCTGCACCACGGATATCAAGGTCACGCATAGCGATCTGGAATCCACTACCAAGCTCACTATGCTGTTCCAGCGTTTGCAGGCGCTTGCGGCTATCGCCGGGCAATGTACTGATAGGTGGCGCCAGCAGATAACAGAATGCTTTTTTATTGCTACGACCCACACGTCCACGCAACTGATGCAGATCACTCAATCCGAAGTGATGTGCATTGTTGATGATGATAGTATTTGCATTTGGAATGTCCACACCGCTTTCCACGATATTGGTACATACCAGTACATCATATTTACGATCGATAAAGTCAAGGATCACCTCTTCCAGCTGATGACCTTCCATCTGACCATGTGCAGTGGCAATAGAAAGATCAGGACAAAGACCTTTGATCAGACTGCTCATTTCACCCAAACCTTTCACACGATTGTATACAAAGTATACCTGTCCGCCACGCTCTGTTTCGTAATAAATAGCATCACGGATCAGGTCATGATCAAAGACATGTACCTCTGTTTCTATCGGCTGCCTGTTAGGCGGCGGCGTATTGATCACCGACAGATCTCTTGCACCCATTAATGAGAACTGCAATGTTCTCGGTATAGGTGTTGCCGTTAGTGTCAGCGTATCTACGTTTATCTTCAGTTGTTTCAGTTTTTCCTTCGCAGCTACACCAAATTTCTGTTCTTCATCGACCACCATTACACCGAGATCCTTGAACTTCACATCCTTACTCAGCAGTGCATGTGTACCGATGATAATATCGATCTTACCTTCTGCCAATCTTTGCAGTGTTTCCTTCTTTTCTTTTGCCGATTTAAAACGGTTAAGATAGTCGACTGTACATGGGAAGTCTTTCAGACGATCTGAGAAAGTCTTGTAGTGCTGGAATGCAAGAATGGTAGTGGGCACCAATACAGCAGCTTGTTTACCGTCAACAATAGATTTGAATGCAGCACGTACCGCAATCTCTGTCTTACCAAAACCAACATCACCACAGACAAGACGATCCATCGGAGCAGGCGACTGCATATCGCGTTTAACGTCGGCAGTTGCTTTACTCTGGTCAGGTGTATCTTCATACAGGAAGGATGCTTCCAACTCTGTCTGCAGATAGGTATCCGGCGAGTGAGGGAACCCGGTCTGGGCCTTACGCGCAGCATACAACTGGATCAGGTCTTTAGCAATATCCTTAACCTGTGTTTTTGCTTTTTCTTTCAGCTTATCCCAGGCATCACTACCGAGCTTATTCACACGCGGTTCAACACCTTCTTTGCCGGAATACTTGCTGATTTTATGCAGGGAGTTAATGTTTACATACAAGAGGTCATTGTTCTTGTAGATAATACGGATAGCCTCCTGCATTTTACCACCTACTTCAATCTTCTGCAAGCCACTGTACACACCTACACCATGATCAATATGCGTTACAAAATCACCCGCCTGTAGTTCACGCAGGGTTTTCATTGTAATCGCCTTGTTCTTGTTGTAAGCCTGTTTAACCTTGTACTTATGATAACGCTGGAAGATCTGGTGGTCAGTATAACATACCAGTTTCAGCGAGTGATCAATGAAGCCATGGCTGACAGGAGAGGGGATCGGGAAGAAGGTAAAATCAGCTTTCAGGTCTTCAAAAATGCTGCGCAGCCTTTCCAGCTGACGGGCATTTTCTGCGAAGATGAAAAGTGTGTATTTATTCTTGTTGTGCGCGTCGAGATCTTTGATCAGCATTTCAAACTGTCTGTTAAAGACAGGTTGTTCCTGCGTTTCAAAGTTCAGCGGTATGAAAGCACGATTGGTATCTTCCCACCACTGGCGACTACCGAATACAATACAGTGTCTGCGCAGCAGGTCCTGCATCATCGCATGTGCTTTGACAAAGTCAGCTTCTGATAATGCGATGGTATCATCATCACCTACCTTCACCTGTTGCCCCGTTTGCAGAAAAGCATCCAGTCTTTCTTCCAGTTGCAGGATCACGTCCTGCACATAACCAGGGTCTTTCATCCAGACAATGGTATTTTCAGGAAGGAAGCCCAGCAGGGAGGCTTTCTCGTGTTTCAGCCCCTGGGTATCCATATTGGCAATCAGTGTAACCTGATTGAGCTTACGTTCACTCAGCTGACTTTCCGGATCAAACAGACGGATAGAATCGATGTCTTCTCCAAACAGTTCAATACGGTAAGGCTTTTCATTACCAAACGAGTAGATATCGAGGATACCGCCACGCAGCGCATACTGTCCCGGTTCATACACAAAGTCAGTGAACTCAAAGCCCCAGCTGACGAGTTTGTTCAGCAGGTCATCCACTTTCAGTACGTCGCCTACTTTCAGCTGCACCATGTTGCCTGTATAGGCAACAGAAGCTGCTACTTTTTCCCAGAGTGCTTCCGGGTAGGTAACCAATACTTTCTTGTGTACGGCATTACCGGAGAACTTCATCAGTGCCTCCGTACGCAGCATACTATGACTACTGTTGATCTCGTTGAAGAAGCCGGCCTTTTTAAAGGAGTCCGGGAAGTAGAAGATGTCCAGCCCCTGCGTAATTGACTCAAGGTCATTATGGAAATAGGCGGCCTCTTCTCTGTCATTGAGAATGAAAAGGTGATTAACGGAATTGGCCATCTCCCAAGCTCCCGCAGCTACGAATGTGGTGGCACTTCCTGTTAATCCTGTTAATTGAAAATACTGTGGATCGGACAAATGTATCCCTTTCACCAGCTGTTGCAGGCGGGAATCTCGCTGGTACAGTTGTAAAACAGCCTGTATATTCATGAGGGTTGCAAAGATACGGAATTACTGTTATCAGTCCATAAATGGTATACCGGATCGGGACGACCGCTTACGGACTAAATTGGTTATATTTAGTATAAATAAATTCCACACAAATGGCGGACCAATGGCATAAGGGACTGGTGACCCGTATCGTACAGGAAACCCATAATACACGCAGGTTCTGGATACAGATCCCCGAGCTGGAGCAGTTCAGCTTTAAAGCCGGGCAGTTTGTCACCCTCGATCTTCCCATACACGAACAAAAAAACAAACGCTGGCGCAGCTACTCCATTGCCTCCCCGCCGGATGGTACCAATACCATTGAACTGGTGATTGTATTACTGGAAGGAGGGGCAGGTACCAACTATCTCTTTAACCACGTTAAAGAAGGGAGCGAACTGGTATTAAAAGGCCCGTTAGGTCACTTTGTATTACCCGAACAACTGGACAAAGACCTTTTCTTTATCTGTACAGGCACTGGTATTGCTCCTTTCAGGGCCATGGCGCAATATATAAAGGCGCACGATCTGGCACATCCGCCTATACATCTTATATATGGGTGCCGACAGCAATGCGATCTGCTGTATGCGGCGGAGATGTGGGACCTGGAAAAAGAATTGACAGACTTTCATTATACGCCTACACTATCCAGGGATGATGACAAATGGAGCGGCAGAAAAGGGTATGTGCATCTTATTTATGAGGAACTGGCACAACGTCAGCCGGCACATTTCTTCTTATGCGGCTGGAAAAATATGATCGACGAGGCCAAACACCGTATCCTGGCACTGGGTTATGACAAACATGATATTCACCAGGAGTTATATGGTTAAAAGATATACTACAATGAGAAAGGCCGCATCCTGGGATGCGGCCTTTCTATAATTTATACTTATTTTCTATTCGTTGATCTTATTCAACACGAGCTCTTTCACTTTATCCATTGGGATTCTTTCCTGTTCCATGTTATCGCGGTAGCGGATAGTAACAGTGCCGTCCTCTTTGGTCTGGTGGTCGATCGTTACGCAGAATGGTGTACCGATAGCATCCTGGCGGCGGTAACGTCTGCCAATAGCATCTTTTTCCTCATAAAAACAATGGAAAGCTGATTTACACTTGTCCATCAGTTCTTTTCCGATTTCTGGCAGACCGTCTTTCTTAGTCAGTGGGAAAATAGCCAGTTTCACCGGAGCCAGCTTCGCAGGCAGTTTCATTACCACACGGCTGTCTTCTTTACCATCTTTAGTCAGGTCTTCCTCAACATAAGCATCACAGATTGTCAGCAGGAACATACGATCCAGACCGATAGAAGTTTCTATCACATACGGGATGTAGTTCTGGTTAATTTCTGTATCGAAATACTGCATTTTCTTTCTGCTGAACTCCTGGTGTCTGCTCAGATCATGGTCAGTACGGCTATGAATACCTTCTACCTCTTTGAAACCGATAGGGAATTCATATTCGATATCTTCTGCTGCGTCAGCATAGAAAGCCAGTTTATCGTGTACATGGAATCTGTACTTATCAGGATCGATACCCAGACTCTTATGCCATTTCAGGCGCTCTTCCTTCCAATAGGCGAACCATTCTTTCTGGGTGCCAGGGCGTACGAAGAACTGCATTTCCATCTGCTCAAATTCACGCATGCGGAAGATGAACTGACGGGCTACGATCTCATTACGGAAAGCCTTACCAACCTGCGCGATACCAAAAGGTATCTTCATACGGCCGGTTTTCTGTACGTTCAGGAAGTTTACAAAGATACCCTGTGCGGTTTCCGGACGCAGGTAAATTTCGCTTGCTTCGTCTGTCACGCTACCCAACTGGGTAGAGAACATCAGGTTAAACTGACGAACATCTGTCCAGTTAGCAGTTTTACTAACAGCACACTGGATGTTATAAGTTTCTATGAGTGTTTTTAAACCAGCCAGATCATCTGCTGCCAGCAATTCATTCATTTTGCTGATCAGCACATCTCCGTTGCCCTCAGGCAGGGTTTCAGCATGCGCTTCTATCAGATGGTCTACACGATAACGTTTCTTGCTGTCCTTATTATCGATCATTGGATCACTGAACCCATCCACATGTCCGGAAGCTTTCCAGATAGTAGGATGCATGAAAATAGCAGAGTCGATCCCCACGATATTCTCGTGCATCTGGGTCATACTCTTCCACCAGTAATCGCGGATATTCTTCTTCAACTGTGCTCCGTTCTGGCCATAGTCATAGACTGCACTTAGGCCGTCGTATATTTCACTGGACTGGAATACGAAGCCGTATTCTTTACAATGCGAGATAATCGCCTGGAATTTGTTCTGATCTGTAGCCATAGTGGCGCAAATATAATAAGGGTTTTCGGAATTAAAGGAGCCTGTTATTTACCTTTTTCATTGGTTACAGGGGCTGTTACCGGCAATTCATCCGTTTCTACCGGCACTTCCTTCACATACACTGCATATTCATTGGGTCTGATCTTTCCGCCGAAATGCTGCACATACACCTGGGTAAATTCGGCCCCAAAATACAGGATTATCGCCGAATAATACACCCAGAGCAGGATAATGACAATAGACCCTGCGGCCCCATAGGCAGTCCCTACCTTACTGGATCCCAGGTACATGCCGATGGCGAATTTCCCGATCATGAACAGGATGGCCGTAGTGACAGCTCCCACGATCACATGTTTCCACCTCACTTTGGCGTCTGGCAACACTTTGAAGATAATGGCAAAGAGGAAACTGATGATCAGGAAGGTCAGGGCCAGGTTGACGATATATACCAATACCATGGTTACCTGTGGGAACAGGACTGCCAGTTGTTGACTGAACAGTTCTATGATACCGTTCATAGCCAGGGAAACCATCAGAATAAATCCGAGGCTGACCACCATGGAGAAAGATAATAATCGGTTGAGCAGCATTTTCAGCAGACCATTTTTAGGTTTGGCCTTCAGCTGCCAGATAAAGTTAATAGAGTCCTGGATTTCACCAAATACACTGGTGGCACCGATGATCAGGGTCACTATCCCGATTACGGTAGCCACGGTAGAATCTCCGGAAAGGGCTGCATTTTTGATCATCTGCTGGATCTGCAAAGCCGCCTCATTACCGACCATATCATTGATCTGCCCATATACACTACCCTCAATGGCTTCTTTTCCCAGGAACACATCGCACAAGGTGATGATCACAATCAGCATGGGTGCAATGGAAAAGATAGTGTAATAGGATAATGCCGCACTGAGCTTGAGCACCTTATCATCCATAAAGTCATTGACAGTCTGCCTCAGGATCTGCCAGTAAGTTTTTACTATAGAGGGGATCTTCATATGATTGATTTCACAAAAAACCTGCCTTATTGCAGCTTCTCATTGTTCTTATGCCGGTTGGCGTCGCGGATGTTTTTTTTCTCAAAATTCTTCTCCAGTGCGGTGGTCATATCCACTCCTGTCTGGTTGGCAATGCATAGCAATACCCACATAACATCGGCCAGTTCATCGGCCAGTTCTTTCTTTTTATCTGATTCTTTACTGGACTGCTCTCCATATTGGCGGGCCATAATCCGGGCTACTTCGCCTACTTCTTCAGTCAGGATAGCCATATTGGTCAGTTCGCTGAAATAACGGACACCTACGGTCTGGATCCAGCCGTCAATCTGTTCCTGTGCTTCTTTGATAGTCATATTGCTGATTATTCTTTTGCTTTTGTGTCAATAATGATAGTAACGGGGCCGTCATTCAACAGGTCCACCTTCATATCTGCGCCAAAAATGCCGGTAGGAATCTTTTTCCCCATGTCCTGTCCTAAATGACTGATCATCTGTTCATACAGGGGTATGGCAATATCCGGTTTACTGGCGCGGATATAGGAGGGGCGGTTTCCTTTTTTGGTGGCAGCGTGCAGGGTAAACTGACTGACGAGCAGCACATCACCGTCCACTTCTTTCACCGAACGGTTCATTACACCTTCTTCGTCGTTAAAAATACGGAGGTTCACGATTTTATTACTCAACCAGATAATATCTTCTGTATTATCGGCATCTTCAATGCCCAATAATACCAGCAGTCCGGTATCGATACTACCTGTAATATTCCCGTCTACGGTCACGGACGCCCGGGACACGCGTTGTATAACTGCACGCATATGTGTAACAGATCAATTTATTGCGCCGGGAAATTAAATAATTATGCGGATTGCGTGAAAATATCGCTGCTTTCCGGTTCCTTGATCTTCATGGTATCTTCTATTTCCAGTTTAGGACAGAAAAGCTCCAGCAGCAGGTAGTAGTAAAGATAAAGCAATGCCATTATGAGTATCAGGTGACCGCTGTTTGCAAACAGTACGGTAACTACATTCAGAGACATGACCAGTCCTACGGCAGCTCTGCCGGAACGCAAACGGATATAACCGATGATCTTCAGCAGGTATAATACACCAATAAGACCGATCACCGGCAGTCGCAGGCCAGTAGGTTCTGTCAGCAGCATATAGCTATTGAAAACCGTTACCAGGATACCTGCGGCAATCATGATATTTTGTGCCAGGGTCCTGTCCTGCTGCATATAGATGCTGGCATGTTCGGATGCAGTAGCAGGTGTTTCTTTGGAGAAAAACAGCCAGGTTACAGCGCCGATATTAAGTACCGGCACATAATGCAGGAGCAGGGTCCAGAAGGAATACCTGCCTACTGTCAGGGCACGGCTGGTAATAACATTCCGCATCAATCCGGCCACTGCATATAAGAGGAGGATCATCCCCAGAGTAGAAAAGAGCATATACCCTGCCACCGTTATGGGTTGCGGACCTTCTTCGAAGAACATATAAATATTGGTATCTAGTACACCGATCGCACCAATGTAGACAAAACACATGGACAGGAACAGAAAGAAGTATTCCCATTTTGCCAACGTCTGCACTTTTGATTGCAGTAACATACTGTAGAACTGCCACTTATAGCTATTTTCAATAAGAAATACAATCACGTAATAGCAGATGAAACAACAATATCCGACAGGTAGTGCAAGTGCTATTTTAGTATAGGAAGAGAAAAGGGACAACACCGGCAGATCACGGGCCAGCTGGAGATTGTTTAATGGGATTCCCTCTTTGGGCATCAGAAAATAGATCAATGCACCTACCAGGGCTGCATTCAGTTTATCGCTCATGCCGGCGAGATAAAACCGGGTAATAAAGATTAATAATAGTACCGCGAAAGTATTGATCTTCTCAAGGAGGAATCTCATATCCAGATCCGTTCTTTGCATCAGCATCTTACTCAATCCCACCTGTAACACAGCGGTCAACAGTACCGCCAGTGCGATGATGACTGCATGTCTCCATGCTTTCTTTATCACCATTTCCCATACTGCCGTAATAAAGAGGGGTAATACCGTCATCAGTGCAAATCCGCCATATCTGATATATTCGAAGTTGTCCTGGCGAATAATATTATTCAACATACAAAAAGCAGTGACCGACCATATCAGGAGTACTGGAATCCAGCTTGTTTTCAGAACGCGTAACTGAATGGATGTAAAAAGAGCCATATAGCACAGGATTAAGGGTGGGCGGCAAATAAAATCATTTACCTTTATTAAATTACGATAATCAATTATAAAGAAACGTTAATTAATGAGCTTAGATCTTTCCGCTGAAATCACCTTCCAAACAGCCAGAAGTGGGGGTAAAGGCGGACAAAATGTCAATAAAGTGGAGACGATGGTAGAAGGATATTTCGACGTCTCCGCGTCAACATTGTTAACCCAGGAACAAAAAGCACTGGTACAGGAAAAACTGGGCCACCGCATTAATGCGGAAGGGCTGTTACAAGTCCGCTCACAGGAAGAGCGTACCCAGCTGGGTAACAAACAACTGGTTATAAAAAAGATGAACGAACTGGTGAGTAAAGCACTCATCAAACCCAAAAAGAGGGTGCCTACGCGGCCATCCAGAGCTGTACGGGAAAAGAGAATCCAACTTAAAAAACAGCAATCCGAGAAAAAACAGCAGCGCCGGAAAGGGCTGGAATAGTTAATTTTGGAAAAATTTCAGGGCATTGAGTATAAAATCACTGGCAGGACAAACGATCTATTACGGCTTTAGTAACATTGCGAGTAAGCTGCTTAATTACTTTCTTACCCCCCTTTACCTGGAGCTGATGACACAGGCTTCCTATGGGGAGATGTCTACGGTATATGCGTATGTGCCTTTCATGAATATTATACTCACCTACGGGATGGAAACGGCTTTCTTCCGCTTTGCCAAAAAGGAGAACAGTCAGTCCGTTCTGAGTACCTCAACCATTTCCCTGTTATTTTCAACCATCAGCTTTACCATCATACTCCTGCTGTTCAGAGGGACGATCATCAATTCCTATATCGGCGAACTGGGCGGACTGGGCGGACATCCGGGATTTTATACCTCCCTGGTACTGATTATGGCATTTGATGCCCTGACCGCGATTCCGTTTGCCCAACTACGAATGGAAAACAGACCCGTGCGTTATGCCTTCATACGCCTGACGGGTATTGTTACCACCATCGCATTTAACGTACTGTTCCTTGTAGTGATCCCGAAATTGTATGCAGCAGGACAGACCTGGCTGCCTGATATAGGTCCTGGCGGTAACCAGCTGGGCTATGTGTACCTGAGTAATATGCTGGGCAGCGGGGTTACCTTCCTGCTATTCCTGCCACAAATGATGCGCATCAGCTGGAAATTTGACAAGGTATTATGGCGGCAGATGCTCAATTATTCCGTTCCGCTGATCTTTTTCGGGATGGCGGGCATGGTCAATGAGACGTTTGACAGGGCCTGGTTCCTGCCGGAATTCCTGCCGGGCAACAATATGAACGATAAAAAAGAACTGATCGGGATCTATGCGGCCAACTATAAACTGGCGATTCTGATCACAATGTTCATACAGGCATTTAAGTTAGGAGCGGAACCCTTTTTCTTCAAACAGGCCGAGGGAAAGGATCCACAGAAAATGTATGCACGTATTATGAAGCTGTTCGTGGTACTGCTTTGCATGATGTTCCTGTTCGTAGGTCTGTACCTGAACGTCTGGAAAATATTCCTCCGTAAACCGGAATACTATCCTGGTATGAGGATCGTTCCTATCTTATTGCTGGCCAATATGTTCCTGGGTATTTACTACAACCTGACCATCTGGTTCAAACTGACCGACCGGACCAAAACCGGGGCGATGATTACGATCGTCACGGCAGTACTGGCCTTCCTGCTGAATTGGTGGTGGATACCTGTTATGGGCTACTTTGGAGCAGCCCTGGCTACGATGGCCTGTTACTTTGTACAGATGGCCATCTGTTATGTACTCGGACAAAAATACTACCCGGTGCCTTACCACCTCCCGCGTATACTCACCTACATACTGGGAGCCGTAGGCACTTTCTACGTATATGACCTGTTGAACAGGACCCTGTTCTCTCCCAAAGATATCTATGCGCTGAGTCCATTATCACTGACGGTGGCGACAATTTTCTTCTGCGCCTATCTCTGGTTCCTGCTGAAAATGGAAAAGAAAGAGTTTTCCAGGCTCCCGTTCATCGGCAAGTATGTAGCAAAAATCTGATCCTCCTATTTCAGGAAGGGATTATGCTGCTTTTCGTATCCGATAGTCGTGGACTGTCCATGACCGGGATATACCCTTACGTCATCAGGCAATACGAACAATTTCTCCTGTATGCTGTTTAATAAAGTTTGATGACTGCCTCCGGGAAGATCGGTCCGACCGATGCTCTGGAAGAACAGGACATCGCCACCAATCACAAATTTCCCGGCGGCGGAATAAAAGCATACGCTGCCTGGTGAATGACCAGGTGTGAGCAGTACCTCCAGTTCGTCGTCACCGAATGTTATCTTTTCACCATCTTCAAGGAAACGAACAGGTTCAGGGGAGGGGTCAAAGGGAATATTATACATTTTCCCTATTTCAGGAGAGCGGTCCAGTAATATCTTATCCAGGGGGTGTATTTCCAGACCTACGCCATATGTTGTAACTACCAGCTTATTGCCGAGGATATGGTCGATGTGGCAATGAGTATTGAGCAGGCGTGTAACTTTAAGCCCCTCTTTTTCGATATAATTCTGTAATTGTTTCCTTTCTTCTTCAAAATAACAGCCCGGATCTATAATTATACATTCCTTTTTTTCGTTAATGAGTAAATAGGTATTTTCCTGAAACGGATTAAAGGTGAAATGTTGTATTTCCATCATTGTTGCCGATTTTTGCTATTTTTAATTCAGAACGCAATATTATCAATACTTTCTGTATGAACCGACTTATTACCAGGTTATTAATAATTACCGGTACCCTATTACTTGGCCCGTATCTATCTCAGGCACAGACCAATACCGTGGAATTTGGGCAGAACCGCATACAGCATAAGAATTTCAAATGGCGTTATTATCAAACCCGTCATTTTAATACGTACTTCAGCCAAAACGGTCTTGAACTGGGAAAATACGTTGCACAAGCAGCAGAAAAGGAATTGCCGCAGCTGGAACAGTTCATGGAATTTACCTTCCGTCAGCGCGTGAACATCGTTGTGTACAACAGCTTCGGAGAAATGAAGCAATCCAATATAGGCATTGGCGTTGACTGGCAGAATACAGGTGGTATTACCAAGCTGGTGGGCAACAAACTGATCGTTTATTTCGATGGCGATCACCAGCACCTCTACCGTCAGATACGTGAAGGTATTGCCCGTGTGATGCTCGAAAACCTGCTGTTTGGAGAAGATATCGGAGAGTTTGCAGGTAATACGATCCTGATCGATTTCCCAAAATGGTTTACAGATGGATTTGTTGCATATGCGGCTGAAAACTGGAACCCTCAGCTGGATGATGAACTGAAAGATGCGATTCAATCAGGCAGATATAAAGACTTTTACCAGCTGGCCTACGAAAAACCAACCCTGGCCGGACATGCGTTCTGGTATTATGTAGAAAGTAAATATGGTAAGGATGCAGTGCCTTATCTGATGTATATCTCCCGTATTAACCGTACCCTGAAAAAAGGCTTTGAGCAGGTATTGAACCAGAAACCGAAAAATGCGCTCAAAGACTTCATGGTATTCAATACCAAACGTTACCAGGATGACAACCGCCGTCGCCGCCAGAGTACCCGTGGCGCACGTACCGTTGTATCCAGAGAATTGAACAAATCAGACTTCTACCGTTTCCAGGCTAACCCGAAGAGCAACTACTACGCGGTGGTTGAATTCTCCAAAGGCCTGTATAAAGTACAGATCCAGTTTGCTGACATGAAGCCTAAAGTGCTCCTGCGCAGTGGTGTGAGAATGCAGGCCAGCCAGCTGGACCCTAACTACCCGCTGCTGGCATGGAACCAGAAAGGTAACCGCCTGGCCATCGTATATGAGCATGAAGGCGTTACCAAACTCATGGTATATGACCTGGTTACCAGGACAAGCACCAAAGAAGATCTGCCAAGATTCGACAGGATCATCGATGTGAAATACTTCTTCGAGTATGACAACTCCCTGCTGCTGTCTGCAGTGAAAAACGGGCATACAGATATCTACACTTACAGCATCAACAAAAAGACAGCTGAACAGATCACCAACGACGTGTATGATGACCTGGATCCGTCTTTTGTATCTTTCCCTGGTAAGAGTGGTATCATTTACTCCTCAAACAGACCTTCACCAACCGCGAAAAGCGGCGATACCATATTGCCTGCCGGACATTATAACATCTTCCTGATCGACAACTTTAACAAGAGTGCCGACAAGCAGATATCCCAGCTGACAGATATGAAATACGGTGATGCACGTTCACCGTTACAGTATAACACGACCCACTTTACGTTCGTATCTGACGTAAACGGTATCCGTAACCGTTATGCAGGTTTCTTCAAAACTGAAAGAGCCGGAGTAGATTCCCTGTTCTTTGTAGGTTCAGAGATCCTCCATAACCCCGACAAAGCAGATCTCGATTCTGCCCTGGCAGAATATGGCGCTACGGCTCCGGACTCTGTAATGGCTGTTTCCCTGACAAAAGACTCTACCTATACATTCCCGATGTCCAACTATGCTTATGGTATCAAAGAATCCAGAGGCGCAGGCGACCAATCGGAAGTATCACAGGTGATTCAGCAGTATGGTTTCAAGAACCTCCAGAAACTGAGGATCGATACCGTAACGTTGCGTAAGAGAAACGTCAGCAGCCGTCCGACAACCTTCAGGTCCCGTCAGATGCACGAGGATAGTATCCGCCTCGGTCTGCCAACCTATCATGAGAAGGCCCAGACAGATACCGCGAAACATGGTGATTTCTTCCAGAGCGAGTTCGCACAGGAAGCACCAGATACAACAGCTGCCGCAGAAGCAATGGCTATACAGATACCGCTGATTGAGCCGGTACTGAAAAAGGCCAAACTGCTGCCATATAAATGGAAATTCTCTTCAGACTACCTGATCCTACAACTGGATAACTCTGTGTTGATCAACAGATATCAGCCATTTACCGGTCCTCCTGTAAGTCCGATCAGACTGGCTGACCCTGTTAATGGTCTGATCCGTATCGGGGTGAGCGACATGATGGAAGATGTGAAGATCAATGGTGGATTCAGATTCCCTTCCAGCCTGGATGGTACGGAGTACTTCATCTCCGGCTCTTATCTGAAAAAACGCTTTGATTATAAGTTCACTTACTACCGCAGGGTGGATAAATACAGTAGCCTGGGTGTGGATACTTCAGGTAACCTACTGGATTACCCAGCCAAACTGAAAACAAACCTCTTCCAGTTCGATATTCGTTATCCGTTCGATCAGGCAAGAAGTATCCGTTTACAGGTAGGTCTGCGTAACGATAAGTTCGTCGTATCAGCATCCGATGCTAATACACTGAAGATGAAAAACTTTGCTGACAACTATGCATTACTTCGTCTGGAATATGTGTATGACAATACCATCAATCCGGCTACTAACATCTGGCATGGTACCCGTTATAAGATCTATGGTGATATGAATGCCCAGATTAACGGTGACCTGAACGATATATTTGACCAGGGTGCTGCTGCAGGTAAAGGCAAGTTCACATATAACATGGGTATTGACGTAAGACATTACCACTCTATTTACCGCAACTTCATCTGGGCTACCCGCTTCTCGGCTGACCTGTCATGGGGTACACGTAAACTGCTGTATTACCTGGGTGGTAGTGACAACTGGCTGACTCCTAAGATCAATACCAATACACCGGTAAATATGAACGCCAACTACGCGTATCAGACACTGGCTACACCACTGCGCGGTTACAAACAGAACGCCCGTAACGGTAATAACGTAATGGTATTCAACACAGAATTACGTTTGCCGGTATTTGCGACCTTCATGAACAAGCCGATCAACTCAGCGCTCGTTCGTAACTTCCAGGTGACCAGCTTCGTAGACATCGGAACTGCCTGGAACGAGAAACTGAGCTTCAAAGATGCTAACTACACTTATTATACAGGAAATGACGGAACGGTAACTGTGAAAGTGAAAGAAGGTTTCCTCGGACCATTTGTAGGCGGTTATGGTTTCGGTGCCCGTACCACACTCGCAGGTTATTTCCTGAGAATAGATGCAGGCTGGCCGGCAGTAGCATTCTTCCGTGGCAAACCGATCTGGTATTTTGGATTGGGAGTTGACTTCTAATAATCGGATTAACACATATAAAGCAGGGGCTCGTTGAACAACGAGCCCCTTTTGTTTTAGTACAGGATAGGGATAAAAATGACAGCTCCTGTAATAGCTGCGATCAATGCCGCAACAAGTACCGCCCCCGCAGCAACATCTTTAATCCACTTCACCCTGGGGTGATAGTCCGGGGACAAATGGTCCATGATCTTTTCAACAACAGTATTCAACATCTCGGTAACCCACACCATTCCAATGACGATCAGTATAGGGAGCCATTGGCTGGCTGACAATCTGTAATAAAAACCGGCCGCTATCACCAGCACCGTTGCGACGGCATGAATACGGGCATGAGGTTCGCTACGCAGAAAAGCGATAATTCCCTGAATGGCGTATTTAAAACTTCGTATGCGTTGTTGCAGATAACGACCGGTTTGCATGAATATCTTTATTTACTGGTTTACAATTCTCCCCACTTGATTCTCCGGCTAAAGTACATCACAATGGCCAGTATTATGAAGAGCCCCAGGCTACCCATTAACAGGGCCTGATCTTCAGAACGGATGATCACATAGATAAATCCATAGAGCAGAGAAAGTGCGCCACCAATACCGGCTGCCAGACGGACACTTCGTAATACGCTTGCCGTATAAAACGATACCAGTCCGATGGTCATGACTGCCGATATCAGGTAAGCAATACTGAAATTCAATTGTTCAGCAAGGGCGATAAGCAGGGTATAGAATACACACAAAGCCACGCCTATCAGTATATATTGTAATGGATGAACGGAATAACGCTGTAACAGCTCGATGAAATAATAAACAAGGAATGAAAGACCGATAATCAATATTGCATATTTAACAGCACGGGTTGATTGCTGATAGGTATCGACGGGGAGGAACAATTTTACACCAAAGTCGGCGGAATGCAGATTACTGTTATTGCCGATCCAGCTTTGCGGGAAATTACGGTTAAGGTTAGAGACCTGCCAGGCAGCTGTAAAACCTTTATCGTCTACATGATGGGCATTGGGCAAAAAGGCCCCATCAAAGCTTGGATTGGTCCAGTTAGACTTCATTTCCACTGATGTTGTTTTCCCGACAGGGGAGAAGTACAGTTGACCAGATCCTTTCAGCTCAAGATTTACTGCAAAGTTGCCGGCTACGATACCACTATCAGACATTGACAGGGGAACTTTCACCTGCATCCCATTAGAGAAAAGATCTGCCGCCGGAATACCAGGATTGAAATAGAAGGTCTGACTGTTCCACTGCACACCGGCCTGGTTACTGATACCACGCATATCGTTTACGCCAACAGCGAGATAAGCATCTTTCAACAGAACCGCTTCAGCAGGGATATTCAGTTCGCTGAGATCCAGTTTGGAAAAGGCGCCGCTGATGTCCAGTCTGGAAGTATATACTGCTACTTCATAGATCCCTCTCCGGCGGATTTCCGGCATCAGCTGACCATTGACTTTTAGTTTTTCGGGCAGAAAGATCGCATTGGAAACTACATTGGGTTTGCTGTAATAAGGGATTACCAGTACAGGTCCGGTGATTGTCTGTGCGTCGCCCCATTTACCACTCACTTCTCCTTTCGCTTCAAACTGACGGTGTTCTCTTTCTGAGATCAGGCCCATGATCATATTGGCTGGTATCAACAGTAAGAGGACCAGGATGCCTATCAACAGGGCCTTAACACCATAGGCATAACGTTCAAAAAAGGACGGCCTGGGCTCCGTTGTGTCAGGAAGCTGGCGTGAGGATGCGTTCGGGCGACTGGACCCGTCATTGATATTCGTTGTTTCCATATTTACTATATTTTAAAGTGCTTTGTATTTCAAAGTATAAAGGCAAAAAAAATCACTCCATGGAGCGGATCATATTTTCGAGAGCAGCCAGATGCCCTTTGAAAGCCTTTTCACCAGCTTTCGTAATAGAATAGGTAGTATTGGTTTTACGTCCGACAAACCCTTTATGTACTTTCAGAAAACCATTTTCCTCCAGGGTACTGAGATGGGAGGCAAGGTTACCATCGGTCAATTCCAGCATCTGCTTCAGGTCATTAAAGCTCACTTCCTCATTCACCATCAGGATGCTCATGACCCCCAGCCGTATACGGCTGTCAAATATCTTATTTAAGTTACCTATGGGATTGATCACGAGTTCATCATTTATTCAAAAAATTGATACCAAACAGCACCGGCTCACTCTTCAACGGCATTCCGCTCATACTTCCACCACATCACGATGCCGTAAAATATATGCATCACACCAAAACCGACAGCCCAAAAGTAAAGCCCTCTGCGCAAAAAGAAAACATTTAATATCCCCAGGGCAATTTCCGCGATACCCAAATATTTCGTATCAGATACTGTATACTTACTGGCATTGAGTACAGCCATGCCATAGAATATCAGGCAGGAAGGCGCCACGAGTACATCCATACTATTGTACATCAGACCCACTATAAAAGCACCACCCGCAGCCATAGGGATCATACCATTAATAAGCACTTTGCGGGAAGTAGCATCATATATTGGCAGATTATTCTTTTTCGCACGTCTCCAGGTAAAATAAAGTCCGCCGGCAGCAGCCAAAAACATCACAACAAAGCCTAACAATATCAGCTGCAGTCTGAGTTGAGAAAAATCAGCATCATCATAGTGACCTCTGACTTCCCATCTGTCATAGTACGCGCGGAAAAGAACCAGCGCTGTACCTGCACCTGCAAGTGCCGAAGCTCCAGCAAAAACACCACTTAATCCGCTTAAGGATAAAAAGCGGCTGCTACGTTCCATGATGCGTTTGATATCACTTAATGTTTGCAGATGTTGTTCTTCTGTCATGCTTAAAGTACTTTGTAAATCAAAGTTACATATTTTAGGGAGATGACAAAATATATTTTTCTATTATGGGTTAGGGGAGGGCTGATGTATTGAATATAGCCGGCAGCGTTTACACTGCCGGCACGCGATGGAACGGGGTTTAAACATCTCAAATGCAATGCTACAGCCACCGCTGCTGCTACGGTAGCTGCCCTTGCGAAAGTGACCGGGTACAAAAGTGCCGTTTCTGCGGAAGTATCCTTTTACCCAGCTCATGACTCCTGTTTGTTTATCGGTTGTTGATTCAGGCGATCCAGTTTATCATTGATGCTTTTGAGTTGAGCAATGATATCATCAATCCGGAAAACCTGCCGGCTTAATAGTGTTCCAAGTGCAAGAACGAATACGATAGTGCCGAAAGTAGCGATGGCCATACCTATGTCCATATGAGCATGTTGTTTTTGAGGTTAAAATGTTAGTGGTTTCTACACATGTAAATTAACACTACGACTATATTTGACGGTCAGCCACAATCAGAAACAGGAAAAATCCCCTTCCTGCTCAGGGGATTTCTCACATCAATAAAAAAGGCCATCAGCTATGCTGATGACCTTTTAAGATGCTTAATTGATCACTTATCTCTTTGTCGCTTCCTCTATCGCCTGTAGAATAATATCACAAGCCTGTCTGATCTCTTCTTCACTGATTATCAATGGCGGCGCAATACGCAGACACTCCGGCGCAAACAGGAACCAGTCCGTCAGCAAGCCTTTTTCTATACACAGATCGATCACCTTTTTATTCATGGTAAAGCTCTCAAATTCAACGGCCATCATCAGTCCAAGAGAACGGATATCCTTAATAGCCGGATGTTTGAGATACTGGTGGAACAGCGCTCCTTTCGCCTTAACATGGTCTATCAGGTTCTCTTCGAGCAAGACCTTAAATCCTGCCATACCTGCCGCACAAATCACGGGATGACCGCCAAAGGTGGTCATATGTCCGAGCACGGGTTTATTGGTAAAACTCCACATAATGTCTCTGCCGGCAATGAATGCCCCCATTGGCATACCACCACCCAGTGCTTTTCCCAGCAATAATATATCCGGTACTACGCCGGCCTGTTCGAATGCCCAGAGACTACCATTTCTTCCCAATCCGCACTGTATCTCATCCAACACCATGAGGGTACCGGTAGCGGTACATTTCTCCCGGATGGCCTGTAACCATTCTTTTTGTGGGACTTTGACACCGGCTTCCGCCTGTACGGTTTCCAGTATAATACAGGCCGTACGTTCGGTGATCTTGTCCAGCGCTTCCCATGTATTATACTGAAGATGCTGTATATCAGGCAATAACGGACGATAGGCATTTCTCCAGGTTTCATCCCCCATGATACTCATAGCCCCCTGTGTGGAACCATGATAGCTTCTGTCAAAAGCCAGGATTTCCGTTCTGCCGGTATAACGTTTGGCCAGTTTCATGGCGCCTTCTACTGCCTCCGCACCGGAATTCGTGAAATAAACACTGTTAAGCGATGCCGGCAGGTGCTGGGTCAGCAGGGTCGCAAAACCAACCTGCGGGGTCTGAATCAGCTCTCCATACACCAGCAGGTGCATATATTGTTCCGCCTGTTCCTTTATGGCATTCACGACAGCAGGGTGGGAGTGCCCTACGTTGCACACGCTGATACCTGCGATCAGATCCATGATCTTTTTGCCATCCGCATCCCACATATACATGCCGGAAGCCTTTGTTATCTCAAGAGCCATAGGGGCGTCAGATAACTGAGCCACATGGCGTAAAAATAGTTGTCTGTTATTCATGCTGACACAAAAATACGCTATACGATTTTATTTACTTTTGCGTTAAAATTAACTATATGCCTGTCATCTTACCGGTTAAAGGAACACTGCCTACAATGGGAAACGACTGTTTTATTGCGCCAAATGCGACTATCGTAGGCGATGTCGTTATGGGCGATCAATGCAGCGTCTGGTTTAATGCAGTGATCCGCGGAGATGTAAACAGCATCAGGATGGGCAATAAAGTAAATGTGCAGGATGGCGCCGTGATACATTGCACCTATGAAAAAACAAAAGCAATTATTGGCAATAATGTCTCTATCGGACATAACGCTATCGTGCATGGCTGCACTGTTGAAGATAATGTATTGATCGGCATGGGCTCAATTGTGATGGATAATGCGCACATTGGCAGTAATAGCATCATTGCGGCAGGAGCAGTAGTACTGGAAGGTACCCAAGTAGAGCCGGGATCCATTTATGCCGGCGTACCTGCCAAAAAAGTGAAAGATATCAGCCAATCCCTGATCAGTGGTGAAATAGACCGCATTGCCAACAACTATCTCATGTACTCCGGCTGGTTCAAAGAGGATGCCGGTAGTAAGTGACATATTTTAATTATCTTGCATTTATTAACACCTTACCCTATGAAAAAGCTATTATTCCTGATGGCGGTATGCAGCATTTTTGCCATTGGCTGCAAAACTGAGCGTACCGGTTGCCCCAACAACAACTACTATTCTGTCAAAAACGGAAAACAGAACAGGTCATCTATCAAACAGATGAACGGAAGAGTATTCTGATAAATAAGCTACCCTATGAAAAGATTAGTACTCTTTGTACTGGTGCTGTCCCTTATCGGACTATCCGCCTGTCGTACCCGTAAGACAGGTTGCCCTACGCCCCGCAAAAACTGGGGTGCGGAAAAACTGCTGGACGAAATGAGCGCTCCGAAGAAAAAGAAACGTCGTTGACAGCAGCAAGTATCTGTACAGATAATTAAAATATATAATTTGACATAAGCAGGTATTTCCACCGGAAGCCTGTTTGGGGGAAGGCTAATACCGGTCGGCAGTCAGTTGCAGGTCAGTATTGGTCTTCCTGTATACTTTCCAGGATACTGGCATAGCTGACATAACGCTCAACATCAATTTCGCCTTCATTTACAGCCGCTTTTACGGCACATCCGGGCTCATTGATATGGAGACAGTTATTGAACTGACACTCCTGTAGATAGGGCTGCATTTCCAGGAAATAATGGGATAACTCCGGCTTTGTGATATCCACAATACCAAACTCACGCACACCCGGTGTATCAATCAATTTGCCGCCATCCGGCAGGTCGTACATTTCTGCATAGGTAGTCGTGTGTAAACCTTTTCCGCTCCATCCGCTCACTGCTGTAGTACGGAGATCCAGTCCCGGTAACAAACGGTTGATCAGGGATGATTTACCTACACCGGAATGGCCTGACATCAGGGTGGTTTTATCTTTCATCTCCGCTTTCAGGAGATCAATACCATCAGTGGTTTCTGCAGATACTAATAATACCTTATACCCGATATCTTCATATAAAGCCTGTAGTTCGGCGAACTTATCCAGGTCTTTTTCTTTATAAATATCCTTCTTATTAAAGACCAGGATCACCGGAATATGATAGGCCGCCGCTGTTACGAGAAACCTGTCCATAAAGCCGTTTGAGGTACGTGGCTCTTTTACCGTACAGATCAGCATCGCCTGGTCCATATTAGCCGCCACGATGTGTTTCTGGTTCTTCTTATGCGGAGAACTCCGCACAATATAATTATGTCGTTTGCTAATCTCCGTGATCATTGCATTGTTCGCAGTAGCATCTCCGCCTTCCCGCACGATCTCTACCACATCGCCTACGGCAATAGGATTGGTGGAGGTAATATCTTCATCGATTTTTAATACCCCTTTGATACGTGCCTGGAACACTTCCCCTTCGGTTGTTTTTGCTGTATACCAGCTACCGGTCGATCTGTAAATAGTTGCCTGCAATGCTTCTTGTAATTATTTAGGGTATAAAGGTAGTTCAATTAGGAATTAGGAATTACGAATTAGGAATTATTGGCAAATTGTCTCACCTTAAACCTGCTGCCTGTTTAAAAATCTTGACTAGATATCACAAACAGAAAAGGGTGTCTCAGCCCTCGCCAAAACACCCTTTTCTATTTATAATAAAAAATACTATTTAATCATTCTCACCAATCTCCGCTGCATTTCAATTCCTAATTCTTAATTCCCTAATTCCTAATTGTCTTACGGCAGACTTCTGAAGACCGTATATCTCAACACCACCTCCAGCAGTATACATGCCAGCGCCAGCATTGCCAGTGCGAAGAAATGCTCTGCAAAACGTTTATAAGAGGTAATCTCAACCTTGGTTTTCTCCAGTTTGTCGATCTCTCCGTAGATGTTTTCCAGTTCTTTGTTGCTGGTAGCTCTGAAATATTTACCCCCTGTTTCAACAGAGATCTTTTTCATTAAAGGTTCGTCCAGCTGTACATCCTGCATCTGCATCTGGATAGAGCCATCCGGCATTGTCATCGGGAATGGCGCTTTACCAATGGTACCAACACCGATGGTATATACGCGGATCTTAAATGCCTTTGCAATCTCCAGTGCGGTAAGCGGATCTATCAGACCAGTATTGTTCACACCATCCGTCAGGAGGATGATCACTTTACTTTTCGCCTTGCTGGTACGTAAGCGTTCTACAGATGTAGCCAGTCCCATACCGATCGCTGTACCATCCTGCAGCATACCACTTTTCACCTGTGCGATCTGATTTTTCAGCACACCGTGATCCGTCGTAATAGGACATTGTGTAAAGCTTTCGCCGGAAAAGATCACCAGACCGATACGGTCGCTGATACGGCTGTCTACAAAGTTCATAGCTACCCTTTTGGCGGCTTCCAGTCTGTCAGGTTGCAAGTCCTGCGCCAGCATACTACCTGATATATCCATCGCCAGCACGATATCAATACCTTCACTGTCGATGCTTTCAGATGTATTACTTGTCTGCGGTCTGGCCAGTGCAACCACCAGTGCTGCAAAAGCCACTAAACGCAATACCAGCAATAAGGGGCGCAATCTCACCTTCCAGGATACCGGTAAGCCTTTCAATCCCTGCAGGGAAGACATCTCCATAGCAACCTGTCTGCGTTGCTGCCGGGCAATATACCAGTAGATCATTACCGGTATCAGCACCAGCAATCCGAAGAAGGCGGGATGGGCGAATTCAATATTTTTCCAGATCGAAAAATCCATTTACTGATAATAATTTCTCTTTGCAAGGAGCGGCCTACTTCGCAGGCTGCTTTATTTCTTCTTTCCCGTTTTCTGCGGTCGCTGCTTTCTCTGCTGCCGGTTTCGTCCACTCAACAATCTCCTGCGCCTGTTGCATCGCACTTTCATGCTCTTCCGGAGAAGGCATCAGTTTTGCAAACTTCGCAAGGTCAGCTACACTTAACAGGTTACGTAACTTGTCGCGCTGCTGGTTCAGAATAGTAACAGGTTTGATATGCTGTAACAGTTCTTCTGTCGTTTGCTCAAGTGCAGGAATATTAAACTGTTGCTCAAAATAAGCACGCAGAATATCTGTAAGACGGGTATAATACTGTTTGATATCTCCCTGCTGCCATACCTTTTCCGCTTTCAGCTGCTGCAATTGTTGCAGTGCGATTTCGTAAGGAGGTACAACAGGTGCAACTGGTACGGGTACCACTTTCTTAGGCCGGTTGCGGAAGTATACAAATAAGCCGATACCGATCAGCGCTGCGGATATGCCAATGGCAAAATACAACCAGTAATCCCAGAAACTCCAGGCTACGGTACGCAGACCTTTGATCGGTTTAAAAGCTTTTGTGGTATCAACGCTCACGGTATTGACATCAATGAATAGCGGACCTGTAAAGGCAGAATCCGTGATGTTACCATTATTGACAATGTCAAAACGCAAAGCCGGAATATCCCATCTGCCTGAGTCAAAACTGGTCAGTACAATGGTTTGTCCCAGTAGCTTTGTGTTGCCCTGTGCGGTAGTATCCAGCGGGGAGCGGCGTACTACTTCAAAATGTCCGAAGGAATCAGGTATCTGCGGAAACAAGATATCCATACCCTGTGGAGGCATGGTTGCCGAAAGGCGCAGCTGGACCTGTTCTCCCAAACGGATGCTCTCTGTATCGACTGTAGCCTTTACTTCACCCTGCTGTGCGAAGGAAGCAAATGGCGCCAGGATAAATCCAAGCAGAAAAAATAAAATAAGACGTTTAACTATAATCAGTTTAGCCATGTTAATACTTGCTCAGCTTTAGACTATCACCTGTTTACGAAAAAGTTCTGCAAGGCTTTTACATAATCTTCATCGGTACGGATACTGATAAGATCTGCGCCGCTTTTCTTGAATGAATTGCGGCAATATTGCACGTGCTGATTGAACTGTTGGGTGTAATACTGCTGTACCTGCTTGTCGGAGGAATCCACCCACTGACGCTCGCCTGTTTCCAGGTCATTCATCTGGATCAATCCTACAGAAGGCAATTCCTTATCACGCTGGTCATATACATGTATACCGACCATGTCATGTCTCTTTGATGCAATGTTCAGCGCATCCTGGTAACTGCCGGTCAGGAAGTCACTCATAAGGAACACGATGCTTCTTTTCTTGGTCGCGTTATTAAAGAAGCGCAATGTTTCTTTAATATTCGTGCCCTTGCGTTTTGGTTCGAAAGAGATCAGTTCACGGATGATAAACAGGATATGCGATTTCCCTTTTTTAGGGGGTATATATTTCTCAACACCGTCGCTAAAAAAGATCACACCTACCTTATCATTGTTGTTGATAGCAGAAAACGCCAGTACGGCACACAATTCAGTGATCATGTTCCGTTTATTCTGTTTGGAGGTGCCGAAGACGGAGCTTTCGCTCACATCCACCATCAGCATCAATGTCAGTTCACGTTCTTCTTCAAATACCTTTACAAACGGGTGATTGAAACGCGCAGTCACATTCCAGTCAATAGACCGGATATCATCTCCGAACTGGTATTCCCTTACTTCGCTGAATGACATACCACGGCCTTTGAAAGCACTGTGATACTCACCTGAGAAGATGTGGTTGGAAAGGCCTCTGGTTTTTATTTCCAGCCTCCTTACCCTTTTTAATATTTCCGCAGTATCCACCGGTAATGATTAAAATGAATAATGATTACTACTCCCGACTTTAGCTATAAAGATCAAGGTACTTCTACCGCATTCAGAATTTCACTGAGGATATTTTCGCTTGTTACATTCTCTGCTTCTGCCTCATAGGTAAGACCTACACGGTGACGCATTACATCAAAGCAGATGCTGCGTACGTCTTCAGGAATTACATATCCTCTGCGTTTGGTGAATGCGTATGCTTTTGCTGCCAGTGCCAGGTTGATACTGGCCCTTGGAGAACCACCATAAGAGATCAGTGGCTTCAGCTTCTGCAGTTTATAATCTTCCGGATTACGGGTCGCAAAAACGATATCGATGATATAGCGTTCTATTTTCTCATCCATGTACACTTCACGCACCAGTTTACGCGCCTCCAGGATATCAGATGGCTGTACTACTGGATTGATCTGTACGGAAGCCTGTGGATTCAGGTTCTGACGGATGATATGACGCTCTTCTTCTTTCGTTGGATAACCGATGGTCACTTTCAGCATAAAACGGTCTACCTGTGCTTCCGGCAGCATATAGGTACCTTCCTGTTCTATCGGGTTCTGGGTAGCCAGTACCAGGAACGGATCGTCCAGTTTGAAAGTGGTATCACCGATAGTGATCTGTCTTTCCTGCATCGCTTCCAGCAGCGCACTCTGCACCTTTGCCGGGGCACGGTTGATCTCATCCGCCAGGATAAAGTTGGCGAAGATAGGACCACGGCGTACCACGAACTCATTCTTCTGCTGATTAAATAACATAGTACCTATCACGTCAGCCGGCAAGAGGTCCGGTGTGAACTGAATACGACTGAATTTCGCATTGATAGCAGAGGAAAGGGATTTGATGGATAGTGTTTTCGCCAGACCAGGCACACCTTCCAGCAATACGTGACCACCTGCCAGCAAGCCGATAAGCAACCTTTCTACCATGTAACGCTGACCAACGATCACCTTACTCAGCTCCAGGTTCAGCAGGTCCACAAATGCGCTGGCCTGATGGATCTTTTCGTTCAATTGACGGATATCATACGATGTATTCTCCATGCTTATATATGATTTACAAGTTTGCTAAAGTAAACATTCCGCGGGTAAAAGCCCGCGCCACGCGCAGTTTTTGCCCGTTAAAATGCTGTTAATAATAACATTATAAATGACAAATTACGAATTACGTCTATGATTATCAGGATACTCAGGTTTTTCCAGGTGTGCCTATATCAGAAAATGGTCATTCATAAGTCTCACTAACTCATGCGACCAAATTAATAAAGCCTGAGCATATTTATATCATCTTTTTTTATAACGTACATTTGCAGCTATAACTTCTCCATACGGAGCTCATAATTAAATATTTAGAAAGATGCAGGAAGATTTCGCGCAGCAATGGAAACGGGTGGAGGATATGCTTACAGAACGTTTTGGTAAAAAACCCAATATGGAGGCTATCCTCTTTTTAATAGGTATCCAGGAGCTGAACCACATAAAAAAGAAATTCACCAAGGAACAGAAACAGGACCTCATGCATGTGGCCACCTGTACCCTGTTGAGCCAGAGCGGCTATTTTGAAGTAGAAGGCCGCGATAAGGATGGCTGGCCGCATTTCAAGGAGGTACAACCAGTTCCTAAAATGAATATGCTTGAACAGGAAAGATTTTTACAGGAGCATATTATTGCATACTTTGACGATCTTGAGGGGCGCTAAACGGCGCTCCTCCCTTAAAAGACGGCCATTGCAACTTATCCCCCCATACGCACGCCCTTTTTCCGCCGATCTTCATAATACGGCCCGGCATTTGGGAACATAATCACAACATAAAACGTTTTTATGAGCGAAAGGAGTTTTGCAACCCGGACAAGATAACTTTTTCATGGACCCGCATTCTCTCAACCAGGCGGTTCATCAAAAAAATCCATAAAACACCTGCATGAAAAAACATTTACTACTACTATTCTTGTTATTCTCAGTCGGCACAGCCATGGCAAAAAACCGGAAAGTAAAAGTGATTACACCCTATGGCACCATGATCATCAAACTGTATGATCAGACCCCATTGCATAGAGACAACTTCATCAAACTGGTAAAGGCTCACTTTTACGATAGTACCCTTTTTCACCGGGTCATCAATACCTTCATGATACAAGGTGGAGACCCTGAATCCAAACATGCACAAGCTGGTGCGCAATTGGGTAACGGTGACGTGGGTTATACCGTTCCGGCCGAGTTCCAGCTGGACCTGTTTCATGCGAAAGGCGCACTGGCAGCTGCGCGTGACGACAATCCGGCTAAAGCCAGTTCCGGTTGTCAGTTTTACATTGTACAGGGAAAGAAATGGACAGACGAACAACTTGACAATCTCGAAAAAAACCGCCTTGGCGGCCGAAAGATACCTGTCGATCAAAGGGAATACTATAAGCAATATGGCGGTACGCCACAACTGGACCAGAGCTACACTGTTTTCGGACAGGTAGTGAAAGGACTGGATGTGATCGATAAGATCGCTACCCTCAAAACGGACGCGAATAATCGTCCGGCAACAGATGTTCCCATGAAGATAAGGCTGATACACAAGTTCCTTTTCTTCTAGGCTAAATATTCAATCGGAATTTCATTAATTTTACCGCTTAAAATCAAACTTGCCATGAATTTTCCATCAGAGCTGCGTTACACAAAAGACCATGAATGGGTATTACTTGAAGGTAATACAGCAACTATCGGAATCACTGAATTCGCACAACGCGAATTAGGCGATATCGTATTTGTAGACATTCCTACCGTAGGTAAAGCCCTTGAAGCCGAAGAAGTTTTCGGTACAGTAGAAGCTGTGAAAACCGTTTCTGACCTGTTCCTGCCGGTTGCAGGTACCATCAATGAAGTTAATGAAGAACTGGAAGGTTCTCCTGAACTGGTTAACCAGGAACCATACGGAGATGGCTGGATGGTAAAAATGACTGTTAAGAACCCGGCTGACGTAGATGGTCTGCTTACTGCAGAAGCTTATGCGTCTCTGGTTGCTGAATAATTCATTCGCACTCCACACGATATTTTAATAAAAGGTTAAAAAGGGTATAACCCCGCAAAGTTTAAGGTTATAAGGTTGGTAACAACTTTATAACCTTATAACTTTACGGACTAAATTTTGTCATGGTGCCAGCAATGAGACTTTTCCGATATTACCTGCCAGCAACAGTCTGGATATTACTGGTACTGTATCTGTGTACGCTTCCGGGAGACGATCTGCCGTCCAATCCCTTCTTTGAGAAGATTCATCTGGACAAGATAGTACACATCGGATTATTTGGAGGAACTGTATTCTTCCTGTGTCTTGGCGTATACCTGCAAAAGAGAATCATATCGAAATTCACGCTGACGATTATCGCCATTTCAGCGGCATTTTATGGCCTCGCAATTGAATATATTCAGAAATATTTCGCTGTTCACCGCAGCTTTGATATGAGCGATGTCGCTGCTGACATAGTAGGCGCCGTCACAGGTATCATTGCTTTTAACCTGGTAAGGAAATGGTGGCTCAAGTAGCCTGCTGCTGTGGCTCCGGCTGTACGATAATGAAGTGTATAGGCGGATAAGCCGCCATAATTTCTTTCCTGATACGTATGATGGCTTCGTTGATATCTTCCGTTCCCAGGTCGTCTCTGAAAGTCACCATCAGTAATAACATAACGTCCTCCGGCGATTGATAGGTAGAAAAGATATGTTGTACCTTCACTATTGCCGGATCACTCTCTACCAGCCCCTTTATGTGCTGCTGCGTAGCAGGCGCAATACCTTCTCCCATCAGCAGACTACGACTTTCTCTCGCCAGCAGTACCGACACAATACTGAGAATGATGCCCACAATCAAGGAAGCAACTCCATCCAGGAACGGATTGTTGTAATGATGCCCCAGATATACCATTAACGCAACAACTGAAAGTCCGATCACCGCAGCGCCATCTTCAAACAACACAATAAAACTTGCCGGGTCTTTACTACGGTGGATCGCCGTCCACCAGGATAAATTACCCCGTACCTTATCAAATGCCCTGATAGCAACAACCAGGGAAGTTCCTTCAAATACAAATGAAAACGCCAGTACGATATAATTCCAGGTAGGATCTTCAAGGGGAGGAGGGTGCTGAATATGAATCACACCCTGATAAAAGGAAATACAGCCTCCTATACCAAAGATGAGTATAGATACAATAAACGACCAGAAATAGATCTCCTTGCCATAACCAAAAGGCCGTCTTTCATCAGGAGAGCGTTTACTACGCCTGATGCCAAACAGTAATAATAACTGATTGGTCGTATCCACCAGGGAATGCACCCCTTCTGATATCATGGCGGAACTACTGGTTGCCGCACCGGAAATAAACTTGATGACAGCAATCAGCAGATTGGCTGCCAGCGCTGTAAAAATGGTTTTATTATTCGCGGCCATATACATCAATACCGACGGGAAAATCGTGCCAATAGCCACAAAAAAAAGTGCCCCCGTAATAACGGAGGCACCAGTTGTATCAGTTGATCAGTGGAATACTAATTATTTACCTGATTCTTTCTGTGCGTCAGATTTCATCTTCTCATTCGCGAAGATGGAGAATTCAACACGACGGTTTTTAGCTTTGTTAGCATCAGAGTTGTTAGGAACAACCGGCTGTCTTGCACCATACCAGAAAGTCTGTACACGGCTGGCAGCAACACCCTGAGATTTCAGGTAAGTAGCTACAGCATTTGCACGTCTTTCAGAAAGACCCATGTTATAAGAATCTGTACCTGTAGTATCAGTATGACCTTCTACACGAACGTAAGTATCAGGATATTTGTTCAGAATAGTAGCCAGGTCTTTAATGTTCTGCTGTGCTTGTCCGGTCAGGTCTGATTTATCAAAACCAAACAGTACCCCTGAAGCAAAGGTTACATTAATACCTTCACCTACACGCTCAACAGTTGCATTTGGAACTTCAGTTTTGATTTCCTGCGCCTGTTTATCCATTTTTTTACCGATCAGCACACCAGCACCACCACCTACGGCAGCACCAATGATCGCACCTAATGCAGTATTACCAGCAGCTTTACCGATAATTGCACCAGTTGCAGCACCACCAGCCACACCGATAGCAGCGCCTTTTTGAGTGTTATCCATTTGTTTCACTGTGTTACAAGCGAATAAGGTGATCGCAGACAAGAGAATAGCTACAATAGGATTTATCCTTTTCATCTTAATTAGTTTAAACGTTCTTATAATTTGCTTTTAATAGTCAAGCGAAATACCTTAGACAAATATGCTGCCAGATTTTGAAACAGGCAGCATACCAGTGAACTAGATATTACGAGCGGCGCAAATGTAAGACATATATTTATTATGAAATAAGATATATATCTGCTCCGCCACTACTTATTAACTGCCCATCTTCATTTTCTCCGCGTTCTCTGCGAACTGTAATGCCTGTACCATTTCCTGGATATCTCCGTTCATAAATGCATCCAGATTGTACATAGTCATACCTATACGATGATCAGTTACACGCCCCTGTGGATAGTTGTAAGTTCTGATCTTGGCAGAACGGTCACCGGTAGATACAAGGCTCTTTCGCTGTGAAGCAATCGCCTCTTCATGCTTACGCACTGCCGCCTCATAAATACGGCTACGCAGCATCTTCATCGCGATATCCCTGTTGGAGTGCTGACTACGTCCTTCCTGACACTCTACCACTACGCCGGATGGGATGTGCGTCAGACGTACGGCAGACTCAGTCTTGTTTACGTGCTGACCACCCGCACCGGATGAACGGAAGGTATCCATTTTAATATCTGCGTCTCTGATCTCGACGTCTACCTCTTCCGCTTCCGGCAGGATAGCTACTGTTGCAGCAGAGGTGTGTACACGCCCCTGAGTTTCAGTCGCCGGTACGCGCTGTACACGGTGTACGCCTGACTCAAACTTCAGGGTACCATATACATCGTCGCCGGTTACTTCCACGACAACCTCTTTATATCCCCCAGCGGCGCCAGGCGTCTCATTCATAATGGATGTACTCCAGCCTTTGGTTTCGCAATAACGCAGGTACATACGCAGCAGGTCGCCGGCAAAAAGGCTCGCCTCGTCGCCACCGGTGCCACCACGGATCTCCAGCATCGCGTTTTTCTCATCCTGCGGATCTTTCGGGATCAACAGGTTGCGGATATCAGCCTCCTGCTCGTCTTTCAACAGCTGCAGCGCTTCTGTTTCCTCCTTGGCAAGCTCCCTCATTTCCTCATCTCCGCTCTCAAGGACTTCTTTATTAAAGGCGATATTGTCCAGCGTCTTCATATAGGCATCGTATACCTTTACGATCTTTTCCAGCTGACGGTATTCCTTACTCAGCTTGCTGAACTGCTTATTGTCACTAACAATTTCAGGATTCGTTAATGCCAGCGATACCTGCTCAAAACGGCCTTTAATCGCATAAAGTTTATCTATCATAATTATCTTTGTTGGAGAGGGTACGGGTGACCTTACGGTTGCCATTTCCTCTGACTGGCCGCAAAATTAATATAATTACTACATGTCTGAACAGCTGAAATTTAAGGGAACGGCATTATTTAACGGGCGGCAGTTATTGCCCGGGAGTATGGTACTGGTATTGACAGACGGTGGAATCGTGCAAGACATCGTACACGAGAGCGAAGCAGGGGAGGGTGTCAGGGAACTCAACGGCATCCTGAGCCCGGGTTTTGTGAATACGCACTGTCACCTGGAATTGTCCCATATGGGGGGAATCATCCCGGAAGGAACCGGTTTACCCGCCTTTCTGACCAGTGTAATGGAGAAAAGAGGGCAGCAGGATACCTCCGCCCAGGTATTGGCCATGGAAAAGGCAGCCACCGCCATGTGGAAAAGTGGCGTCTCTGCCGTAGGCGATATCTGTAATAGTACCGCCTCCCTGGCACTGAAGAAAGACAGCCCTGTATATTATCACTCCTTTGTAGAAAGTATGGGTTTTGTACCCGGTTTTGCCCAACAACGCTATGACTACAGCCTGGGCATACTGGAGCAGTTTAAGGAGATCAATGGCCCGGGGCATTCTTCTTCCATCGTTCCACACGCACCTTATTCGGTGAGCGAGGCCTTGTTTTCTTTGCTTTCGGCTACGCCGGATAATACCCCTGTCAGCATTCATAACCAGGAATGTGAGGCCGAAAACACCCTTTACCAGGATAAGTCGGGCGCTTTCCTCGACTTCTACCAGCACTTTAATATGGATGCTTCCGCATTCAGAGCCAGTGGCACGAATAGTTTACCGGCATGGCTCCCCTGGTTTAAACACCTGCCGGTCATCCTGGTACATAATACATATACCACCGAAAAAGATATCGCCTTTACCAGGGAACAGGCGCCGAATGCATACTGGTGTCTCTGTCCGCAGGCCAATCTGTATATTGAAAAACGGATGCCCGATGTCCCCCTCCTGCGTAGTCAGGGTTGTACGATCACCCTTGGTACAGATAGTCTGGCGTCCAATCATGAGCTATCCATCTGGCAGGAAATCCAGACCATCCGTAAGTATTACTCAAATATTGCACTGGAGGAAATATTGCAATGGGCAACCCTGAACGGAGCAATGGCACTGGGGATTGACGGGAAATATGGCAGCTTTGAGAAAGGCCGGCAGCCGGGCGTAATACTAATAGATGAACAGGAAAGCCGCAGGATTCTATAATTTCGCGGCATTAGAAGAATGCAAACGTAAACTATGAACAGTCTCTTAGACCAGGTAATACTTGGCAACCCTATCCAGAATTATTTTATACTGGCAATTATATTGCTGTTTGTTTCCATGATCAAACGCTACCTCTCCAGGGGAGTAGCAACCCTGTTATACCGTGAGGTAAGACGTTGGGCGCCGGAGATCGGGCAACATGAATTTTCCCATCTGCTGCTGGTGCCACTGGAGTATTTCCTCCTGCTGATCACCTTCATGCTGACGATAGATCACCTGAACTTCCCGCCGGAACTGAATGTAACCGTCTACAATGGTTTTACCGTGAAGATGGTGCTGCATACACTCATGGAACTGGCACTGACCATCTCTATCATATGGATCATCCTGCGTGTGATTGACTTCGTATCACTCATGATCAGCAAAAGCGCCGATCTTTCGCATGATATCACTGACAATCAGTTCATCGTATTTTTCCGGGACTTCTTCAAAGCGATCGTATTCATCTTTGGCGCCATTGCCTTTATCCGTATCTTATTCGGAGCGGTACTGGTGAACAAGATCATCGCCGGTCTTGGTATCGGTGCGGCGGCCCTTGCACTCGCTGCGAAAGAAAGCATTGAAAACCTGATTTGTTCCTTCATCATCTTCTTTGATAAGCCTTTCCGGGTGGGAGATGCAGTAAAAGTGGATTCCTTCCAGGGTAACGTAGAAAAGATCGGCTTGCGCAGTACGCGTATCCGTACACTGGAAAAGACCTTTGTAACGGTTCCTAACAAGAAAATGGTGGACAGTGTACTGGATAACCTTTCACTGCGCACCCACCAGCGTGCCGTTATGCGCCTTGAAATAGCAGGAGATACACCCGCTGACAACATCCTGCAGGTATTAAACGATATCAGACAATTATTGATTTCAAATGAGCGGGTACAGGAGGGGTTCGTACTCAACCTGAATGAGTTTACGAAAGATACTTATGTTATTCAGCTGATCTATCTGACACAGGTGATTGAAGGCGTACCATATAACGGACTGCGTAATGAGATCAACCTGGCGATCATCAGTATTATGGAGAGAAGAAATGTGAAGCTGAGCAGCACGAAAGTAGAGATACACGAGAAATAAACAACCTTTATATAATAGAAGAATCCCCGGTTAGACTATACTTATCTTTCGTTAATGCTTCGTTTTTCAACGACAGATCAATGAAAGATAAGTATAGTCTAACCGGGGATTTACTATTGATAACTGTATAATCAGTCTTTATCTTTTCTGTTAGCTTTCAGCAGTATTCTTGCGATATCGCTTTCCAGGGATTCTCCTACTTCTCCATTCAGGCGGCCGATCTCTTTACCCTCACGCAGCACGATAAAAGTAGGGAGTTTCTTTACTTTATAGTCCTGTGGTGCACTGGTCTGCATTTTTTCATCAGCGCCATAGGTCTGCACCTGTTCATCAGGACTACCACCCAAGATCATGATTTTATATAACTGAGGCAACAGCTGGCGGCTCTGGTCTTCCCAGGTGCCTACAACCGCCACTATATTGAATTTACCGCGATTGTCCTTGATATAGTTCAGCATGTTATCATTT
The DNA here is from genome assembly GCF_000024005.1 of Chitinophaga pinensis DSM 2588. Taxonomy (NCBI): domain Bacteria; kingdom Pseudomonadati; phylum Bacteroidota; class Chitinophagia; order Chitinophagales; family Chitinophagaceae; genus Chitinophaga; species Chitinophaga pinensis. The sequence goes on from NC_013132.1 coordinate 527,129, forward strand.
GGCTGATAACCATTTACACCGGTATAAAACCAGGCAAATGCGCTGTCATTCATCAGGGTCTGCATGTCTATTTTACCTTTTAATACCTTTTTACCGTTGGATGCTCTGCTTGCTGTGGTTTGTGCAAATGTCAATGTTGACAGTAACAGACTGCCAACCAGTAATAATGATTTCAATCGCATAATGTATTTTTATAATTGTTCCTTCAGTTCGGTCAGAAAACCTCTTACCTTTAGCAAAGCTTGTACCATTTCGAAACTGCGGGCTGCCAGTTTACGGTCTTCTTTCAATTTTTGTTTAGCACCTTCGATAGTATATTTCCGTTCTCTTAGTAAATGATAGATAAGTTTCAGGTGCTGAATGTCTTCCTGGCGGAATAAACGGTCGCCTTTTCGGTTCTTTTTAGGCTGTAATATATCAAACTCATTCTCCCAGTAGCGGATCAATGAGGTATTTACGCGAAACATCGTGGCCACTTCACTGATTGAGTAATATTGCTTATCCAGGGGGATTGCATCTAATGCTCTCATCAGGTCCGGGTCATCTGCCACTTCTTTTAATGATTTCCTGCCACGTTTTTTCTGTGGAGGTTGTGTTGCCGTAACAGACGTCCCTTTACCAATAAATGGCACGGGTGGCAAATTGTCTGATGGCATCTGTACCTGTATCTTCACGGGAATTTCCACCTCCGGCTGCGGCCTTGGTGGTGGTGGCGGCGCGGGGGCCGGCTTTATGACAACGACGGGTTCCTGTACCTGTTCTGGCACTTGCACTTGCGGCTTTGGATCTGGTGAAGAAAAAAGGTCCAGTTGTTGCATCATGGTACCAAATTACAAAATTCTCCCCTTTGAGAGTTCAGCATTAACAAGTTAGTCGAATGACTGGTTGCCTGATCGGGCAATCTTCAGCATACGGTCAAACTCTTCGGGAGACAGATCATTAAAGAAGAAGTATACCGGGTCAACTTTCTCTCCATTTTTCACTACCTCGTAGTGGCAGTGCGGTCCTGTCGATTTACCTGTACTACCTACCCAGCCTACCACATCACCACGTTTTACGGTCATACCTGTACTCACTTTCATTTTCAGCATGTGCCCGTACAGTGTCTTATAACCATAGCCGTGATTGATTGTAACGTGGTTACCATAACCCACGTCGCTGAGGCTGGCGTCTTCTACCACCCCGTCGCCCGTCGCATAGATAGGCGTACCTGCCGGAGCGGCGAAGTCAAGTCCGGAGTGATACTTTACTGTTTTGTAAATAGGGTCAATACGATAACCGAACCCGGAAGCAATACGTTTCAGGTCTTTGTTGGCCACCGGCTGAATAGCAGGGATAGAGGCCAGCATTTTCTGTTTATTTTTCACCAGGTCATCGATCTTTTCGTAAGATTTAGCCTGGATGGAGATACGGTGTAACAGTTCCTGGAGCAAAGCGCCTGTGCTGGCGATAATCTCGCTGCTGGAGAAAGACTGTAACTGGATCAGCTCTTCTTCTTTCTCTGCACTGCCGGCACGAGTACTATCCGGGATAGGAGATGCCTCAAAAATAACCCGGTAGATCTCGTTATCACGATGTTCCAGTTCTCCCAGCTGGGATTTCACCTCGTTCATACGGTCTTCCATGGCCTCATACTTTTCATTCATTACCTCCAGCTCACGGCGTAACCGTTTCTCTTTTGGAGAATCCAGTACACGGTAGGATACGGACAGGAAGATGAATCCCGTTACAATGGCAGCAGAAACAAATCCCAGTATCCTCAACAGTTTCACCCGCAGGGACACTACGAGTTTTTCATATTTGAGCGTTTGTGTATTATAAAAGTATTTAACCTTCTTCATGTACCGGCCTTAAGCATTTAAGCAGAACCTACATTCCCAATGGAAGTCCTTTGGATTACTTTTAACAGGGTTATACAGATATGGATGAGAGGGGATATAGACTTTTTCAATATTTTTGCACTCCTTTCCGGAAATACGGCAAGGTGTGCAAACCTAAGGGAATTAGACTAAAAGGGCAATCTTTTGAATGTCAATTTTCTAAATACCGCTAGTTGGCTTAAAATACAAATTAAAGCCATTTAGGTGACACAAAATTAATATACATACCAATTATTTCAAATACTTATGACAGCTCCCGAGATTCGTCAGCAATTCCTGGACTTTTTTGCGTCCAAAGGCCACCATATCATGCCTTCTGCTCCTATTGTAGTAAAAAACGACCCTACCCTGTTGTTTACCAACGCGGGTATGAACCAGTTTAAGGACTACTTTCTGGGCAATAGGGCGCCGGCCTGGAAAAGGGTGGCGGATACCCAGAAATGTCTGCGCGTAAGCGGTAAACACAATGACCTGGAGGAAGTAGGTATCGACACCTACCACCATACCATGTTCGAAATGTTAGGTAACTGGAGCTTCGGTGATTACTTCAAAAAAGAAGCGATCGACTGGAGCTGGGAACTACTTACAGAAGTATATAAGCTACCTAAAGACCGTCTTTATGTGACTGTTTTTGAAGGAGATGCGAAGGAAAACCTGGAAAAAGACCAGGAAGCATTCGAATTCTGGAAAAAACATGTTCCGGAAGACCGCATCCTCATGGGCAACAAAAAGGATAACTTCTGGGAAATGGGTGATACCGGTCCTTGTGGCCCTTGCTCTGAAATTCACGTAGACTGCCGTCCTGACAGCGAAAGAGCGCTGGTAGACGGTAAAACCCTCGTAAATGCAGACGATCCGCAGGTAATCGAAATCTGGAACAACGTATTCATGCAGTTCAACCGCCTGAAAGACCGTAGCCTGGAATCACTCCCCGCTAAACACGTGGATACCGGTATGGGCTTCGAGCGTCTGGTAAGGGTGATCCAGGGTAAAACCTCCAACTACGATACAGATGTATTCTCCGGCACAATCGGACACACGGAAAAACTGACCGGACTTAAATATGGCTGTACTGACAGCAAACCCGATGTGGCTTTCCGCGTAATTGCCGACCATATCCGTGCGATCTCCTTCGCTATTGCCGACGGCCAGCTGCCATCTAACACAGGCGCGGGTTATGTCATCCGTCGTATCCTGCGTCGTGCAGTAAGGTATTATTTCTCCTTCCTGAATTGGAAGAAACCACTGCTGCAAGACCTGGTACCGGTACTGGCACAACAGTTTGCCAACGTATTTCCGGAACTGCTGCAACAGGTTGATTTCGTACAGAAAGTGGTATTCGAAGAAGAAAACAACTTCCTCCGTACCCTGGATAGCGGTATCCGCAGAATTGAAGATTTTATGGGCGCTGCGAAAGAGAAATCTGTGGACGGCAAAACTGCCTTCGAATTATATGACACCTACGGTTTCCCATACGATCTGACCAGCCTTATCGCATCAGAAAATGGTTTCAGCGCGGATAAAGAGGGTTTTGACGCTGCCATGAAAGAACAGAAAGACCGATCCCGTGCAGCAACTGAACTGGATATGGGCGACTGGACCGTACTGAACGAAAATGCAGAATCAGTATTTGTAGGATACGAGCTGTCTGAAACGGAAACTTCCGTAGCGAAATACCGTAAGATCAAGGCAAAAGGTAAGGAACAGTACCAGCTGGTATTGTCACAGACGCCTTTCTACGCGGAAAGCGGTGGACAGGTAGGAGATACCGGTATCCTGACCTTTGGTGCGGAAACTATTCAGGTAACCGATACCAAAAAGGAAAATAACCTGATCGTTCATTTTGTCGATAAACTGCCGGCTAATATCACAACTACTGCTAAAGCAGTGATCAATAAAAACAACAGGCTCAGTACTACCATGAACCACTCTGCTACACACCTCCTGCACGCAGCACTGCGTCAGGTATTGGGTACACACGTAGCACAGAAAGGTTCCCTGGTGAATCCTGAATACCTGCGTTTTGACTTCTCTCACTTTGCGAAAGTAAGCGACGAGGAACTGGCACAGATTGAAGAGATCGTGAATGAAAAGATCCGCGCTAACATCCCTGTAGTGATCAAAGAACTGCCAAAGGAAGAAGCCCTGAAACTGGGTGCAATGGCACTCTTTGGTGAGAAATATGGCGATGTGGTACGTGTGGTGGTAATGGATCCTGGTTATTCTGTCGAGCTGTGTGGTGGTACACACGTTGGTTCTACCGGCGAACTTGGTATCTTTAAATTCACCTCAGAGGGTGCAGTAGCAGCAGGCGTTCGTCGTATTGAAGCCGTTACCGGCCGCAATGCACTGGCATTTGTTAATGCACAACTGCAACAACTGAAAGACATCAAAACAGCACTAAAGAATCCAAAAGATATCGTAGCTGTTGTAGATAACCTGATCAACGATAAAGCTGCCCTGGAAAAACGTGTGGAAGCGCTGGAACTGGAGAAAGTTCGTCAGCTGTCCGCCGGTCTGCAGGCAGAAGTTGAAAACGTACACGGTATCAACTTCCTGGGTAAGATCGTGGATGTAAACAATGCAGAAGCGCTGAAGCAACTGTGCTTCACGCTGAAAACACAGATCGATAACCACGTATTCATACTGGCTGCAAATATCGGCGGTAAAGCGAATGTCGCACTGATGATCTCTGATAACCTGGTTGCGGAAAAAGGACTGGAAGCACCGAAGATCATTAAGGAAAAGATCGCACCTATCATCAAAGGTGGCGGCGGCGGACAGAAGTCTTTCGCAACTGCCGGCGGACAGGAAGCTGGTCAGCTGGATCAGGTGATCACACAGGTGAAAGCAATGCTGTAATCAGCTTTTTAATATATAAAAGGGTCTGTTCACTATCCGGTGAACAGACCCTTTTTAGCTTATACCAGATTTATTCCATTCTCTTCGCTTTTAATTACAAAAGACGAAGCTTGCGGAGTTGATCCTCCAATGGCACTTTCATTTCAGGAATTGTTATCTGATTAAGTTTCTCCTCAAGCGGCCAGACCTGATCTGTATACGTTATATTCGAATTGGTCGTCTTTTTTTTGCGTAAATCAGATTGCCCTGTCGATCATATTGTAGCTCCGGTATGAGGCGGTATTATTAATGACTCTTCTTATCTGAAGAACGGGTTAATGGCTTAAATTCAGGGATGTCCAGTGGTTTCAGCTTAACCTGATATATTTTATCTACCTCATATGAATTCTTTGCAGGCCAAACTTTTCCTTTCATGGGGAGGTATGGGTTTTCCAAAAGTAATGTTAATTCCAGGCCCATGCATATCATTACACCCCTGTTTGTCTATTTTAACTTTTTGTTTATATATCGCCCCCCTAAATTTGTCTCCGTTAATACACATTTACAATAAAAAGGAACATATTATGAGCAAGCTATTGCAGACCCTTACACTGGCAAGCATTACCTGCTTTGCTTTCAGCTCTGCTACTATCGCGCAGGATAAAAGCAGCGATAAACTGGGAGAGTATGACGAGATCGTTATTAAACGAAACACCAATAAGGATGGGAAAGTGACCATCGAAATAAAGGATGGTAATGTTTTAGTTGACGGTGATAAAATGGACGCTTATAAAGACGGTGACATTTCTGTATACAGACGTCGCATCCGTCCTGTAGATGGCAATACTTTCAATTTTGCCATGCCTCCGGGTGGAGGCGGCATTCAGCTGTTTAATGAAGATGACGAGGCTGGCGATGACGCAATGGCTATCAAACCGGGCAAAGCCGTACTGGGCGTATTTACCGAAAAGAAAGAAGCGGTTGGTGTAACTGTAAAAGAAGTGGCAAAAGGTACACCTGCGGAGAAAGCCGGTTTACTGGCTGGCGATATAATCACTAAAGTAGACGCTGATAAAGTCGACGAACCAAAAGACCTGTTTGAGAAGATCGGCGCCCATGATCCTGGTGATAAAGTAACTATCACTTACTTACGTGATAAAAAAGAAAATACAGCGACCGTTACCCTGGATGAAAGAAAAGGCGAAGGTACCCTGGAGCTTTTCCCTCGCAATGACAGAAACTTCCGTCGTATACCCCGTGGCAGCTTTAACTTCGGAGATGGCGGGCCTGGGCAGGGTTTTCCTGGTCCGGGTTTCAACCGTGATTTCCGTAATTTCCATGAAAACAATGAAGTAAAACTGGGTCTTTCCGTACAGGATACGGAAGATGGTAAAGGTGCAGTAGTGTTAAGCGTAGCTCCTGGTTCCGCTGCTGAAAAAGCCGGTTTCAAAGCCAATGATATCGTTACTGATATTGCAGGCAGTGAAATCAGCTCCACACGTGATGTGGCAAATGCTTACCGGGCCAACAAAGAGAAAGGATCTTTCTCTGCGAAAGTGAAGAGAAACGGGCAATCAAAAACACTGGAAGTAAAAGTGCCGAAGAAATTAAATAAAGTGGATCTGTAGTAATGATCCGTCTGTGTATTAAAACAAGAGGAGCTTCATTCTGGAGCTCCTTTTTTATTATTTCAGCAGTCTTTTTACCAGCCAGAGTTTATTTCTGAAAGGTGGATATTTCATAGCGATATCAATCCAGGTACCGGTTTTCATGATACTCTTAGGATGGGTAAAAGTATCGAAGCTGTACTTCCCGTGATACTGTCCCATACCACTATTACCCACCCCGCCGAATGGCAGTTCCGGATTGGTAAAATGCCCCAGTGTATTGTTAATACAGGCGCCTCCGAAACGTAACTGTTCTGTGATCAGTTTTTCGGTTGCTTTACTGCGGGTAAACAGATACAGCGACAATGGATATGGCTGCTGTCTGATTAACCGCATCGCTTCCTCAAGAGTTGTATAAGTAATTACCGGCAGAACAGGACCGAATATTTCCTCCTGCATCACCGGACTATCCCAGGATACATTATCCAATAGGGTAGGAGCCATAAACAGCTTACCTTCATCTGCCTTCCCTCCATGAACAACAGCTCCCTGTGTCATATATGTTTGTAATATTTTAAAACGCTTTTCATTAATGATCCGTGCGTAATCAGGGCTGTCAGCCGGCTGCTCTCCGAAGAACCGTACAATCGCTTTTTTCATAGCGGCGATCAGTTCATCTTTCACCTTTATATGCACGAGTATATAATCCGGCGCAATACAGGTTTGCCCTGCGTTCCAGAACTTCCCCCATACAATCCGCTTAGCCGCCACCCGGATATTAGTCTTTTCATCCACTATACAGGGCGATTTACCGCCCAATTCCAGCGTAACAGGTGTCAGGTGCGGAGTGGCCATTTCCATTATTTTACGCCCAATAGATGGTCCGCCGGTAAAGAATACATGATCAAAACGATGCCGCATCATATCCGGAATAACGGTACCGCCATCTCCTTCCAGGGTAGTAATATAAGCGGGATCAAAAGTTTCCTTTATTAATGCCGCGATGACGGCGGACGTGTGTGGTGTGAGTTCAGATGGTTTAACAATCGCGCAGTTGCCACCTGCAATAGCACCCACCAGCGGAGCCATAACCAGCTGAAAAGGATAATTCCAGGGAGCGATAATAAAAACGAGACCCAGTGGTACCCGGTGAATCCGGCTTTTACTGGGATACATCGAAAACGGGCTGCTGACTTTTTCCGGCCGCATCCATTCTCTCAGATGACTGAGCATATGCCGGATTTCGACATACAGGGTACCTATTTCGCTGCTATATGCCTCTACCGGGTGTTTATGCAGATCAGCCTGCAAAGCGGCCAGAATCTCCTTTTCCCGCCTTTTAACAGCCGATTTCAGCAACCGAAGCTGCTGCCTGCGAAATTTATATGACAGGGTTTTACCCGATTCAAAAAAAGCCTGTTGTACGTTATAGATCTCCTGGGTATTCATACACCCTGAAAGGTACTGAAACCCCAGCTGAAATGAGCAGCCAGACACATCAGTACAGCTACGACAAAATACAGGTTAAATGGTGGTGTATGCGGAAAATGCAGTAAATCCGGAGAAGGCGATCTGAAAAGATACAGCCCGGACAGCATATAGGTTAATGGAGGTCTGCAGAATACTTGTAATAGTAAAAAATAATTACTCGATTGTAAGGGAGTATCAAATGAGACAGAATATAGGTTGAATGGTTCTGTGATACAAGAATACTAAAATTTTGTTAAATTCCAATAATATTAACGGATTTCCCTGTTCCAACCGGTCATCCTTTTCATACCGGCAGATCTTCCGGCCATAAAAATTGCAGTTGACCCCTTGTCCGGTAACGCTTTAGCCATATTTTCATCATCCGGCTGCGGGCTACAGATCAATCTGTACTACCTTTCTACCCTTCATTGTATATATTTGTGCTAATAGCAGAAGATTATCATGAGCGCAGCCATCGATTCAGACAAATACGAAGTAGTCATCGGCCTTGAAGTACATGCCCAGCTACTGACAGAAAGTAAATTATTTTGTGGAGACAGTGCAGCTTTCGGAGGCGCTCCCAATACCCATATCAGCCCGATCACACTGGGCCATCCGGGTACTCTTCCAAAACTGAACCGTAAAGCGGTGGAATATGCCATCCGCCTCGGTCTGGCCTGCGGTAGCAGGATTGAGCGGGAAAATTACTTTGCCCGTAAAAACTATTTCTATCCGGACCTTCCGAAAGGCTACCAGATATCTCAGCATACGGCGCCTATCTGTGATGGCGGTATCGTTGCTATTCCCGTGGCCGGTGGTCAACGGGATATTCAGCTGAACCGTATTCACCTGGAAGAAGATGCCGGTAAGTCGATGCACGACCAGGATCCTTCATTCACTATGGTGGATTACAACCGTGCCGGGGTACCATTGGTAGAGATCGTGACCGAACCAGCGCTGCACAGCAGTGATGAAGTATATTCCTTCCTGACAACCCTCCGCAGACTGGTACGCTGGCTGGACGTTTGTGACGGTAACATGGAAGAAGGCAGTATGCGTTGCGACGCCAACATTTCCATCCGTCTGAAAGGAGAGACTAAACTGGGCACAAAAGTCGAAGTAAAAAACCTGAACTCTATCCGTAACGTAAAACGTGCGGTAGAGGGCGAAATAAAACGCCAGATCTCCATCGTGGAAGAAGGTGGCACCATCCTCCAGGAAACCAGGAGTTTTGACGCCGGTAATGGTACCTCTTTCTCCCTGCGTTCCAAAGAAGAAGCGAATGACTATCGCTACTTCCCTGAACCAGACCTGGCGCCTTTCCACCTGACTGAAGATTATCTCGATCAGTTGTTAAAAGCATTACCGGAGCTGCCGGAAGCAATGGTAGAGCGTTATGTCAGCCAGTACGGACTACCTGATTACGACGCACGTGTACTGTGTGATGATAAAGCAACTGCTGACTATTATGAGCAGGTAGTTGCTGTTATTCCCAAACATAAAGCAGTAGCCAACTGGCTCTTAGGTCCGGTAAAATCCACCCTGAACGAGCAAGGCGCTGCCATTAGTGATTTCGCACTGTCACCTGCTGCACTGGCAGGTCTGATACAACTGGTAGAAGATGGTAAAGTGAGCTTTTCCATAGCTTCTTCCCGTATCTTCCCTGAATTGCTGCTAAATACTACAGAAAAGCCGCTGGATATTGCAACAAGACTGAACCTCCTGCAGGATAACAATGCCGGCAGCATTGCGCCGATCATTGACGAAGTCCTGGCAAAATATCCGGATAAGGTAGCAGAATTCCGTAAGGGTAAAAAAGGGCTGATGGCACTCTTTGTCGGAGAAGTAATGAAACTCTCCAAAGGCAAGGCAGATCCTAAACTGACCAACCAATTACTTGCTGAAAAACTGAAATAATTATATAACTGAAGAATATGAAGAAACTTGCTTTATGGGCGGCAACCGGGTTATTCCTGGCCAGCTGTTCACAACAAACCGAGAAAGGCGATTTTACGATCAACGCACATATAGACAACGCTCCTTTAGGTACCATCTACCTGGAAGAGCTGACCACGGAAGAAGTGAAAATAGTGGATACTGCGGTTATCAAAGACGCCAGCGGAAAATTCACGCTGAAAGGAATGCTGCCTGAACAGGCATTATACCGTATCCGTTTCGGTGAAACAAACCGCCTGATTCCATTAGGTCTCGATGCTGGTACCATGAGCATCACTGGTGACTTCAATCACCTGGGCGAACTGAAGATCGAAAACTCTGAAGCGACCGTAGAAATTCAGCAGCTGCTCAACGAAGCCAGTGCTAAAGATCAGGCACTCTCTGCTGAAATGACGGCACTTGACAGTCTGCATCAGCTGAAAACACCGGATAGCGTACTGCAACCAAGAGTAGCCGCATTCCAGGCTAAACAGGAAGACTTCAAGAAATTCCTGGTAAAATCAGCTACAGAAACCAAATCTCCCGCTGTTGCCGCATTTGCTATGAGCATTGCTGGTCCGCAGGTACTGATGGAGGATCCTAAAACAGTGGAAGAAATTAAAAAGCATTTCCCTGAGAATACCCTCATCGTGAGCTTTGCCGATAAACTGAAACAGGGCGCACAACAGAACGAGGAAACAGGAGAAGAAGCCAATATGTCTACTGTAAAAATAGGCCAGGCTGCTCCTGACTTCACACTGCCTGATCCATCAGGAAAACCTGTCAGCCTCAGTTCTTTCAAAGGCAAATATGTACTCGTTGATTTCTGGGCCAGCTGGTGTAAACCATGCCGTATGGAAAACCCTAACGTTGTACTGGCTTACAATAAGTTCAAAGGAAAAAACTTTACCGTACTGGGCGTATCACTCGATAAAACAAAAGGTAAATGGGAAGAAGCAATTCAGGCAGATGGGCTGACATGGACACATGTAAGCGATCTGAAATTCTGGGATTCGCAGGTAGTGCCTTTATATGGCATTAATTCCATCCCTTCCAACATGTTGCTCGACCCACAGGGTAAAGTGCTCGCAATCGGCCTCAGAGGCCCTGCGCTGGAGTCTAAACTGCAGGAAGTATTACAGTAATATCAACTGACTATAAAATAAAAAGCGTCCGCCATCTGGCGAGACGCTTTTTTTATTTATTGGTCGACCACAATTATTTTTTATACCCCGGATTCTGTTCGATGTTCAGATTCACATCAATCTCACGTTGTGGTATCGGGAATATTGCGGTAGGAGAGGACGCCTCAATTGTACATCTCGGCGTATTCAGCTGAGCAGGATTGTTACAGGTTGTACGTACAATACTCAGCTTATTTCGCAGCAGGTCAAAGTAACGATGCCCTTCAAACATAAACTCAACACGTTTTTCTTTCAACACAGCTGTCAGTACATTGGCGTCAGGCACGTTTTCAAGTGCCGGCAAATTACGATGCGCACGGATCTCATTTACATCCGCCAGTGCCAGGGCATAACTGCCTGTCTTAGCATATGCTTCCGCTCGGATCAGGTACAACTCGGAAATACGCAGTACTTTAATGCTGTACAAACCGGATATCCCATCCTGACCGGTGAATTTATTATTCTGAAATTCAGCAGGGCTGCCACTGAATTCAGAAACAAATACATTTCTGGCATCATTCGCCTCCAATACATTCTTCAGATCCGGAGACACCCTGACATCACCATAACCAGGCTTCAGATAAATACGACCAAGGTTATCAGATCCCAAAGTCTCATTGCTGAGTATCCTGATCGTAAAGATATCTTCAGTAGTACCCGGCGTATTATAAAAGTTTGCCAGAGTATTTGCAGGCGCAATACTATAACCTGCATTAATTACTTCTGTAGCAGCAGTGATAGCAGCGGCATCTTCTCCTTTGTAGAGATGTACTCTTGCGAGTAATGCAGTTGCTGCATAAGAACTTGCGCTATAAGGCGTATTCCTGCTTTTAGGCAGCAAATCTTTAGCAGTGGTCAGATCTGCGATGATCTGTTTGTATACTTCATCTACGGTATTTCTTTTCGGTGAACCGACCTCAAATTTTGTAATTAATGGTACGCCCAGGGTACCGCCGCCACCAACTGCATAAGGCGTAGAAAACACACGCAGCAGGTCAAAATGCCCCAGTGCTCTTACAAACAATGCCTGACCAAGAGCGCTGTTCTTTTCTTCCGTTGTACCGTCTTCCAGCAGTGGTACACTATTGATGATATTATTCGCACGCAGGATCACGGCATATACCCTGTTCCAGACGCCTGTTACATCACCGTCAGCCACCACCCAGCTCAGACGCCAGCTCGAAAGGAAACGGTTACTGTTATTGAAAGAAAGGTATACGTTATCAGCAGCGATTTCCGGTATTACCAGGTAATTCCTGCCATAGTATTCAGTTACTTTCAGCCCTTCATACATACCGTTTACAGCAGCATTAACACCTTGTATTGTTTTCAGTGCATCTGCAGTCGGCAATTTATCTGCAGGATAAAGGTCCAGTTGTTTATTACAGCCTTGGTTGATAACAAGCAGCGCTGCCATTAATATCGGGAAAAATAATTGTTTCATAGCTTATAAGTTACCTGGATTAGAAGTTAATGTTTGCGCCAAAAGTGATGCTCTTTGAAGGTGGATATCTGAAGAATTCCATCGCACTGATATCCTGTTCAGGATCCCATCCGGTATAGCTGGTCCAGGTAGCAAGATTTGCCGCCTGTGCATAGAGTTTTACACTGGTGAATTTGGCAGCTCTGACCCATTTTGCAGGCAGACTATAACTCAGGCTGATATTTCTGAGACGCAGGAAAGATCCATCTTCCAGGTACCGTGTCGACAATGCGGAGTTGGCATTTTTATTTCCTCCTGGAATAGGTTTAGGTCTCTCTGCAATATCACCAGGTTTACGCCAGTAATTTTCAGCAGTCAGCTTATCATATCCGTATCCGAAGTAAGCACCATCAGCATCACCCAGTATTCTTGTTCTGTTAAGAATTTTGTTACCTGTTACAGCATAGAAGAATACAGAAACACCGATACCTTTGTATTCAAAAGTGTTGGTGAGTCCACCAGTGAATTTAGGCTGACTATTACCCACAATTCTTCTTTCTGCAAGGTTGATGTTGTTGGTTGTTTTTCCATCAGCAGTATACCACAAAGGATCACCATTTTCAGGATCTACACCGGCCCATTCATTCAGGTACCAGCTTTGTACAGGCTGACCTACTCTGTGCAGCTGTGTACTGTTTCCACCAGCCACATCACGGCCCATGAACAGCGATGTGATCTTATTCCTGTTCATACCGATATTGAGTTCTGTACGCCAGCTAAACCCACCTCTGTTATCAAAATTTTTAGTGGAGATCAATGCTTCAATACCCTTATTTTCTAATGAGCCGATGTTAGTCATCTGTGTAGTAAAACCACTGGTAGATGACACCGGTGTATTGAGCAGCAACCCATCTGTTTTACGTTTGTATACATCGATCGTTGCAGTGATAGCGCCTTTCAGTAAAGCGAGGTCCAGACCTATATTGAAAGACTTATTCTTTTCCCATGTCAGATCGACGTTACCAATCGTGTTAGGAGCATTACCAGGCGCACCGTTATATGAGGTGCCATAGTCATACAGTGCACGGGCTACGAAGTTGTCGATACTGCCAAAGTCCGCATTACCTGTCTGACCATAACTAACACGTAATTTCAGATCAGAAAACAGCTCCTGCGATTTCATAAATTCTTCTTCTATCAATCTCCACGAAGCACCTACTGAGAAGAAAGTACCATAGCGGGTATTCACCCCGAAACGTGAAGAACCATCTGTTCTGACACCAAGACTCAGGTTATATTTTTGTCTGAAGGAATAATTCAATTGTCCCATATAAGACAGGAACGTATACTCAGTAGCATTACCACCTACTGTTTGCGGAGTAGCAGTAATATCAAGTACTTTCAGCTGACTGCCGATAATACCAATACCTTCAGCACTGAATGATCTTGACTTAAAACGGTTGTATTCCGTCAGTGCAAGATAATCCAGCTGATGTTCTTCACCGATATTGAAATTACCGCTCAGAGAAAACTGATTGGTTACTGTAGAGACTTTTACATTCTGGTTGTATACACTTCCGCTTTTCAGCGGATCGGCGGCATTGTAGCCATCACCGGTAGTAGGATCATAGAACAGATTCGCTTCTGTATTCACCATATCAAGATTGACTCTCTCCTGTATTTTCAGCCAGTCGAATATGCGGTATGAAACCGTTGCACCACCAAGACCACGGAAGTTGGACAACTTCTTGTCATTTCTGTAAACAGAGTACAGGAAGTTATCTCCACTGGCAGCATTAAAATCAGATTCAAGACCAGTATACAGTGAACCGTCGGCTTTATAAGGGCTTTGAAAAGGAGAAACGAAATAAGCGCCCAACAGCGGACTGGAATAAAAGTTACCCCCCATTGCACTGCTGGCGTCGCCTTGTGAAAGGTTCAGGTTCATCGCAATATCCAGTCTGTCATTTACTTTCTGGGATACGTTTGAAATGACGGTATATCGTTTCAGACCGGAGTTGATCAGTGTTCCCTCCTGGTCATTATAACCTGCTGAAATGTACAATTTTGTTTTCTCGTTACCACCGGAAGCAGAGATACCATAATCCTGCATTTTAGCGGTACGGAAACCGGCGTCGCGCCAGTTAAAGCCTGTAGCCAGTAATGAAGCAGGAAACTCTTCATCAATTTCAGCCGGTGTAAAATCATTCAATGCCAGTACATCGCGATTATAGGCATAGCTTTCGGCAGGTGTCAGCAGTGAGGATTTACCAAAGCTTGGTTTTGCCGAACCATATTGTGCACGGGCGCCGAAAGTAGTAACACCTGCTTTTCCTTTTTTGGTATTAATAACGATCACGCCGTTGGCGCCTCTGGAACCGTACATCGCTGTAGCAGATGCATCTTTCAGGATATTGATGCTTTCAACATCGTTAGGGTTCAGGTTGGCCAGGAGGTCATTGGATTGCAGTGCAAGGTTGCCGGTATTGTTCACATCACGGCCATCCACGATGATTCCGTCGATTACATAAAGCGGCGCGGCGCTGGCACTGATGGAACCTACCCCACGGATGCGTACATTCTGTACGGAGCCCGGCTGACCAGAAGCACCGCCAACGAATACGCCGGCAGCTTGTCCCTGTAAAGCCTGGTTGATGTCAACGAGCGGGGTGTTTCCCAGCTTTTCCGCCGTGACTTCAGCGACCGCACTTACCTTTCTTACCCTGTTGGTATTTACATAGCCGGTGGCAATGTATTCGGTAAGTGTATTATCTGCCAGCAATGATACATTCACCGTATTACTGTTATCAGGTTTCACGGATTGTGAGGTGAACCCAACACTTGAAATAACCAATGTCTGTGTACCGGAAATATCGATGCTGAAATTTCCGCTTTGATCAGTTGCAGTTCCTTTGTTGGTCCCCTGGATCCTGACAGTAGCATAGGGTACGGCTGCGCCATCTTTTGAGTCAGTTACCTTGCCTTTAATCGTTCGTGTTTGGGCATACGCGGTCATCCCGCTGATGGCCACGAATAGCCATAGGAGTAAAGTGTGTTTCATAAGCGATTTTGATTGATAATAAACGTCCGGATATTTACTTCATAGTTAAAATTTAGGGTAATGAAATGCCACAGCCATTCCGTACAAAACAGATATGTTTGTACGGAAAGCTTACTGCCGACGGATCAACACAAAAAAGGGAATGTATGCTACATTTCAGGCAACAGTCATCAAGCCCCCAATGTCAGGCAGCAGCGTAAATCGGTAGTTAGTTTTTGATGTTCAATAGTACGTCTAAGTAATTCCTTTCTATACGGCAAAAGTTGGTGGGTCGGGTCTCTACAAGGAATTCAAATTCGAATATTAGATTTTGGTTCAGCGTTGTTCACAATAAGTCATCTACTGCAAGATATGAAATTCGGAGCAATTTATCTTGTTGATTTAGCAGAGATATTTTTGAAATAAAAAATGCCGCATCTGACGCTAACTTATTCCGGGCAATTATCTTATATAAAAAAAAGCGGCGTTAAATAACATGTATTTAACGCCGCTTTTTTATGTATTAACTGAGTTTAGTAGCCCGGATTCTGCTGTCCTTTTAACGCCGGACTCACATCGATCTCACGTTGAGGAATAGGCAGTATCACTCTTTCAGCGCCTGCTTTTTTCTCAGGATCATTATCACGTAATGCAAGTCCTCTTCTCAGCAAGTCCATTCTGCGATGTCCTTCAAAACAGAGTTCTTTTCTTCTTTCATTCAGGATGGCTGTAACAAAAGCATCGGTGCTGGTAAAGGTATTGATATCCCATTCTGCCAGTCCGGCACGTCTTCTCAATGCATTCATCAGATTGATGGATTCCTGGTTCACGCCATTCAGAGATGCCAGTGCTTCCGCTCTGTTGAGGTACATTTCGGTGACTCTGATGAGAGGAGCGTTGTCTTTGAAAGTACCAATATTCGGGAACTTTAAAGTAAAACGCTTTTTCTCACTGTTTGCCGCATTTCCTTCATCACTTGCAAGAAAACGTTTGTCGGTCGGCTCTGCTGAAAATGCAGTGATCAGAGAAGGGGCAAACGGACAAGCACCTATTGCGGCTGTATTTGCTGCAGGGCGATAGTAATATGCCCAACCCTGTGTAGTACTGGGAGGATCTATGTCTGTATTCTGAATAGAGAATACATCTTCCATGGTGTTTCCATCATAGAAGCCATAATCTCCTGCTAATTTGTAGTAAGGTGATTTCAGTACGCTATCCGCATACTGTGCAGCTTTATCCCATTGCTCACGGTACAGGTATAATCGGGATAACAAGGCAAATGCAGCACCTTTAGTCGCCCTGCCTCTTGCCAGTGCAGGGTCACTGAATGTTGCTGCGGAAAGATCAGGAATAGCTTCCAGCAGATCTTTTTCTATCTGGGCATGTGCTGCATTTACGGTTCCTCTCTCGGGGTAGGTGATGGTGCCGTTAAAGGCAGCAGTCACCATCGGAATTCCGGGACGAGTACCCTGTTCTACCTGATAAGGTTGAGAAAACAGGTTCAGCAACTGAAAATACAGGATAGATCTCATGAATTTTCCTTCTGCCACATACATTTTGCGGTCGGCTGCTGAAAAGGTCGGATCCTGTACCAATGGTACTTTCTCCACGACCATATTCGCACCCATGATCGCATCATAGTGTATACGCCACATTTCACTGATAATGGAGCTGGCTGGCGTCGCTGTAAAAGTATTGATCTCACTAAGACCGGCAACGGATCCATAATAATTGGCATTATCTGCCATATAATCGGCTATAATCTGAGGTTGAGCCCCAAATACCTCCGGACGTTGAGAGCGGCTGTATACGCCGTATAATGCGCTTAAAGAGGTAGCTCCGGACGTAAACACATCGTCTGAAGGGATAGCCTGCTCAGGATCCTGCTGAAGATCCTTACTGCAGGAAAACATGCTGGTACAGGTAACACCCGCCAGCAGCCATATCCATATCTTATTTTTCCGGTTCATGTTGGCTGTTTTCATTTTTTAAAATACCATGTTTGCACCTACAGTGATCGATTTAGGCTGAGGCAGAGAATAGTATCCTTCTCCGGCTACCTGTGCATTGGTACCATACTGGGATACTTCAGGATCAGCTCCACGGAAGTTTTTATCCTTTACTGTCCAGAGGTTTTGCCCCATTACATACAAGCGGGCGCCACTCAATACGCGTGTACTGCTCAACAGATTAGCTGGTACATTGTAACCCAGGCTAAGCGTTTTCAAACGCAGGAAGGAGCCATTGAAAAGCTGCGCAGTGGACAACTGTGAGAAGCTGTTTCCATTTTTCCATGATGTACTGGTTGCTGCTGGTGCAAACGCCTGATCACCTGGTTTCTGCCAGTAATTCAGCAGATCCTTACTCAGGTTGGTTGCTGTACTTTTATTCACGTTATCAAGCTCCTTAAATTCATTCAGCAATACTTTATTGCCATAAGAGAAGTAGAAATTTACATTCAGATCAAACTGTTTATAACGGACAGTATTGTTAAATCCACCGGTCCATTTTGGCAAAGCACTACCTGCAACGATCTGGTCCTTGGCAGTAGGTGTACTGGTAGTTTTTCCGTCTTTTGTATACCACTCAGGGTCACCTGTTTCAGGATTGATCCCTTTATATTTAACCAGGTAAAAAGTGTTCAGTGTATAGCCCTCTACTACGCGCTGGTTATTATTAGAACTGAGGATATAATGCCTGCCTTCATCATCTCTGTTATCAGGCGGTAATGATAATACCTTGTTCTTTAACAGTCCCATATTTAAGGAAGTGGTCCACTGCAGATCTCTTGTTTTTACAGGTATGCCTGTTATCTGCAGATCGATGCCGCTGTTACGCATTTCACCTGCGTTTTTAGTGGCAAAACCAAAACCTGTAGTAGATGGAACAACTACGTATAACAGCAGATTCTCTGAATGCTTCCGATAATAATCAAATGACAACTGAAGTCTGTTATCCAGCACATTCACTGCAAGTCCCAGGTCCAGCTGACGACTTTCTTCCCAGCTGAGTTTGGGATTTTTTATCTGTGTAGGTCTCAGGCCAGATTGTCCTGCATAGTTAGCGTCAACTCCGGCAGTATACAGTCCCATATAGTCATAATACCCAATACGGTCATTACCAGTTACGCCATAGCTTGCAGTAAGCTTCATATAATCAATGAAACCAAGCTTACGGATAAATTGCTCTTCTGACATAATCCAGCCTCCGGATACTGCCCAGAAATTACCATAACGGTTATTGCCATCGAAGCGGGAAGAACCGTCGCGACGGAAGCTACCTTCAAACAGGTATTTGTCTTTGAAGCGGTAGTTACCACGGAAGATATAGGATTCCAAGCCCCAGGCTTTCCCGGTGGCAGAACCCGTATTCGTTGCAGCAGATCCGACGTTCAGCAATTGGTCGCTGGTAAAGCCGGTACCTGTTACCTTGATATCATCATATCTGGCAGTTTCATAACTATATGCTGCCAATAAGGAGACCTGGTGTACTTCAGCGAAGCGTTTATCAAAATTGATACTGTTGGTAGTCAGCCATTTATAATCCTGCCAGATGGTACGTCCTGCTGTACCGGTACCTCCCAGTTTAGAAGATCTGCGAAAACGTTCTTCTGTTTCCAGCAGGTCCATGCCCCAGTCAGTTTTCAACCATAAATAGTCAGTGATATTTAGTTTGGCATAAGCATTACCGGTATTACGCCGCGTGTAATACTTGTTTGTGCTCAGGTAAACACTCGCCAATGTATTGCTTGCAGGAAGAAAATACTCTCCGTCATCCGTATAAGCAAGCGTAGTAGGCGTATTCAGCAAACCCCTGGTATAAGGCGCCTGTGAACCACTTTCAATATTTATACGGTCCATATTCGTATAGGCCGTACTGAAGTTTACTCCCAGTGCTAAATATTTATTTGCTGTATGCTCCAGGTTAACCCTGCCGGACAGTTTCTGCAGGTTGTTTCCTATTACAAAACTTTCATCTTTTGCATAATTTCCACCTAAGTAGAAACGGGTCTTTTCGTTACCCCCACTTGCTGATAATGCATAATTACTGTTGCGGCCAGTCCTGCTCACCAATGATGGCCAGTCAGTAAACGACGCCGGGGCCGTAATCGGAGTAGCACCTATCGCTTTGGTAACATAATTATTATAGAAATTAACATATTCGTCACCGTTCATGACATCTATCTTACCGCTAGGGTTTACCCAGCCGGTAGCATAATCAAGCTTTACCTGAGTTTTGTTCCTGTAGCCTCCTTTTTTGGTCAGTATCAATATCACTCCATTAGAACCCCTTGAACCATAAATTGCGGCAGCCGCAGCATCTTTCAGTACGGTAATAGATTCAATATCATCAGGATTCATTTCCAGCAATGGATTCAGCGAAGCGCCACCACCATAGGCTGTATTATATGAACCGTCATTCAGGGGTACACCATCTATAATGAATAATGGCTGTGTACCAGCGGTAATAGAAGCAGTTCCTCTTACGCGGAGTAATGAAGCATTGCCCAGCAGACCGGAAGAATTGGTCATGCTGACACCCGCCACCTGTCCTTGCAGCAGTTGCTGGGGAGTAACAGCCGGTACATTGGCAAAATCAGCTGCTTTCACTACTGATAAGGCTTCTGTGGTATACTGCTGGGATTGTTCTCCATATCCGACTACGACTACTTCTGATAGTTTGGAAGATACAGGCTCCAGTTTTACATCGAGCCGGGTCATATCCGGTCCGACTTTTACCTGTCGGGACAGATACCCGACCATAGAAAATTGCAGTTCGGGTGTTCCCCCGATGCTCATAGTATAAGATCCATCAGGATTTGTGGCAAGGCGATAGGTAGAGCCCTTCAGATGGATAGTAACACCGGGCAGAGGCGTGCCGCTGCTGTCGGCAGTAACAGTGCCTGTAAGTGTTCTCATCTGCGCGAATGCTGGCAGCACAGATATTAATGAAAACAGATACAGGAATACTCCTTTTTTCATCAAACAGATTTTTAATTAATGCAGGAAGTCAGGCATTGTGATATATAGTACCAAGATTGAGAATCGCATTTGTGGTGAAATGCGATGATTTGTCCCCCGTGTCTTTTATTATTTTGATCTTCACACAGTCAAAAAAGCAACACAAGATATAAAAATTCTTACAAAGATGTAGGGATATGTGGTTTAACAACTAATTGCCAGACTGGCACATACTGATCTGAGTAGGCATAAAAAAAGGGGCTCGTTTCACAACGAGCCCCTTTCTGGTATATACATATACGTTATTGCTTACTTGTCCCACCAAACTTTATCGGTAACAACTTTTGCACCCGGGAAGTTAGGGTTCCTGGTCAGCTCAGTGTTAGGATAAAGGAAACGTGCAGGGAATTGACCAGCAGGCAGAGAAGACTCAACTGAACGAACGAAGAAGTCAGGATAACCTGTACGACGCCATTCAGACCATGCTTCAAAGCCCTGGTTACCGTTCATAGCAAAGTATTTCTGGGTGATGATCGCTTTCAGCTGAGCAGCCAGTCCGCTAGCAGGGAATGCAGCAACAGCAGTAGTGATATAAGCACCTGGAGTTACATTGTAAGCTTCGAAGCTCGCAGTGATACCATCTTCAAACAGGCCTCTTGCATCGCCAGCCAGCCAGCCACGTGCAGCAGCTTCAGCCTGCAGGAAATAGCTTTCAGCAGCAGACATGAACTTAACCGGAGCCAGTGCAGAAGCAGCACTTCTTGGAGCAGCACCTGTGTTAGGTGATGGCAGAGACAGCGGATAAGCTGCGGATGGAGGTGTATTAAAGCTACCCTGAGGAATAGGATTAACGGTAGTAGTACCGGCAGCATTCTGGTAGAAAGCTAGTAAGCGTGGATCGCTCAGCGCTTTCATTTGATTAACAGCAGTTTCGCTGGCAACCAGGTTCTGGGTACGACCCAGACCAACCATTTCAGCATACAGTGGGTTCTGATTACCACCAGTTGATGTGTAGTTGATTGCTGCGTCTTCTGTCAGGAATGTAGCGCCAGCCAGCGTAGCAATACCTGCCTGTGCTTTAGTTGGGTTTACTTCAGACAGACGGAGGTATGCACGGAGCTTCAGGGTATTACCGAAAGCTTCCCATTTGTCCATGTCTCCCTGGAAAATCATGTCTTCATCACCAGGTATATATTCAGAACTTGCATCAATCAGAGAGATACCTCTGTTGATCAGTGCAAAAATGCTATCATATACTGATTCCTGAGAATCGTAGTGAGGATTCAGGTTCAGTTGTTCGCCCTGTAATGCTTCTCTATTTGGAATATCTCCGAAAGCATCTGTCAGCATCTGCAGCTCATATGCTTTTAAGATCATTGCAGCAGCAGCGTACTGTTTAACCGGCTCAGCATTCGCCTGATTAATAATCAGCTGCAGGTCTTCCATACCATCTGCATATAATAATTGCCATGGTCTGTCAAAATTTGAACCCTGTAACAGGAACTGATCGACGCTCTTGTATTGTGAAGAGCTTCTGTTCTGCGTCCAGTACTGGCTCCACATGCTACCATATACCTGATAGGTGTTACCGAGCACAATACCAACCGCCGCCTGCGCAGAAGGCAGTATCAGAGAAGGTAAAGCTTCTGTAGTCTGGTTCGGGTTATCGTTAACGTCCAGGAAGTCGCTACATCCTGCTAAGGTGATAGACAACGCAGTTAATACGCCTGCAGTCGCCTTAAATATATGTTTCTTCATCATTGTTTTTACTCTTTAAACTTTAGAAAGTTACTCTCAGATTAAAACCGTAGTTTCTCAGTGAAGGTTGAGCAGTGAAATCAAAACCTTGCTCGTTACCTGCACCACCAGAGTTAACTTCCGGATCTGCATATCTATTCTCCTTAGCTGTCCACAGCGCCAGGTTATTACCGAAGATACCTACAGACAGATCACCAAATGGAGTTCTGTTCAGCAGATTTCTTGGCAGTCTGTAAGACAAGCTAGCTTCACGCAGTCTGATATATGATGCGTCAACAACGTGCTGGCCGGAAGGAATTACACTTGGGAACCAGTTTTGTTTGTCATAAGTAACACTTGTGTTTGGTACCAGTTTACCTGTGGTAGCATCAGTATATACTGAGTTTTCCCAAACAGAGGCGTCACGACCACCCACTGCAGTCTCGTAAGCTGCTCCAGTAAAATCAAGGATGTCCTTGGTACGGGAGAAGAACTGGTTACCTTGTTTAGTGTCAAACAGGATGCTGAAGCTGAAACCTTTATAGTTTGCATTTGCACCCCATGATGCCTGGTATTTAGGATTATAAGAACCCAGGTATACCGGATTTGCTGTTAGCAGAGGATTACCGCTTGATGCATCTACAATTACACGTCCCTGCTCATCACGCTGAATATCCTGCGCATAGAAAGTACCATATGGTCTTCCTTTCGCAGCAACGATACTCATACCACCGAAACCACCGATTACCACCTGGTCAACTGAACCCAGATCTACTACTTCATTCTTGTTTCTTGTGTAAGTACCAAACAGTTCCAGGCTGAAACCTGAAGCAGTTTTGATAGGTGTACCTCTTAAGCTAACCTCAATACCTTTGTTTTCAACAAGACCAGTATTAAATACCTGGCTGGTGAAACCGGAAGAAGTTGGAATAGGTACGTTCAGGATCTGATCTTTAGATTTATTCTGGTAGTAAGAGAAGTCTACATAGATTCTGTTTTCCAGGAAACCTAATTCAGTACCTACTTCAAATGCTGTTGTGAACTCAGGCGTCAGGTTCGGATTACCGATTCTGTTACCATAGGTATAACCAGCAATGTTACCAAATGGGAAGGTAGTGTTACCGAAACCACTTGACAGGTCAGTTTTACCATAGTATGTTCTCAGCAGGTATGGATCAGCATCGTTACCCACTTTTGCCCAGCTACCACGTACTTTACCAAAGTTCAGGATCTCTGCAAGACCAGATTCTTTAGTCAGCTCAGTGAACACGAAGGAAGCGTTCACACTAGGGTAGAAGAATGAGTTATTACCCTTTGGCAGTGTGGAAGACCAGTCGTTACGCGCTGTAGCACCTAAGAACAACATGTTTTTATATGACAGGTTCAGATCTGCATAGAGACCGATCAAACGACGGGTAGAGCGGCTGTTGAAAGTATAAACAGGACCGTTACTGTTATCCAGGTTATACCAGTCAGGAATTACCAGACCACTTGATTGGTTAGTCTCAGTTTCCATCGTGTTGAATATACGCTGACGTACGTTATTACCCACCATCAATGATGCTTTGAAATCAGGAGTGAAATCCTTTTTTGCAGTGATCATCAGGTCATGTGTTACTTCGCTCAGTGTATAATTATCCTCACCATATTTACCATTGCTGGTATGGTTGTTAGTACCAGTTTCGTAGTAGTCAGGATTGTCATCCAGTGGCTTCAGATCGAATTTTGGATATTTGTAACGACGACGGTCAGTATATACGTCAGTACCTAATCTTTCGAGTACATCCAACCATTCAGTTGGTTTATAGCCGATAGTGAAGTTACCTGTTACCCTGTCAACATCGTTCAGGTTGCGATAGTTCTTCAGGATGTAGTAAGGGCTTACGGTATAAGCGCCATAATAACCATAAGAAGGAATACCATTCGCATCTGGAACATTGAAGCTGTTATAAGGATTACTCAGATCTCCCAGTTTGTCGATAGGAATATCACGTGGAGTCTGCAGTACGTTATCAAATACAGAACCTTCACCCTGACCACCCTGGATCATGTTAGCGTTAATCTTGCTGTAGTTGAAGTTGATACCTGTGTAGAACTTGTTATTCAGCTGTGCGGTACCATTAAAACGCAGGCTGTATTTATTGTACTTGTCAGAAGAACCTGGCATAACTCCATCAGAGTTCAGGCTATTCACAGATAAGTAATAAGTAGTTTTTTCACCGGCACCTGAGAGGGATAAGTTATTGCTATATGCCTGGCCAGTTTTAAAGAAATTCTTAACATTGTCTTTAGCTGCAGAATAAGCTTTCTTCTGTCTTACACCGTTAATAGATTGTCCCCACTCTTTCTCAGTACCATCAAACTTAGGACCCCAGCTCCAGTTTTCCATAGGATCTATAATCTCCTGATCATAACCCTGACCATAATCATTCTGGAAATCTGGCAGTTTTACCACATTAGACAAAGTAATTGAACTGTTGAAAATTACTTCGTTCTTCTTGTTTGCGGATTTTTTACCGCTCTTAGTAGTGATGATCAACGCACCGTTAGAAGCGCGGGAACCATACAACGCTGCTGCTGCAGGGCCTTTCAGAACAGTTACAGATTCGATGTCTTCTGGGTTCAGGTCGTTACCACGGTTACCGAAGTCAACTGTGCTACGGCTGTCGCCACCACCAATGATGCTGCTGTTGTCGATAGGCACACCATCCACAACCATCAGCGCCTGGTTATTACCACCGATAGAAGAACCACCTCTCAATACGATCCTGGAAGAACTACCTGGAGCGTTCGCACTGGTGGAGATATTTACACCCGCTACTTTACCTGCAAGGGCATTCAGTGGGCTGGAGCTCTGACCTTTGGTCAGTTCGTCATTTTTTAAGGTTGGAGCTGAGTAACCAAGGGAGGCTTTATCACGACGGATCGCGTTCGCAGTTACAACAGTTTCTGTCAGTTTTGTTACGTCGGGATACAATACTACATTGTGTTTCGCACCTGTACCAAGTTTAATTTCCTGGTCTTTCATACCGACGAATTTCACAGTTAGGGCAGTAGCTCCTTCTGGTACATTAATGGTATACTCACCATTCATGTTTGTAACAGTACCAGTCGTTGTACCTTTTACAATTACTGTAGCGCCGATCACCGGACTCCCGTCATCAGAGGAAGTGATCTTCCCTGTAATGGGGCGGGTCTGCGCAACCACCTGTCCAACTACCACGATAGAGGGCAGGAGGAAAAATAAACTTTTCCTCATAAGCTTTGTTGTTTCTGGTTGTTTAGTTTAAATATTCAATGAATAGAAAAAACTCTTCTCAGGAAACCGACCACTGGCTCTGAAATAGCTGTCCTACGTTGATAAAACAAACTTTTGTTGATAAAATTCTTAATCTACGGTTCCCCTTCAATCGTTCATAACGATTTAATTGTCCTGGAAAATCCTTGAATTAGTATACAGAGGGTGAGAAGACTACTTTGGGTCATTTCTCATAAGCATTTACCCTTCTTCTGTTGTTTAACTTAATTTTAACGTTCAAATATAAATTATTTAACAATAATTTCAGTGAAAAGCGGCAAACAAATTATATGTTATAACGCCCCTTTAACAGTTTTTTAACATAATATAAAAATTATTATTTGTAAAATCCAAAATATGTTCCACATATATCAACCGGGCTTCACTGGGCTTAACTTCGTACTAAAACGAGTATAATTAAAACAAGTAAGGCAGGTGATAGGAATACCACCTGCGCGCTCATCAACCAAAATCTAAATCCGGGTTTTGTTCCAGATCTAAATAAAAGTTCCGCTGCCTCATTGCAGCAATATCTTAGTAAAAGAGAAATAATCAGGAAAGACTCAGCGGCTGGCTTTTTAACAATTCCAGCAAAGTCTCATAAATGTCCTCATTCCTGTTGTTATACCGGAACTCGCACTCCTTTAAATGTAAATACACAGTACTACGGTTCAATCCCTTGAACTTGGCAAGCCTGTGCTTGGTCAACCCCCAGAACGCGTCCACGTCGTCCGCAATACTAATAGCGCCCTCATTTTCCAGGTTGTACAAACGGTATTGCCCCAGGTCCACCACATTGCTGAAACGGCGGATCTTCTCGGCGGCTCCCTGCATCTCCAGAATAGAACGGCTGCTCCTCACAACAGAATGGATCATTGACCTGCTTACATCAGGCAATATCTCCGTATGTAACCGGTCCGAAGAACGGTAAATACCAAATACGACCGGCTTTACAGTACGGCCTACTTCTGTTTTGACGGATACGTCCCCATCCTCGGCAGGTGAAGCATGTGTGATGCGCGCGGGGGCTACTGAACGGTTGTGATTGTCGGAGGGCGATAAAGACTCACAGTGACGGGCAATCTGCTGGCGGATCTTTTTGAGATAACTATTTACAGTGACACGGCTTACCCCACTAATGTTGGCAATCTGAGTGGCTGTAAGATCTTCGGCAAATAGCCGTAGTATCTCCTTAAATTTACGCTCAGAAAGGTGAGCGCCCTTTAAGTATTTGTTTTTCATGAACTAAAAGAGGTTAGAATGGCATTATAAACCTCTTACTTTTTACCGGGTATGTAACGCCCTTTTATACGAGCGGCGATAAAGGGGGGATGAATGTAGCCCACTAGATTATTTGGGTATAACAAAAACGCCCAATACTGATAATCATGTATTGAGCGTTTTAAACATATGTAGAAACTATACTTGTCTAGTCTTCTTTTTCTCTTTCTTTCAGCCCCAGCTCTGACATCTCTATATCCGTCTCTTCATCAAGCGCATTCCACAATTGCTTCTTCTTAGCCTTCTTCAATAAAGCCTTCTCCATCCACAATAACAATGCCGGCAAAATAGTCAGGTTTGTGATCATCGCCATTAACAAAGTCAGTGAAGTCAACCAACCTAATGCCTTCGTTCCACCGAATTCAGAGAAACTAAAGATCATAAAACCAGCCAGCAGAATCAGTGATGTATAAATGATACTCAAACCCGTCTCATGGATCGTTTGCTTCACCGTAGCCGAAATATCCAGGTTATGATGCGGTAACTCCTGCTTGAAGTTGACCAGGAAACGGATCGTCACATCAATTGCGATCCCCAGCGCCACACTAAACACCAGCACCGTCGATGGCTTCAACGGAATGTTCAGCCAGCCCATTACGCCTGCTGTTACCGCCAGCGGAATGATGTTAGGAATCAATGATATCAGCAGCATCCTCCAGGAACGGAACAGATACAGCATACAGAAAATGATCAGTACAAACGCCAGCAGAATACTTTCTGTCAGACCATTGATAATAAACCGGCTACCTTCCAGGAAAATCACACTCGTACCGGTATAACTTACCTTGTATTGTGCCGTATCAAAGATCGCATCTACCTGCGGACGCAATGAATCCAGCAATATCGGCAGTTTCGCAGAACCAACATCCGCCATATTCACACTCACACGGGCTACCTGACGGCTGCTGTCCATAAAGGAGGAAACCAGCTTCGTAAACGCAGTCGCATTACCCGCCGCATTAGTGCCGCCCTTCATACGCAGATAAGGCGCCAGGAAACCAATATCAAACTGGTTTGGAATAGCGTAGTTAGAACTATCTCCATTATAATAAGCCTGCTTGGCAAATTTAATACCTTCCGCTACAGACAATGGTCTTGCAAACTCCGGCTGCGCACCGATCAGCTTAGATAACTGATCCAGTTTCTCCAGCGTTTTCAGATTTACCACACCATTTTTCTTCTTTGTATCCACCGCTATTTCCAGCGGCATTACACCCTTGAAGTTCTGCTCAAAGAATTTCAGATCTGTATACAGCTTGTCACTTGTCGGAATATCATCCAACATATGCGCCTCTGATTTCAACTTCAGCATACCCGCTACAGCTCCAATCACCAGCACCACCGTCACGCCATACACCCATGCGCGATATTTGAATACCAATGCAGTCAGCCCGTCCAGCAAAGCGCGGAACGTGCGGTTGTTCATGTAATTCGTATGCTTGGTCTTTGGCGGTGGCAGGTAACTCAGTACTGCAGGCAGGAAAATAAAAGAGATCAGGAAGATCAGCATGATATTCAAACCTGCTACTACACCAAATTCTTTCAGCAATTCACTCTTCGTAAAACAGAACACACCAAAACCAATCGCTGCGGTCAGGTTAGTAAACAGCGTCACAATACCCATACGTTGTATCATGTGTACCAGCGCCCGCGTCTTGTTACCGTCCTTCGCGTATTCTGTATGATACTTATTCAGGAAGTACACGCAGTTCGGTATCCCGATCACCACAATCAATGGTGGGATCAGCCCCGTCAGCAAGGTGATTTTATAACCCAGCAGCACGATCGTTGCTACAGACCAGATCACGCCGATTGCTACTACGATCATGGACATCAATACCGCACTGATAGAGCGGAAGAAGATCAGCAGGATCACAGCCGTCAGTATAAACGACAGCTTCAGGAACAGATCCAGTTCTTTCTTCACTTTATTTGCCATCAGGGTACGGATCAGCGGTAAACCACTCATACGTACTTCTGTATGATGTTTCTCTCCGAAAGCAGTACCCAGCTTCATCACATTCTCCACCACCTCTGTACGGCGCGGAGTCATCATGACACCCTTCTGAATGTTGATCATCATCAGGTAAGCATGTGTCTGCGGATTATACAATAATCCCTTATAAAAAGGCAGATTATTCAATGTACCAGCCAGGCTGTCCAGTATGGCCTGCTGCTGCAGATCTCCGCGAAAAAGCGGTTCTGCTGTCAGCTTGCGTGTACTGTCATTTTTCACCAGGTTAATGGCAAAAGGTACACTCAGTACATTCTCTACAAACTCCACCTTTTTCAGGTCCTCATTCAGCTTTACATAATCATGAAAGAAATCTTTCTGAAAGAAATTGTCAGTCTGAATACCGATTACCATCATATTACCATCCTCTCCGAACAATTCCCGGAACTGCATATATTCCTTATATTTCGCATTATCCAGCGGGATAGATTTATTTGCTTCATAGGAAAGCTCTACTTTGCTGGCGAAATAGGTCATCACTGCAGTGCTCAACAGTAATAAGACCAGGAGTGGTAAACGAAATTTCAATACGAATCCTGCTAAGCGTTGCCACATACGCGTCTTTGTAATTTTAGTAGGGCGTAAAGGTAACTCAAAGTAATAACATATAACTATTTTTGATGCATGTACCGTTTTCTGATATCCCTCTGTGCCATACTATGCCTATCCTGTCTGAATGCCCTCCAGATAAGCGCTCAGCAACATATTGAAGGCACTTACGTCGGTCAGTGGAGCGACCACCTTCCCTGGCGTCCCGCTGTCGCTGTCGCCGTGAAAGGAGACAAGATATACTGTGCCGCCGCCCAGGGACTGTCCGCCGTGGCCAATACGCCTGAAGATGGACTGGAGCTCAGTCGCTACAGTAAGGCAAACGGTCTGCATGATATCGGTATCAGCACCCTTGCAGTTAATGATGAGACCATACTCGTCGCTTATGCCAACAGCAACGTCGATCTGCTGAGTGGTAACACGATCTATAATATCCCTGACCTGATGCGTAAACAGGTCGCCGCCGATAAAACCATTTTCCGGGTCATTTTTCGTAACAACAAAGCATATCTCTGTACCGGTCTGGGTATCGTAGTGCTGAATACTTCCGTACCGGAAATTGAGGCGACCTATGTCGTGGGCAGCACCGGCGCCTATACACCCGTTTACTCGGTTGCCATAATAGGGACCTCCCTCTTTGCTGCCACTTCAGAAGGGGTTAGAACGGCATCGCTTAACAGCAACAATCCATCCGATTTCCGCAACTGGTCCTCTCTCTCACAGGGCCTTGCCCCTGACTCCGTACAGGAAATCATTGCCTTCAATAACCTGCTGATATGCCGCCAGCGTAATCAACTATACCTGCTGAACAATAATACCTGGACGCCATGGTATACTGCCGGTCGTACTATCAGCAATATGAGCATATATAACAATCAACTGCTGCTCTGCCAGCCACAGGCCGGCGCATCCCGTATTCTGGCACTGAACGCCAATGCAGCAGTCGTATCCTCTTTTCAACATGCCCTCTTGAAAGCACCTATGCAGGCAGCCGGCACTGAACATGCGCTCTGGATAGCAGACTCCCTTTCCGGACTGATACAATACGATAAACAAACCAGTGAATATACAGCTGTCAATCCTGATGCGCCTGCCGGCATTATTACCGGCGACCTGCTTTTCTCCGGCAATACGCTGCTGGCTGCTCCCGGTACTATCAGTAATAACTGGAAGGCTGCCGGCAACCGCGATGGCTATTACAGTTTTGAAAACGGCTCCTGGAATGCGACTGCAGGATGGCCGGATTCCCTGCATGATATCGCTACTATGACAGTAGATGCCAATGCTATATACCTGGGCTCCTTTGGGGGTGGACTGGTCCGCATCAGCGGGGACAAACGGACCGTATTCAAACAGGGCATCCTGCCGGCGGCAACAAATGATCCAACAGCATACAATATCAGCGGCCTCGCTACCGATCTTAATGGCAATCTCTGGGTGGCCGCTTATGGCGCAAACAACAATCTGCTGGTTAAAAAATCAGACGATAACTGGGTCTCCTTCCGCAGCCCTTATGCCATGACCGGCAATGCTATCAGTCAGTTACTGACAGACGACAATGGACTAGTATACATGGTTTCTCCGCAAAGCAATGGTTTATATGTGCTGAATCACAACAATACCCTCGACAATAAATCTGACGACCAATGGCGGCAATACCGTCTGGGTGCCGCACAGGGCAATCTGCCTTCCAATGATGTTTACTGCCTGGCCAAAGACCGTAATGGCAGTATATGGATCGGCACTGCCCGTGGCGTTGCCATTATCAATTGTCCCGGGCAGGCCGCTGCCGATGGTTGTAATGCAATCCTTCCTGTCATTCAGCAGGACAACTTTGCCGGTTATCTCTTCCAGGATGAACAAGTGACTACCATCGCTGTGGACGGCGCAAACCGCAAATGGGTCGGCACTTACAATGGTGCCTGGCTGGTGAGCGACGATGGACAATGTATCCTTGAACATTTCAATACCGGTAATAGTCCGCTACCCGACAATCACATCCACCGTATTGCCATAGATCCGAAGATAGGAGAAGTCTACTTCGCTACCGCCAAAGGCCTGATGTCCTGGCATGGTACCGCCACAGCACCTGTGAGCAAAATGGAGAGAGATTCCGTGCTGGTGTTTCCGAATCCTGTGAAACATGATTATAGCGCCCCTATCGCTATCCGTGGACTGGCAGATAACACCCGGGTAAAAATTACCGATATCAGTGGCAGAATGGTATACCAGACAAGAGCTCTTGGCGGACAAGCCATCTGGAACGGACTGGATTATACCGGTCATCGGCCACAGTCAGGTGTTTATCTCGTATTTGTTGCAGGGGAAACAGGAGGGGAGCATGTGGTGACAAAGATTGTATTCATCAATTAACAAGCGCTAGTCGTACATTTGAGTGCAGCAGTTGCTGTCTAGTTTTATGTTACACAAAACCCGCGGAATAGTATTAAGAACAGTCAAATACGGCGATACCAGTGCCATCGTCAATATATTCACCGAACTATTCGGGGTACAATCCTATATGGTGAACGGCGTGCGCAGCTCCAAACCAAAAGCCAAAGGCAATCTGTTCCAGCCGGGTAATATCCTGGAAATGGTCGTATACCACTATGAGCAAAAGACCATCCAGCGTATTTCTGAGTTTAAACTGGGTTATATCTATACCTCCCTGCACTTCAATATTGTGAAGAACACAGTAGCGCTTTATATGATCGAGTTGCTACAGAAAAGTCTGCGTGAACCGGAGCAGCAGGTGGACCTATACTACTTTGCCGAACAGGCTTTACAGGCGCTGGATATGGCGCCACTGGGTATTGCGGCCAATATCCCGCTTTATTTCACCCTTAAACTGGCGGAGCATCTTGGTTTCCGGCTCAATGGACGTTATTCTGAATATGCCCACTATCTCGATCTCCAGGAAGGCTCATTTACAGATCTGCCACCACATCACAGTAATTATCTTGATGCTGCGAACAGTGAGATCACAGATCGCCTGTTCCAGTGTAAAAGCTGGGAAGCATTGGACGAGATCAACATGAATAAAGATAAACGCAGAAAGCTGTTATATGCTTATCTGGATTTCTTCAGATTGCACCTGCCTGATTTCCAGGAATTAAATTCTCCCCCGATCCTGCACGAAATCCTCGACTGACGGAGTTTATTGCAACAGCGCGAAGCGCTATTTTCCATCATATATCAATTCAGTTTTCTTTCCGTCAAAGACGGCATAAGTGAAGTAATTCAGCCAGTCGCCGAGGTTAATATAGCGACTGTCAGGACCTACCTGTAAATCCAGCGGCAGGTGTCTGTGGCCGTAAATGAAGTAATCAAAATGGGCTTTCTGTAATACTTCTTTACTGTGGATAGCCAGCCATTCATTCTCTTCTCCCAGGAATTTTTCCAATTCGCCACCAGTAGCAGCACGGCTTTTACGGCTGAAGTAATTCGCCAGACCAATTCCCCAGGAAGGATGTATCAATGAAAATAACCAGCGGCATATGGGGTTACGGAATACTTTCTTCAGCATTTTATATCCGTGATCACCAGGACCAAGACCGTCGCCGTGACCGATATAAAATCGCTTACCGCCAATATCATATGTTTTAGGTTCGTAGTGTACCGGGATTTCCAGCTCTTCTTCAAAGTAGCCGTCCATCCACATATCATGATTACCAATGAATACGGTGATGCCGATGCCTTTATCACGCAATTCAGCCAGTTTACCCAGCAGACGGGTATAGCCTTTAGGCACCACTTCTTTGTATTCAAACCAGAAATCGAAAATATCACCTACCAGGAAGATGTGTTCAGCATCTTTCGAACAGGCATCCAGCCATTTTACAATACGCTTTTCCCTTTCTCTGCTGGCAGCAGGATTAGGAGCGCCCAGGTGAAAGTCTGATGCGAAGTAAACACGTTTGCCTTCCGGAAGAGGAATGGAATAGTCCACTGTGGACAGTCCATGCGTCATAGATGATGATATTTATCCGGTCTGTATTGTTTGAAACAACAGACCGCTGATGATGAAGCGATTTGCACCGCGAAGTAATAGATAAGTCTTTAAGAAAACAACCCTCATGGTTTCTTTATACCCGATTCCAGGTAAGCGGACTCGATATCTGTCAGATCTGCCTTCACAGGATCACTATAACCGTTGTACAGGAATATCTCCCAGGAGTACTTCGGATGAACCAGACTGAGATAGAACACTTCGCCGTTCGGTTTGATAAATTTCAGCAGTGTAGCGCTTGTGCTGACCACCTTCACACCTTTAGCGGCAAGGTAAGCACTGTCGTCAGTCTGTGTACTTTTATTAATTGCTTCAAGAGAAGGGAAGCCTTTTTCACCGATAGCGGCTTTCAGCGAGCGTAATTTATCCCCTGCAGGTCTGAAGATAACAGCGCTGGGTTCTTTTACGATGAAGGTATTAATGGTATCTACTGTGGCGGTACGCTGCTCGGAAGACTGTCCACATGACGCCAGCAGAACAGCAGCAAAAAGAATTAGGAATAACCTGGTCATAGTGGCCCGTATAACATGATCATTTAAAAGAACAGCGCATGATAGGATCACGCGCTGCTCAAATATGCTTTATTGTTTACAAATCTATTCATCCAACAGGAACACATATACCTCTCGCGGGCCATGTATTCCGACTACCAGTGTTTTCTCGATGTCTGCGGTACGACTGGGACCGGAGGCAAAGGAGATAGAGGAGGGTAGATCACCGTGATACTTTTCTTTCAGACGGGCGATTGCATCTTTGAGATCGAATACCAGCTGATGTGTGTAAGCGATCACTATATGCACCGGTGTGTAAACCGGTAAGGCCCTTCCGGAAGCTTGTGCGGCGCTCAGCACCATAGTGCCTGTACGCGCTACCAGCATCTCACAGTCTGTGATCGCTGCCTCCGCAGTATGCATATCTCCTTTATTCATAAAAGGAAACTGCTTTAACTGAAACTGCTCCATCAGGGATGGCGTCTGGCAGTGTATGTCTTTCCAGTCTTTGGATTCGACTAATGCCGCCAGGTTGTCCAGCAGTTCGTTTTTACTGGTGCAGAAAATGAACTTCCCCTGTAAGCGGGCAAATTCTTCTGCGAATTTCATCTCCAGCCCATCATGTTCCTTCACAAAAACGGAACTGTTGCCCTCCGAGTTAGGGAAGGGCAACTGCACCGACTGACTCAATGCGTTTCGTACTCTCTTGAGGATGTTTTCCTTCGCAGGAGAAATCTTCATAATAGCTTACGCGTTAGCAGGTGTAGGTGAAGGATTGATGATATCGGTAGGATGTACGCCGTCAGTGGTCATACCTTCCTTGTTTGCGATATGCTCACGGTGAACATCCCAAGGACGTTTACCGATCAATCTTTCCAGATCTGCCTGGTACAATACTTCTTTTTTCAGCAGTTCCTGCGCCAGCGCTTTCACGTTGTCCAGTTTATCGGTTAGCAGGGTTTTGGTACGCTGATAAGCCTTTTCGATCAGGAGACGAACTTCTTCGTCGATCATTTTGGCTGTTTCTTCAGAGTAAGGTTTAGTGAATGACTGATCGCTGTTAGGATCGTAGAAAGACACGTTACCAACCTTATCGTTCATACCATACACGGTTACCATTGCATAAGCCATACGGGTAATTACCTGCAGGTCATTCTGGGCGCCGGTAGATACTTTACCAAAAACGATGTCTTCAACTGCACGACCACCAAGAGTCATACAGATATCGTCCAGCAGTTGTTCGGTATTATAGAGGTACTGTTCTTTCGGCAGATATTGTGCATAACCTAATGCTGCTACACCACGGGGAACGATTGTTACTTTCACCAGCGGATTAGCGTGCTCAAGGTACCAGCCACAGATAGCGTGACCAGCTTCGTGGTATGCGATCACTTCTTTCTCTTCCGGAGAAATGATCTTGTTTTTCTTTTCCAGACCACCGATCACCCTGTCTACTGCATCATTGAAATCTTCCATTTCAACCTCAGTCTTGCCTTTACGGGCAGCGATCAGAGCAGCCTCGTTACAAACGTTGGCGATGTCTGCACCGGCAAAGCCAGGAGTCATTGAAGCCAGTTTCTTAATATCGAGGTTTGGAGAAGTTTTGATTGGTTTCAGATGCACGTCGAAGATGTGCTCACGGCCATTCAGGTCTGGTTTATCGATAGAGATCTGACGGTCGAAACGTCCCGGACGTAGCAGCGCGCTGTCCAGTACATCCGGACGGTTGGTAGCAGCCAGGATGATGATACCGCTGTCGGTACCGAAACCATCCATTTCTACCAGCAGCTGGTTCAGGGTATTTTCACGCTCGTCATTACTCATCATTACATTCTTACCTCTGGCACGTCCGATCGCATCGATCTCGTCAATGAAGATGATACAAGGCGCTTTCTCACGAGCCTGTTTGAACAGGTCACGCACACGGCTTGCACCCACACCTACGAACAATTCAACGAAATCAGAACCTGACATGGAGAAGAAAGGTACCTGGGCTTCGCCTGCCATTGCTTTCGCCAGCAGGGTCTTACCTGTACCGGGAGGACCTACCAGTAATGCGCCCTTAGGAATCTTACCTCCCAGAGCGGTATATTTTTTCGGATTCTTCAGGAAATCAACGATCTCCATCACTTCCACTTTCGCTTCATCCAGACCGGCTACATCACTGAAAGTAATATTTACACGGGTACCCTTGTCAAACAGTGTCGCTTTGGATTTACCAATGTTGAAGATGCCACCTGGACCACCACTACCACCGGCAGGGCCACCCATTTTACGCATCAGCAGTATCCACAATCCAATCAGCAGCACCAGTGGGAGCAGCAGTTGAACAAATGGTTCGAACCAGCTCTGTCTGTCCTCATACGTCACTTTCACCTGATCTTCCAGAGGGACTCCGGCCTGTGCCTTGTCAAGGTCGGCCTTAAAACTCTCTTCACTACCAATTGAGAAGCGGAAATGAGGGCCTTGATTAGGAGAGCCAAGACGGTTCTTGGATACCTTGTCGAATTTAGACTCAGGGAGTCTGTCCTTCTTAATGTAGACCTCTACGGATTTTTTATTCACTACTACCAGCTTGTCTACATCACCTGGTTTCAGGTAATTGAGCTGGAACTCCTGGAAACTCAGCTCTTTGGGTCCGGCGCCAAAGTTAGCGAAGTTCATTGCCAGCAAAGCTACCCCGATAAAAGCATACACCCAGTATATGTTGAACTTTGGTCCTTTCTTTGGCGTTTTGTCTCCCTTGTTGAAGTTGTTGCCTCTTTCCATAATCTTACGATCCTTTTTTAAGGATGTCTGTAATAGTTAAAAGTTATTAGTTCGTATCATTATGCTCCATTCGTTCTGCATCACTCCACATATCTTCCAGGCTGTAAAACTGCCTGGCCTCAGGTTGGAATACATGCACCACAACATTCACATAATCTACAAGTATCCATTGTTGCGCGGTAAAACCCTCATGTTTATAAGGCTCTTCGCCGATGTGTTTCGACACCTGGTCTTCCACGTAGTCGGCTATCGCCCTAACCTGTGTGTTGGAGTTAGCCTCACATATAACAAAGAAATCAGCCACAGCTTCAGGAATCTGGCGCAGATCCAGAGAAACAATATTTTCTCCCTTTTTTTCCTGGATGGCCTTGATGATGGTGGAAAAAATCTCGCTTTCTCTACTCAAGCGCGTTAACGCTTTCTTTCTCGTACTCAGAACGGTTAAGGGTGCCAATAAAATCTCTTTTGGTTAAAAATAATCTTTAATTGTCAAAATTACTAAAGAAGGAGCAAATAAACGCCGGAATATGATATTGTTACAATGTGCAATAATCAATGATGTACAGTACTTTATCGCCTATAAATCATACACTTGTCTAATACCCCTGCTCTTATGCCAGCGCCTGGCCGATTGTTAAGAAAAAGATAAAATGAGTTACTTTGCTCTCAAAATAAATCAGAAAAGAATTTTTCAGTGATCGGACAGCCATTATATATTTTAGACACAGTAGACAGCACCAATAACTATGCCATGGAGCAGGTAAATACCGGCCATGTGACACCCGGTACAGCCTGGTTTGCCATGGAGCAAACTGCAGGAAAAGGACAACGTGGTAAACAATGGTCGTCTCCCCCGGGAGAAAATCTCATGCTCTCTATTGCCCTGCAACCGGGCACACTGCCTCTTTCCAGACAATTCATGCTTAGCGTTGTAATATCACTCAGCACCTATGACTGGTTCAGTAAATATGCCGGTGATGAAACCGGAATTAAGTGGAGTAATGATCTTTACTGGCGTGACAGAAAGGCAGGTGGTATCCTGATCGAAAACGTCTTACGTGGCACTACATGGCAATATGCCATCGTGGGTATAGGGGTTAACCTGAACCAGACCAGCTTCCCTCCGCATCTCAGCAATCCCGTATCCCTCAAGCAGATCACAGGAAAAGACTGGGATCCTATTGAGCTGACACGCACCCTTTGCGCCTGCCTGGAAGAGAGAATGAAACTGTTGCATCCTGCGCATTACAACACCCTTCTGGACGAGTATAAAAGCAAACTTTTCCGGTTCAATAAAGCAGGTACGTACCGCATGAACGGGGAGTTATTTGAGGGCATTATCCGCGATGTACTTCCTGATGGAAAACTCTGCCTTGAAAAGGACGGAGAGATCCTGCAGCTGGGCTTTGGCGAAGTAGAGTTCGTTATTGTAAAATAGCTTATTTCCAAGCCCTGAAACTGGCTTGTTCCTGCCGTTGCCATTCAAACAATTTCGCAGGAAAAACAGGTGATATTCCCTGCAACAGGTATACCCCGGTGCCATATTCTCTTGCCAGAACGTCATTGATCTGTCCGGTTTTGACGTCTCCGGACGCATATTTCCGGACATATTCCATCGGCGCTTCTCCCACTACGATCAGGTAGTGCAGACTGTCCATTTTTGGAAACCAGCATACATAATCGGCACTAAAGGTGATCGCCGGACGAAGCGCCTTTCCTGCATAGTAGTTAATAGCGCCTGCCTGTCCGTAGTTGTCGCAGAGTATCAGGGTATTTTTCCGTTCGCTGTCAGGTACCTGCTGATAAGTCTTCACTGCCAGATCAGCCAGTTCCCGCCAACCCCGCATATCAGCAAAATCCTGTGGCAGATCATGCAATTTACCATCCTCCCATCTGCAGAATATTTCGCGTCTCAGCGGCGTCATAGCGGCATATAACTGCTGTGGGGACAGTACAGGAAATATCAGCCGGAATAACCACACAGTAGGAAATATGATCAGAAAAGCCCATACCGGCCGCAGATATCGTAACCATCCTTTTGAAAAAAGCCGCTCCCAATAGACACCTCCAAGCGCCAGTAATATGGGATAGATCCCGTACGCATAATATCCTTTCGCCTTCAGGTAGATGAACAGCGCCATTACCAGCAGAAAAGTCCAGCCAATAAAACGATAAGGGCGGAAAGGAGCATACCAGATCAGCGATAGCAATGCTGTTATCCAGATCAGGCTACCTATCAGGAAAATGCCCAACTGGTCTTTCACAAAACCCATCCGTTCTACATTCACCAGTTGCGTCTCTGCCAGTTCATGCATATGATGTATCACCGGCATACCGTTTTGTAGCTGCCAGATTACATTGGGCGATGCCAGCAGACAAGCAATCAGCAGACCGCCATACAGGTATTTATCAAGGAATATTTTTCGTTGTGAAGAGATCAACAATGCAGGTAGCAAACCGGCTACCAGGAATAGTACATTGTATTTATTCAGGAAGGCGATACCTGTAGTCAATCCAAGCCACAATAGCAGCCTGGAATTCCCCTCTTTTACGTAACGTATCAACAGGTAAAGCATCAGCGTCCAGGCCAGGATATCTGCACTATTTGGCTGAAACAGGGTATTGATTCTCGACAAGGCAGAACACAGAAACAGCAGTCCTGCGATCAGTTGTGCATACCATCCACCCTTCAGTAATTCGACAGTCTTCCAGATCAGCAACATGGTCAATGCGCCAAACAGGGCAGGGAAGAAGCGCACCCAATGCATACCGCCGCCAAGCGCTTTTATGAGCAGTGAAATAAATGCCGTAAACGGTGGCACTGAAAGATAGCCTGCTGCCAGATGATTGGCCTGGTCCAGGTGAAGGTATTCATCTCTATGCAGGTCATAACCGGCATATATAGCCCAATAGTTAAAAGTCAGTTTGAAAAGGAGAAAAAAGATCAGTAGCAGATAAGGCCGTCCGGACATTCGAAATAACAATGAATACAGTGAAAAAAGAAAGGGCTACATGTCATCATTACTACAGCCATAGGTATGGAATTAATAACATGTAGCCCGATATAAAGAATCTTGTATTACTGCAACAGATAGTTGGTTTAAATAGGCAGTTCATCAAAAAGACCAGTTGATGAAAACAAGATTTTGGTTGATAAAGGTTGACCTCAAGTTGTGAAATATTTGTTAATTTATCAAAACTAAATTTGCAACATTGCTACAAACAAGCTTCCTTTTAAACAGCGGAACGACCATCCAAACCACTATTATTCCGCACGTCCTCGCTATAATAGACGGGATTTGATTAGCATACCATTAGCAATCTGCTTTTGAGTAACTTTACTCTATGTCCTCCATAAACAGTAAGAATAGCAGAACTGTTCCTCGCAAAAAGCTAACGCTGAGCGAGGACTTTTCACAGGTAAGCGTTGATCAGGAGAACTTGCCAAAGGTGCCGGCAAAGAGTAATTTCTCCATTCACTCCCGTTCCACCAATCCCTGCCGGGAATATATATCTGCCAGCAGAAGAGATTATTACAAAATAACACTGATGACACAAGGTGGCGGCATCATGACTTTAGGTCAGCGCACTTATGTGATCAAAGCGCCTGCAATTGTCTTCATCAATCCGCTTGAACCAAAACTCTGGGAACCGAAAGGTGAACAGGATGGTTATTACTGCCGGTTCACGGAGAACCTGTTTGAAATGCAGCGTCATTCCCGTGATGAGTTAATGCACCATCCACTTTTCCAGGTAGGGGCGAACCCGGTCATCAATCTGACCGAACAACAAACAGCTTATATGCTGCAGCTGTTTGGGCATCTCCTGAAAGAAAGCAAGGACTGCAATCCTTACCGTCAGGAAGCCATCCTTATCTACCTCCAGCTCTTATTACTGGAAGCCAAAAGGGTGGCCGCTCCCCAGATAGTACCGCAGCGCTCTCTGACCACAGCTCAGCTACTGGCAGAACGCTTCACTGATACCCTGGAAAGACAGTTCCCGATCACTTCCGAACAGGAACAGATCCATCTCAAAACAGCCAGCGATTTCGCACTCACTTTAAACGTACATCCCAACCACCTTAACGCCACCGTCAAACGTGTCACAGGGCGTACCACCAGTGAGCATATCCGCCAGCGCATCCTCCTGGAAGCACGTCTCCTGCTGATGCACACCGACTGGCCCATTTCCGCCATCGCCCACTCCCTCGGCTTTGAGGAACCGGCCAACTTTTCCCACTTCTTCAAAAGCCAGACAGGACATACACCGCATACTTTCAGGATGCTATAAGCCTGATGGAAAAGATGTAGTGAATTAGGAATAAAAGGAGCACGGCTATCTCAAATAAAGCAAGGCTCTTAAAAGAAAACAATAAGATGAAAGAAGGCCGGTAAGAGGCAGTAACAACAACTTTTTACCCACGACCTGATCTCACCAGTCAGATCGTGGCTTTTTCCGCCCTTTACCACATTACCGATAGCATTCTATCCTAAGTGGTTGCCGCCAAGACAGGCAATGACACTTCAAAGAACGACAGCCTGCCAGCCCATACTGCCTTTGCCGACTGCCGCCCAACCCACTTCTAAAGGCACCAGGACTATTAAAAGCAACCAGAAAAAAACTCCAGAACTTCAAAGAAGGATATTAAAAAAGGCCTGGACAGTCGCAAAACCATCCAGACCTTATTCAAAAGCAATTGAGACTGCTACTTGGCTTTATACCCCCAATCCTGCAACCACTTCACCACTTTCTCCTTATAATCCCCCTGTATCAGGATCTGACCATCTTTCGCACTTCCGCCTGTCCCGCACTTCGTCTTCAACTCCTTCCCCAGCTTTTCCAGATCCTCATCAGCCCCAACGAAGCCATCTACCAACGTCACCACTTTCCCGGCCCGCTGCTTCGTATCCAACTTCACCCGCAACTGCTGCTGCGCCGGCGGCAATGTCTCCACGGCTTCCGGTTCCTCATCCTCTTGTCTGAAATCAGGATTGGTGGAATACACAATACCACCTGTATTGTTTTTTTTCTTCGACATAACAATAAGTTTAAGAACGGTTAACGATTACCTGCAACGCACCAGGATGCACACGAAACGCGACTTTACCATTTTCTTTCAGTGGCACGGCATCACCATCCACCTGTAAATGTACAAGCTCATTACTTTTAACAACGATGGTTTCTCCGGTAAAGTGTTGCATATAGCGCGTCTTATCGATATTACCCATGAGGGAATAGAACCCGACAGGAATAAGGCCTATAAGTCTGATTGGCGGTACTACGCAAAGGTCCAGTTTCCCGTCGAACACATTTGCGTCGGGGGCGAGTTTGAACTCATAACCAAACTGGTTACCATTGGCGACGGTCAGCAGAAATGCACGTTCCTGTATTGTTTTACCATCTACGCTGATTTCGTAGGACGGGCCTTTATAGCTGCTGAAGCTCTGGAATACGAGTTTGGCGTATCCCCAGAGACCGCGTTTTGTTTTATGTCTGAACTGATCGGCGACAAGTGCATCAAAACCGACGCCGGCGTTACTGAGGAACAGGTGTTCATTGGCGTAGCCAACATCTATTGCCTTTCTTTTTCCGTCAGCGATTACTTCCAGTGCGCGTGAAACTTTCAAGGGTATTTTCAGCGCTCTGGCGAGACCGTTACCACTTCCCAGCGGAATGATCGCCAGGGCGGTCGTACTTCCTACCAATCCCTGCGCAATTTCGTTGATGGAGCCATCTCCGCCTACTGCCACTACTGTATCAGTTCCATTTGCTACCGCTGCTTTGGCGAGATCTGTACCATGACCCAGGTATTCAAGGTGAGTCACTTCCACGGAAAATGCTTTTGGGGTCAGATATTTTCTGATGATACCCTCAAGGCGTTTTTCTCTGTCTGTGCCGGCTTTACGGTTGATGATGAATAGAATCTTTCTCAACGTTAGGGATATTATATTGCTTTTAAACTAAGATCAAGACTAACTGCGTGATGAATCACAGCTCCGGCGGAGACGTAATCAACGCCTGTTTTGGCATATGCTTCCAGTGTATCGAGATTGATACCGCCGGATGCTTCTGTTTCGTACCGGCCATCTATGAGTGCCAGGGCTTCTTTGAGCAGGGCAGGAGAGAAGTTGTCCAGCATGATACGGTGGATTTGTCCGATGGCAAGCACTTCTTTCACATCCTCCAGGTTACGCGTTTCCACTTCTATCTGTAAGGGCAATTGTTGCTGTTGCAGATAAGCGACTGTTTTGGTAACAGCGGCGGTGATACCTCCTGCAAAATCGATGTGATTATCTTTCAGCATGACCATATCATAGAGTCCCATACGGTGATTGACACCGCCTCCGATGCGTACAGCTTCTTTCTCAAGCAGGCGGAAATTAGGAGTGGTTTTCCGGGTGTCCAGCAGGCGGGTATGATAGCCTTTCAGGACGTCGACATAGCTGCGGGTAAGTGTGGCAATACCACTCATTCTCTGCATACAGTTCAATACCAGGCGTTCTCCCATCAATAAGGTATGGATCGATGCGTCCACTTCAAATGCAATCTCTCCCGACTTCATGACATCGCCGTCTTTCTTGAATGGCCGAAAAATGGAATTACTGTCCAGCATTTGGAAAACAGCCTGCGCTACTTCCATTCCGGCCAGTATACCGTCTTCTTTTATTTTCAGTCTGGCGCCACCTCTGGCATCAGCCGGAATACACGCTAAAGTGGAATGGTCGCCATTCCCTATATCTTCTGCCAGTGCGTTGCGAATAAGCTCAGTTAATGCTGGTTCCTGTAACATACTATCGGTTTGAAAGAACGAAAGTAAGCCAATTTCAGAAACGAGGCCGGCTCAGAACCCCTCCGAATATAAAAAAGTCCGGACGGAGCCGGACTTTTCAATATCAATCTTAACAATTCTTTATTTATTATTTGTTCTCGAAACGAAGCTCGTTCAGCACCATAGAACCGCCTTTCATCTGCAAAAAGAAGGAAGTACGGTAAGCGCCGCCGGAGGTACCAACATTGGCAATACCAACTCTGGAACCGTTTGTGCTCTGCACCTGGTGAATCAGTTCAAACGTTTTCACCTGATTTTTGGAGAAGAAATCTTTCAGGATAATTTCTGCCTGTGCTTTGCTGTAAGAATTAGATTTACCGGCCATGCTGATTTCTACTGTGTTGTCCAGGTAGCGGGATAGTGCGCCTGCATCGCCTTGTTTGATTGCAGTTACCACGTCATCGAATGGGCCTGCTGCAGGAGCTTTTAAGTTAGCGGCTGATAGTGTAAATGCAGTGATAATGACGCCAAACAGCACAACTCCAAGCCCATACAATAACTTTTTCATCGTCAGTATTTTATTAAGTAGTAAAGTTTTCATCATTATAGTAAAATGGGCTAAAACTATGCCAATTTGCGGGATGCCTTTTAAAATACAATCATCGTTGTATTGTACAATCACTAATTAATGCGAATATATTAATATATATTTTTAGAATAAAACCTAAGTAAGACAAACTTCTGTTACCCCTGTATGAATTTTGAAGGCATTTCAATAAGTTTGACGCCGTTTCGCGGATGCTTCATAACTTTAGCCTCCTTTACAGAACAAGAAAATTAC
This sequence comes from Chitinophaga pinensis DSM 2588, assembly GCF_000024005.1. Taxonomy (NCBI): domain Bacteria; kingdom Pseudomonadati; phylum Bacteroidota; class Chitinophagia; order Chitinophagales; family Chitinophagaceae; genus Chitinophaga; species Chitinophaga pinensis. Next base: position 571,228 of record NC_013132.1, read on the forward strand.
AACCGGAAATATGGAAAAGAAAAGAGCCATTCTCATTATCATGGACGGATGGGGACAGGGACAGGTTCCTGCCGCTGATGCTATCGCGCATTCTAAAACGCCATTTGTGAGCAGCCTGTATGCAAAATACCCGCACAGTACACTGATTACCTGTGGTGAAGATGTTGGTCTGCCGGAAGGACAAATGGGTAACTCCGAAGTAGGTCACCTCAACCTTGGCGCCGGCCGTATCGTGTACCAGGAACTGCAGCGCATCAACGTAGCCGCCCGCACAGGTGAACTTGCCGGTAACAAAGTATTACAGGACACGTTCAGCTATGCAAAAGATAACGATAAGGCATTGCACCTCATCGGTCTCGTAAGCGATGGTGGCGTACACTCCCATATCAACCACCTGAAAGCCCTGACACAGATCGCAAAAGATAAAGGACTGACCAAAGTATACATTCACGCCTTCACTGACGGCCGTGATACCGATCCTAAAGGTGGTCTGAATTATATGGAAGACCTGGTCGCGCACCTCAAAACAACCGTAGGTGAAGTAGCCAGCATCACCGGCCGTTACTATGCAATGGACCGTGATAAACGCTGGGAACGCGTGAAACTCGCATATGACGCGATGGTACATGGTACCGGTACGCCTACCCAGGACGTTGTAAACGCGATCAGAGCATCCTATGCAGATGGCGTAACCGACGAATTTATCAAGCCGATCATCGCTACCGATTCACAGCTGAATCCGATCGCAACTATCACAGAAGGCGATGCAGTACTCTGCTTTAACTTCCGTACTGACCGTTGCCGCGAGATCACACAGGTACTGACCCAGCAGGCATTCCCTGATTTCGGTATGAACCCGCTGGCGCTGCATTATACCACCATGACCGAATATGACAAAACCTACAAAGGTGTACATGTTATATTCGAAAATGACAACCTGCAGAATACCCTCGGCGAAGTACTGGAAGCAAACAACCGCAGCCAGATCCGTATCGCTGAAACAGAAAAATATCCGCACGTTTCCTTCTTCTTCTCCGGTGGACGTGAGAAAGAATTCCAGGGCGAACGCCGTCTGATCGTTGCTTCTCCGAAAGTAGCGACTTACGACCTGCAACCTGAAATGAGCGCTTACGAAGTTACCAGCACCATCGTGCCTGAAATAGAAAGCAAATCAGCTGATTTTATCTGTCTGAACTTTGCCAACGCCGACATGGTTGGCCATACCGGTATATGGGAAGCTGCTATCAAAGCGGTAGAAACAGTAGATACCTGTGTGGAGAAAGTAGTTACCGCAGCCCTGAAAAACAATTATACCGTTTTCCTTACTGCTGACCACGGTAATGCTGATTTCATGATCAACAATGATGGTACGCCAAATACAGCGCATACCACCAACCTGGTTCCTTACTTCATTATCAGCAATGATTTTAAAGGTGCGGTAAAACCTGGTAAACTGGGCGACGTTGCTCCAACCATTCTGACACTGATGGATCTCTCCATCCCGAAAGAAATGACCGGCAACATCCTGATCTAAGTAGTATAGCTCATTGATAGGAAAGCTGTCCGCCTTACGGCGCGACAGCTTTTTTTATATTATTTCAATGCTGTAACTATTCGCGTAGATAATACGTTTTACGTTTTTTAGTGCTCTCGACAGATTTGCTCATGCATTAGATGCGCCGTCTTTACGGCGCATTAACTTTTTTATATGGTTTGCTTTCAGACAGATGCGCGGCGCATTAAAGCATCTTCCCTAAATTTGCAGCATGGATCATCGTTTTTCATGGATACTGATGGCCGTCGCTGCCCTCTGCGCCTCCTGCAGTAACAGCAACGGAGGGCAACAAGGCAAGGCATTGGCTTACAGGGATCTCAAAGGATACTTTCAGGAAGAACTGAATACTATTTCTACGAATAAACCTGCATTACAGAAGACAATCGTCATGAACGGACAAAGGGACAGCATTACCATCGCCACTCCCGATTCCGCCCAGCTCCAGCACCTGCTGGCCCCTTTTCTCGAAGTAGACCTGAATAAACCCTCCCTCAGCGGTGCATACGATACCATTCTGCTGGCCGACCAGTTCTCCGGTACCCATTCCCTCATGTACAAGGCAAGAAATGCAGCCACCGTACCCCAGGAAGTGATTATGGATATTGACAACCAGCAGCATATTACCAACGTGCAGATGAATAAGCATGTGGAAAACCTGGTATACGAATACCAGCAAAACCTGGTGTATCAGCAAAACAAACATATCCGCATTGTAACCTGGCAAAAGATCGCTTTTCTGCCCGCCAGGGAACTGGATGTGAAAGTCCTGCTCAGACACCCCTAACTGATTTTCTTAGAACATGACAGCAGCGGAGTTTCAACAAATATCACATACAATACCCCTTCAGCCTGGTATTTACAAGTATTACAGCGAAGCAGGCGAACTGCTTTATGTAGGAAAAGCTAAAAGCCTGCGCAAAAGGGTCAGCTCTTATTTTGTTAAGAATCATGATAACTACAAGACCCGTAAGCTTGTAGAAAACATCCACCATATTGAATTTACCATCGTTGGCTCTGAACAGGATGCCTTCCTGCTGGAAAACTCGCTGATCAAACAGTTCCAGCCCAAATTCAATATCAACCTGAAAGACGATAAGACTTACCCGTATATCGTCATCAAACACGAATCCTACCCCCGTGTATTCCTGACCCGTAATGTGATCAAAGACGGCTCTGAATACCTGGGTCCATTCACTTCCGTAGGCCGCGTACGCGAACTGCTGGAAGTGATCAGATATAACATTCCCCTGCGTACCTGCAACCTGAATCTCTCTCCGCAGAATGTCGCCAAAGGGAAGTATAAAGTCTGCCTGGAATATCACCTGGGCAACTGTAAAGGTCCCTGTGAAGGATTGCAGACGGAAGAAGATTACAGGGAAGGCTTACAGCAGGTCAAAAACATCCTTCGCGGCAATCTCTCACCCGTATTACAGCTGTTCCGCACACAGATGCAGGAACATGCCATGAACATGGAGTTTGAAAAAGCGGAGATCGTCCGTAAGAAGATAGAAAGTCTGCAGGCTTACCAGTCTAAATCCACCATCGTGGGTACCCGGGTCGGTAATGTCGATGTCTTCTCCATCATCAGCGAAGGCAATTACGCGTATGTCAACTACCTGCGCGTATTGAACGGCACCATTGCAGATACGAAGACCGTCACGCTGGAAAAGAAACTGGAAGAAGATGATACAGAAGTACTGACCTATGCCGTCGGTTACCTCCGGGACGCCTTCCAGAGTCTTGCCCGGGAAATCATCGTTCCCCTGGAAATAGAATACCCGGAAGAACACGTCACTATCTCTGTACCCAAAGGCGGAGACAAAAAGAAACTGCTGGAACTCTCTGAAAAGAATGTGAACTATTTCAAGGAGGAGCTGTACAGGAAAAAGATCCTGCACCTGGAAGGCAAAAGCGATATGGAGAAAAAGAAGGTATTGTACCAGTTGCAGGCCGACCTCGAACTCCAGGAATTACCATTGCACATCGAATGTTTCGATAACTCCAACTTCCAGGGTGCTTACCCGGTTTCTGCCTGCGTGGTGTTCAAGGACGGTGTTGCCTCCAAAAAGGACTACCGCCATTTCAATATCAAAACGGTTCAGGGTATTAACGACTTCGCCTCTATGAAGGAAGTGGTATACCGCCGTTACAGCCGCTTACTGGCCGAACAGCAACCTTTGCCGCAGCTGGTCATCATAGATGGAGGTAAAGGACAGCTGGGATCTGCGATGGAAAGTATCCGGGCGCTGGACCTTATCGGCAGTATGACCGTAGTAGGGCTGGCGAAGAACGAAGAAGAGATCTTCTTTCCGGGAGATAAAGACAGTATCAAACTGCCTTACGACAGTGAAAGTCTGAAGCTGATCCGTCGTGTGCGTGATGAAGTGCACCGTTTCGGCATCACTTTCCATCGTCAGAAACGCAGTAAAGGCACTTTTAAGAACGAATTAGAGGCTATTAAGGGCATCGGCGAGAATACGGCCACCCAGCTCCTGAAAACCTTCCGTTCGGTAGCTAAAATCAAATTATTATCAGAGGATGACCTTGTAAAGGAAATAGGAGCAGCCAAGGCCCGTCTCGTATACACACATTTCCATCCGGCTACAGGAGAAACAGGCCCTGTTACAGATGCAGATAGTAATAACTGATATTATGCCTTTGCCCGCAGTGCCTGGGCCATGTGCCGCTGTTCATGTGCGATCACGAAGCGGAAAGTATCACCCAGTGAAAATTTCAGCCAGCTACCCAATGTAGTGCCTATCTTTATCTGTTGCAGGTTCACCAGCCTGGCGCGGTCCAGCAGGGCGTTTATCTTTTCCTGCCATTCAATAAACTCATGCACCACTTTCCCGGCATCCAGGTCCGCCAGCGGCCGGTAAGCCTTCGGCGCCTGCATCTTCATACCGGCTTGACCATCCGCTTTTGGCAACATCATATTCGTAAAATAATTACCCAGCCAACCGCTTTTAAAAACAGGCGATGGGTTGGGAGGGAGGCTGCCGGACAGTTTTCCCTGAATAGCGTTTTCTATGGCCGGTACGTAAAAACGGGCATATGCATTGAGGTGGTCCAGGCATTGAGCAACACTCCATTTTCCCGGAGCTGGTTGCCTTAACAGGATTTCATCAGAGATGTTAAGGAATTGGTGGCGGGCAATCTGTAATAGTGCTTCCACCTGGCGGTGCAGCTGGTCAAGCAGTACGGGGGTTTCAAATTTCAGGGACATAATCGTGGCGATTGTTTACGGAGCAAAGGTAGGCAGGGGCGGGCAGGGGAGAAATGAGATAAGTCATGTAAAAGAAAAAGGATCCGCCGTATGGCAGACCCTTTTTCAGTTTTTTATATCCTGCGAGCAGATTAATACTGCCACATATCTTGTTCTTTGTTAAAGATTTTATCCTTGATCGCCTGACCTTCCAGGAGACGCATGGTACCATCTTTAATGTATTCTTTGATCTCGCGGTTATAAGTATTGTTTTCCTTGATAATGAAGCTGGAGAAGAAGCGCATTTCGAAAAGGTCTTCCCAGCTCATTGTAGCCGCATCGTTATTCTGGTTGTAAACATCAAATTTAGCCAGTACAGGACGCAGATCAGGATAGTATACCCAGAACAGCGGGATAGCAGCACGGAAGGAACCGTCTTCGTTCATACGGGATACCATCGGAGCGATACCCAGAATACGAACTTTCAGTGCAGAGGCTTCTTTATCGAATACCCAGATTTCTTTGATCTTGTACTGAACAACAGTACGTGGGTCAAATTCATCACGGGTAGTGACCATTTTCTCCTCACCGGTTACAGGGTCGATACTACGTACGGTTTTCTCTTCACCACTCAGTTTGTTCTGAACTTCGGAGAAAGGAATAACGGTAGTGAACCTGTCATCGATAGGGCTGAAAGCCTGCACTTCGCCGGACTTAACCGCGTTGAGCAGAATGTTTATGAACAGCTGGTTAGTACCGGATTCATCCTCAACATTGTACTGGAAAGGAAGGTTCATCTTTTCACGGGTGTCGATCACCTGCCATATTTTCTTTTCCCAGAACTCATCGTCTGAGCGGATATGGTCGTATGGAATAGGCACACGGTCTTTGATAAAGTTCTTTTCAGAAATGCCATCCGTACGCAGGGATTTGCGTGGAGTATCTACAACAGGCACACCAACACCATCTTGGCGGAGGGAGGCTGGTTCAGCACCTTGCGGTTGCTGAGGAGGTGCAGATACTGCATTGCCGGTAGCGGGATTGACAACAGAACCATCAGCAGGTGTTGTATTCTCAGTTGGGGTAGACTCGGTACGACGTGTCGTACGACGGCGACCACCGCCCTGAGCGTTTGCCTCAGTTGCCAGGAATACCAGCAACAAAGCGCACAAACCGATTCTGTTAAGGATGACTGCTCGCATAGAAAAATAATATTAGTTAATCTTGAAATTGACGTTACTCATATCTCTCACTCTTCCATCCGGACCTTTTACGCGGATGTTGTCGAAGTATACGATATCGCCAGCTCTCAGGGAGCGGATAACAGGCATTACGCTGTTAGGGAAGTATGCAGAGTTAGCTTCGCCTTCTGCATAGTCTTTACCTTTTGCGTCGATACCAATACGATAGCTTACAACTTCATATCTAACACCGTCGAAGAGGAAGTCTTCCAGGTCAGCACGGAGACCGCCCTGTACTTTGAACTCAGCAGCCTTCATGAAAGGGCCTTTGCTCATACCAACCTTCAGAACCGGGTCAGGAATGTATTTGATACGGAATTCTTTAGAACCAAGTGTTTTTACTTTACCATCGATATCGCCGTTAACAGTAATCATCGCAGTACCTGGTTTGGTAACTGTTACAGAGTACTTACCAGCAGCGGTTTTCGCCATAGTACCGTTGTTGATACCAGCAGATACTTTTTCAGCTGGAACCCCACCGGCAGAGATCGAGATCGGGTTTTGCAGACCGATGTACAGTACGTTCATCTTGTCAGCAGAGATAGAGGTAGTAGAAGCACCAACACTATATGTTTCAGAGAAAGGCATGTTAATTACCTGACCACTTGGATCAGTCATTTTCACAGCACCGGAGATTGTTTTTTCACCGATACCGGAAACTACCATTGAATATTCGCCTAAACCTTCTTTCGCAGTTACGCCGGAACCGTTTACAACGATCTCAGGATTTACAGTAGAACTGTACGCACCTACAGCGATTGCAGCTGTCAGTGTTTGTCCTTCCATCAGGTTTTTTGAGTTCAGGGAAACGAAAGGTCTGATTTTGTCGAAATGGAAATCTCTCTTACCGATCTGAGCATACAGGTCATCAATGATCAGGGCTTCTGAGTTCTTGATGTCGTTCTGGAATTTACTCAGGATAGTTACTGCAGCGATGGTTGGCACCATGTTAAAGTGGTAGGAAGTCCAGTCTTTTGCAGGACCATGGCTACCATGGGATTTGCCAATTTCAATGTGCAGTGGCAGAGATTTTTCGAATTTCGCCTTGTCTTTCGCATCAACGAAAGTCAGGAGGTTTGCGCGTAAATCAGTCAGCTTCTTTTCCAGTAAAGGACCCTGTTTCTGATTCTCCATCACACGGGTTGGAGCATCCAGGTTATCTTTACTTTTCAATTCGCCATGTTCATCTAGACCACCGCTTTCTCTTACGATTCTTTCTTTCAGAGAGTCCAGGAAGGTATACATCTCAGCAGATGCAGTACGTACCTGTTCAGCTTTCTGTTTGAAAGGACCTGTTTTAGCAGCGTCCTCGCTCATTTTCTGTTCGAACGCAGCGTAAGTATCGTTGTTCTTATCTGTGATCGACTTATTCGAAGTATTGATAGAGTTGTTTACTATATTAAATGCGTTCAATATCTCAGCAGAGACGTTCAATGCCAGCATGGCCGTTAAGACCAAGTACATGATATTGATCATCTTCTGCCTGGGATCTTTAGGTAGTGCCATAGTTTGTTCTCAGGTTTGAATGATTGTCTGTTGTTAATTCAAAAACTATTAGCGATACCTTATCTCGCACTCTGCATAGCGCTGAGCATGTTACCGTATACGGTGTTCAGGCTGGTCAGGTTGTGAGCCAGTTTAGAGATCTGATCCTGAGTTTTACGAGCATCGTCCACGCTGCTGGTCATTGCCTGAGAAACATTCAGCAGATTGCTATAGAAGTTGTTCATAGCTTTCAGGTGATTGTTAGTGTCCTGCAGTTCCAGTTCATAGATAGCATTCAGGGAAGCCAGGTTTTTGGTCATGCCCTGCATTTGCTCATGGAAGCTTCTTGTAGACTCGGAAGCACTGTTGAAAGAAGATACAGCTGAAGCAGCAGTAGTGTAAGCGTGCGCTACGCTACCAATTGCAGTAGCAGCTTCTCTTGTTTTTTGTGTGTAATCACCTGTAGCGGCAACTACATCACTGATATCCCGCATTTTATCTACTGTGGAACCTAATTTCTGGAAGTTCTCGCTCAGACGCTGTAAGCTTACCGGAGTGATGTCAGCTTCTTCGAGCATTTTATCCAGACCAGCCAGAGCAGGGCTACCACCAGCTACAACTGCTACCTGAGTAGGAGCTGCATCGTGACCACCGCTATCCGGTACGAATGCATAAACGAAGAAGATCAGCGCTTCTGTGCTCAAACCAACGATCAGGGCGATATCAGCGCCTGGCCAGTGTTGAAGTTTAAAAAGCGCACCGATAATTACTACAGATGCCGCGACACAAACAAAGAAATTAAGCCATTTCGATGTAGTAGGATTCATAGCCATAGGTCAAAATTTACTGGTTAAAGTGTTAAAGGTTAAATTGTTGTTATGGAATAGTTGTTGCTCAACGATGATTTGCGGTTTCCCAATGTACTTCATACGGTTTCTCATATCAACTTGTTTTAGTTTGATTTTCACACACATGCCCGTCCCAAAGGCATACAGGTTTGTTCCTGTCTCTTCGATACTGCCTGTTCTCATACTCATCTATCCGTAATGCTGTTACTATAATTGTTACCTGTGACCAAAATCGTTTTTAGAACGGCTCAGGAAGGCGATTGTACATCTGAATCCAATGTAGGATTTAGCACTATCCTGATACTCGTAAGAACGTGTACCTGTCTGGAGGAAATATCCGATATCTTTCCAGGAACCACCTCTTACCGCTTTACGTTTCATTTTCGGAACTGCATTGTCCGGAACGTCCATACGCAGATAAGGGTTCATATCAGACGTAAAGGAATATGCGTTCTCATAGTAAATATCCTGTGTCCACTCAGCTACGTTACCTGACATGTTATATAAACCGTAGTCATTTGGCCAGTAAGCATCCGCTCTTACAGTGTAGAAACCACCGTCTTCAGGATAGTTACCACGACCTGGTTTAAAGTTAGCCAGCAAGCAACCTTTCTTGTTACGAATGTAGTAACCACCCCATGGGTAAGGCGTTTGCTCTCTACCACCACGTGCAGCGTACTCCCATTGCGCTTCTGAAGGCAACTGGAATTTATCTTCTGTAAATAATTTCTTAGAAATACGGTAGTCTTCCCAGAACTTACTGCGCCATTCAGCGAAAGCGTTTGCCTGGTGCCAGGTCACGCCCACAACCGGATAGTTATCAAACGCAGGGTGCCAGAAGTACATCCTCGTCATCGGCTCATTGTAAGCATAAGAGAAGTCACGGATCCAGCACAATGTGTCAGGATAGATCGCAACATCCTTCTTTACGATGAACTTAGCACGGGATACATTCGCGTTTTCACGCTTCTTAGCCTGTTCCCAGTTGAACGTCTCCGCATGGTAAACCAGCTTACGTACGTCAAACTCCTTACGACCATACAGACGGTCTTCAGGTGCATATGTCATACTTTCCAGCTGATCCATAGTAGACTTGTCCCGGTAGTTGATTTTCTTCTTCCAGTCGATATAATCCTCACCACCATCATTCTTCACATGCCCTAACATTACGTGGGCAATGGAGTCAGTAACCCACTGTACAAACTGCCTGTACTCGTTATTTGTGATCTCCGTAGCATCCATGTAGAAACCGGAGATTGAAATAGACTTGTTACGGGCGGTGTACGCGTAGTTCAAATCTTCATCGCTCGGGCCCATGTGAAAAGTACCAGACGGTACATACACCATTCCATAGGGTACGGGCGGGAAATACTTAGGTCTAGGACTTACGCCGATTAGCTGTCCTTGCGCGTTTTTGGGGGTCTTACTACCACCACAGCTGGCGAGCAGACTAACCAGCAATACTGCTGCTAACAGACCACTTGAAAAATTAAGCTTCATAAGGGTAGCTTTCATTGAAAATCATTTATTTCGTAGGCGACGCAGTGCACATTGGCCATAATGCTACTGAGGATGTCGCTAAGTTCTGAAACATGGCCTTTAGTCTCGCCGATCTCTCCGGTCGGACCGTTTACCAACGAGCCCCTCACACTTAATGACCCTAAAGTTGTTAAGGGCAACTTCAGAAATTTCGCGGTTGTTATACTTGTTGGTTTCAATTTTTTGAATTCATTCCCGTTGGAAACACATTATCTCTTCAAAGTCAGCACTTACCCTTCTGATAGTCTATCCCACACTATTAAGCAAGATAACAAATGTAACGATTAATTTTAATCCGTAGTTAGTTTTTACCCAACTTTTTCATGCCCGATCAGGGACGTGTGACAATTAAAATAAACGTACTTTTTAACATTTTATTATATCTTCTCAAAATCATTTTTCCGTGTGCTTTTTACACAGATATGGTCATGCAAGATACATAAATATTATTTTAAATTAATTATTTCCTCTATATAATTAACTGGCTTAATACAATGATAATGCTCACAGACGTATATAAGTGTTTCTCCTGGCCGTTCCCGCTGTTCAAGTAGTGGCAGACCGGGTTGATCGGTTGCTGCTCCCAACATTACTTTAAACGGAATATAATGCCTGTTAGTATCCCTCATCCTGGATTTATATTCGGCCCCCACAACCGCTATCTCCCGCACCCCGATCACCTGCTGCAATAACACGCCAGCCCATACCCCAAATGAAGTGGAATACCTGACCGCCGTCTGTGACTGCCCCGCCAGCATATGAATGCCACGGTTAGACCAGTCCTTCCTGTCATAAACAACTGATAGATAAAGCAGGTTAGCCGCCATTACAGCGTTGCCACTAGGCGTGGCGCCATCATATACTTCCTTCTTACGTACGATAACATCCGTCTGTCCGGCTTCCGTATAGTAAAAATAAATGCCCCCTTCGTCCGAAAAATTATTCACTACATACTCCGTCAGTTCTTTCGCCTTACTCAGCCACTCCGGTTCTCCACTCACTTCCTGTAAAGCAATTAAAGCGCGTACCATCCATGCATAGTCATCCAGAAATGCCGGATATTTTGCTACGCCGCCCTTAAATGTATGAAAAAAAGACTGTTTATCAGTGTTTTGTAAGTGCTCCAGGCAAAATTTCATCGCATTTACACCCATCTCCCGGTACCGCTCTATGCCCAACGCCGCATACGCCTTACAACAGGCATGTATCATCAGCGCATTCCAGCCCAGAATAATTTTGTCATCCAGTCCCGGACGGATCCTTTTTGCCCTTACCGCCATCAGCTTTTCCCGGCTGATAGCCAGACTACGCTCCAGCGCCTCTTCAGTGATTCCCTGCTCCGCTGCAAATACTGCCGCCGGCTTCGTCACCCATAATATATTCGTCTCTTCCCAGTTACCCTCCTCCGTTACATCATAAAATGCACAGAATAAAGCGGCATCTGTACCAAGAATATGTTCAATTTCTTCCTTACTCCAGGTATAAAACTTACCCTCAACACCTTCAGAATCAGCATCCAGCGCACTGTAAAAGCCACCGCCCGCATCTGTCATCTCCCTTGCCACAAAACCCAGGGTATCGGCAATCGTCCTCGCATACAACTCATTGCCTGTCAACTGATACGCTTCACTCAGCACATCCACCAGCAAGGCGTTGTCATACAACATCTTTTCAAAGTGAGGCGCCAGCCATTTGGCATCCGTACTGTACCGTGCAAAACCTCCGCCTAACTGGTCGTAAATACCGCCCCGGATCATTTTGTCCAGCGATAATAAGGCCTGCTCCAGCGCCTTCGGCTCATTGAAACTATGATGATACCTTAACAGGTATTGAATGATAAAAGTGCCGGGAAATTTCGGCGCACTGCCAAAGCCACCCCATACCTTATCGCCCTGCTGCATCATATTATTGAAAATGGTCTCACACTGCGCTTTCGTAAACAGCTCTTCATGAGGTACCAGGTCCTGGCCGGGCGCCTTTCCGCTAAAACCGGATGCCTGTACCAGGTGGTCGCGCATATTCTGCGCCTGTGTTTCCAGATCCTCCCGGCGCTCTTTGAATGCCTGGGACAATGCCAGCAATACATCTGTCCAGGAAGGTCTGTTAAATGCCTTGACAGGAGGGAAGTAGGTCCCGCCATAAAAAGGCAGTTTATCAGGTGTCAGGAAAACGTTCAGCGGCCAACCGCCGGAACCCGTCATCGCCTGTACCGCATCCATATAGATGTGATCCAGATCCGGACGCTCTTCCCTGTCTATCTTAATATTAATGAAATGCTCGTTCATGATACGCGCGGTCTCCTCATGCTCGAAGCTCTCCCGCTCCATAACATGACACCAATGGCAGGCGGCGTATCCAATGCTGACTAATATAGGTTTATCCTCGGTTTTTGCCCGCTGCAGCGCCTCCTCCCCCCAGGGATACCAATCTACAGGATTGTGAGCGTGTTGCAGCAGGTACGGACTGGTTTCTTTCGCTAATCTGTTCACAGTGAATGGTTATTCTGTTACCTACGCAATTTTTGGTCTTACTTCTGTTCTTAACGGTAATTCTTCACTACCCCAAATATAAGAAGGGACAGCTTTCGCTGTCCCTTTCTGTGTAATATTTTACCGTGATTTTCGTGTTATTTTTTGTTGATCGTCGCCAGATACTGCTCCAGCGCTGCTACCATGGAAGGAGCCTGAGGTGCAGGAGCCTTAACATCCAGTCGTAAACCAGCCTCTTCAACAGCTGCTGAGGTAGTCGGTCCGAAAGCACCGATACGGGTACCGTTCTGCTCAAACTTAGGAACGTTCTCAAACAGTGATTTTACACCATAAGGACTGAAGAAAACGATCATATCATAATCGGTTGCCGTCAATACTTCCTTTACGTCGTTAGAGACAGTCTTGTACAGGGTAGCAGTAGCGTATTCACATTTGTTGGTCTTTAACCACTCTTCGATATCTTTCCGCTGACTATCTGAACTTGGGAACAGGAATTTCTCATTGTCCCTGTGCTTGTTCATCACTTCCAGCAAACTCTTCGTCGAGCCGTCGGCACCATAGAATACTTTACGTTTCCGGTACAGGATGAATTTCTGCAAATACAAAGCAATCGCCTCCGTGATACAGAAATACTTACAGTCCTGGGAGACCTTAATTTTCATTTCCTCACAGATCCTGAAAAAGTGATCCACTGCATTGCGGCTGGTAAAAATCACAGCCGTAAAGTTCGGGATATCTATTTTCTGTTTCCTGAACTCTTTTGCGGACAGCCCCTCCACCCTTATAAACGGATAAAAATCCAATTTGACATTGAATTTTTTAGCTAGTTCAAAGTAAGGTGATTTTTCTGTTTCAGGCTTAGGTTGGGAAATTAGAATTGTCTGAATGTGCTTTGCTTGCAAATCTTTTTTTGGCCCGCCTTTAATCATACGTTTTTATGCTCTTGTGTTAACAATAGGCAGTTTTAATAATCAGAGACCACCAGTTAACGCTACCAGCAACACCTTAGTTATTATTAGAACCGGCGCTACTTCGAATGCGCAAAGGTAAAGAAAAAAATGCAATCTGCTGAAAGATAAGTATTGTTTTACCACTGAATATGACCGGATATAGCGATACGCAACGAGTAACACAATAAATGCTACGGACATATACATGAATGGTTTTGACCATTCCGGCTTACAGAATGCCAGTATCACCAGGAATGGCACCAGTAAAATGCCCAGTATTTTGTTGATGAGATATAATACGAAGATGTAAGCATCGGCCAGTTCTGAACTACCAAACAGCCATCCGCAGAAGCGTAACATTACATATTTCACGCTATATACAACCGCCACCAGCAATACCAGTCCCGGAATCGCCATCCAGGCAGTATTCGCAGGTATATACTGCTGCCGGTACATCAACAGATACAGGTACAAAGCCAGACTGATCACAAAAAAGCCGTTCAGCAAAAAGTTAGGGAACGGAGACTGTGACAACTGGTCCTTCAGCTGTCGCTGACTCAGCGTCGGATTCATAAACGCCCGGAACAGATCGGAGAAGTATTTCAGGTAACTCAGCCGGATGATACCCAGTAACAACACAACGCCCGCCATCACATATACCAGCCAGTCCAGGTCTTCATATACCCTTACTTTATTGACATCCAGCCGGGTAGGCTTGTCGCTTTTCAGGAAAATATTGGTAGCCGCCAGCTTTTTCAGGTACAGATCATACGCCGTTTCCTGCCGTAAAGGTACAGCAGCCTGCTGCTGCCTACTATCAGCAGCTGCTTTCGCAGTACTGTCAGCAGTGACAACAGGGGCCGCCGGTACTGCATTTTGTGCAGTAGCCGCAGGTGCAGTAGTAGTACTTACAGGAACTGCCGGTGTAGCAGGCTTTAATACACTTGCAGGCGCACTCACACCTGCACTGTCTTTTTTGATCACCGGTACTTTCTTCTTCACAGGTTTGACTGTGGTGTCCCGGGGGTCACTTTGTACCTTCACAGGCGCGCTTTGCACAGCAGGAGCCGGCTTTGCGGAGCTATCCGTCTGAGCCGCCAAACGTAAACAGGGTAGAATGAACAGAAACAATAACCAGCGTCGCACCGTGAATATTTTTTAATGCAGTAATTTTGTCGTTTGCAAAGATATAAAAATAGTCCATGGTCACTAGTTGATATACTATAGTTACCATATACTTATTTAAGCTATACTCAATTTATTTCAGTGTCTACCGGCCTGTGCCGGCACACGCTTTTTTTCAGATGGCAGGTATTTATCTACATATTCCTTTTTGTAAGCAGGCTTGTTACTACTGTAACTTCCATTTTTCCACTTCATTGTCGCAGCAACCAGCCCTGGTTAAGCAACTGGTAAGGGAAATAGATTTACAACGCAATTATCTCTCCGGCGCCCCGGTAAGCAGTATCTATTTCGGTGGCGGCACCCCCAGTATGCTTCCGCAGGCTGATATACAGCTGCTGCTCAGTAAACTGCGGGATACCTTCCCGGTTAATCCGGACGCAGAGATCACCCTGGAAGCCAATCCGGATGATCTTTCTCCTGGAAAACTGGACGCCCTCCGCGCTGCTGGTATCAACCGGCTGAGTATCGGTATACAGTCCTTTCATGAACCGGATCTGCGCTGGATGAACCGTGCGCACGATAGTCAGCAAGCCTTGCAAAGTATCATCAATGCAAAGGCTGCCGGCTTTGATAACCTGACCATAGACCTGATATATGGTGGACCGACGCTGACTGATGAAGGATGGGCTGCCAATGTACAACAGGCCATCGACCTGGGTGTACAACATCTTTCCTGTTATGCACTGACCGTAGAACCCGGCACGGCGCTGGACCAGTTTATCCGGAAAAAGAAAGTAGCTGCCGTTGATTCCGATAAAGCTGCCCGTCATTTTGAACAACTCATGCAATGGACGGCAAAAGCCGGCTATGAGCATTATGAAATATCCAACTTCGCCCTTCCCGGCTGGCACTCCCGTCACAACAGCAGTTACTGGCAGGGACAGCCTTACCTCGGATTAGGGCCTTCGGCACATTCCTTCAATGGTGGTTCCCGTCAGTGGAACATTGCCAACAACGCGCAGTATATCAAAAGCATGGAGCAGGATAAAGTGCCTTTCGAACTGGAAGAACTGACGGCTGTTATGATGCTGAATGAATATATCATGACCACCCTGCGTACCTCACAGGGCTGTATACTGCCCGTAGTCGCGGAACGTTTCGGTACTGACAAACGGGATACTCTCCTGCAACTATCCCGGACTTTCATCGATAAAGGCTGGATGATTCTCCGCAACGATACCCTGGTACTGACGCCGGAAGGCCGGCTTTTTGCCGATGGTATTGCCTCAGATCTCTTTTTCTGAGCCTGTTTCCCGGTATGAGCTTCGTATAATTACGTTACTACACCGTCATTATGCCGCTATCTCTTCGTTCCTGAACGGAGCGGTAACGGCGTAATGCCGGTATAATAAGGGGGTAATCGAAGGAATGAAGCTAAATGAACGTAGAAACCGGGCCTTATACGGCCTAAAAGCAGAGGGTGTCTGCCATACGGCGGACACCCTCTGTGCTAATATCTCTAAAAACTCCAGGCAATCGCCTTTGTAACTGATTAAGATTTTACGCCAAACTTATACACACAGGTAGAAGTATAGGTTTCTCCCGGTTTCAGTACTACTGAAGGGAACGTAGGCTTATTTGGTGAATCAGGGAAGTGCTGTGTTTCCAGGCAGAATGCACCACGGTGTACATAGCTTTTACCTTCTTTACCCTTGTCGGTACCATCCAGGAAGTTACCACCGTAGAACTGAACACCCGGCTCAGTCGTCCATACTTCCAGGGTACGGCCGCTGGTAGGCTCTTCTACAGTAGCTGCCAGTGACAGTTCTTTACCTTTTTTGTTCAGCACATAGTTGTGATCGTATCCTTTACCGAATTTCAGCTGTTCGAAATCAGCATCTACTCTTTCACCGATTTTGGTAGGTGTGGTGAAGTCCATCGGTGTACCTTTTACCGCCTGGAGTTTACCGGTAGGGATCAGGGTACTGTCCACCGGTGTGAACTTATCGGCATTGATATACATGATATGATCATTGATATCGCCATTACCCGCGCCATGCAGGTTGAAGAAAGAGTGGTTAGTCAGGTTTACCACAGTTGCTTTATCGGTAGTGGCTTTATAATCGATCTTTACTTCGTTGCTGTCTGTCAGTTCGTAAGTCAGTGTGATATCCAGGTTACCAGGGTATCCTTCTTCACCGTCTTTTGCTACATAGTGCAGTTTCAGGGTGTGATCATTTGGCTGCTCAGCATCCCATACCACATCATTAAAACCTACTTTACCACCGTGCAGGTGATTCACGCCATTGTTGGTAGCGAGGGTATACTCTTTACCATCCACTTTGAACTTACCTTTAGCGATACGGTTGCCATAACGGCCTACGATACCACCATAATATCTTTCCTTGGTGCTTACATACTGAGCGGCATTATCATAACCCAGCTCAACGTCGGCCAGTTGTCCCTGTTTATCAGGAGCGAGCAGACTTACGATCTTTGCGCCATAGTTGGTAATAGCTACCTGGATATTTCCTTTACCTTTCAGGTGATATAATTTCACCTGTTTGCCGTCGATGGTAGTATCAAATTTCGCATCTGATATCTGGCCCTGAGAAAGACTGTCTTGCTTGGTACTCATACTATCTGCTGTATTATTATCGGTTTTTGTACCAGACTGGCAGGCGCTGAAGCTAACTGCGGCCGCCACTGTTAATAGTGGAAATATGTTTTTCATTTTTGGAAGTTATAAGGGTACAATATACGCTTTTCGTATTAAAAGTGATAGTCTTATAAAAGACAAAACGCTGATCACCGCAAAATGCAGTGGTCAGCGTTTGTCTTTGCGTCAGCCTTGCGGCAGCAGCACTTACCAGCCGAGCAGGTAAGCAAATATCAGTGGCGCTACGATCGTAGCATCAGATTCAACGATGAATTTTGGTGTGTTGATATCCAGTTTACCCCAGGTAATCTTCTCGTTTGGTACTGCACCGGAGTAAGAACCATAAGAAGTAGTGGAGTCAGAAATCTGGCAGAAATAGCCCCAGAAAGGCACATCATGCCATTCCAGATCCTGATACATCATTGGCACTACGCAGATCGGGAAGTCACCCGCGATACCGCCACCGATCTGGAAGAAGCCTACGCCCTTACCAGCGGAATTGTTACGGTACCAGTCTGCCAGCCATACCATGTACTCGATACCGCTCTTCATGGTAGATGCTTTCAGTTCACCTTTGATGATGTAAGAAGCGAAGATATTACCCATGGTGCTATCTTCCCATCCCGGAACAACGATCGGAATATTACGTTCAGCAGCAGCGAGCATCCAGCTGTTCTTTGGATCGATCTCGTAGTGCTCTTTCATTACACCGCTCAGCAGGAGTTTGTACATGTACTCGTGCGGGAAGTAACGTTCACCTTTATCATCAGCGTCTTTCCAGATCTTGTGAATATGCTCTTGTATACGGCGGAAAGCTTCTTCCTCCGGAATACAGGTATCAGTCACCCTGTTAAAACCATCCTGGAGCAGGTCCCATTCTTCCTGGGGGCTCAGGTCACGGTAGTTAGGAACCCTTTTGTAGTGTGTATGTGCTACCAGGTTCATGATATCTTCCTCCAGGTTAGCGCCTGTACAGGAGATGATATCTACTTTACCCTGGCGGATCATTTCCGCGAAGGAGATACCCAACTCGGCAGTACTCATAGCACCCGCAAGAGATACCAGCATTTTACCGCCTTCCAGTAAATGTGTTTCATATCCCTTGGCAGCATCCACCAGTGCAGCCGCATTAAAGTGGCGGTAGTGGTGCTGGATAAATTGAGAAATAGGCCCTTTATTCATGTCCGTTTAAATAGTTTAAATTCTCTAAGAACCGCAAAGGTAATGAATTAAAAAAAATAGCCCATAATAGCTGTCGCTACTATGGACTACCTTGACTATGGACTTTCAACTGATGAACTGATGTCTAGACTTTCTTCAGGTGCTGGTGTACACTCATGTCGCCACCTGCGCTTGATTTGATCACTTTCCAGGTCTTGTCGCCTTCCAGTGTTACATAGTACACGGTGTTTCCATCGCTTTCGAATTCTACCACCCAGCGTACTTTTTCATTCGGATAACGTTTCGCCAGCTTGTTGGTCACAGCCAGCGGCAGATGCTCTTCCGCTATGTAGCGGCGGGTAGCCAGCAGCGTTCCTTCTTTATCGAAGTAGGCAGTCACATTACGTTCTTTCAATGTGAATTTGGCCATAAACGTTTTGTTGTCTTCGCTATACCATTTCACATCTGAAGCACCCGAAAATTCTTTGCTGAGTGCATTCTTCAATTTACTGCTGGCCTCCATTTCCTTGGTGGCTGCAAATGTGAGCTGTGTACTGAAAAGAAGAGCGGCAACAAATAACAGAAGCATGCTCCTGATACGACCGAAAGACAGTCGTGTAGCACCCGCAGGTGCACTGAGGTTAATTGATTTGATCGGTTTCATGGCGGAAACTTTTAGGTTTGGTTTTGTGATGTAAAGGTACATGCAAGAATGGGGCGGGGTCAAATGCTTTGTGTTAAATGGAGACGCTAGATTAATTGGTAATTCGCATCTGTAACAGAATTATATTCAACTTACCTTGTCTTTTCATATACTTCCTTGTGCCATTCAGATGTTGCACTGAAACGACGATCGTTGCAGGCACCTGCGTTAAGCTTTTGTTAAACTGGACAGTGTAGCGATGAACGGTTAAAATCAATTAGGAATTACAAATTAGGAATTAGGAATTGGTTAGCCAGCTGTTATAAAAACCCCTACTGATAAGCAATAACATTGTTGGTGATTACGGTCCAGTATTTGCCTTATTGATACAATTACTATCAATTGATGCTCGTTCAAACGTAATTCCTAATTCTTAATTCCTAATTCCTAATTCTTACCTTCAGTACATGAACTACCTGGCCCACGCATATCTTTCTTTCAATGATCAGTCCCTGATAGTGGGCAATATGATAGCTGATTATGTGAAAGGCAAACACTGGCAGGAATACGATCGGGGTATTCAGCAGGGCATACAGTTGCACCGTGCGATCGATACATTTACAGATACGCACCCGGTGACACTGGCAGCCAGAGAATATTTCCAGGCATCCTGCGGACGATACAGTGCCGTCTTTATCGACATTGTATATGATCATTTCCTCGCTACTGATACCAGCATTTTTTCAGAACAATCCTTATCTGCTTTTACAAAACAGATATACCATACTGTTGCACAGCAACATGATATACTACCACCTGTATTTCAACAGGTTTTCCGGCACATGCAACAACATGACTGGCTGTATGGTTACCGGTTTATGGACGGTATTTATAAGAGCTTCAGCGGTATCGTACACCGGGCAAAATTCCTGGAAGTGACGGCTGATGCGCCATTTGAAGTACTTAAACAGCATTATGACGAACTGGCTGATCATTACAGAACATTCTTTCCTGAATTGGTCGCATTCGTTAAAACATACCCGCATTAAATCGTAGGTTTGCACATATTTTGTAACAAACTGAATTGATAGCCAACAATGAAATGTTTACTTCGCTTAATGCTGCTTACCATTATAGCAGGTCTCACCAGCCTGACCACCAATGCCCAGGACAAAAAGATGCCGCCTCTCGATGCGAGCCCTATGGACATGGCATACTATCCGGTAATGTATCCCTATGTAGTAAAGGTGAAAGGTGAACCCGGCGCACTTGTGGCACGTGTTATATATAGCCGTCCGCAGAAGAAAGGAAGAAAGATCTTCGGCGAACTGGAAGCTTATGGCGAAATCTATCGGCTGGGCGCCAACGAGGCTACTGAAATAGAATTCTATCGCCCTGTTAATATCGGTGGTAAAAACATCCCTAAAGGCCGTTATACCATGTACGCGATATTAGGCGAACAGAAATGGACCATGATCGTAAACCGTGAAACGGATATCTGGGGCGCGTTCAAATACGACGAAAAGAAAGACGTGGCAAGAGCAGAGGTACCTGTTGTAAAGCTAAGCACACCTGTTGAACCCTTCAGCATCGTGTTCGAAAAAGCAGACTATGGCGCTAACCTCGTAGTTGCCTGGGATACTACCAGTGTAAGCCTGCCTATCAAATGGTCAGACAAAGCACCTGCTACCGGTAAAAAGAAATAACAAAAAGCAGTTCATATAAAAATCAAGAGAGCGGGAGTATGCACTTCCGCTCTCTTTGTTTTTAGTAATAAAATAGGCGGTAAGATTACCGCCCACGAATTTTAACCATATCCTATGAAAAACCTTTTCAAATGTAGTTCGAATAACTGCGCGGAAACTACGGTTTCGGCTGAGTGAACAAATTTTGTTCGTGAAAGTGGCGATTTCATCCGTAAAGTGATTTCTGAAAGCGATTAAGGACAAAAACAGCCACCATGGCCCGTATTTATACTTCAGTCTGCACCTGCGTAGATCTACTTATTTGTATTTTTTTTTATCTGATTTGATACATAACACCTTGTACAAATAAAGGAGCGAACCGGCGCCGGAATGCGGGAATTAGTACCTTTGGAGCTGTCGAAAAGAATCGTCTAAATACTAAAATATTTCAGGAATGAAGCTGGGAACTAAACTTATACACGCAGGCGTTACCCCTGATCCTTCAACCGGGGCAATCATGACCCCGATCTTTCAGACGTCCACGTATGTGCAGAACGCACCGGGCGACCATAAAGGATATGAATATGCCCGCACGCAAAACCCCACCCGTGATGCGTTACAGAATGCACTGGCAGCCATCGAAAACGGCAAATACGGTATTTCCTTTGGTAGTGGTCTGGCTGCTACTGACGCAGTCATGAAACTGCTGCAACCTGGCGATGAAGTCATTGCCTCCAACGATCTCTATGGCGGCACGTATCGCATATTTACCAAGATATTCGAACGCTACGGCATTAAGTTCCATTTCATTGGTATGCAGGACGCCGAAAACATCCGGCAGTATGTCAACAAAAACACAAAACTGCTCTGGATAGAAACACCGACCAATCCGCTGCTGAATATCATTGATATCGCCGCCAGCGCAAAGATTGCAAAGGAAAACAAGCTGCTGCTTTGTGTAGATAATACCTTCGCCTCTCCATACCTGCAAAACCCACTGGACCTGGGCGCAGATATCGTCGTACACAGCGCTACCAAATATCTCGGTGGTCATAGCGATGTGGTACACGGCGCAATTGTGGTAAAAGAAGAAGCACTGGCAAAACAACTCTATTTCATACAGAACAGCTGTGGCGCAGTACCTGGTCCGCAGGACTGCTTCCTTGTATTACGCGGACTCAAAACCCTGCACGTACGTATGCAGCGTCATTGTGAAAATGGCGCTGTTATCGCACAGTTCCTTCGCCAGCATCCGAAAGTGGCCAAAGTGCATTGGTGCGGATTCGAAGATCATCCAAACCATCACATCGCCAAACAGCAGATGAGAGGCTTCGGCGGTATGATCTCTTTCACCCTGAAAGATGACAGCCAGGAAGCTGCCTTTAAAGTACTGAGCGGCACCCACCTGTTCTCCCTCGCAGAATCGCTGGGAGGAGTGGAGTCGCTCATAGGACACCCGGCCAGTATGACTCATGCCTCTATTCCCCGCGAAGAAAGGATCGCCAACGGACTGGTAGATTCCCTGATCCGATTGAGTGTAGGTATTGAAGATGCAGAAGATCTGATCGCCGACCTGTCCAAAGCCATCGGATAACAAGATCAACAGACAATATTCCTCATGCAGGAACCAACGCTATTTACCCAGGCGTTTGTTCCTGCATCCTTTTTTATGCTATACTAACCCCACACCAACCATACTCTGCCATAAGTAATTCGCTGTCAAATGACTAAAAAAGGCAAAAAAATGCTTCTTACTCAACACTATGCGGCCTAAGAGTGTATAATTAACATGCTTTTAAATACTAAACCAATGAGTCTGGAAGCCTTGTTGACCGGTACTTACAACAAAATATACTCACAAATACTCATTATCAATTAACTATAATATATAATCCGTTATCTATATAAATTGATATAGTATGAACATCTTTGCTTATTTTTCGGGCAGCCAGAGTAATGCACTCCCGACACAATCAGCACAAAACCGAGCAGACCATTATGAGATTTGACCAACTGAAGGCCTTTCTGGACGCGAAAGCAGCGCAATACAACAATCCTGACTTTATACCAGGCGACCCGATAAGCATACCGCATAGGTTTACCCAACTTCAGGATATCGAAATTTCAGGTCTGTTTGCAGCCATACTGGCCTGGGGCAACCGTACCACCATCATCAATAAGTGTACGGATCTCCTGAAGCTGATGGACGATGCACCCTATGACTTCATCAAAAACCATAAGCCCAGAGAACGGATGAAACTCCTTCAGTTCTGCCACCGTACTTTCAACGGGGTAGACCTGATGTACTTTGTCGAGTTCCTCCAGGGCTATTATAATGACATTACTTCCCTGGAATTCGCTTTCAGTGGCCACATCACCCCGGAAGACGATACCATCGAAAACGCGCTGCGCGGGTTCCATCATATGTTCTTCCTACCGGAGCACCCTGAACGTACACGTAAACATATTTCCACTCCTGCGAGAAATTCTGCCTGTAAAAGATTGAATATGTACCTTCGCTGGATGGTGAGGAAGGACGAAAATGGCGTGGATTTTGGATTATGGGAACATATCCAGCCATCGCAGTTAGTATGTCCTGTGGATGTGCATGTAGGCAGAGTGGCCACCAGACTAGGTTTGATTCCTGCCGCTAAATCCGACTGGAAAACGGCAATCGCCCTTACCGAGCAACTCAGGCAGCTGGACCCACTGGACCCGGCGAAATACGACTTCGCATTGTTCGGCCTGGGAGTAATTGAAAAGTATGTTTAATAAATATAGCGCAATGATGAAGCGATTTTTGGTGTCAATGGCAATGGGCGCCGTGCTGGCACTTCCGGCAACAGCCCAGAATCAGGAAGAAAAAAGAGATTATATCGACCTTGCCTACAATTTTCAGAAAGGCCAGCAGTTTGAACTGAAACAGGAAAGCCGCAGTGAGACATACACGACCGTAGACGATATTATGCAGCGTGTTTCCCGCGATTTCAACAACAGTATCAGTATCCAGGTGTCAGATGTGGTATCCGGACATCTCTATCTTGAATTCAGGTATAAAGAACTGAAATTCAACTTCAATGCTAAAAATCAGAACATCCTGGTAGATGCCGGTGTTCCTAATGATAAAGAACCTTTCCAGGCGGCCCTGAAAAGCATCATCGACCATCCGTTCACTGTCGATATCTCCAATTCCGGCTTTATCAATAAGATCACCGGTCTGGATGAACTGCTGGATAAAGCCTCCGCTACCTTCTCCAATCTGAAGGAAGACGAAAGAGAAGCATACAAGAAACTGATGAAAGACCAGTTTGGAACAGCCGCTTTCCGCACCTGGCTGGAACAACTGCTGGTGATCTACCCGGTACGCAGTATCAAGACCGGCACCCGCTGGGAAGAAACCGTACCTATCCGTACCGGACTGGTAGGAGATATAGACCTTTACTGGAACCTGCAAACCTGGGACGCCCAGACGGCTAAGATCTCCGGTACTGGTAAAGTACATACTAATAAAGTAGAGACATTCACGATTGAAGACGGTATTACTGCAACCGCAGAAGTAGACGGCGATATCATGACCAACTACCTGATTGACCGCAATACCGGCTTACCCAGCATCTGTGCACAGAATATGGAAATGAATGGTACGTATACCTATAAGGCCAACAAAGCCAAACGTATCAAGAAAGACATCAAGGTGCCGGTGAAGATAGTCACCAACTCCTCCTACAAGATCAAACAAATGAAATAATACATAAAAAGGTCCGCTAACCGCGGACCTTTTTATTTTTGTGCTGTATGACGCAATTACTTCCGGAAACGGCCCAACAGATATCAGCTGATGCCGGTCTGCCAATGATCGCCGGTATGACCTACGATCAGCTGGAAGAGACCCTGGCTGAAAAGCTTGAACAGCTGATCAGTTCCGACTTTCAACAATTTGTGCTGCTGCTGTATAAAATAGATGTCTCTGAATTCAGTATCCGGCAGGTACTGGAGGCTGACCTGACACCCGGCGTTTATAGAAAGATAGCCGCACTGCTGATAGAAAGACAACAGGAAAAGATCCTTTCCCGCAAAAAATATAGCCAGCCTCCTCCCGATGACGGAGAGGAGAAATGGTAAACCCGATTATTTATTGAACATCAGTTCCCGCACTTTCTCCTTGTCTTCTTTTTCCTTTTCCAGATCAAAGCTGGTACCGAATATATAATCCCATATACTGGAACTTACACCAAAGCCCTTCTCGTCACCTTTATAATGGTGCAGATGGTGGTTACGCCATAATGGTTTCAGGAACTTCGCCGGCGGATTCCATGCATGGATCGCATAGTGCATACTGCCATAAATCAGGTATCCCAGCATGAACCCAGGAAAAAACATAAAAGTATACTCCCTGAGAAAAACGTACTGCGCACTGAAGATAACCGAGGCCAGGATCAGACTGGGTACCGGCGGCATGAACAGCCGTTGTTTGTCACGCGGGTACTCATGGTGATTACCATGCATGACATAAATAAATCGCTTTACCCGCTGGTTTTCGCTACTGAAATGGAACAGATAGCGATGCATCAGGTATTCAAATAAAGTCCAGAAAAACATCGCACCCAGAAAAACAGTCACCACACGGGTAATACTGAATCCTAATGTGTCATAACTGTAAAATAGCATGTAACCGATGATGGGGATGTACATCGCCCAGATAACCAGGGGGTGTGTTTTGGTGAGCATCTCCAAATACCTGCTTTCAAATAATCTCGCCTGTCCCTTGTTCTTAATCTTATCAAACTTCATAACTCCTTTATTTAATGCAAATAAGTGCTTAAACGAATGACATGTTGGTTTCCTAATCTGTTCTAACTTATGCCGAAAAATTGCTGCCGCGAATATTATGCCGATCTTATGCATTTGACGGGTATGTGAATATCTAATTGCGTCCATCAGAAGACCGGAGGGGGTAAATGGGGTACTGATAGATACGGTGCTAACTTTCTTTATTGATTGGTAAACATACCTGTCCGTAATGTCCGTTTGTCATGAGATGACACCGTAATTTATCGATTTTCCCTAAGCTACCTTCACAAATTCTCAGATAAATCTGCACAGTGTATTTACCATATCAACAGGCAACATCTTACATATATCAGATTAAATGATCAATGGTCCGACCAAACTGTCCCTGATAATAAACGCCTGCTACCACAATCTCCCCTATAATCACCGCCTGATTTATCCGGCAACAATCCATCCAAAGCGTGTACCTCAGAAGTTAATTCTTAATTGCCCTATATTTACAAATCATACAACCAGAACCAACTACTTATTATGAAACTTGTTAGTTATCTACGGGATGAAGCTGACCACCTGGCCATTTTAATCGGCGATAAATTGTACAACACGCAGGACCTGCACCCCAATCTGCCTGGTAACATGCAGATGTTTTTACTCTCCTGGGAAGAAGTAATAGACCTGGCCCTCGAAATTGATGCACAGCTGAAAGCCGGAAAACACATAGGTTCCGCCACCCCGATCCCTTACAATTCAGTGGAAATACTGGCGCCCGTTCCCGCGCCTACATCCTGCCGCGATGGTTATGCGTTCAGACAGCACGTAGCAGCTGCAAGACGTAACCGTCGTGTAGACATGATCCCTGAATTTGATCAGTATCCGATCTTTTATTTCACCAACCATAATGCGATACAAGGCCCCGGCGATGTATTGTGTATGCCTGACCACTTCGATAAACTGGACTTCGAACTGGAAGCAGCAATTGTTATCTGCAAATTCGGTCGCAACATACCGGCAGCTGAAGCAGACAACTATATCGGTGGCTTTATGATCATGAACGACATGAGCGCCCGCACCTTACAGATGGAAGAAATGAAGCTCAATCTGGGTCCGGCCAAAGGCAAGGATTTCAGTACCGTCATTGGCCCTATGCTGGTCACACCAGACGAACTGGAACACCTCCTCATTCCGGCAAAACCAGGCCATACCGGCAAAAACTATAACCTGAAAATGACCTGCCGTGTAAATGGTGTGCAGGTAAGTGAAGGTAACATGGGCGATATGGACTGGACCTTTGCAGAAATTATCGAACGTTGCGCATATGGCGCTAATATCTATCCGGGTGATGTAATAGGCAGCGGTACCGTAGGCACCGGCTGTTTCCTTGAACTGAACGGCACGGGTAAACGTGAAAATCCTGATTACCAGGAACAATGGTTACAACCAGGCGATGTAGTGGAAATGGATATCGACGGACTGGGTACACTGACAAATACAATTGTGGCAGAAGAAACAGACTTCTCTATTCTGCAATTGAAAAAATAATAAGACCACATGCAAATCATTCCAGGACAGCTGCCAACAGCAGCGCTACAGGGATACCTGCAGGGTGCTGTTGCTCCCAGACCCATTTGCTTTGCCAGCACCGTTGATAAAGAGGGGAGACCTAACCTGTCGCCCTTCAGCTTCTTTAACATCTTTGGCAGCAACCCGGTTACACTGATCTTTTCCCCTGCCCGCAGGGTACGCGATAATACGACTAAACACACGCTGGAAAATATCCTGGAAACAATGGAAGTGGTCATCAATGTGGTGAACTATTCCATGGTACAACAGGCATCTCTTTCCAGCTGCGAATACCCAAAGGGGACAAACGAATTTGAGAAGTCCGGATTTACTCCCATAGCTGCTGAAAAAGTAAAACCTTTCCGCGTCAAAGAAAGTCCGGTTCAGTTTGAGTGTAAAGTGAAAGAAGTACTGACACAAGGTACAGAAGGCGGCGCAGGAAACCTGATCATCTGCGAAGCGGTAATGATCCACATTAACGACGAGATCCTGAATGAAGCCGGTACTATCGATCCGCATAAGATTGACCTCGTAGCCCGTATGGGAGGGGATTACTACTGTCGTGCATCCGGCGCAGCAGTATTCGAAGTAGCCAAACCTAATACCTCACTCGGTATCGGTATAGATGCATTGCCGCTGTCTGTCAGACAAAGCAGCATCCTTACCGGTAACAACCTCGGACAACTCGCCAATGTACACGTACAGCCGGAAATAGATCCCGCATTTGAAGATGATCATCTGAAGAACATCTTTCAGTACTACAGTATCACGCCTGATGAAATGGAAAAAGAACTCCATCGTCATGCGCAGCAATTACTGGAAAAAGGACATGTACAGGAAGCCTGGCAGGTGTTACTCGCCGGTGCGCAATAACTATGTATACACGCAAAGACAAATAAAAAAGCCTCGTATCAGTGATACGAGGCTTTTTCATAAATCGTTCAGCAATCCTTATTTGCTGCTGGAGCTGCTGCCGAATACTTTCTTCAGCAGGTCAGTTGTTCTTGCAGCCGGATTAGCGCGGATATTGGATTCCTCTTTCGCGATCTGGTCAAACAGCGCAGTTACTGCCATACCTGTTACATAGTCCTGTAAATCAGGATTTGCCTTGTTAAAGGTAGTTGGCAGCTTGTTGTACGCGTTAACGATATCGCCATAATATTTTGTAGCGCTGGTGCTATCCAGTGAACCTTTCACCACCGGAGAGAAAGCCGCTTTCAATTTGTCAGTTGTTTTGCCTTTGAAATACTCAGTAGCGGAGTTGTTACCACCGGATACCAGTTTCAGGGCGTCAGTGATGCTCATTTCTTTGATCGCATCCACAAAAATCGGCGCTGCATAACCTACCGCTTTTTCAGCAGCACGGTTGATAGACAGGATCGCCTTATCTACCTGCGCTCCCATACCCACACCACGGAGGGTATTACCGATTTTTACCGCATCTGGCGGAAGCAGCATTTTATAAAGTTCGTTTCCGAAGAAACCGTCAGTTTTGTTCAGATTAGCGATACCATTTGCTACACCTTTCGCCAGCGCTTCTTTGATTGCGCTGCCTGCTTCACCTTGAGTAACATTGGATGTTCCGGTTTTGGAAGCTGCACTGCTTGCCGCTTCACCTAATTTCTTCAGCAGCTGTGCCTGGGTAGCGGGCACGAAAGCTATACCTGATAATAATAGAACGCATAGTTTCTTGTACATAGACTGGATTGTTGTGGTTTTATATGCAAAATAGTAACAATATTTAGAAGCGCTACTATAAAGTTAGAACAAAAAGAACCCGCCAGGTTTAATGGAGGGACAAGCGGTATTTATTCATGTATTGCCAGCATGGGAATAT